>DAOUKB010000047.1:0-10057 GCA_034421855.1 Anaerolineales bacterium
CGACTTGTGCCTGCGCGTCCTCCATCCCCACCGCTTTCAGATCCCGGTACGCGCCCTGGTTGATCGTCTCCATTTCGCTTCTCCCCATACTGAGAGATACGGGGCCGTCTGCGACACCCCGAATCTCGGCGGCATGGCGCAGATCCAAGGCATGTCTGGTGTCGGCTTCATTGTAGCGCGGCGGACCGGCGGCCTGGGGGCCACCGCTCGGTACGCAGGTGTCCGCCGGGTGCGCGCACTGCTACGCGCTACGGTTCGCCGAATGCTGGCGCGGCGTGCCGAGGCATCCCTACGCGCAGGGCTTCGACCCGCCGCGGCGGCCGAAGCACCTGTCCCAACCGCTGCACTGGCGGCGGCCGCACACCGTCTTCGTCAACTCCATGTCGGATCTGCTTCATGAGGCGATCCCCGACCGCTACGTACAGCAGGTCTTTGTGGTCATGGCCCAAGCCGCCCACCACCGCTTTCAGATCTTGACCAAACGGCACCACCGCTTGGCGGCCTTGGCTATGCATACAACCGGAAGCCTTACTGCGGTGATGCACCAACTCGAAGGTGAGAGCTCGCACGCAGATCGCCCCACAGAGAGATGCGGGCAATCGGAACGGCCCGGGTCGAGCCGGCAAAGGAAATCTACAGACCGTACCCGGTTGGTCCGAGTTGTTCCGTCACACTCGGCAGGTCCTCGGATACGGTCAAGTCCGAGTTGTGCGGATGTTCATGGTAGACAACCCGATACCGGCCGATCCGAACGACCCGCCGGTAGTCGAGAAAGGTATCGTGGTGGCTTTCGCCTTCCTTATGGAGTCCCGCATTGCTGCGTCCCGTAATGAAGAGTACAGGGCAGCAAACCCGGAGCAAGTCTCTCTGTTCGCAAGGTCACGGAATTGGATGTCTGCCCGGCCGACAAGATTGCAATGCAGCGTATGCGGCAACCAGGGATTCGGAGGACCAATGAATATTCCGAATCATTGCCAATTCCTACTTTCCCGACAAAGGGGGAGCGACACGCAGTGTCCACAGTTTGGTTGACGGACTGCACCAGACTGCATGGAATGCGCTGGTTCCGACTCCTCAATTCGATCTCCGAGACGACAGCGATGCGGAGATACGGCGGTTGCCCCCGACAGACTGGGACGGAATCATCGCAAACGACTTCCGGATAGCTCCGGACGCGGCTCCGTATCGTCGGACATCTGCTTTCAAACCCGACGTAATCCATATTCATGGTCCATTTCAGCTGGGTCCAGTGGCCACGCGGCTGGCCGACGAGCCGGCTCTGCCTCTGGTATATATATGTATATATACGCATCACACCAAGTTGGAAGAGTTCATGTACTACGGCGACGGCGCCAGCCTGACTCCCGCAGCGGTGCAGACCTTCTGCGCAGGGTTTGCCAATCAATGCGACCTCGTCCTGGCGCCGTCGGGCGTGATCGCCCACGACCTGCAGAAACTGGGCGTCCGCTCCACGTAGTGCCTTCGGAACTCCCTGCGTCATGGTTTGCGGAAAAACCCGCGGCCCCGCCCGCGTCTGAACGGCACATCATAGGCATAGTGGGGCGCGTAACGCAGGAGAAGGGCAGCCGGGCGTTGGCACGGGCCGCCATGTTCTGCCTGAAGCAGGACGCCAACGCCGACTTGATGATGATTGGAGACGGCGGCCGGCTGGAGGCGTTTCGATATACCGCGGCCGCCCAAGGATTGACGCAGCGGGTCACATGTACGGGATTCGTCGCCAACCGCGCCGTAGGCGCCCACCTGGATCGGTTGGACGTTCTCGTCAATGCACCCGACGCGGATATGCAATGCTTCGTATTGCTGGAAGCACAGGACCGCGGAGTACCGGTCATTGCCTCCGACGTACCTGTGAGTTCGTCTATGAAACGGCAGAAGGGACTTCCTTCCATCCTGCTCGAGACAGGAATGGACTGATGGAATGTCTGGGCCGCTTTTTCAACCCGTCTCCGCACGCCGGGCCGCCATACGCCGAGAGACTACAGTCTTCGCCCGGCGCTTCGACCAAACTGCGTTGATGCAACGCTTGTGCCGGCTGTTCAAGCAAGCGGCCCTCGACGTCACGCCGCACCACAGGGACGAATTCTATGGTCGAATGTATCAGGAATTGACCGCTGTGCCCGTCCCGCTCATCCAAAGCTTGCGCCCGGCATGAAACACGCGCGGCTGGTCACCGGCACCCTGCTGGTGGTCAGCATGCTGACCGTCATGTCCGGGGCCCTCGTCGCTCCGGCTTTGCCGGCCATGGCAGAGTATTTGGCGCACTTCCGGCACGGCACTCTGATGGCTAGTTACCTGATCGTCACGCCGGCTCTCGGCGTGGTTCTGTCGGCTCCCGTCACGGGCTGGGCCGCGGACCGGTACGGCAGCTGGCGGGTTTTGGCGGTCTCGGTGCTGGTCTTGATGGTCAGTGGAGCAAGCGGTGCATGGTCTGCGGGTTATGCCTCGCTACTGACAGGCCGCTTCGTTTTGGGCATCGCCATAGCCGGCATATCCACCAGCACCACGTCCCTGTTGGGTTCTTTGCCCGCAGAAGCCCAGCGTCAAGAGTTGCTGGGCAAGCAGTCCGCGTTCATCAATGCGGCCGCCGTGATTTATACCCTGGCGGGAGGCTTGCTCGCTGCGGTGCATTGGCGAGCGCCGTTCCTCCTGTATCTGTGGTCGGCCGCTTTGCTGCCCTTCATACGATTCGGCATGCAGACGCATGTCACGGAGGAAGGCAAAGCAGCACGCATACCGCAAGGCGAGTTGCCGGCGTTTCTGCGCAGTACATCCATGCCTGCTGCCGTTTTCGTATGGATTACGGGCTGTATCGCGATGGCCATGATCTATACGCTCTTTACGGCTCATCCTTTTCGGATGCAGGAACTGGGCTTCGAAGATCCGAAGCTGTTTTCTTTCACGATCATGGCCGCCTCCGCATTGGCGGCCGTTACGGGATGGAACTTCAAGAGAGTGGCCAGGCGAGTCGGCCCTCTCGCCGTCTTCACTCTCGCTTTTCTCATGTTCGGAGTAGGATTTCTGGCGGTTTCGGCCGCTCAAGCGCTGTGGCACGTCCTAGTCGGCAACATGTTGCTGGGGATTGGCATAGGGCTGGCGATCCCCAATGGGGCAGCGTGGCTCAGCCGCATTGCGCCGGTCCCGGTCCGCGGTCGTGTGTTGGGCATTTTCAACACTTTCGTTTTCCTGGGACAGTTCCTATCCCCTCTGCTGATCCGCACGACGGAGTTCTTCACCTCTCATGTCTTCCAAACCTATCGTACGTTGGGCCTAATCTGCTTCCTGCTGTCCGGGCTGTCGGTCATCGCAACCAAGTTTCGCCCCGACTCGTTACGGAGGGCGTGACGCAGACTGGGGCGTCCGTATCGGTTTCGTTTCCGCAAACGGCTGCCCCAAGCAGCGGCACGACGACCCACATCGTTACGCTTCGGTCCCGCAACCAAAGCCTACGCAGCCCTGTGGAGCCAAGGTCGAGGCAACCGCCGATATCCCGACTCCGAGAGGGTCAGGCCCACACGGCATGGATGAACGGCGGTCGTGGACTCACTATGGAAGGGGCCAAAGCTTCGCAGTTTCGGAAAGACTTGGTCCCATTACAGAGCATGTGCTTGGGACTTGCACAACGCGGCCCCGACGTCGGGAACCGGAACTCGGCCTCGCGTGTCGCCTCCATGCCGTCGGCATTCCGCGGTGCTCTCGACGGTCGCGAGGCCGCTACGCGTACGCTGCAGCCATCGAGGCAACAGGCCCGGGGCAGGCGGAAAACCAGCCCTTCTCGACTAACGAATACCCGGCTGGCTGCGGGTGCGCGCGGCCCAGATCAGGACGGCAACGGCGCCGATTGCCCAGATCCACGCTGGAACTACGGCCAACACGGCAGTAATAACCGTTCCAATGACGCCCAGGGTAGCGAAGACGAGGCGCAAACCCAGCATCACGAGTATGACGATCGCCAGGGTTACCAGACAACCCTTGAACATGTCCATCCTTCCCGGTCCGTCTTCTACGGAACCAGCTGCGCGAACCCGATACAGACCCGCCGGCGCATTCCGCCGCCCAGCCTGTAGAATAGGTACGCTGAAACCGCCGGTCGGGTTGCGTACGGCAAGTCGAACCCAGTGCAGTTTTCGTGCTCTCTCCCTAATCCTAGAACGATCCTGAAGTTGGAGACCGCCGCCTCATGAATGCCTATCAAGCCATAGTGGCTATTCTGAAACGGGAACGCGTAGATTTCCTGAGCTGTTTCCCGGCCAATGCGCTCATCGAATATGCGGCGGAGGCGGGGATCCGCCCCGTCATGGCCCGCACCGAACGGACCGTGATCAACATTGCGGACGGCTTCTCGCGGATTGCCCCGGACGGCCGCATCGGAGTCTGTGCCATGCAGGCCGGTCCCGGCATCGAAAACGCGTTCGCGGGGGTGGCGCAGGCTTTTGCGGATTCGGTCCCGGTACTCTGCCTGCCCGGGCAGGCCGGCAGTCGACGGCTGGACGTGCCGCCCGAATTCGATGCCGTGCGAAACTACCAACACGTGACCAAGTGGGTGGGCCGCATCAACCATCCGGATCGGGTATCCGAGATGTTGCGCCGGGCCTTCACGCTGTTGCGGACCGGCAAGCCCGGACCGGTCATGCTGGAAGTGCCTGCCGACGTGGGCCAAGCGGAATTGACCGAGCCTCTGCACTACACCCCGCCCGTCTCCCCCCGCTCGGGCCCGGACCCGGCGGACGTGCGCCGAGCCGCGCAGTTGCTGCTCGAGGCCGAGACGCCCTTGATTCACGCCGGTCACGGCGTGCTCCGGGCCGGGGCCTCCGCGGAGCTTACGCAACTGGCCGAGCTGCTGCAAGCTCCCGTCATGACCACGCTGGCGGGCAAGAGCGGCTTTGCGGAAGATCATGACCTGTCGCTGGGGACGGGCACCTACACGGGGCCCGGGCCCCTCAAGGCATACTTGGCCGAGGCGGACTGCATCTTTGGGGTAGGTACCAGCTTCACACGCACGTTCCTGACCACCCCGATGCCCGCCGGCAAGATCTTGATTCACGCCGCCCTGGACGAAACGGACCTCAACAAGGACTATGCGGCAGACTGCGCGCTGTTGGGCGACGCGCAGTTGGCGCTGCAGGCATTGGTGCAGGAAGTGCGGCAGCGGCTGGGGACGGGCAAGACCTTGGATCCGGACCGCCACCGTGCGCGCCGTCTGAAAGCGGCCCGCGGGCAATGGCAGGCCGAGTGGCGCCCCAAGCTGACTTCCGCCGAGCAACCCATCAATCCGTACCGGGTCATTCACGACATGCAGATCGCCTTTGACGTGTCGCAGACCATCGTCACGGCCGATTCCGGCAATCCCCGGGATCAGATTTCGCCTTTCTATGTGACCAAGACGCCCCGCAGCTACATCGGATGGGGCAAATCCACCCAGCTGGGATACTCTCTGGGGCTGGCTATCGGGGCCAAACTGGCCGCGCCCGAGAAACTGGTGG
This sequence comes from Anaerolineales bacterium, assembly GCA_034421855.1. Classification (GTDB taxonomy): domain Bacteria; phylum Chloroflexota; class Anaerolineae; order Caldilineales; family Caldilineaceae; genus Bin34. Next base: position 5,502 of record DAOUKB010000047.1, read on the forward strand.
TCAACTTCATGGGCGACGCCGCCGTGGGGATGGCCGGTATGGACATCGAGACCGCGGTGCGCTCCCAGGTGCCCATCCTGACCGTCGTGGTGAACAATTCCGCCATGGGCGGATACGAAAAACATCTGCCCGTCGCCACCGAGAAATACGGCACCAAGTTTCTGTCCGGGGACTACGCCCAGCTGGCGGACGCGTTGGGAGCCTATACCGAGAAGGTCACGGACCCGGCCGAAATCATACCGGCGTTGCAGCGGGCCGCGGCCCAGACCGCGGCCGGCCATTCGGCGCTGGTGGAATGCATCACCTGTGAAGAACGGAGTTTCTCGCTCCTGCGCTAGGGCGTCGACCGACGGGCTCCTGGCGGGAGGCACATGTCATGGACGACGAGGCCATGGCCAGCCGGCCGCGGCGGCGTGACCGCCGCGGGGGACTGAGCCGCCGCGGCTTTCTGCAGCTGGCCGGAGTCGGCAGTTTGCTGACCGGTCTGGCGGCCTGCACAACCCCCGTAGCCCCCGTAGCCGTCCCGGCGGATCCCGCTGCCGCAGGCCGTCCGGCAGGCCAGCCGACCACTGTGCATTTTCATGTCCGCAGCGGAGTGTACGGCGATGCCGTGTCGGCCCGCGCCGTGGATTTCCACGAAGCCTATCCGGACGTGGATCTGAAAGTCGAGGTCAGCCCGCCGCTCGGATATCTGCCCCGCCTGGAGGCGCGCATGGCGGAAGCCACGGCCGCGGATGCCTTCTGGCTGCCCTTCGACAGCGGGGATTTTCATCGGCTGGCCCAGGCTGGTCGGCTGGCCCCTTTGGCCGCCTGGATGGCGCAGCTGGAAACGGCCGGCAATCCCTATCTGCAGCCCGCGCTGGATGCCGCTACCTTTCAGGGGCAGCCCATGGCTTTGCCTTGGGCCTGCCATCCGGGCCGGATCGGCTGTTACGTCAATCTGGATCTGCTGGCGGCGGCAGGGCAGGATCCCCCTCCGCCGGACGGCGACTGGACCTGGGACGATCTGCGCAGTCTGGCCCTAGCCGCCACGCGGACCGAAGCCGGCTCCGTAACCGCCTACGGGGTCAACTTGGGGCTGACCCTGCCGCACGTCCTGATCCTGATCCGATCGCTGGGCGGGGAATTCTACAACGCCTACGGCAATCGGGCGTTGCTCCAAAGTCCGCCGGTCCTCGACGCGCTGACGCTGCTGCACGGCCTCATGCACGTAGACGGCGCGATGCCCACCCCGGACGCGCGCAGCGCATATGCCTTCGAGCAGGGCAACGTGGCCCTGTCCCAAAACGGCTATTGGGGCGCCTGGATCGCCGAAACCCAGGTGGCGGTCGATTTCGACTTCGGGGTGGTGCCGCTGCCGAGCGGTCCCGACGGTCGATCCGGGTCCATGCTGGAAATCGAACCTCTGTGTCTGTTGCGCCGGTCCTCCGTACAGGCCGAGGCTTGGAATTGGTTGCGGTTCCTGACGGATCGGAATACCGGCGTGGCGCTGGCCACGCAAGGCGGAGTACCCGGGGCCCGGGCGGACGTGTGGCAAGATGATTCTCTGCAGCGGCCGGCGCATGCCGTGTTCGCGCAGGCCATGGCGCACGTAGAGGCCTACACGGGGCCGGCCAATTTGCGGACCAAAGAAATCAGCGGCGTATTCGACGAGGGCATGGCGGCCTGCTGGCTGGGCGGGGAAGAGCCGGACCGCATCGTAACCGCTCTGGAAGCCCGGCTCAATACACATCTGGCACAGGGTCCAGCCTGAACCTGGCCGCGGCGCAATGGAGGACTTTATGCAAATCCGAACTCTCTTGTCTCTGTGGCGGTCGAGCCGAGGTCTGTGGGCCTCGGGGGGGTGCTGGGCTGCCTGTGCCTTGCTGCTGATTCTGGCGAGCCCGGCCTCGCCCGTCCAGGCGCAGGAGCAACCTTGCCTGCCCAATGCCCCGGAATTCGTACGGCAGCAGTTGACGGACCGCAACTATGCCCTAGTCTGCCTCCCGGCCGACTACTTCCTGTTCGATGCCCAAGCCGACACGTGGATTCACAGCCCGGATCCCTTGGAATTGGGACATCAGGTCCAACTGGCGCTGTTTCAAAGTCAGGTCATGTCCGGCCAGTTCGACGCCTACATGGTGGGAGGCCAACCGGGCTGGCAAACGACCGGCCCCCTCCAATGGGTGCGGGACTTCGCCGTCATGGGATCCCGCCTCGGCAGTCAGGACGGGTTCGCCTCGGGCGGCCGCCTCTTCGTACTGGGCATGTGGGTACCCATGCCCTTGGATCTGAACGCCTATAGCGCTGCGCTGCAGGCCAGGGCTGCGCGGTACGAACGCATCGAACTGCACAATCTCCATTTGCCCTACTTGGACGGGGAGGGAGAACCACCTCCGCAGACAGCCTACATTCTGGACGGAGCCCAGATGCAGGAGTTGTTCCGGCTGGACAGCGTCTTCATCAACAACCGGTACGTAGTCGTCGATCCGGATCCCACGGCCCCGACGCCCGCGGGAATGCCGGTCCTTTCCTTCTTTTCCGGCACGCCCATCTCCTCGGCAGAGATGGCCCCTCTGCTCGACGGTCTGGTATTCCGGCGCGAACCTCTGCCGACCGAACCTGCGTTGGAGCAAGTGACCATGTTCCGCACGCCGACGGGACTCCTGACGCTGGTGCCGGAGATCGATGCGGCGGCCCGGAGCTTCATCGAGGGCAAAGCTCGGGAAATTGGAGCTGCGGCTCTGGATTTCGCCCGCGAATTTCCCATCACGCACCTGTTGCCTTTTCAGCTGATCACCGCCGACGCCAACCTCTATTGGGCCCCGGGCGACTGGCAGACGGGCCGGCTGCTGCTTTGGGAGTACACGGGCGGGGCCCACGGGAATCTGAACGTGGGAGCCTGGACTTTCGACGCCGCAGGCAGTCGCCTGGACTGGGAAGATGTTCTGGTGTGGGAGGAGGCCGAGGCCTTGGAAGCCATCGTGGCGGCCGCTATCGAACATCGGCGCATGCGGGAGCGCCCGGACCGGGGCCGGACAGAGGCCCAGATAGAGGAAGCAGTGCGCCGCGGCCTGCCGGATCTGGCGGCCGTAAGCGCCTGGAATCCGGTCATTCGCAACGGCGCCACCGGCCTGTGGATCACGCTGCTGCCCTATACCATCGCCGCGTACGTGGACGGCGTGCAGGAATTCTTCGTACCGATGCCGCTGGCGGCAGAGGGCTGATGCCCCGAGCCGTCCTACGGCCCGTGTCGCCTGCGCTCGACCGTGAGCCGTCGTGACCGCGGACCCGTTGTCTGTCCTGCGGCGGCAGGCCGGCAGGACCATGGCTCTGTACGCCGCGGTTTTGGGAGTGTGGGCTTGGGGCCTGTATGGGTTGGCGGTCGACCTTTGGATGCCGAGGGTCTTGCTGGCGACTCTGGTCGCGGTCGTAGTATGGGTTTTCACGTGGCCGCGCCTAGCCCAGAACCATCCGCCGGGAGCCCCAGACCAGATTTGGGCGACGTTGGGGGCGGCCAATCAGTTGACCCTGGTACGGACCGGCTTGCTGGCCATGCTGGCCAGTCTGCTGCCGCCGCTGGTACCGGGCAGTCTGCTGGATTGGGGGCCCGTAGCGCTGTGGTCTGTCGCCGTCGCTCTGGATGGGCTGGACGGATACACGGCGCGCCGCCGCGGGCGAGTTTCGCACCTGGGCGCGGCCTTGGACATCGAAGCCGACGGCTTAGGGGTCCTGATTGCCGTCGGAGTGGGCATCACGAATCTGGAACTGCCGGTCTGGTTCTTGGCCGTGGCTTTGTTGCGGCCGGCCTTTGCCTGGGGGATCTGGTGGCGGCAGCGGCGGGGCCGGCCGGTATCCGACTGGCCGGAAAGCGCCACCCGCCGCCACATCGCGGGGTTGCAGATGGCAGGCGTGGGCATAGCCCTCTGGCCAGGGGTACACGGGGAACTGGTGCAGGCGACGGCGGCGGGCTTGACCGTCCTGTTGATCGGCAGCTTTGCCCGCGACTGGGCTTATGTCACGGGCGTGCCCGCCGCCTTGGCTTTGCAGGCTAAATTGCGGCGGGGGCGCGTCCGAAACTGGCGTCAGGTGTGGCTGCCTACCAGCCTGCGCCCGCTGGCGGCCCTCAGCGTGCTGACTACACTGGCGGAACAAGTGGACTCGCAGCAACCCCTGGAAGTGCTGGCCGTCAGCGGCTTGCTCCTGGCCTCCGCCCTCCTGCTCTTAGGGGGGTGGTGGGTACGTACCGCGAGCCTGCTCTTGATGCTGGGCGCCGGCTTGCTGGCGTCCCTGTTGCCTTATGTGCCTTCCATGGCTTTGGCCGTAGCCGTGGGCATGGGTCTCTTTCTGTTGGGCAGGGGTACCGGCGCGATCCAGCACCTCCGCGCGCAGACGGGCGGCTTTCGCTGATTCCCAGGCGCCGGATTCCCGCAGCGCTGCGGACGAGCAGGCCGTCCGACGGTTCAGGTCACGGCAGCCTGCAGGTCCGCGCGGACTTTGTCGAGTCGGAGCCGGGTAATTTGCCGCTGCTGCTCCGCCGCGATGGGCAGTTCCCGTACGGGGTCGTTGGACAGACG
>DAOUKB010000048.1:0-63551 GCA_034421855.1 Anaerolineales bacterium
CCATGATCAGGACCAAGGTTGCGCCGTCTTCATGTCGAACTGTTTCGTGCGCGAACCGAAGCCGCAAGCCGGAGGGATAACGTTACCCCCTATTCTCGCCCTGCTCCGGGAAGACGAAAAACTTGCTCTCGGCTGTTGCTTCCTCACGCGGAAACACATGGATACTGCCGCAGGGGGTAGGACTCCAAGCGGCACGTCGCTTGGCGCAAGCGGAGATCCGATGCGGTCGATACGGACCCCAAGCCCCCGCTTGACGTTGGCTAGCGTTCCCTTTGTACCTGTGCCTGGTACGCCCTATGATCAGACTGCCTTATACGTCCACTCCTCTTTCAGGTCATGGCTTCTCCCCTGAACATTCTTCTCGTCACCTCCGATCAGCAGCACTGGAACACGCTGGGGGCTCTCAATCCCCGCATCAACACCCCGGCCCTGGATCGGCTGTGTGCCGAAGGGACGCGGTTCGATCGGGCCTATTGTCCCAACCCGACTTGCTCTCCGACCCGTGCCTCGCTCATTACCGGACAATATCCGTCCCGACACGGGTGTTGGGCCATTGGCGTCAAATTGTCCGAAGACGTCCCTACGGTCGGCGAGGAATTCACCCGGATGGGTTATGTCACTACTCTGATCGGCAAGGCGCACTTCCAGCCTTTGGCTTCCACGCCCGCATCCTCCTCCATCGAATGTCAGCCTTTGCTCCGCGATCTGGATTATTGGCGCGCGTTCAAGGGGAACTGGTACGGATTTCAGCACGTGGAAACCGCCCGCATGCACGGCCACGAATCCCATGTGGGACAGCACTACGCGCTCTGGATGGAGGAGCGGGGTCTATCCCATTGGCCAGAGTTTTTCCAACGTTGGCCTCCCGATCCCGACGACAAATACCGGAGCCACTATTTGCGCAACGGAAGCGCCTGGGATCTGCCCGAAGAATTTCATCACTCGCATTGGGTGGGCGAGCGCACCTGTGCTCACATCCGGCAGAACGCCGCAGCCGGGCGCCCTTTCTTTCTCTGGTCCAGTTTTTTCGATCCCCATCCTCCCTACGTGGTTCCGGAACCCTGGGCTTCTCTGTATGACCCGGAAGACATGCAAATCGGTCGCCTGTGTCCCGGCGAGCTCGAGAACATGCCCCGGCATCACCATTTGACTCAGCAGCCCACACCGGATTTCTCGGCTTGGAACGAGCCGGGCGGGCATAACGTACACGGTTTCCATTCGCATCTGCACGACGAAGCAGCATTGAAGTACAGCATGGCCCTGTATTACGGCATGGTCGGCCTGATGGACGCCAATATAGGCCGCATCTTGGACACGTTGGACGATTGTGGTCTAGCCGAGAACACCCTGGTGGTATTCACGTCCGATCACGGCCACTTCGTGGGGCACCATGGACTGATCGCCAAGGGTCCGTTCCATTACGAGGACCTGATCCGCGTACCGATGATCGTACGCCGGCCGGGGAGCGTACCGGCCGGCCAGACCTCCGAAGCCCTGCAGAGCCTGGTGGACTATCCGCAGACGTTTCTGGCGGCCGCAGGCGGAGAAACCCCTTCGATCATGCAAGGGGTAAACCAATGGCCGGCATGGCAAGGAGACGTATCGAGCGTCCGGGACTGGGCCCTGGTGGAGAATCGTCACAATCCCACGACGGTGCATCTCCGCACCTTGGTGACCGAGCAGTACAAGCTGACTCTGTATCGGGGTACGGGCGAAGGCGAATTGTTCGATTTGGCACAGGATCCAGGCGAGACTCGCAACCTGTTCCACGATGCGGAATATGCGGGTCTACGGGCCAATTTGATGCATCGGTTTCTGCAAGCCGAAATGGAACGTGAGACATCTTCCATGCCGCGTGTAGCCGGCGCGTAAAAGCCGCCGCCACGCTCTGTAGAGAAACTGCAGAAGACCTCGGCAAAGAAGCAATCGAAAAGCAGCGAGAACGGTGCAGTCCCCTTGTAGAGGCGGACTTTCGATTTTTCCAAAACCGAAAAGACGAGCCGCTCTCGGCGACTCGGTCGAACGGCCTCGGGGAATTATGCTCTCGGCGACTCCCAGCCCTTCGTGCTCATACTCTCGGCACTATGACTCTTGATGGGTCGGACTGGGCGCAATCGAGAACCGCGTCCGCATCTGTAGTCACGCCATCGCTGGGCATAGAGATGGTATAGGTCAATATTGCTCGTCTCCCGCTTTGATGCTCTGGACGAAGTGACAGATGCGGGCCTTGCGCTCCGAGAACGTGCTCGCGTTCCCGAACTCCCGGAAGGCCGTTACAGCTCCCCTTGATTTCCTTGGTGGTGAGCAGTGCGACTCGCCTCTGCTCCAGCAGCCTTTCGGCCTCCCCGTCTCCAGGCTCGCGGGTTTCCAATGCTGCGTAGAGAGCCACCGAGAGCAGGAGCCGGTAGCGCTATGGTGTTGTTCGCCTCTGTGAGATCCTGGTGCATTCGCCGTTGTCGGCTCGTCCACTCAGTACGAACGGGAAGCGTCGAGTATCCTCACACTTCCGGATTTCTCAAGGGGCAGCAGATGCCGTCGGTCACCGGTGACGAGATAGTTGGCGTCGGTCTCGACTGAGTACTCCAGGATGCGGTTGTCGGCGTGGTTGCCTTCAATTACCTCAAAGAGCGTGCAGGGTGCAATGACTGTAGCGGCTCGGTACGCGGTCAGCATTGCTACATCTCGTGAATGAACGACCGCCAAGCGTTCATGGCCCTTGTCGCCAATTCGAATGTATCTAGCTTCTTATTCTTCCACTGGACCCAATACTTCGTATCGAACTTTTGGATTGAACCACCCAGGCAGATTCTCGTATCAGAGCCAGAGAATTCTGGTTGGTCGCCGCTACGGGAAGGCCTGTTGCGATAAAGATGTTTCACTCCCTGACAAATATCGTTGCAAAGCTTGAGTGAATCCTTCTTCTCGATGAAATCCTCGACCTTGGTCTTGAGCCTTTTCCTATCCGCCTCACAAACCTCAGGGTCGTTTATGATCCAGTCCTTAACATGGTAGCAATGCACGAAGAACGATCGAACGTCGTCTTCGTAATCCAAGCTTGACGGCATGTACTGCTCGGTGTCTGCTGAAGACACAATAACTCCGTCATTGATTTTCCGGAATCGCTCGTAGTACCTCTCAGCTCTCTCGAACTGTTCCATGTACTTCGGCATACCCTTTCCGCTCCTATGCTATATCGAATGAAAAACTGTGACTCTAGCCGACTTGTGATCCGATGAGAACGACATCGACGGTATTCGAGAGCCGCTCTGAGTCGTTCTGTCTGACCAGTCCCCCGACATTGCTCCCAGTAGCAGATCTTCGGCGATCTCCTCCAGTTGCTCCAACGTGGCAGGAGGCTGGTCTTGACTCGGCGCGGCGGATCGATAACAGTGCACGTAGGATTTCAACCGCGCCCTGAATCTTCTGGGGTGACGAGTACGAAGCTCGTACTCCCGCAGAACGGGACGTGAAGAACACCCGCGAGCATCTTCCTCACGGCGTCGGAAGCAATAGCGACCTTGTCTCGGTCGAAGGTACGATCCTGGCGGTGGAACTGACCACAGCAGCCGGCTTCTCGGCGTGTCCTTGGCCTTCAAGCTCGAGTTCCAAGAGGAACCCACAGCACGCCGTCGGCGTGCTTGGTCTGCCACATTCACGGTGCCGTCCGCGTCCATACTGGTCTGGGGTGCAGGCCTAAACGTCCCGCGTTGTGGGAAACCGGACGCGAACCCGGTGGGCGACGTAGCGGATGTCCTCAAAGCGAGTCCTGATGGAGCCCGTCCTCGCGTGGGCTAGAGAGAGGCGGGAGAAGACTTGGCCGAGCTTGCTCCGGGCAGGTGCCCAACGAGCTTCGCCGGATGGGCGGCGCCGAGGCCGTGATCACTTGGGTCCAGATGCCGTTGGTTGGGCTTGTCTCTGGGATTTCGTGGGTCCCGTATTGATGTCGACAAAAATCACTTGGCCTGCCACTTCCACCGGGAAAGTCTCGGCGATGTAAGGCCCTTTGACCATTTCGCCCCCCTCGACCGTCACGTCGTAACGACGCACCCGCATCTTGTCTGGGGCATGCCAAGATTGGCCGGTACGAATGTCGAACTCCCAGCCATGCCACGGGCAGCGCAAAATCTCTCCCTGGCGAGTGTAGGTCAGTTCGCCTGGTTTCTCGCCGAAGAGGAATCCAGTGACACGCCCCTTGCACAGCGGACCGCCTTGGTGGGGGCACGTGTTGCGTAGAGCGAAAAATTCCCCCTTGACGTTGAAAACCCCGACAGTGCGACCGGCCACTTCCACGATCTTGCGATGGCCGACCGGAATCTCGGCTACGGTGGCCACGGCGTATTTAGGCATCGGGCGTCAGCCAGGCAGCTTGTAGAGGCGGCGCGCGTTTTCCGCCATGATCATCTTGCGGGTCTCCGCCGGAACCGAGGCGGGCAGAGCCCGCTCCGGAGCGTCGAAGTCCCAGTGTGGATAGTCGGTGGCGAACATCAATTTGTCCGCCATATCCAGCTGGTCCAGCATTTCCATGAATTGGTGAGCAGCCAGCGGCTCTTCCATGGGCTGCGTGGAAATCCAGAAATGCTTGCGGATGTAGTGGGAAGGCAGATGCTGTACCCGGGTGAGTTCCTTGTGTAGTTTCTTGTAGGTGGCGTCCAGGCGCCATATCAAGGGAGCCAGCCAGCCGAAACCGCCCTCGATCAGCACGAACTTCAGAGTGGGAAAAAGATCGAAAACGCCTTGACTGACCAGACTGATCACTTGAGCCTGAAAACTCTGGGCCATACCCGCGTGATCTTCGATATAGAAGCTGGGCCAGCCGGCCCCGGTCAGAGGATGTCCTCCGGCGCCCCCGAAATGGACCGCGATAGGCAGATCGTATTCCAGCGCGGCTTCGTACATGGGCCAATACTTTCGCTGGCCCAAGGGCTCGCGGGTCCGGGTGATCAACAGCACCTGCACGAAATCGGGATGGTTGCCCCAGCGATGAATCTCCGCCGCAGTCAGTTCTCCGCTCTCGTAGGGCACTATGAGCGAACCCTTGATGCGGCTGTCCTGGGACGTCCAATCTTCCAACTGCCAATCGTTGACGGCTTGCGAGGCGGCCAAGCCGAAATCCAAGTTCAAGAGTTCACCGGTCCCGGTCAGCGGAGTCAAGATGGCGTAATCCAGATCGTAGGCGTCTATCAGCTGCTCCTGGGTAAAAGCCAGGTTGGAACCGGGGAGCGAGCCGTCCGGGGGCCAAGCATCGTGACGGGACGCCTGCGGGAAGGCGCGAGGGTAGTGGCTGCCGTCGTAGCTGCGGCGTCCGTGGTCGGCGTAGAACTGGCGCCAAAAGGGCGAAAGAAACCTCTCCAGGGCGCCTTCGCCGAGATAGGCGTGGACGTCGCAATCGATTATTGCCGTCTTCGTCTCGGCGGACGCGTCGACGCTGTCCGCTGGTGCAGTCGTTGGTACAGCCATCAGTCTGTCTCCCGCAGTTTCATCGCGTTTGGTCTGCCCATGCCCGGAGGCAACGCTAGCCGGTCTCCAGATTATAAAAGGTCTGCGGATTGGACCAACTCAGTTTGCGCCTTGTTTCCTGCGTCATGAAGGAAGGCCAAATCTCCTGGGCCGAATCGAAGTGCCAGTGGGGAAAATCAGTGGCGAAGAAGAGCAGATCCGCGCCTCCCATCTGATCCAGAATCTCCAGATTCTGGGCAGGGTCCGGGCTGCTGTCCAAAGGCAGCATGGACCATCGGAAATGGCGCCGAATGTATTCGGAGGGCAGTTCCTTGACCCAGGGCACGTTGTGCCGCAGACCTTTCCATTCCTTGTTCATGCGCCACATCAAGGAAGGCACCCAGGTGAACCCCCCTTCCAGCAGCACTACGAAGAGGCCGGGGAAACGGTCGAAGACCCCCTCGTACACCATGCTCATTACTTGGGACTGAAAGACTTGGGCCATGCCGGCGTAGATTTCGAAATAGGTGTTGGGCCATCCTATCCCGGAAGGAGGATGGCCGGGGGCTCCGCCGAAATTGATGGCCACCCGCAGCCCGGCCTCTTCGATAGCCGAGAACATCGGATCGAAGTTGCGGTTGCCGTAAGGCATGCGGGAACGGACCGGCAGTACAACCTGTACGAACCCCGGGTGTCCTTGCCACCGCTCGACCTCCGCGGCGGCCGCGGCCGGGTTCTGGCTGGGCAAGACGAGCGAGGCCTTGAAGCGTGTGTCCTGGGACAACCACTCTTCCGCCTGCCAGGTGTTGATCGCGGTGGCCATGGAAACCGCCAGATCCAACGAATGAATGGACTGGATGCGATAGGAGGAATTGAGGATCCCGGTAGTGATGCCCCACTTGTCCAGCACATGCTCTCGGACCAGATCCACGCGGTCCCGAGTCGCCGGGGCCGCATCGTTCACGAAGAGGTCCCGATAGGCGGGATGATAAGAAGTGGCCATGGGCTCCGGATAGTCGTCTGCATCCGGTCCTACAAAGGCCGACTCTTCGCAATAAGCCACCCAATGTTCAGGCAAGTACGGGTACAGGGACGCCAGAGTAGGGACCTCGTTGTGAATGTCGCAATCGATCATGGGAACTGTCCAAAGCCGAACGGCAAAACTCGCGTCTGATCTAGGAAGAGTGTAGCAAGCCTTCTCCGGGCCCTGCGGCGGCAGGCCGCAACGGGGCGCCGTCGTCCGTTTCGAGTCTATCTGCCCCCTAAATGCCGAACCCGGCTCCCCCGTCGACCTTCAGGTGCGCGCCCGTGATCATACTGGCCGCATCGGAAGCCAGAAACAGAAACGCCTGCGCCACGTCCAAGGGTCGTACCAGCCGGCCCAAGGGAGTGGCGGCCAATCGCCTTTCGTAATTGACCGGATAATCGATGCTCGTGGATGCGTCGTTGGGACTGTGGGGTCTGTTCGCCCGCAGGAAGGGAGTATCCACGTGGCCGGGCGACACGATGTTGCACCGGATATTGTCTGCCGCATATGCCTGGGCCGTGCTGAGAGTGAGGCCATGCATTCCCGTCTTGCTGGCGGCGTAGGCCGGATTCGCACCGGCGTGGTGCGCCGCCAAAGAACCCATGTTGACGATGGAACCGGATCCTTTGCGCCGCATAGAGGGGACCACGGCCTTGATGCCTAGGAATGCTCCGGTCAACGCCGTTTGCACGATGAAGTGCCACTGTTCCTCGGTTTGTGCGTCGAAGTGTTGGCGGACGTTGGCGCCGGCAATGTTGCTGAGTATGCCTATGGGCCCAAATTCCTGTTCGGCCGCCGCCACGGCTCCGTACCAATCCTGTCGTTTCGTTACGTCCACGCGGCAGAACAGCGAACGACCTCCCTGGGATTGCACTTCTGCCGCGGCCTTCTGGCCGCGTTCCTCGTCGAGGTCGACCAGACAGACGGCAGCGCCCGCCTGTGCGAACAACAAGGCCTGAGCCCTGCCCATGCCGCCGGCTGCGCCCGAAATCAGCGCTACTTGACCTTCAAGATCGTACATGACATGTCTCAGGCCACTGCCGACGGTACGAGCAGGAACAGCCAGGCAACATGGCACGTTGCCGCCTAGGCAGGCAGAAAGTCCGGCTGCCCGGTGACTCTCGCGAGAACATCAGGATCCAAGGCAATGCCCAGACCCGGTTCTCCGGGAATTTCCAATTCGCCGGCGGCATCCAGTTGCCAGCCGCCGGCCTTCAGAGCATCGACATAGACGGATCCCGAGATGTACTCCACCAAATGGGTATCCGGCAATGCCGATGCCAGCTGCAGATCTGCAGCCAGGCCTACGGCCGTGTTCCAGCCGTGCGGAATCAACCGTATGCCATGGGCATGGGCCATCCAGCCTATCTTGCGCATTTCCGAGATGCCGCCCACCTTGGTCACGTCGGGCTGGACGATGTCCCAAGCATGCCCCGTCAGCCAGGGTTGAAAAGTCTGGCGGCGCGTGAGCACTTCCCCGCCCGCGACGGGAACGGGCGAACTGCGCCGCAGTTCGCGATAGTCGTGCAGGGCATCCGGGGACAGAGGTTCCTCGAACCAAGTCACGTCGTATCGGGCCAACATCTGCGCAGTGCGCTGGGCCCATTTCAGATCCTGGCGCCAGAAAGCGTCGCTGGCCCCGGCATCCACCATGAGCAGAGCGTCTGGTCCCACCGTGGAGCGCGCGGCTTGCACGATTTCTTCGTCGAGACTGTCGGACACGCGGCCAAACGGTCCCCAGCCCATCTTGAAAGCCTGGAAGCCCTCGCTCCGGAGCGCAGCCAGGGCGTCGCTCAACCGGCAAGGCGCGTCCATGAGCAGGGACGCGTACGGCATGACGGATTCTCGGTACCTGCCGCCCAGCAGCCGGCCCACCGGCTGTCCCGTAACCTTGCCCAAGATGTCCCACAAGGCCAGATCGATGCCGCTGATGGCGTGCGTGACGGATCCGCCACGCCCCATCCAGAACGTGTTCTGGTGCAGCGTCTCGGTGACCCGTTCCGGTTCCAGGGCGTTTTCGCCTTGCAGGAAAGGCCACAATATCTCCATGGCCCCCCGCACCAAGGCATCGTGCGTGAAAATGCTGCCCAGCCCCCAGACATCCGCATCGGTGTGCAGCAGCAGGAGGGTATGGACACACTCTTCGTGCTGGATTTCGCGGCTCCAGCCCCCTGCAGGCGTGGCTCCGCGCAGCCCGGCGATCTTGAAGTCGGTAACCTTCATCGGCAGCATTCCTCGAGCATGTGGAAAGATTCGGTGTACATATCGATTCGGAAATCTCTACGCCATACGCAACCAGCTGGGGCCCTGCCGGCGGCGCGGCGCCGAAGTCCGACTTTGCCGAGGCCGTGCCGACAACGCTTGATCTCTTGATCTATAGTCAATACGGGATCCACCCACCAAGTCACGCTTCCGCCAGGAGGGGGCAATGAAGATGCAATGGTCAACCGATCAGGAGATGTTTGCCGCGGTGCGCCGCAATCTCTTTCCGGCCGTCGTGGGCGACATTATGGACACGCTCGGGCTGCGGCACCAGTTCCTGCCCCCGCAGATCCGCCCCCTGGACAATTCCATGGTCCTGTGTGGCCGCGCCATGCCGGTTCTGTCGCACGATGTGTACCGCATCCCTGAATCCGGTGCGGACGCCGCATCGGTTCCTTTCGGATTGATGACGAGAGCCCTCGACGACCTGCAGCCCGACGAAGTGTACGTGTGCACCGGCGGGTCGCCCGCCTACGCGCTGTGGGGAGAATTGATGAGTCAAAGAGCCAAGTACCTGCGCGCCGCGGGCGCAGTGCTCGACGGATACCATCGCGATACCCAGGGAATTCTGGATGCGGAATTTCCCACCTTTTCCATCGGTGCCTATGCGCAAGACCAAGGGTTGCGCGGCCGCGTCGTGGACTTTCGGGTGTCCATATCGTTGGGACAAACCGTAATTCGACCTGGCGACATCCTCTTCGGCGACCGAGACGGAGTGTGCGTAATTCCGCAGGAAGCGGAAGCGGAAATCCTGCAAGAAGCTTGGATCAAGGCGCAGGGAGAGAACGTGGTCAGAGACGCCATCATGCAAGGAGTGGGCGCGGAAGCCGCCTTTCGCAAGTATGGAATTCTATAACCCGACGCTTCCCCGAGACCGGCCGGACGGCGCCGTCCCGGGACAACGCAATCGGCACGGACGCTATCCCCCCTGGCGCTGGGACTGGCCGAAGTTCTTTTCCATCGCCGCCAGGCACACGGAGCCCAGTGGTTCTGCGCAGGGAGCATCCAGACCTTGGGCGTCGACCGCGTCGTCGGTGAGTTCCAGATAGCAACGGCACACGTAGGCCTTTTGGCCTACGCCGGGAACCGGTACCTTCACCCAGTTGCCGTCCTTGGTCAAAGTGAGGCCATGGGTTTCGGCCTCGGCTTTGATGGACATGAATTTGTCCAGACTGGGCCACGTGCGCACATACAGATCCGCCTCCGGGACATCTGCTTTCAAGCGGACCGGCACAGGCGGATTCAGCTGGACTTCAAAATCTTTGGGTTCCTCGAGCGGAACGGCGTTTTCGGCTTCCTCGGCCGAGCCGCCGCCACACGCCACGGCCAGGAACAGGACACACAGGATCCCCCACCAGGGACCCGACGTTCGTCGGGTCAGCATGCAGACACCTCCTTGAGACTGCCGCAAGGGTCTTATGGCGCAACCGCCGCCAGGGTATTTCTCGGCAGCCCAAAACGGCAGAGCCGCGGTTCTTCTGCCACCGAACCGCGACTCCGCCTTCCATATGGGGACAGCAACACTACTCCGCCGCCGTGAGATTGAACATCACGAACTTGAACTCAGGCCACCACGTGAAGGGCACGGCATAGATGTTGTCCGAAGTCGGCCAACCTTCCCAGTACGTGGAATTGAAAGGCATGACGTACGTGGTCTGCACTACGGCGAGCCCCGGAAGTTGTTCGAAGTAGATGCGCACCGCTTCCCGATACAAGGCTTCAATCGCCGGATCGTTAGGGCTCATGGCCTCGATTTGAGTCATGACCTCGGTCAGCTCCGGAACGTTCAGGCGGATCCAGTTTCCTGCGGTCGCCCGCTCCCCGATCGGTTTGGCGTTCGTGTGCTTCCAGTCGGCGAAAGTCATGGGACCTTCCGCCCAGTTGCCGCAGAACCAGTGGGAAGTGATGTCGAAGGTTCCCATCTCGCGAGCCTCGTTGAAGGGGCCGCTTTCCAGACGCTGCACCACCGTCTCGATGCCCACCTTTTCCAGTTCTTCGGTGAGATCCAAGGCTATGTCGTGTTCCACCACCGCGAAACTGGGGGTGATGATCGTGTAGGACATACGGTTGCCTTCGCCGTCCACGCGAATACCGTCGCTGCCCCGTTCAAAGCCCAGATCGTCCAGGATTTGCTCGGCTCGGGCCGGATCGAAATCCAATACGAATTCCGAGCGAATATCCTCGAAAGAATAGCTGTCGTGCACTCCCCAGTCCGCCCAGGGGAAGCGGGCGGGCACTGTGGGGATGCCGAACAGCAGATCCGCGACCTTCTGGCGGTTCAACGCCGCGTTGAAGGCATGGCGTACTTCCGGCAAAGACAGGGGATACTTGGCCGTGTTGAACCATATGGCCCGCGGGCACGGATCGCGCCAGCCGGCCAAGATGACGTTTTCGTTGGCTTCTACGGCCGCCTGCTGCAGAGCCCCGTCGCTCAACGCATGGGCATGATCGATCTTGTTGACCTTCAGATCGGCGATCTCGGCTTCAGGCACTCGCTCGTTGCGGACTACGTAGTACTGGGGCCCCACTTCGTAGCCCAGATCCCGAGCCCAGTAGTTTTCGTCCTTTTCCCAGATGATCATGAACTGATCGGGAAATTCTTCCATCAGCGTGTAAGGGCCGGTCAGGACGGGAGGGAAGTTCTTGAATTCCAGCGGATTTTCGTCTTCCCAGATATGCTTGGCCTGCACGGCGAAGCCCCACGCATTGGCGAACTGCATATGGAAACGCGGATTAGGCTTGGTCAGATTGATGACCACGGTCTGAGCATCCGGCGTCTCCACGGAGTCGACCCATTCCTGCATGGTGGCGCCCCATCGCAGAGCCGCGTCCGATTTCACCATTTCAATGGTGAAGGCCACATCCGCCGAGGTGAACGGTTCCCCGTCGTTCCAGTGGGCTTCGGGGCGCGTGACGATGGTCATCTGCGTGTAATCGTCGTTGTAGGAATAGCTTTCCCCCAACCAATTCACGAATTCGCCGGTGGCCCAGTTGATATTGAACAGGTGTTCCTGGCCAGCCTGCCACATGCCGCGCGTGTCGCCGCTGGGCACGAACGGATTGTAGCTGCCGAAAACACTGAAGGTACCCGTTTCGTTGATGATCACGGCCTCTTCCCGGGGGACCGGAACGTATTCGCCGGCCACGCCCGAATCGGCGGGCTCCTCCGCTTCGGCTCCGGTCATGTCCGCCGCCGGCACCGTAGTACAGGCTCCCAGCACCAGCAACAAGAGAGCCAGCAACATGCCCGTATAACGCAATTTCATATGTCCTTCTCCTTCAACATCAGAAGCATGGCTAAAACAAAGACAACGATCGTGGAGCAAACAGAGCAGGGACGGAGGCGACCGGCTCGGCCACGGCTCCGCCTCGATCCGGTACACGCAAAAGTGCACCGCCCGGCCCCATTGAAGACGAACTACAGGGACCCGTTCTTATCCGCTGCATCAACGATCTTTACGACAGGGGATTATACCTAAACGCGTGGGGGCTGGTTTCAACAGATCAGAATTTCAGGCGCCTCGGATCAGTATGCCAAAAGGGTGCGGACTCTGCCGGCCCGTTTCGTCCGGCCTGTTCCTTGTGCGCTTCTCTGCCCAGCCCGGCGTGGTGGTTTGGGTCAAGGCCCAAGCGGGAAAGCCGCTTGGACACCGTCAGAGACGGCAATCGGGGAGATTGCAGTCGTCGCCGCGCAGGGAGACGAGCCGCGGACTTACGGCGCCAAGGCGGAAAGGGCTTTCAGGCCAGTCGCGCGGTGGGGGGCAGCGGCATACGGACAGGCACTTCTTGGCCGCCTTGCCGCGCGGAATCGAGCAGCCCTTGAATGACGACGTTCGTCATGAGAGCTTCCCAAGGATCCAAGGGAGACGGCAGATCATGTGCGATCGCCTGATAAAAGGCTTCGATTTCCCGAAAGAACTGCACCTGCGGGGGACTCTCCTCCACCCGCAACTTGACATCGGACAATACGCCGCAGGTGTCCTTGTACAAGGTCAGTTGGGGCGAGAGCTGCAATCCGCCTTCCGTACCCAGCACAAAAGTCTCGCCTACGGACTCCATGTGCATGGCCCAGACCGATTTCAAGACAAGGACCGCGCCGTTGTCGAATCGGATCCAGCCGGCCCCGAATTCTTCCACGTCGAGCCGGCCCGGATCCCATTGCCAGTGGACGCCCCGCTTAGGGGGACCCGCGAAGCCGATCTCGGTCAGAGTTATGCCCGATACCGACACCGGTACGGGATGGCCCATCAACCACAATGCCGTATCCAGAGCGTATACTCCGATATCCGCGGTGGCTCCGAAGCCGGCCGTGGCTTCCGAAATGAAAGTGCGGCCCGGAATGCCCCGGCGGCGTTGGGCCACCGTTTCGGCATAGTAGATGCGGCCCAAGGCTCCGCTTTCGCATATCTCGCGCGCAGTCATGACGTCGTCCGAAAAACGGGACTTCACGGCACACATGAGCAGCCGCTCGTTGCGCCGGGCGGCCTCCACCATGGCGGTCGCGTCGTCCAAACGGGCCGCCATCGGTTTTTCCACGATCACGTGCAACCCGGCGTCCAAAGCCGTCACGGTGGGGGCGCGGTGAGCCTGGTTGAAAGTGCAGACATGCACCGCGTCGAGCCCGGGCAAGGCTATCAGGTCTTCCACGCTTTCGAAGGCATGGGCGATGCCGTGGACTTCCGCGTACTCCCGCGCCTTGCCCGGCACCACGTCGGCGACGCCGACGACTTCCACATGGTCCAAGCCGCGCAGGGCACGCAAATGGGCGCGCGAAATGCCTCCCGCGCCTACGATAGCCGTCTTGAAATGGGCGTCGCTCATGACATGGATTCCCTGCGCCGATGGAGGATACTCGGGAAACCGACACCGCCTTCCGGGGCATGCATCAGTTGCCTGAAAGAGATGCAGCTTAGTATACAATCGGGCGGCGCCTTGTGTTTTGCCGTGGTCTAGCTGCTTGTTGCACCACTTGATTTGCCTGGTGCGAGCCTGATGCCTTCTCTCCTCAAGTACGTGCTGTCGCGGTTTGCGATCTTCCTGCTGAACCTCTGGGGCGCCTTCACGCTGGCCTTCATCTTCTTCAATTTGATTCCCGGGGATCCCGTCTCGGCCTATCTGTCCACCATGGAACAGAACTACTCCATGTCCTTTTCGGCCGAGGACGCGGAAGCCATGGTCGCCGCCTACAAGAAGATGTTGGGATACGACGGCACGATGGCGGAGCAATACTGGAGATACATCTCCAACGTCTTGCTTCGCTTCGATTTTGGGCCTTCGGTGATTAGTTTTCCCACGCCGGCCAAGGACCACATTCTGCGGTACCTGCCCTGGACCCTCTGGCTGTTGGGGATTTCCACGCTCCTTTCGTGGGGCCTCGGGTTCCTCGTCGGCGGGGTGCTCGGAGTCTTCCGGGAAAGTCCCATTTCCAAGGCCTTGACCAACATTTCCCTGGCCATTTCGCCCATTCCTCCGTATTTCACGGCGCTGTTCGCCCTGTTCCTGTTCGGCTATTGGATTGCGATCCTGCCTACCAGCGGGGCCTATTCTCCCCGCGTGGAACGCACGTTCTCCCTGGAGTTTCTCTTGTCTGCCGCCAAATACGCCATCATGCCGGCCATGGCCGTGGTCCTGGTAGGCGTGGCCGGTACGCTGATATCGACCCGTTCGTTGGTAATCACCATACTGGGCGACGATTACCTGCACTTTGCCGAAGCCAAAGGCTTACGGCGCGCGCAGATCCTGTACCGCTATGTGCTCCGGAACGCCATGCTGCCGCAGGTGACGGCCCTGGCGCTGTCCTTGGGATTTGCCATCAGCGGCTTCTACCTCGTGGAGATCATCTTCAAGTATCCGGGCATGGGCACTCTCTTCCTGACCGCCGTCGCGCGCTTGGACTTCAATACCATTAGAGGCATTCTGCTCATGAACATTACGGTGGTCCTCGCGGCCACGTTCCTGATCGATCTGTGCCTGCCCCTCATCGACCCGCGGGTGCGCCTCGTAGGCAACTAGACATGACGCTGAAGTCCTTGCGGGAATTGTGGCCCAGCCATTTCTTTCTGATCGAAGCTTGGGGGCGCAGCCGGTACTTTCAGATCGGCGCGGTCATGTTGCTGCTGCTGATCCTGATGGCGGTCTTTCAGCCCTTCCTCAGTGGTCTGTTGCTGGAGAGCGGCGTGAAACCCACCTCCTTCGGCACCTTCGAGACCTACTTGGACCCTTCTCTGAGCCATCCGTTCGGCACGGACAAGCTGGGCCGTGACTGGCTGTCCCTGATATTCCTGGGCATCCGTACCTCCATGCTCATCGCGGCCATTTCCGGTACTACCTCGGCGACGATCGGAATTGCCCTGGGCTTCATTGCCGGCTACAAAGGCGGCTGGGTCGACACCGTGTTGCGCACCGGCACCGACATGGTGTTGGTGATTCCCAGCCTGCCGTTGCTGATCACCCTGGCGTTGTATATGCCCAGCATCAACATCCCGATCATGTCTTTGCTGCTGGCCGCGTTCTCGTGGCCTTTCACCACGCGTATACTGCGTTCTCAGGTCCTGTCCCTGAAAGAGAGAGCGTTCGTGGACATGGCCCGCACCAGCCACATGGGCGACATGGCCATCATCTTCTTGGAAATCCTGCCGAATTTGCTGCCGTACCTGGGAGTGTCGCTGGCGGTGGGCATGAGTTCCGCCATGCTGGCGGAAATCGGGCTGCAATTGATCGGCTTGGGCCCCGGCAACATCAATACCCTGGGGCTGATGATTCAGCGGTCGGTCAATTGGGGCGCCATGGCGCTGGGCAAATGGTGGATCGTGTTCGCCCCGGTAGGCACTTTGATCGCGTTTTTCGTTTCGCTGAACCTGATCAACATCGGCTTGGAAGACGCCTTCAATCCGCGCCTGCGCGCCGTCACCGGGGATTGAAATGGCCGACGACCGTTTGCTGGACATCACGGACATGCGCATTCACTACGAAAGCGTACGCGGCACCTACAAAGTGGTGGACGGCGTGGACGTTTCCGTCAAACGCCAAGAGATTTTCGGACTGGCCGGGGAATCCGGCTGCGGCAAGTCCACCTTGATCGAAGGCATTCTGCGCCTGATCGTGCCGCCCGGCCACATTCGGGCCGGCGAAGCCCATTTTTATCCCTACCCGGGACAGCCGGAAGCCGGTTGGGACTTGACCAAACTGAGTTACGCCGAAATGCGGTCCATTCGGTGGAAGCAACTTTCGTACATCCCCCAAGGCTCCATGAATTCCTTGAACCCGGTGATGCGGATTCAGGATCAGATGGCGGACGTAGCCCTGACGCACGAACCCATGTCCCGGGAACAGACGGCCCAACAGCTGCGTGAGCTGCTGGGGTTCGTGGGCTTGCCGGAATCCGTCGGCAAAGCCTACCCGCACGAACTCTCCGGGGGCATGAAGCAGCGGGTATGCATTGCCATGTCCATGCTGCTGCGACCGGCCCTGATCGTGGCCGACGAACCGACCACGGCTCTGGACGTGAACGTGCAACGGGCCGTGCTGGAGATGATCCGCAACTTGCGCGATTCCTTTGGAGCCACCATCATCTTCGTGTCGCACGACCTGGCGGTCCATGCCGAACTGGTGGATCGACTGGCCGTCATGTACGCCGGCGAGGTCGTGGAAGTCGGCACCGTCTACCAGATCTTCGACAGCCCCCAGCATCCCTACACCAAGCGTCTGATCCACTCGATTCCGAGCCTGGGCGGAGAACGCATACGCCTGGAAACTATTCCGGGACAGGCGCCTTCCCCCCTGGATTGGCCTTCCGGATGCAGGTTTCACCCGCGGTGTCCCGAGGCCATCCCGGTCTGCGGCAGAGTCGCGCCGCGGACCATCACCCTGGACGACGGACGCGCCGTATCCTGCCATTTGCTGGACAGCGCAATGGGATTGGAGTGAGAGCCGACGTGGACACGCCGCTGCTGGACATCCAGCATCTGAAAGTGACCTACCGCGACGGGGGCCTGTTCCAAGGGGGCAGGCACACGGTGGCCGTAGACGACGTATCGTTGGAAGTGCCTTTCGAACCCTCTTTGCTCACCTTGGTGGGGGAGAGCGGTTCCGGCAAGTCCACGCTGGCGCGTGCCATCCTGGGACTGAAGGCCTACGACACCGGCCATATTCGTTTCCAAGGCCAAGACATGGCCCACTTCGGCCAGCGGCAATGGTTCGACTTTCGCCGGCAGGTCCAACCCATCTTTCAGGATCCCTACGCCAGCTACAATCCGTTTTATCGCATCGACAGGGTCTTCAAGACCTTGGTGCGCAAATTCAAGCTGGCGTCCAACAGCCTGGACACGGAGAAACTGATCGAGGACTCGCTGCGCGCCGTCGATCTGCGGCCCCCGGACGTGTTGGGCCGGTACCCCCATCAGCTGTCCGGCGGCGAACGCCAGCGGGTCATGCTGGCACGCGTCTATATGATGCGTCCGCGCCTGATTATTGCCGACGAACCCATTTCCATGATCGATGCGGCGCTGAGAGCTCTTTTCCTCAATATTCTGTTGGACTTCCAGGAGCAAGGCATTTCCTGTCTCTTCATCACCCACAACTTGGCCACGGCCTATTACCTGGGCGGCGACATCATGGTCATGTGCAGAGGCCGGGTCATCGAGCGAGGTCCCATGGACGACGTCGTCATGCAGCCTGCCCATCCCTATACGCAACTCCTGATCGATTCGGTGCCCTCGCACGATCCGCACAAGCGCTGGGATACCGCCCACGACGCCACGACGGTACTGGATTCCTCGGAATTCGAGTTTTCGGAACATGCCTGCGTCTTCCAGGCCCGTTGTCCGCACGTCATGGACCGGTGCCGTACGGAACGGCCCGCGTTTTTCCCGGCCCATGCAAAATCCGGCCAAGACAGTGCATGTTTTCTGTATGTAGAGGACCAAGCAGGCGAGCAGGGTCCGAGCGGCGATTCCCCGTAGCGCCCCGCTCCCCGAGGTCGGCGGTGCGCCTGCCGCGGGACCCGCGGACGCATTGCCCCGCTCTCACGCCTCTTTTTTCGGCTGATAGGCGCCCGTAGGTTATTATCCTTGGGCATCTTTGGCAGAGATGGAGATATTGAAGCCGCATCGATCTGCAGGGGGTTTTCCATGGCATATTCACATACCAACGGCAAGGGTGTCACGTACTACTTGCATGCCAACGAGCGTGTATCCAAGTCCGGCAACAAAAGCCGTACCTATTTCTTCGCCCGCGACGTGCGCGACAATGCCTTGGACAGCGTGCCCGAAGGCTACATGGTCGCCGAGACCGAAACCGGAATGCTGGTTCTGAAGAAGAAGCAGTAACGCAATCTTCGCGCAATTCTGCGGCGGCGCGCGGGATCTCCTACAGGGCCGACGCTCGACCTCCGAATCCAGCCGGCGAGGCCCTCCAGGGAAGGGCCTCGCTGGCTTTCTATCGTCTGTCGGGGCAGAGCGTACGGCTCCGCTCAGTCGTAGTTGCTCTTGCGGTGATCGCCGAGCAGGCGCCGTTGCCGGGGAGTGGCTCGGGCCAGCAGTTCCGGGTTGAAAACAAAGCGGTTCAGGTAGGGGGGAAACTTCTGCGTGATCATGCGCTGCGCATAGTGGACCTGCAATAGGTACCGCGTCTCGTCGCTGGTGTTTGGGGTGCCGCGGTGCCATACTTCGCTGCGAAAGACGACCGCGTCCCCGGCTTGCACGATGCAGTCTGCGATCGGTACCCCATTCCAATCCATTTGTCCCGGCTTGGGCCGCGTCCCGGAACGATGACTGCCGGGCACGAATTGCGTGGGACCCAAGGCCGGATACAGATCGTTGAGATAAAAGTGGGCGGTCGTAATGAAAACCGGCATCCTGACTTCGGGATCCGCCATCACGTGCGCCGGCATTTCGACCGCCAAGTAGTCGACGTGCAGGTTCTGCGGCGGCCGGCCGGGACCGGTGACCCAGGCAGTCATGCCGATGACGTGACAGTCGTCTCCATGCAGGGCTTCCGCCACTTCGATGATGCCCGGCTTGTCCAGGAAGGAAAAGAAGAGGTCGTTGTGATTGAAGGCGTTGTTGATCACCTTCTCGTAAAAGCCCTGTGCCGCCACCGTGTCGCGGGGATCCCGGTCGAAATGCGCAGGGACCGTGGGGGTGGTATCCATGGCCGCCTTCAGCTCGGCCACTTCCTGCGGGTCGAGAAAATTCGGGAAATAGGCGAAGCCGTCTCTTTCCACGCTCTCTACCTGTTCCGCGGTAGTGTTGTAGGGCTGCAGATGCATGGCTTTGGGCATGCGGTTTTCTCCTGAAAGGGGCTCCACAGTAGGCGCCAAGGGGTAAGGACGGAAACAGAAAGGACCTCACGCCCGGCAGACGGCAAGATCTCAGCCGGTAAGACGAGCCACCTCCTGCTCCCAGGCTCCTGCTACCACCTGTCCGTATTCTGCCTTGCCGCCGGTCGCGGCCGAACCGGTTATGGCTACCAGAAAGGTCTCTTGACCGCCGTGTAACGCGTACCGGGTGTTGAAGAAGTGAAACGCCACCCCGGCCCGTTCCTTTTGCGATCGGTTCTGTTTGGTGGCATGGGCGATGCCGTAATTGAAGAAAACGGCGCTGCCCGCCTGCACCTCGACAGGCACCTCTTCGCCCTCTACTGCGTCGATGTGGATGTGATGATCGGAATCGGGATCCCGCGAATGACCAAACGCCTGGAGATGGCTGTTCGGGATGACGTGCAAAGTGCCGTTCTCCAGATTGGCGTCGTGCATGGCCACCCACATGGCGGTGCCTTTGGTGGGATCCTCGAGGCCAAAATACGCATTGTCCTGGTGCCAGTCCGTGCCCACCCCCAGACCCGGAGGCTTAAGGAAGATCTGGTCCAGATGCCGGACGAAAGGGTCGCCGATGAGAGCGGAAACACATGCCGTCACCTTGGGTACGAACGGCATGGCCCGAAACAGGTTGCTCTTGTCGTACAGCGGAATGATCTGGTAGTTGACCTTGGCCGCGGGATCGGTGGACACGTTGCGTCCCAAGCCTTCCACTTGGAATCGCGCCAGTTCGGCCAACATGGCCTCGACTTCGAGAGGCGTAAACAGGTCCCGCACCACCGTATATCCTTGGTCGCGAAAGTGCTGGACTGCAGCGGAGGTAATCATGATGAGGCAAAGCGCTTACGGCAGGACTTGAGGCTGCTCGGAACCTCCCAGTGCGGGACCGAATGTCGACGACCCAGAGCTAGGGCGTAGGTCCAACACTACCAAAAACCAGGATCAGGCGGGCCGGGTCGTAGATTGATCGGCACACGCGGAAGAAACAGCATCGGGATCGACCCAAGGCCCTCCAGCGAGGGGACATTTCGGGATCTGAGGCGCTGCCGGATCTGAGGGACGCAGCCATTCCAATCACACTGAAGCACCAGCTCCGTCGTAGGATCGCTCGTTCTGGTGACGTCGACTTCTGGCTGGGATTATACATTGGATTTGCCTGAGGCGGGTTAGCGGATGAAACCTGCATGGGCCGGCGTCGGGATTTGCCTGCGACCGACATTATCCGGTTTACCGTGCCAAACCGCGTTGGTTCCCAGCACACGAGTCACCCGCGGCTTGCTGCAGGGGCGCTCAATGGGGGAGGGGCACGGTCCTTCTAGCGGGGACTGCAAGCCAACCACCTTGACCTGTTTCCTACCGGCAGTGACGGGATTCCGGCGCGGATGCCCGGGGGATATGCGCCGCGCCCTCGCGTAGTGCGTATGCTGAAACTAGGGGGTGTCGTCCACATGATCGAGTCCCCAGCGCCCCAGCCCGGCTCGGGCAGATCGCCAGAAACGCAGCGGCGTGCGGGGACTACCGGGTAATCCACGCCCCGCCATGGCGGGAAGGCCCGGCAGGCGTTCTCCTCTCGAGTCCGCCCCGGGTACCGCTCCGGGTCGTAGAGGCGGGGTGGCTTGCGACTACGGCGGCCCCGACCGGAGCGCGGTCGTCGCCCCGGTCCGCTACGCGATCCGCCGCCTCCCGGCCCGCCCTCCGGCCCACGGCCGGTGGGACCCTCCGCGCGGGTCCCCGGGGTCAATCCCCTCCGGACGGGCCGCCCACCGGGCGGCCCCCACGCCCCGCGCGCGCCCCCGGCGGCCGCGGCGATGCGTATGCTGCCCGGCGCCGGAGTCGGGGAGCAGGTCCCACCCCGGGGCCCCAGGGCGCCGAATCCCCAATCCGGCATGCCGAAACTGCCGATTGCCCGCGGCGGGGCGACCCACTGGGCCTGGCCCTCCCGGCCGAGGGGTGCCGGGGTGCGGCGGTCCTGCGCGGCTCCTCTCTAATGTATGTACCCCCTCAGGGTACCCGCACATCCCTAGTTTGACGATACCCCCTAGCCTCAATGGGTGTGGGTGTCAGGGCAGAAACTGCGGAGCAGACCAGCACAAAAACATAACGACCAATGCCGGCTGCTTCCTCGAGGACACTCAGGGCGGGTCCAGGGTAGAAACCGTACAGCCTGCAGAAAGAAACAAAAATCCTGCAGCTCTGGCCAGCGCCGCACAAAATCGCAGTAGATGCACGGTAATGGAGTGGGTAGGCCCCGGTCCAGACTGATGCGGCCATCACGGAACGACGATGCAATCCCTGCGGCTTTGGCCGTTTACCCAGTTTGGAGATAATCTCATGACAGTTGTCGCCAACATAGTTCAAGGCGTCTTGCCATGCCGGAATATCGCCAAATCATTATGGTGCTTTACTTGGCCACCTCTGCCCTGGACAGCGAGGTCCGGGGCTGGTCGACTTACGACGGCACGGGCAAAACGTATCCTACGACGGGAGACAGCGACAGGCCGCCTTACAAGACGGGTCTAGAAGCCATGCAAGATGGATGGCGAGTGGTGCAGTTTCCCGTACTGATACCACCGTACAAGGACTTGGAATACACGACGTCTTTTGTCAAATTCGAATACGTATTCGAAAAAATGGTCGCAATGGAGTAGTCATGATGACCCAAGTAGATCGCGCCCTTTTGCTGACGACAAACCAGATGGCCTCCTTCGCGGCGCGGGGGTTTCTACGCTTCGACAACCTGATCCCGGACCATATCAATCTGCGGATCTTGGAGTTGTTCGAGAGGGGACATGTAACCCGACCCGATGCGGGCGTGCCTCTGTCCACCTGTTATCCCCCAGGCTCGCCGCTGAACGAGCTGATGCACCTCCCGCGAGTCCAAGGCATTGTACAGAGTCTGGTGGGCCCGGATCCGCTCTTCGATCATCACGCTGTCCATGTACGCCAACCCCACGAAGGCAAGGCACAGGGGCTACACGGAGACGCCATTATAGATACCCGCCAGCATTTCGATATCCAGCTCATGTACTATCCACATGACGTACCCCTTGAAATGGGCGGCACCCTCTTGTTGCCTGGCAGTCACTTTCGGCGTATCAATGAACAGGATATCTGTCGCTATCAGAATTTCCTGGGACAGATTCCCATGGTCTGCGCAGCGGGAACCGTATTGGTGCTGCACCATGGCATCTGGCATTGTGGGCGTCGCAATCAGACGGATCGGATTCGTTACATGTTCAAAATACGGCTCAATCCCCGCGTGCGGCAATGTCGTCTCTGGAATACGGCAGACATGGCAGCCCAAATGGCAAGGGAGCCCATCTCTTCGGCGCGAGCCGGAGCCGGTTCGGAAGAAACTCTTTTCTCCATCCTGGCCCAGCGCGAGCCATGGTATGAGAATGCCGACGGGCGGCTGGAACTGATCAACCGCATCCGCTTCTGGCGCTTTCTGACTGGAGATCAGAGCTTCGACTTGCACTATTGGCTGACCCGGCTGGAAAACCAACCCGAAAACTCGGACTTGGCCTGGGCCGCCTAACGGCGACAACTCGGCCCAAGCCCGCTCTGCGCTCGACCGGATCCGTTCTAGACTCCCTGCAGACCCGTCAGCACTACACCTTCGACAAAGTATTTTTGGGCGAATACGAACAAGATCAGGGCAGGTATCGTAACTGCCGTAGCCGCGGCCATCAGCAGCTCCCAGTGAGTCGAATAGAGGCCTAGAAAGGTGGCCAATCCCAACGCTATGGTCTTCTTCGAATCGGACTGCAGATACAGGAGGGGACCGATGAAGTCGTTCCAGTTGGCCAAGAAAGTAAAAATGGCCACGGTAGCCAGCACCGGCCGCGAAAGGGGCAGAATGATGCGCATGTAGATGCGCCATTCTCCACAGCCGTCCATACGCGCGGCATCGGACAGTTCCTCCGGGATGGTCCGAAAGAACTGCCGAAAGAGAAAGACGTTGAAGGGGCCGCCCCCGAGCAGAGGCGGAATGATCAGGGGCTTCAAGGTATTCACCCAACCTAGGTGAGTAAACATCACAAAGACCGGTATCATGGTGACTATGGCAGGCAACATGAGGACGCTAAGGAACACCATAAAGAGAGTGTCGCGTCCGGGAAAACGGAGCCGGGAGAAGCCGTAACCACACATGGATGCGGTCAACAGCGTACCCAGAAGTACCGGCACCGTAATGCGCAAAGTATTAAAGGTATACGTGTGAAAGGGCAAGCTGCGCAGGGCGTTGCCGTAATTGCTCCATTGCAGGGGCCTCGGAATCCAGACCGGCGGAAACACCCACACCTGGCTCTGGATCTTCAAAGAAGAACTCAACATCCAGAGGAAGGGCAGAATCATCAAGATGGCTCCGCCCAGCAGCAGCAGCCCGATCAGGCTTAGACGCAGGAAACCGTGCAGACCGCGATGGAGCCGGGGCGCGGCCGGCAACACGGTGTCGGCCGAAGGCGGAGGCAAGGCAGACATGCAAGTAGGACGTGGCTTCCTGAATTGGCCTCATCCCGCTTCGTAGTGGACGGCCTGTCCCAGCGAGCGAAAGATAAAGAGCGTCAAGACCATGATAATGACAAAGAGAACCCAGGAAAGAGAGGCGGCATAGCCCATCTTGAGCCATTCAAAAGCATTGCGATAGGTGTACAAAACGTAAAAGAGGGTGGCATTGCGCGGTCCACCGGCCGTCAGGAGGTATCCCGCCGTAAAGACTTGGAAAGTGTTGATAAGCCCAATTACCAAGTTGAACAGAATGACAGGCGAGAGCTGCGGTATAGTGACGGCCCACAACTTGCGCCAGGCATTGGCCCCGTCGACTTCGGCTGCTTCATAGAGGGACCGCGGCACGCCATGCAGGCCGGCCAGAAAAATGATCATCATGGGACCTATGCTCCACAGGGCCATGATCCAGAAGGAATACATGACTACATCGCCGTCGATGAGCCATTCCACCTTGGGTAGACCTATTAGATTCAGGAGGAAGTTCAGGAGCCCGAACTCAGAATTGAAGATCCAGCGCCATAGCACTACCGAAGCAACGGCCGGGGTCATGGCCGGCAAATAATAGAGGGCTCTGAACCACGTAATACCGGGTATTTTGCAGTCGAGCAGCAGAGCCACAGCCAGGGCCACCGCTAGGGTCAAAGGCACGGCCACCACGGTATACCGCAAAGTTACATAGAGCGACACCCAAAACAGTTCGTCGTCCCCAAAGGCCGTGCGAAAATTTTCTAGTCCCACGAAAATGGGGGGCGAGATAATGTCCCATTCCGTCAGGCTCAACCAAAGCGAATAGACTAACGGGCCGACCACGAAGAGGGAGATACCGAGCAGGCCCGGCGAAATGAAGAAATAGCCCAGCAATATGCGGTGGATACGACGTCGCCTAGCTAGACGCTCCAGTCCCAGTGCATTGGTCTCCATGCAGTCCTTCCGCGGGCGGGCTACCCCCGCGTCCGGCTCCAGGTCAAAGGCACATAGCGATCGTCGTTCAGCAGGTCGCCCTCTTGCAATCCCTCGTAGTACTCTACCGGCAACGTGTCGAAATTGCCGTTGTAGGTGAGGCCGTCCGGGAAAAAAGCAATGGTCATAGCCCTGCGGGGAGAAGGGGTCAGATTGGGCCCGGCTGCATGCGCGATCATGGAGTTATGCACTACCAGCCCCCCGGCGGGGACCGGTGCGGGCCTGGCTTCTATATGCATCCATTCCGGATAGGCTTCAAATACATCTCGCATGTTCTCGCTGATCGGTACCAAATCAAAGGTCGCCAGCCGGTGCGTACCCGGCAGATACCAGAGGCAACCATTGGCATACGTGGCGTCGTCCAGAGGCAGCCACATGCTCACTGACCGACGGGTGTGAAAGGCCCAATAGGGGCAATCCATATGCCAAGTGGTCTGATTCCCATAAGGCGGTTTGAAAAGGGCCTGATCATGCCAGATCCGCACACCATCGACGCCTGCGAGTGTTGCAGCCATCCGACCCAGTCTTGCATCACGGACGAGACGGGCAGTTGCAGCATGCGAGTCGGACAGGCGTAGACACTGGGTAAACACATTGGCGTAAAAGGTCGAAGGATCTGCCTGATTCTGCATATTCAAGGATTCGCTGCCATACTGGGCGCTGAAGGCCTGTTGCAAATCGGGATCTAAGGAAAGCCTTTCGCGGACCGCTTCGGCGACGACAAGGCGCCATTCCTGCAATTCCTCCTGATTCAGGAAATTTTCGATCACCACGAATCCTTCTTCGTGAAACTGTTGAATCTGTACGGCGGTTAGTTCGGTATTCACGGCGTAAGTCTCACACTACCGGAGTCAAGCCGCCTCCAGTCCCTTTTAGCTCCTCGTGGCGGAAGGGACCAGAAGTGGCTGGGATATTGCCTAAGCAGGCTTCCAGCTCGGATTTTCCGCTAAGAATTCGTTGATTTTCGGCAAAACCGCCTCCAACGCCTCGGCCGCCGTGACCTCGCCCGTGTAGACGGGCCCCAAGGCGGGTCCGAGCAGGCGGCCTTCAACTTCACTGTGTCCCAGACGTAAGGGCATACGGCGGGCGTTATAGACCGAAGGCAGACAGGCGGCAGTAATATGGTCTGGCGTATGTACACCCTCGCTCATCCATTTGGCTCGGCCCTCGTCCGTCGTCAGGAGATCCACCCTTTGCGGTTGCCACAGGCCCGTTCTGCTCAGGGCTAAACTGCCTTCGCCGAACACCACCCACTTATACAGAGCCCAAGCCGCATCGACGTCTACGGTCTTCTCGCTGACCCCAATGGCTTCCGAAGGCGCCCATACCACATAATCAGGGCCCATGACGGGCACCACGGCTTCTCCGTAATCGATGGATGTATGGGAAAGAGCCTCCAGACTCCAATTGCCCGTCAGAAACATAGCCAAGCGGTCGTTTTCCATCAATTGGATGGAACTCATGCCCACCTGCCCAAAGAACTCCGGAGAAGCCGCCACTCTATGTTGGACGTATGTATCCGCGGTCTTCTGTATAACATCTACGGCAATTTCCTGATCGGGAAAGAAGGTGTTTTCGTCCTCCGAATAGATGTCGGAACCGTTTTGCCAGAGGCCCGGTGAATATACCCGCCATGAACCGCCCCAGCGGGGGAGGTCGACACCATACGTCTGAATATTGTCGGCATCGAACCCGTCTTCTACGGCCGAACGACCACTCTCGTCAATTGTCAACTGGCGCGCCACACGGATGAATTCGTCCCAGGACCAAGCCGCGTCCACCGTGGCGGGCGGATATTCGACGTCATGGGCATCAAACAGCTTGCGGTTGTAGAACATCATATAGGGTTCCGTGGCGGCACCGGTGCCGTATACGCGGGCTCCAATCTTGAATCGATTCACTTCTACGATCTGTTCAATATCCGCTTCGGGATCGGTGGCGTGAAGATCGGTCAGATCTTTGATTACGGCCTTCTGTGCCCAAGCCACCATGAAGGGAGTGCTCAGGTAGAAGACGTCCGGTAACGTGCCGGCCGCGGCCATGGCCTGCATACTGTTCATGTAGTCGCCAAACGGCAGATGATGTTTTTCCGTGGGAATACCCGATGCCTCGGTAAAGGCATCCAACATGTCGACTACCGTATCTTTTTCGAAAGGCGAGCCCCACCAAGCGAATTTCATAGTGCTCGGAGCGGATACGGCCTCTGCATGAGGAGCTTGGCCGGGTACCACGGCTGTACATGCAGTCAGGCCTAGACTGGACAAGAGGAGGCCGCTCGATTTAAGAAACATACGTCTGCTGCATTGCGTGATCTGCATGTGACACCTCTTAACTATTGGCTTGAAGGCGAATGCCGGCTGCACTGAAAGTTCCCTGCAACTATATACCATGCAGATATCCGCTTGACTCCCCCTTCGGAGAGTCATTGGGAAGCTCTGCAGCCTTGCTTCTGAGTCGACTATGGGCGGGCTGCAGAAGTTCCTATCTGGTTACTCCGTACTCACCTGCTAGAGGCGATACTTATTCCGTATAAAATACATTTGGAGCATAAAAGAATAAAAACGAATTCATGTCTCTTTTGCCCGGAACCCCATGCGCATCGAGGCGCCGGCCGGCAGCAGCTGTTGCCACACCCAATATTTCTGGTCCGGGACGGCGGCTTGGCTACTGAAATTGAGCAGGTCGGATTCTTTCTTGCCGATGAGCCGCTTTAGGCCGGCCCGCGTCTATCGACTGCCCTCAGTAGATGGAAAACATCCAGCTTGCTTGCAAGCAAGCTGGAGCAGACATGCTCACAACTGCTGTCAGGCCTCTCGACCAGGATTGAAGCCACTGGACTGTGCAGATGCGAGGCCGGAGAACTACTGCGCCTTTCCACACAACTGGTCCGGAATGTACGCATACGACAATTCTGACGACCGGATCAGTAAGTCCTCACGGCACTTACTTTGCGGATGGTTCCGGGAGCGCCGCGTAGGCTTGGCTCTGCCGCCGACATCGGCGCAACCACGCGAGCTTGCACTTCACCCACCCACCGCCTCACGTACCCCGCCATCAGTCCAGATGAGCCGCAAGCGGCCGGTCAAACAGGAATCACCGGTATGGTCCCGTCTCGGTCTGGGAGGTGCACCGAAAGGACGACCCCGGCCAGCTGTAAGCCTAGGGTAGTGCTGTCGCTTGCGACCGGGTGGGCTTGCTGGTCCGCCTCAGAGCCATGAGGCCCCCTTGTACGGTCGTCGGGACCGACTGACAGTCTCTGAGAGCGGCCCTGGGAGTCCAAGCTCTGCCGGCGGCCTGGCGTACTGGGGGGACGCAGCCCTGCGTGCCCCTGGGTCCCAGTGCCGTCCCGCGGTCACTGACGGCAGGATGGGTACACGGTTCGCCTCGGCGGCGAGATCGTGGGCCGTAGACTTGGACGGCTTGAGGGACCAACCTGCGCTTCGTAACTTGCCTGGTACCATGAGAGCCACCAACTCTTCCGACTGGTATCCGAGTTCCTTGGATTGTGGACTGCTCCCAAGGTCGGGATAAAAAAGTAAATCGTTTCAATTCGGATATTTGTTCATTTTTGGATAATCTTCATGTTTGAAGGCATCAACTCTTTCCGAAATCAGCTCCACGCCGGAGTGCTCCAGATCGGGGCCTCGATTACGCTCAACGACCCAGCCGTCACCGACGCACTGGGGACGTCGGTGGATTTCTTCTGGATAGACATGGAACATAGCCCCGCCACCATGGCTACCCTGGCGGGGCACGTGGTGGCGGCCCGGGCGCATCGCAAGGCATCGTTAGTGCGAATTCCTACTGCGTCCGCAGCGCATATCAAGCGGGTCCTGGATGCGGGCGCAGAAGGCATCATAGTGCCTCAGGTACAGGGCGCGGACGAGGTGCGAACGATTGTAGATGCTGCTTACTATCCGCCCGAAGGGCATCGGGGGTTCGGGCCCAGGGTGCCTTCGGACTACGGACGCAACGCGAACCTGGAACTGGCCGTCCAGTCCAACGCATCCGTCTTTACGGCCGTTCAAATCGAAACCCGTTCGGCACTGGAGGAGATAGACGACATAGCGGCTATCAGCGCATTGGATTCGATCGCGCTGGGGCCTTGGGACCTAGCGGCTAGTCTGGGTCACATTGACGATGTAACCCATCCTGATGTCGAAGCGGCCATTCAACATGTGATCGAGACGGCCACCGCGGCAGGCAAGTGGGTCGGTTCCGGTATGGGCGACGATCCAATCCTGGCGTCCCGCTACGCTGCCAGAGGTATGCATTGGATACAGGTCGGCAACGATGTCGATTACCTCATTCGGCGTATGGATCAGTTGCAGCACGGGATCGTGCGGCCTTAGACGTTTGCCAATCCCGGATTCATGGCTAGAATCATCCAGATCTCCCATCTCGGCATATTCGCCGAATCCAACGCAGGCCCGATGCAGCATGGACAAAATCATCATCACGATTACCACGGACGGCACGTTTTCCTATCCCGAGAATCCCCACAATACTCCGTGCGACGATACGAAAGGGGTGGCCGAGGAATACATCAGAGCCATTGATGCGGGGGCTTCGATAGTGCACACGCACGGCCAATATACGTCGGATCCCGTCATTCAGCCGGACGGTCGCAAGCTGCAGATCGCCAATTTCGAGGGATGGCGCGACATCGTTACGCGTATCCGCGACAAATCCAATCCCGTCATGCAATTCGGATTGGCGAGTATGCGGCTGGAGGAAAAACTGCGGTTGTGGCAGGAATTGCGCCCCGACATGAGTTCGATCAACTTCAATTCGCACGACGAATATTTCCAACCCAATCCCGACTACCCGCCCGTCTCCATCTACGCTGTGCATCCCATAGCCGAATTACGCGAGTACTCCCGTCTGGCCAACGAATACGGCGTCAAACTGGAAATCGAGTGCTTCAGCACGGGCGCTTTCTGGGCCATCCGCAAGATTCGACAGGGAGACTTCTGGACAGACGACGGAGTTCGGGAGCTCGAACCCGAGTTGTTGCCCGATCCGGTGTGGGCCACGCTCTTCTTCGGATGGGCCGGGCAAGGTTGGACTCCGCCCACCGCCAAGGGGCTCCAGTACATGGTGGATCATTTGCCGGAAAACGTGATCTGGAACGTAAGTTGCATGCAACCTCCTGATTATTGGCAGTTGATAGCCCATGCCGTCAGCCTGGGCGGGCACATCCGGATCGGTATGGAAGACTGTCCCTATGTGCAAGCAGGAGAATATGCCCGCACCAATGCCGAGTTGATAGACAAGGCGGTGCGCATGGCGAGGGAATTGGGTCGTGACGTCGCCACCCCGGACGAGGCCCGTCAGATCATCGGCCTGGCCTAAGGCCCACTTTGCCGACGTATTGCCGCCCGTAGCTGCACCCATGGCTTTACTCCGTCCTACGATTCACCGTACATGAAAGGTCTAAGTTGTAATTCAGCCCTCTTTGCCCACCTCGACGTGGTCGAGTGCATGCATATTCTGGCGGACAACGGCTTCCAGGCCATCGACGTCTCCATGGAAATGGATCCCCCTTTCCTACCCAAACCTCCTCCTCATATGTATGTCGACGCCGACGCGCAAGAAAGAGCCAGAGTGGCCCGGGGCACTCGCCGACTCGGGCTCGACTTCGGCACAGTGAATGCCCATACCAACCTGATAGACGGAGACCCGGACGCGCGGGCCGCCAATCTCGACTTCGTCATGGGCTGTCTGCAGGTGGCAGCGGACCTGGAGTGCCGCTACGTCATTTGCGGCGGCGGCATGAAGAACATGTATGGTCGCGAGGCCGTCTACTGGGCACGCATGTTGGAGGCGTTTCACGCCATTCTCGCCAGAGGTCAGGAGCTCGGAGTCACACTGCTGATCGAGTGCGCCAGCCTGCCCGGATGCTTGGTACACGACTTGGCCGGCATGCAGAAACTGATGGCCGAAGAGGGTATGGACACCCTGCAGGTACTCTTCGATCCGGCCCATTATCACGTACGCGGAGACGACGTAGCCGGCGCTTTCCGGACGCTTGGCCCCAGGATCCGGCATATCCATGCCAAAGACGCCTCCGGCTACGTCGAGGATTTCGAGTTTCCTCCTTTGGGATTGGGCGATATCGATTTTCGAGAACTCTTGCACACAGCGGTGGACGTCGGATATACCGGATATGTTTCGCTGGAGTACGAGGGCTTCGCCTGGGGGCACCGCCCCAACCCGTTGACGATTCTGCAAGAGGGACGCGATTTCTTGTTGTCTGTCCTGGCCGAGGTGGGGGCGTAGTCCGCGCCGGCCCCTGAGCGTAGAGCAACGATCATGCATGCCTTGGTGCTGCAAGAATTCGGTAGTCCTCTGACATGGCAGGAAATTGCCACTCCGCAGCCCGGACCGGGGGAGGTGCTGGTCGAGGTCAAAGCCTGCGGTATCGACGGGACGGATCTCAAATTGCTGCAGGGTTTCGGATACGAACCCGATTTGCCGTTTGTACCCGGACACGAAATTGCCGGCATCGTAGCCGACGTTGCGACCGACGTACGGCACCTGGAATTGGGCGCGTCCGTTGTCGTCTACAACTTCGAAACCTGCGGTCGTTGCCTAATGTGTGAAATGGACCGTACCCAACTGTGCCTCCATATGGGTGGGGTAATGGGCGTCAAGGACACATACGGGGGCATGGCCGAATATGTGCGGGTTCCAGCCCAGCAGGTGGCGAACGTTCCCGCGGGCCTTTCCTTTACGGATGGAGCCACCTGCTGCGATGCCGGCATGACGGCTTTCCATGCAGTGCAGCGCGGCGCGATACAGAGGGGCGAGTCGGTGCTGGTCATTGGCGTCGGCGGCGTAGGGTCTTTCGTAGTGCAACTCGTCACACTGCGCGGAGCTACTGCTGTGGCGGTGGAACTAGGATCCCGCAAACTGGAATGGGCCAGATGCATGGGAGCCTCGGAAACCATCGACGGGAACACCCTAGATTGGAAAGCAAGGCTTGCCGCAATGGGGTATCTACACGGCGTAGACTGCGTAATGGATATCGTGGGTACGCGAGCCACAATGCGTTCCGGCATCGAGACGTTGAGGCCGGGCGGCCGTCTCGTACTCGTGGGATATACACCGGACGACTTGCAGGTGGCAGGCCGCATTATGGCCCAAAGAGAGATTCAAATCTTAGGTACCCGCGCAGGCACCAAGGGAGATTTGCAGGAGGTCGCCAACCTGCTCGGACGCGGCGAACTACGCTCCATCGTGCGCGAATCCTTTCCCATGTCCCAGGCCAATGCTGCACTTGCCCGCCTTCAATCGGGGCATGTCGACGGTCGCGTCGTGCTGCTCGCGCCTGCCTACACTGCTTGACGGCCCTATTTCACGCGCGATTTGCAAGAGAGCTGCCGTCGTTCCGCCGCCGCAGCCTGTAGGAACGACGGCAGCGTAGGGTTCCGGCAGACCCCAAAAGAATAAGCCAGGTCGCTTCGGCGTGGCAGGGCGCGTGGCCATGAGACTGCCGGGAGCTGTCGAACACTTGAGAAAGGGGACTATGGGGATTCTGCGAGGTCCAAGTCTGGGGATCCATATGATCTCGGGTGAATGCGATATCTCCGCAGGATCCGTCTACCTGATTGCGACTCTCTTCTTTGCCCAAATGGCCAATGCCGGAGTCGTCCCGTGGTTGGCCTTCGTCGTCACGCTGGGTCTGTGTACAGGCAAAGGTCATCAACTGCTGCCTATGCAGCCTCTTGGCTGGCTTTGCCGGGGCGGCCGACATGGCGCGCTTTCCGACTTCCCAATCGCAATGGGACATGAGCATGGAATTCGAGGCGATCACCGCGGTCGCCATAGGGGGCACGCTGCTGATCGGGGTAAAGGCAGCATGGTCGGCGCAGTGTTAGGCGCCATTTTTGTCAGCGTCATTCGTTCGGGTCTAATTTTCTTTTGGATATGCGTCCTATATCTACATGCCGGTTACCGGCATCATTCTCCTGTCGGCCGCAATCATTAATCGCGGTTTCAGTACTTTTAGATTGCGAGTAGGCGCATGAGTGCATCGCGGGCCCCGATCGTCGGAGCTGTAGACAGCCATAAGAGTTTCGGCTATGTCCAGGCGTCGAGCGGAGTGAGCGCCGAGCTGCAATCGGGTCAAGTCTTGGGCCTCATCGGCGACAACGGAGCGGGCAAAATCACTCTGGGCAAGGAGCCGGTGATCCGCTGGAATTTGCTGGATTTCGAACGTTATGATGCGGGAATCTCTGCGGAAGTATGCTGGGGATGCTCCTCTGCAGGAACCGTGGGGGAGGCCGTCCAAGCGAGGCACCTAGCGTATCACGGATGGCAGGCGGGTCGGGGGGAGCCGCCTGCGCCCGCGATGCTATTCCTCGATCTGCGCCAGCAGCAGCGCCAGCAGATCGCCGATTTCCGCGGTGCTCAGCTTTTCGCTGAAGTCTCTCGGCATTTCGTCGGCGTCGAAGCGTCTCACGATAAAGGCGTTGGGCTGCATGATACTGCGATAGAGGTACAGGGCCGGGCTCTCGCCTTCCACGCGCCCGACGGCGGTATTGGCCATGTCGTACCAGCTGGGTCCGGACCGAAATTCGCCCTCCTGCAAGGAATGACACCCGGCGCACCCTTGCAGCTCCGAGATTTTCTGGCCATTGACGGGATCTCCGTCTTGGATGGCCGCCACCACGTCGGCCGGCACTCCGGCGAAAATCTCGTCCTCGGTCAACTCGGACAGGCGCGGGATGACCCGCGCCACGATCACACGATCTGCGCGGACGGTAGGCGGCGCCTCGCCCGTCGTTTCGGATGCGGCGGTACCCTGACGACAGGCAGTCGCCGCCAGCACGAGGCCCAGCAGCAGCAAGACCCCCCCAGTCCGGATACAGCGAGAAGATGAGTGTGTCATGAAAGACGTTGCTCCTGCCGTGTGCAGCTCGGGATGTGCGGCCTCTGCCCTTGTGTTACTGCCAGGTGAATTGCCGAATTTCGCTGGAAAGGCTGGCCGCCTCAAGTGAGGCGGCTCTCGGGCTCCGACGGTCCTGG
Source organism: Anaerolineales bacterium (assembly GCA_034421855.1). Taxonomy (GTDB): domain Bacteria; phylum Chloroflexota; class Anaerolineae; order Caldilineales; family Caldilineaceae; genus Bin34. The sequence continues at coordinate 33,543 of DAOUKB010000048.1, forward strand.
GGACCTCTGTGCGAGACCAGCGCTTCGGCCGGCTTCGGATCTACGCGTTTGGCTCTACAGTCTCGTCATCATCATCGAGACCAGAGGAGCAATCATGGCCCTTCCAGCGCGTATCCTGCATCCATGCTTCGGCTTCCGTTTGCGTAATCGTGCCGGCGGCCACGGCCTCGTCCCTGAGCTGCTGCAGGGCCTCGCGGACCGCAGTGCGGAGCGAAGCCCGATCGATGTTCAGGGACGCCCAGCCCGTCCGACCTTGTGCTTTTGCGGTTTCCAGTTCTTCGACGGTCACGCCGAGATTTTCGGCTACCCGTTGCTGCAGATCGGCTACGGCGATGAAGTCCGGGAGCGGGTAGCCTCCGTCATGCCGATGGCCCCACCTATGACCAGGGAACGAATTCAGCTTGTCGGCCGTCGCCTGCGAAATAGTACCGGCGGCGACCGCTTCCGCCAGCCACTGGGCCTTGGCGGTCTCTGCGGCGGTCTCTACGGTACTCCGATCCAATCCGAGGTTCGTAGCGATCAATTCCCAAAAGGCGGTCCTGTCCCTGCCGTCGGTGGCGTCGGGATCCCGAGCGTCACGATTCCCTCTCAGACCCCTCGTGAAGACGTTGCCGTCCTCCGTAGACGTCTCTTCCGCGGTGGCTGCCGTTACGCCGCCCACGCTGGCCAGTACCAGGAGCACGGCTACCAGCAATCCGGTGGCGATTTTGCGACTGTGCTGCATAGTATTTTTTCCTCGGTGTGTCCGAATAACGATATCCAGAAAGATAACTCCCCAATATGAACGGAATGTGAGGAACCCGTTGAGCCAGGATGCGGAATTCAGCCGCGCCGGGCAAAGGTTGCCGGTGCGAGCGATTGCCGAAATGGGAATTGTGGTGGACGACGCCGAAGAAGTGACGGCGAATCTCGCGGGAGGCGAACGGAAGGCCTTGGCCATTAGCCGCAGCCTCTACTTTGGCGTACGCGTGCTGATGCCGGACGAACCGACCGCTGCGCTCTCCGCGAAGGAGACGCATACCGTCTTGGACTTGATCGAAGGGCTCGAGGCCAAGGACATTGCAACCGTCTTCCTTACCCACAATATTCATCATGCTTATACGGTGTCCGACCGCTTCATCGCCCTCAATGCCGGGCGGAAAGTCTTAGACGTAGACAAGGACCAGGGTTCTCCCGACGAATTGACCGAAGCGGTCATCGGCGAGTCGCTGCCTGCATTGGCGCATACCTCCTGTATGCTTTCGGCATAGTCAAGGAAGCAACGACATGAAAGTACAAGCCGCCCTATGCCGGGAAACCGGGGCCCCTCTGCAGATTCAGACCGTAGAACTGGATCCCCCGCGGGCCGGCGAAGTACTCGTGCGCTGGCAGGCCAGCGGCATCTGTGCCAGCGACCGATACGTCATACACCATGCCGACTGGCCCAAACCCTTTATTCCGGGTCACGAAGGGGCAGGCATCGTGGAAGCGGTGGGACCGCGCGTAACGCGCGTTGCGGTGGGAGATCATGTGGTATCGGACTTGCTGGGCGCATGCGGAGAGTGTCGCCAATGCCGGAAGGGACGGCCCCGTTTGTGCGAGCCGCAGCGGCAGAGGACAGTACCGGACCGCAACAGCCGCTTTCACAGCGGCACTGCGCGCATTGGTAGATTCGGCCACCATGAAATCGCCACGTTCGTAGAAGCCTGCGTAGTCCCCGAGACGTCTTTGATACGCATACCGACCACCGTGCCTTGGGATGCCGCCTGTCTGCTGGGATGTTGTGCCCTGTCCGGGGCTTCGGCGGTTCTGTCGAGAGCCAAGGTGGAACCGGGCAGTCGGGTGGCCGTATTCGGCTGCGGCGGTCTAGGCCTGTCGGGTATTAATGCCGCTCAATTATGTGGCGCGGCACAGATCATCGCCATCGACGTGGTGCAGACCAAACTGGATTGGGCCCTGGAATTCGGGGCTACGGACTTGGTAGACGCCTCTCGGCAGGAGCCGGCAGCGGCGGTGCGGCAATTGACGAACGGCGCCATGGCTGATTATGCCTTCGATTTCTCCGGTTCGGCGGTGGCCATGAATCAGACCGTCGGCGTAGTGCGTAACGGGGGCATGGTGGTCTTGGAGGGCGCCGGTCCCCCCGGGACTACTCTAACGATTGAGCAGGTTGAACTGATAGACAACGAAAAGGTGATTACCGGGGCGCATGCCGGAGGAGGTATTCCGGCCCTCGACATTCCGCTCTTGCTCGAGCGCTTCGAAGCCGGCGCTTTCCAATTGGATGCCCTAGTCAGCCATCGTCTTCCCTTGCATGAAGTCAACAAGGGGTTTGACCTGATGAAGAGCGGCGAGTCCCGCCGCAGCGTAATTGTGTTTGCGTAGCACTTCACCTCGGGCGAGCTCTTCACAGACCCCTAGCGCGGCGTTCTTACAGACGGGGCGGCAGCTCTCCATGGTCTCCCCGAGAACCTCATTGGATGGTATCGTGGCGACGGACCCGGATCCGTCGGATACTGGCCAAAGCGCTCAAAGAAGAAACGGTCCACCGTCGATGTTTCGTACATGTCGTGGCGCCGAATGCGGACTCGGCGGCCGGGCTCTTGCTAGAGCAGCCTCTGCTCATATCGGCAGGATCCGCGCGGAAACGGATCGCCGGGTTGCTCCGGCCGTCGGTGTGTGCGGGCCGCCTGCGGCCCGCGTCGTCCGAGGTCATAGTCTGCTACAACCGGATCCGGCGGCCGATCCGGCGGCCACTGGGTCCCGCGTCGGTCGGTAGGCACGCCAGGACCGCGCCGCGGTGCGATACGCGTCCGCCTCCACGACGACTGTATTGATACGGTGCTCGGTCGACGGGTCGACGATGAACCGATGTCTACAGCGGGCACGGAGAGGCTCGGGACGCGCCGCAACGTCCGGGCCTTCCCGTTAGTCCATGGGGTAGAGACTGCAGCCTCCGTCCACCAACAGCACGGAACCCGTCATATAAGACGACAACGCGGAGCAAAGAAAAAGAAAGGCATGCGCCACGGATTCGGCAGTTTGCAGTTCGCCCAGAGGAATCGCTTTGCGGGCCCGGGCGCGATAGGCGGGATCCGTGTTCCACTGCCGCTTGGCCATTCCCACCCCGACTATTCCCGGCGCGACGGCATTCGCGCGAATGTCGTAGGCTGCCAATTCGCGGGCAAATCCCCGCATCATGGTGCGCAACGCGGACTTGCTCGCAGCATAGGCGGTGATCTCGGGCCAGGGAACATCCTGCACCCAGGAAGACGTAAATATCAGGTGGCCCGGTACCTGTTCCCGCTGCCAGTGCCGTACCGCGGTCTGCGCCACCAAAAAGTGGGCACGCAGATTCAGATCCAGGGTGTCGACGAAATCCCGTTCTGCAAAACAGGCTATCGGAGCTGCATGTACCAGACCCGCATGGCAGCAAACTACGTCGGGCAATCCGACCAAGTCACGGCAGCAGTCGAACAGCCGCTCGACTGCCGTTTCGTCTCTGATGTCCGCCGGGACGTAGAAGACTCTGTCCTCGGGGAACTCGGCGAGAGCCATGGCTGCGCGCGCTTCCTGGTCCGGCAAGATGTCGTTGGCCAATACGGTGGCGCCGTGTGCCGCCAGCACCTGCACGACCGTCCGCCCGATAGCTCCCAAAGCCCCTGTGATCAGGATTTTCTGGTTGGCGAGAGACAGCAGACTCATAGAGGTGTGCCGGCGCTATGGGGTCTATGTCCAAGGCTGCAAAATCACTTTGCCACAGAGACCGGAACACTGTGTCTCCCAAGCTTCTTTGACGGCTCGGAGCGCAAACCGATGGGTAATCATCTTGTCCAGTTGCGGACCGACTTCCCCAATCTGGCGCAGCAGTTTGTGGGTGACGCCGCGGTTGTAATGCCAGGAGCCCTGCAGGGTCAAGCCCTTGAACAGTACTTCACGGCCCAACCCCACCGCAGCGTTGCCGGAGGAAGAACCGACACAGGCAATGTGCCCTTTGATCGCTGCAGCCTGAATGCAGAAGGCTTGAGCCGCGACTGCCCCGGAACATTCTATGGCCCCGTGCACGCCGCGCCCTTGGGTCAGGTCCGAGATGGCTTGCTGCGCGTCTTCCGCTTCGGGATCCAGCACCGCGGCCGCCCCCAGCTCCAACGCCAAGTTTCGGCGGAAGGCCTGCGGATCGAGCCCCACCACTTGGGCTCCGCGATACACACAGTTGATGACGGCCCCTAGGCCCACCGGACCCAAACCCGCCACCAGAATCGTCTGCCCGTAGCGAATGCCGATCCGTTCGGCGGCGCCGAAGGACGGTCCCAGCCCGCAGCAGGCCATGGCAGCATGATCCAGGTCATAGGCGTCCGGGACCTTGACCAACAAAGCATCAGGCTTCAGCATGAAGGGGGCAAAGGTCGCATCGGCCGCGTTGTCTCCCAACAGGGTTTGGGAGTCCCGCGCAGTGCGGCAGTGAATGTATTCACCGCTCAGACAAATCTCGCAAGCGCCGCAGGACAACTGCGGCATGACCACTACTTTGTCTCCGGCCTGGAACCGACCGGAGGCCGCGGCGTCTTCCACGATGCCGGCGGCTTCATGGCCCATATGGGCCATGGGTTGCTTCCGCGCATAGGTCTGGTACTCGGTGCACATGGGCACGCTCAGGAGTTTGACCAAAACCCAATCGTCTTGGGCGACGGGTATGGGCCTTTCCGGAAAAGTTACCCGTTGGTCCGCGTCCAGCACGACGTCGAACATGGTCATGGCGCGGGAGCGGACCTCGACGAATCGATACGCGGGTTACCGCGGCACAGCCGCCTCGCGGACGGCTCGGGATGCAGGAATTTCCGCTTCGACCCGCTCTACCAGAGCCTTCATGTAGCCGATGGAAAAGGCAGTCCCCACTTTCGGATCGCCGGCCATATTGGGAATGTGGTCGGGAATCAGCACGCCCCGGAAATGCACCTCCTGCAACACCCGCAGAGCCCTGTACATGTCGAAATAGCCGTCGTCGACAAAGGTCTCCACGAAGTGCGGGAGCGGGGCGTCTACGTTGCGAAAATGCACCTTGAAAATCTTGCCCTGCCCGCCGAACTCGCGGATGGATTCTTCCACGCCTTTGCCCATTCGTTCCCCGCCTTCCAACCAGCAGCCTATACAGAAACAGATGCCCAGATTGGGGCTGTCGGTCATGGCCATGGCCCGGGCGTATCCGTCATGACTGCCGAAAAGGCAACGGGGCACTCCCGCCAAGTCCACGCCGGGGGGATCGTCCGGATGTATGCCGATCAACACCCCCTCGTCTTCCGCCACGGGTACCACCTGCGAGACGAAATAGTGGTAGTTGTCCCACAACTCCTCCGGACTGTAGGTGCGGCCGTGGGACAAGGGCATCGCATAGTGCCGGCCTTGCCAATGGCCGAAATCCGCTTCCTCCAAGTTGAACCCCCGTGCGTCGGCGCCGCCCCGGGTCGCCTCACGGGCGGTGCTCCAGATGCCGTTGGCCATATGCGCGTAGGTCGTGTACGGGATGCCGGCCTGTCCCAGGGCACGCAAATGTTGCTTGTATTCCTCGATTTTGGCGTCCCGATGCTCCAGATTAAGCACAATGGCGTCCTGATTGTGGACGTCCCAGTTGCCAAAGCCGTAGATTTTGAGGCCGTGATTTTCAAAGAGCCGCCGCCGACTGGCGTAATACTCCGGGCTCGCCTTGTCCCCGCCGGTCCACAACACCACGTACTCGAGGCCCATCTGCCGAATGAAGGACAACTGCTCGGCAGAGGGTTCGGCATCGACCTGGGCCGCGATTTTGATACCCGGCCCGATTTCCAACATGGCGGCCATAGCTAGCTGTCCTCGTAGGGATGTCTCGGGAGCATGGTCCAGTATGCAACAGACTTTCCCCTGTGGCAATCCGAGCGCCGGCGGCACCGTCTCGGTCCCGGCAGGGAGCGCGCGCCGCCGCCGGAATTCGGGGGATAGCCTCTTTTGGGGCGGCAAGACGTAGAATAGAGTACAGAGAACTGGCTCCTGCCAATATCTCGTCCCAGCAGCAGAGTGGAGACAAAGCAGCAATGAAACTGGTTACCTTTTCCCTGTCTGGCCAGAGCCGCCTCGGCGTGCTCCGGGCCGACGGCACCATTGCGGACGTGAGTCGGGCAGACAGCGGCATCCCAGCGGACATGCGAGAATTTCTGGCCGGAGGCGAAGCCCTGCGCCGGCGGGCCGAGAGCGTAGCCGGCGGCATCGCCGCGGAATACGTGCTGGACACCCAGACCGCTCACATCGGTCCCCCCATCCCCCATCCCGACAAGATTCTGTGCATCGGCATCAACTACAAGGACCATATCGAAGAGACCAATTCCGAGACTCCGGAGCATCCGGTGGTCTTTTCCAAGTACAGCAACACCATCATCGGACCGGGGGATGCCATTCATTTGCCTGCCATATCCACGATGGTGGACTACGAGGCGGAATTCGCAGTGGTCATGGGACGCACGGCGCGTAACGTCGCCAAGGAAGACGCCCTGGATTACGTCGGGGGATACACCATCTTGAACGACGTCAGCGCCCGGGATTTTCAAAAACGCACCAGTCAGTGGACCATCGGCAAATCCTTCGACACTTTTGCCCCTATCGGGCCGGTCTTGGTCACGCCCGACGAAATTCCGGATCCCCACACGCTGGACATCAAGTTGCGGCTCAACGGAGTGGAAATGCAGTCTTCCAACACCGAGCAGCTGCTGTTCAACGTCAACGATCTGATCGCAGACATTACGGCGGCCATCACCCTGCAGCCCGGGGACATTATTTCCACAGGGACGCCGGGGGGCGTAGGCATGGCCCGAGACCCTCAGGTTCTGCTCAAGCCGGGCGACGAAATCGAGGTGGAGGTCGAGGGCATCGGCGTCTTGCGCAACCCCGTCATTCAAGGCGTATAGTCGACCGGACATTGCCCGTTCTTCCCGCACACCGCACAAGGACGCTTGCCATGAAATACGCATTCGAAGCCACCGCGGAAGTCACCCCGGAGCACGTGGATTTCTTCCATACCCACGGGTTTCTGGTGCTCAAACATGCCTTGCCCACCCCCAAGATTGCAGAATTGCATGCCGCCATCGAACGTCTCAAGGAGGAATTTCGGCATTCGGAACGTCGCAGGGGCGATTTCGGGTTGAACGTGCGGCCCGTGGTGGACCGGGACGACTCGTTTCTGGAACTCTTGGAATGGCCTTCGACCTTCCCCAAGGCGGTCCGCTTCCTGGAGCATTTCAACATACAGCTGAGTACGTCCCACTTGATCGTCGTGCCCCCGGATCCCGAGAAACGGAGCATCGGGTGGCATCCGGACGGCGGCAAGCCCGGTATCGGCATGTATGGCCGCCGGGCCCTGGGCAGTCTCAAGATCGGATATTTTCTGTCGGACCTGCCGCAGAAAAACATGGGGGCCTTGATGGTGGTGCCGGGATCCAACCGGTCCGACGGCGGACCCTCCTTCCTGACCGGCTACGCGGATCCCATGGGGGCGCTGGAGCTCACCGTAGAAGCCGGAGACGCCGTAATCTTCGGGCAAGCCACGTGGCATGCGAGCGCCCCGAATTATTCGCAGCAGGACCGTGTCGTGCTGTACTTCGGCTACTGCTATCGGGTCCTGCGTCCCATGGATTACGACACGATGCCGGACAGTCTGTTGGCCAAGTGTTCTCCCATCGGCAAGCAGCTGTTGGGGTACCGTGCCAGCCACATGGGCTATTACCTGCCGACCGAAGAGGACGTGCCTTTGAAGGCTTGGTATCGAGATCGGTTCGGAGAGACCTGGCAGGACCTGTAACCGGATGAATTCAATATGCATGGAGAGCGGACGCGGGTGGAGCGCGCTCCCGGTTCCCGCAAATCGAGCCCAATGATGTCTCCTCAGGCTTCCCCGCTGCACAGGATCAAGGCCATTACTTTCGATGTATTCGGCACGTTGGTGGACTGGTACGGCTCGTTGGTCCGGGAAGGCGAAGCGCTGGGCCACCGCACCGGTCTGGAAGTCGACTGGCATCGTCTGGCTCTGGAATGGCGCGCGGGCTACGGACCGGCTATGCGGAGGGTCAACGAAGGCCGCGTGCCCTGGGGTTCCCTCGACCTGCTGCACAGTCAGATTCTGGAGGACTTGCTGCCGCGGTTCGGCATGGCCGGTTTGTCGCCCGGAGACGTGCAAGAATTCAATCTGGCCTGGCATCGCCTCGACGCATGGCCCGACGTGCCGGCCGGCCTCCCCCGCCTGCGGACCAAATACATACTGGCGCCTTTGTCCAACGGCAACATAGCGCTGCTGGTAGACTTGGCCCGTTTCAACGGTTGGGACTGGGACTGCGTATTGTCCAGCGAGTTGGCGGGCAGATACAAACCCGATCCGGCCGTGTATCGGACAGCAGCCAGACTGCTGGGGTTGGCTCCGGAAGAAGTCCTGATGGTGGCGGCCCACGCCGACGATCTGGAAGGGGCCCGGGGAGCAGGCTTGCGTACCGGATACCTCGATCGACCTAGAGAATTCGGCCCGCACGAAGCAGCCGGGCAAAGGCCACAGACCGACGTGCGGCTGCGGAATTTCGATCTCTACGTCTCGGACTTGGACGAGCTGGCGGTCCAACTGAAAGCCTAGACGGAGCACCGGGGTTGCCGTGTGCCGCTGCCCTGGTCGCCCCGGTACGGCAAGCCCATTCTTCTGTCCGCCTCCCCTGCGCCCATGGCGATCCCGGTACAGGGCGCAAGTCGGTCCCAGGCAGCCGTCTCCCGGATCCGGCAGGTCGTGGTCGTGGTCTCCCACACGAACATGGATGCCGCATGGCAGCTGATCCGGTACCGGAATCCTGAAATCGTTGCGCTAATCGGCCCTTACGCTTCGAGTCCCCAGGCCGCGGAATTCAAGCAAAGCCTCTGCGAAGTGCCCGTCTGGCGCAGATGGGAAACCGGACACCGCAACATCTCGTCCATCTACCGGAAACTGAGACGAAACAAATTGGAGGCGCCGGGGCCGGCAGTGGAGTTTTGCCTGAACAGCGGTCCCTTCGCAGTCCGTCTGGCGGCCATGCAGTGGGCTCGCGCAGTGGGAGCCCGCATCTCCCTGTTGTCCTTGCCACAAAAAGTAGTCTGGGATGTCGACCAGACGAATCCCCCAGAGCCCATCGACGGCAAATTACCAACTTTCCTGGACAGCCGCGGCGTCCGATTGGGCGCCGGCTCGGCCCTCGTGGCGGAACAGTACCTTGCCGCCGCCGAGTTTCTGGCTGGACATCTCCGGGATTGGCGGGAAGTAATCACCTGGCTGCGTGTACAATGGGATCCCGGCCCGGTACTTACAGGATCGGTACCGTTGGTCGCAGTCGGTCCGCCGATCCTCGATCAGGCGCCGCTGCAAATCCTGCAGCGACTGAGGGAACTGCATATCGTGGACAGGGTGCATACGAATTTCGATCGTCTGGAGGTTCGTTTTGTGGCGGAAGCGGAGCGGAAATTCGTCAATGGGATCTGGCTGGAGGTATTCGTGTACGGAAGGCTGCGGGAGCTCTTCGACGACTGCCGCTGCAGCCAGACGTTACACGTAGACGAGAACATGCGGGAAGTGGATTTCATCGGCCTAGCCGGGGGCAGATTGGCCATAGCTTCCTGCAAGACCAGCCTCAATCCCTTCGACGTCGAGTACTTGGAAGAGCTGCAGACTTGGAGCACGCAATTGGGGAGACCCGAGTGTGCCCGCTTTTTCGTCACCGACAGTGCGGGCCATCACTGCACCGTATCCGGGAGGAAATTCGAAGCCTTCGCTGAAAGCAAAGGCATCGTCGTCGTCCAAGGCGACGCTCTGCAGCAAGTCCAAGACGTGGTCCGCCAGGCCATGAGGCTGTAGATCCGCGTAGGGGAGTCTGCCCGGCCGCGGCCCGAGCAAGGCAATGTCATGAAATATATTGCGGACTTCAACCGGTCACGCCCCCTCTTTGAATGCGTAGACCAGCCGATCTTCACGGCCGCCCTCCCGAATTGGGAGGCAGCTTCCCCCCAATTCGGCAGACAGTTCGAGAAATGGCGCCGCCAGGTGGAACTTTGGCAGGGCAAGTTGCAGTCCCAAGCCGACCTTCGGAATCATTCGCTCTGGCATGCCCAGGCTATGGAGGTGGCCGCCGCGGTTAGGGAGCTGACCCGGCTGCTGCTGGTGCTCCATCGACGCGGGCCGGATCCGGAGGTACAGATGTGCATGGCCTGGCATCTACACGGCATGGGACGATCCCGCGCGGCTCTGCCTATGCTGCTGGGCCTTACGGAAGACATCGCGGCCGCACACGGAGAGGATTCGATTAGTTTCGCCGACTTCCTGTGGCAGACGGCCGAGATGCAGATGGCCTTGCAAGACTGGTCCGCGGCATACCACAACGCGGAAACCGCCAAATACGTCTATATCAGCAATCTGGGAGAAGGCAGCGAAGGGGATCGGCAATGTCATTGGACGATGGCACACTCCAAGCTGCTGGCGGAACAATATGCGCAGGCAGAGAAGCTGGCCTGGGGGTTTGCGGACGGGACGGTACCGAGTCGTCCGAGCGATACCTTGTATCCCGCACGGGCCCTGCAGTTGTTGGCTGTGGTACAGGCCGTCCGGAGAGACTTTGCCAAGGCCGTAGAACTGATCCACAGGGCCGAGGAAGCCGCCGGGGCCCTGGAGCGGCCGCCGAAAGACTTCCAGCCTAGACTGGACGTCTTCCAGGGGATCCTGTACCGCAAGCTGGGCAGCTGGAACGAGGCCGTACGACTGCTGCTCAGCGGCAAAGAACAGTTGGCGGAATTGCTCTCGGCGAAGCATTTGGACGTGGGGAGGGCGAGTCTGGAGACGGCGCGATGCTATGTCCTGCAAGAAAAGCATGCAGCGGCAGACAGATTGTTCCAGGAGGCCTTGGAGATCTTTCGCCCCTTGAAGCAAGCCAGGCAAGAGCAAGCAATCGCCGCGTTCTTCCAAGCCCGCCTGTTGCGCGTTCAAGGCCAGCAGCGCAAAGCCCGGAACGCAATCCAAGTAGGGCGCAAAGCCTGTGCCGAACTGGGAAATCCACTCTCCGAGTGGGAGCTGCGCCTGAGGCTGGAAGCCATTCATCTACGCCTGGCGGCAGCGGAATACGCCGAGGCCCTGGAAGAAATCCAAACTCTGCTGACGGAGGGCGGATTTGCCTTGCGGCCTCCGCAGCGGGGCGAGCTCGAGCTGCTGCAGGGCAGAGCCCGGCTGGCGTCGGGAGAGATATGCGCCGCTCGGAAGGCGCTGCAGCAGGTCGTAGAGCGCCAAGCGGAGCCGGAAGATTTCCCGTTGGCTGCGCATGCTTATCAGGATCTGGCAGAGACGTGGATCGCCGATCAGGATTTTGCCCGGGCGCGCCGCTGCCTGGAGGCCAGCGTCACGGCAATGCAGGAAAGGTCGTCGGATCGGGCGTTGCTACGGGGCCGGCATGAATTGCTGCACGGTCGCATGGCCAGGCTCGAGGGACATTACCGGATTGCCCTCGCCCATTTCGAGAGGGGAGTAGCCGAGTTGGAAGTCAGCGACCGGCGACACGAATATCTGCAAGCCGAATGCCGGCTCGAGCAGGCAGAGGCCTTGATAGCACAGAACGACTGGCGTACGGCCATTGCACATCTGAAGAGACATGCCGACAGCAAGGCGTTGCAAAAACTCCCGACGGAGGAACATAGAGCAAGAGCCCAATACCTTTTGGGCATGGCCCTGTACCTGGCCGGCAACATTCGGAAATCTCACGGTTACGTCAAGAAGGCGGTCAACCGGTTGGCCGCCGACGCGGGAGCCCGGCGTAACCCTGCATTGTATTTGGATGCCTGTATTCAATTGGCGATCGGATGCAAGGACCGAAAGAGTTACCGTGAGGCCATCGCGGCGTTGACGACCATGCTGGATCACTTAGAGGGACAATTGCACCAATACCCCAAGAAACAGTCGACGATTTACTGGTTGTTGGGCGAAGCGTTTGCCGGAGCCGCGCAAGTCGCACCGGCGGTGCGACATTTCCGTCGATGCCTCAAGCTGAGGGTCCAGCACGTCGGACCGGCCCAAGCCGCTACGCTGCAGGTCCATTCCCGGTTGGCCGAGCTGTATCAGGCGCACGCCATGCCGGAAGAGGCCCTGTCCGAACTGAGGCAGAAGCGCGCAAAGTCCAATTTCCCCCGGGGGAGCAAGGCAGACCAAGAACTAAACATCGACATTGCCCGACAGCAACATCGTCTGGGCCGGTTTCAGGACGCCCTGACCACTCTGGAGCGCCTGCCCCCGGTGGATGCAGCGGAAAACATCGATCCCCTGACCGCAGCGTGGCTGACGGGAGAGTGTCACCTAGGGGCTGGCGCTCCGGAACGGGCGCTCCGGATTTGGAACCGTGTCCAGACCCTGAAGTCTCCGCCGGCAGGCGAGAAGCTGCGGCCGCAAATTCGCCGGCGTCAGGCCGAGCTGTACCAGGCAAAAGGGGACTTGGCCGCCGCCCATCCGCACTACGCCGCGGCCTTCGAACTTCTGGATCAAGCCGGCCGGCGGCAAGACGCGTTCCGCAGCTTGATCGAAGCCGCTCGATTGCTGCAAGACTTGGGCAGGGCGCAAGAGTACGCACAGAGTCTGGCCCGGGCCCAGGAATATGCACGCAGGTACGACGACTGTGTTTCCAGGGCGCAAGCCATGCAGGTTTGCCGCGACTTGGCGGAAATCCGCCTGGCGCAGAACCGCCCTGATGAAGCCTTGACGCTGTTCGAGACCGCTATTGCATGGGGCCGTCCCCTCCACAGGAAGCACCTGCCCGTTGTAGCCTACTGTCAACTGCAGGCGGCATTGCTGGCGGACCCGGAAAAAGCCGGATCCAGGTTGCGCTGGATTGAAGAGGAGTACAAGAAACAAGAGGCCGATTTGGACCTTGTGCTGGCCCGCAGTTGCATGGCCCTGGCCGATTGGTTCTGGAACAGGAGCCAGATCCCAGAGGCGCTGGAGAAAGCACTCAAGGCCGTCGGGACCTACAAGGCTCTAGGCATGTCGGAATCGGTAGAATTCGTGGAGGCCCAGCACAGTGTGGCGCTGCTCCAATCGGATGCGGCCCAAGAAGCCGCCGCGGAAGAGACTCTAGCGGCTCTCCGGCACAACTCGGCGGTCGAGTTGTGCGATATCTTTACGATTCAGAATCTGGACGACCACCTGCGGCTGCTGCAAGTGCAAAAGCAGGCCCGCCAAGAGAGCAGACCGCTCCGCACGGCAGGGGACGTCTCCCCTTGAATTGTCCGGATCGGTCTCAGTGGGGTGGGGCCAGATCCGACAAATCGATTTCATTCCCCACCAGATGCGCGTTGCCCGGGGGATCCCCGTAGTTCGTATAGTCCACGAAGAAAATGCGCCCGTCACGCCGCTGGATCCAGGAGGAGTATCCGTGGTCGGGCGCCGGGGCCTGTTCCGGGTGGTTGCCGTGAATTTGGATCATGCGGTCCTGTTGATACTGGTCGGGCCAGTGCCCCGAGGCCGCCTGCCAGGACCACGCATGGGACGGCAGGGTGCGATTCGCCACTGCGTAGGACACGGACCGCCAGTGACTGCGTCCTCCCGTACCAGGCTGTCCCCAGGCCGAATAGCCGCTCAGAGCCCCTCCGCCCCGCGAGTCGCCTACGGGAGCCGATTCGCGGAAGACGCATTGATTGACGACTGTTTCCCCATCCACCTTGACCTGCAGCCAACCGCGCCGGTGGTGGAGGGCGATATGGCGAAATCGAGACATGTCTACGGAGCGCCGAAAGTCCACGCCGCGCCGAGTCCAGATGCCGTCGGCGGCAATATGCAGCACTACGCCCAACTGGGCAATGGAAAGGAAGGCGCTCGCATGGTTTGCCGCGCCTTCCACCCGTACCGTGGCTTCCAAGGTGACTTCGCTCAAAGCGTTTTCCGGCGGCAGAAGGCGGTATCGGCACTCGTGTCCGGGCAAGTTGGCAATCACCAGCGCTTGGTCGGTCAAAGCCGCCTCGTACTTTCGGCGCGGCCCTCCGATCTGGTATCCCAGCTCCGCCTTCAGATCTCCGCACCAGCCATAGGTGCCCAGGGGACCGTTCACATGGCGACCGGTGACGAAGACCCGACCATCGGCGAGCTGCTTGCCGTACGGCCGGTCCAGGGAAAAGGGACACATTTGCGGAGCAGACCAGGTCCGTCCCTGATCTTGGGAAAAAACGACGAAGCTGGGGGTGCCGCCATGATGGTTTTCCCGTAGGATACAGGCCAGTTCCCGCCCGCCGTCCAGTTCCACCACGGCCCCTTCGCAGTATCTGTAGTGGCCGTCGTGGGCTACCGTGCTCCGCCGCTGCCAGGTCCGTCCCCCATCCTCCGATACAGTCAGAATTTCCCCCAGCTCCTGCGTCTCGCCGAACATGAGGTGCGACCCCACGACCAGGGTGCCGTCGTGCAGTTCGACCATGCGGTCCGGCTCGAAGCCCATGATGCCGTAGCGCTTTTCCGGGCTCCAGGAATGGCCTTCGTCGGCGCTCCACCAGACCCCGTTGCCGGACGGCTGATCCTCATGAAAGAAACTGTGGTCGTTCCGGTCGCAAACGACAGACAGACGTCCGTCTCGGAGCAGGCTCAAACGCGGGGTGACCCATCGATGATCCCCGTCGGCCATGACCGCCTCGGCGACCTCGGCGCGCTTATGCCACGTCTTTCCTGCGTCCTCGCTGGCCAGGACAGTCAGTACCTGGTTGACTTGGGACCAGTGGGAATCCGTGTCCGCATAGACCAGCAAAAAGGTGCCGGAAGGCAATTCCACGATATCCGGGTTCTTGGTGAACCTGCCGGGACTGCGCCAAATATCAAACGTCTTGTGTGCTACGGACCGGGGATGTTGGTGCATGAGATTGTCTCTTTGCTCGTTTGCGCCGGGCACGCAGTCTCTGCGTTCTGCGTACCCGGCGCCTCGACGGTTTCTGTTACGACGTCTTGGACTCGACTCCACGCGGAGGCTCGGGACGCCAAAGAACTATATGTACGGCTGGCGATGTAGCCGAGAAGGCCGCAATCCGGCGCGGGTTACGACAACCTGATCGTCGGCTGATGTATGCGAAAGCATGTTGGCCCCCGGCGAGTTTCAGCGCACGGGGCGTCGGACGACAGTCGCATCTACCGCTGCCGGGAGTGCAAGAGTTCTCTCCATTCCGGATACGACAATCGCCGGGTTTCCCCTTGGAGAGCTATGGGCGCCCGACCGAATTTGTCCAGTTTCTCTCGCATGAAAGTCTCGCTGGCCAGAACCTCGGGCGCGAAATCGTGCTTTTCGATGACGCGGGAATAGCGGATGTCTACGCTCCAGCGCACGGCGTCGGTGAGATTCAGGGTGCTTTTGTGAAAGGTCAGATTGGAAAAGAGAAAAATGTCCCCCTTGCGCATCGGCAAGGATACCGGGGCGCCGCGCGCCTCCACGTTTTCCGCCGTCCGCATATTCTGATCTGCGCCCCGCTCCCCGAACAGCAGACCCCATGCCCAGCTGCCCGGCAGCACCTGCAGACACCCGTTCCGCTGATCCACGTCGACCAGTGGAATCCATACCGTAATGATTTGGGCGTATCGACTGGCCCGGCCGTAATACTGGCTGTCCTGGTGCCACGGGAATGCCGTGTAGCTGCTGTGGGGCAACTTGGGCCGTAGGTGATAGTCCCCGTTGAAGCCGAAGTCCCGGCCCAAAATGGGGGCGAGAATCTCGGTAATGGCCGGATGACAGATCACGTCGTAGAGACCCTGGCACAACGCTATGCTGTTCCAGCTGCGCAGGCGGCTCTCCGACTCTCGACTGAGGGCGACCAGCCGCTTCTCGAACGGCAAATCGGCAAAGATGTCCTCGATTTCCCCTTTCTGCTGCAAATCCTCCGCGAAGCGGCCTATTTCGCGATCGATGTGCCGAATCAGCGGATCGAGGCTCCGAGGATCTAGAGCCTCCCGTACCAACAGGCAGCCGTCGCGGTCGAAATCGAACTGAGTATGCGAAGTCATAGGTCCATTTCCTTGGCCGTGGGCAAGTCGGCGAGGGCCGCCTCGCTGATCTGAAGGTGCAGTACGCGGTCCCAGCACTGCGACATGAAGAGGTGCAATACGGGCGAGTCGGCGAAGCCGTCCAGGTAAGAACACTGATAGTTGCGAAAGTGCGTGTCGTACTCGGGTGCGCGGGCCATGGCGCAGAGGAAGCCGGGGGTGCTCCAGGTGCGGCCGAAGTCTCGAGACAACGAAGCCCAGATTTGTCCTCTGTCCTTCATGCCTTCCGTAGTCCCGGCAAGGCCCCGATAGACCGACTCGGAATGGACGTTGTGATGCAAGTTGACCCAGGTCTGTCCATCGGAGAGCGGAAAGAGCATAGGCGGCGCATCCGGATGGATCATGCGGGTGGGTCGGAAGTCCTGCCAGGTGCGGCCGTCGTCGAAACTGCGGGAATCCCATAGCGTGCCCGACGGCGTCCGCGCCAGCAAGTAGACTTCGCCGTCTCCGGCGGCGAGGGGGCGGCCTTCGTCCATGCGGCCATGGGGCGGGGCATGCCAGCCCCCGTGCCGTCGCCCCGGAAGCAGTTCCCAGGACTGACCTTGATCCTCGGAACGCAACAGATACTGACGGGTGACGAGGGGGTTGTAGCTCCAGTCGCCTTCGTGACTGCCCAGCAGCCAGGTGCCCTTGTCCGTCTCGCACATCCGCATCACGGACATGCCGCGGAATTCAGGATCGTTGCGGGGCCGGATCAGCTGTACTGCCGACCAAGACCGGCCTTCGTCCACGGAAAAGCGGTAACCGATGGGGGCATTTTCATGCAATCCGGCTGCGCGGGAATACAGATCCCAAATGGGTTGCGTGCCGAAGGCGTACAGGTGCTCCGAGCCCCGGGGCTGCAAGGGCACGAAGCCGTGCTGGTTGTAGTCGATGTCGAAAGCGATTTCCGGGCCCTGCCAAGTCCGTCCCTGATCCAGAGACCGATACGCCAACATGTCGTTGCACTTGACGGCCGCGCGGCCGTAGTGCGGTCCGTCCGGAAACATGAGCAAGTATGTGCCGGAGGCCGTCTTGGCGGCACGGGATTCATAGACCGTCTTGGCGGCGCTGCGGGCTACGTGCACCACCTGTCCCTGCAACCGCGGGTCTTTGGCCAAGCCCAGTGCCTCGTCGATCTCGAGCGGGCCGGGCAGCATGTTGCGGGAAATTTCGCGAGTCCGTAGGCGGACAGTAGGCGCGATGTCCATATCCGACAGTCCAAGGTCTCCAGCGTCTGCGGGGAACGCGTGGACCCCGCTCTCACTGCTGTTCCATGTAGCGCGCAACGACGTCGATGATCAGTTTGACGTCATGGCGCACATCCTGCAGGGGGGCCCGGCAGGGCGCGCCGGTCGTAATGCTCCGGTGGAAGGCCTGCATTTCCCGGATGAAGGCGCTGTCCCAATCGATGGCCGGGGTACGCGACACGGTGGTGCCTTGCGCGTCGATCTCCTGGATCCGGATTTCGGACAGTTGACCACGGGAAAACCCGGTGGGATATTTGAGGGTGATGCGCTTGTCGTCTCCGCAGATTTCCAGGGTCTCTTTGAAATCCCACAGCGCGGGCAGATCGATCCAGGTACCGTTGCAGCGCGCGCCGGTGGGATATTCCAACTGCATGGTCAAGGCCCTGCCGTCCTGCCAGATGTCTACCGAATTGACCCGGCGCGGGATGCCCATGATGCGCCTTAGTCCGTACAGGTCGTGAATCATGCTACCCGCCATGAGAAAGAACGCGCGCGCCGCATGCGACGGTACGTCGCCCACGGCTTCCTGCAGGGAACGGCTGCGCGCCGCAGCCGTCTCTGCGAAAACCGCGGCGGAGATGTCGTCGAAGCGCTGTACGTCGAATTGGGCCAGATGCAGGTCGTTGTTGGGATGGAGATGGTGAATCTGGACGAACCGTACCTCCATGTCCCGCGCTTCCGCCTCGACGAGCTCGAAGGCCGGATCGTAGATCTTCATGTATCCGGCCTGACCTACGGTACCGGCGGCGGCTTGGGCCGCGATCAGCGAGTCGATTTCCGGCAGGGAGAAGCACACCGGTTTTTCTATGAAGAGATGTTTGCCGGCGGCAAAGGCCCTTTGGCCGAATTCGGTCTTGGGGTCGGTGTGGCACAGCACCACCGCATCCAACCCGGAATCCAGAAACTGCTCGTAATCCGTATAGGCTTGCGGCACGTCAAACCGTTCGGCTGCATGCCGGGCCGCCTGCGCAGACACGTCGCAGACCGACACCACGTCGTAGAGAGACCAGAGTTCTTTCAAGTTGGGCAGATGGTGTACCTGTCCGATGGCGCCGCAACCCACCACGCCGATCTTGACTTTCTGCATGATTTGTCTCCTGAGGATAAGGAAGAGCGCTTGTCGGATCCGATCAGTCTTCCGGATTGGCCCGCGGAGCCAGTTCGTTCCAATTGTCGTCCATGTCCGCCAAGGCCAGATGAAAAGCCCGCAGAGCCTCCCACAGGCGCTCTCGGCGTTCCCCGTCGAAGTCGCCCGCGGCGTTCACGGCCGCGCTGACCTCGGCCACTTTGGCCGCGGCCGCGGCCGTGAGGGCAGCTCTCTGCGCCTGTCGCTCCAACAGATCGCTCAGGGAAAGGCTGCTGTCGACTTCGACGTCGTAATTGGAATTGGGATTGAACCGGGAGGGCAATTTGTTGCCCTGATCGTCCCAGAAAGTATGCGTCGGCTGCACATGCGGGGTAACGGACAGATACATGATCATGGGCTCGTCCCCAATGACCCGGACCTGATGCATCTGATCAATCAGGGCCACGCACATTTGACCGGGCCCCAGTTCTTCCGTTTCGCCGTCGATGGTGAATTCGCACCGCCCGGCCAGAATCAAGAAGATTTCCTGTCCCAGATCGTGGGTATGTCCCTGGGCCGTGAAACCCGGTTCCATACGCAGAAAACGAGAACGAATCTGTGGGGTCACCAGCATATTGGTGATGTGCTCCGGATTTCGGAAATCGTAAACCGGGAAACCCATGAGTACCTCCTGGGGAAGCGTTAGGGATCGTCTGAGATTCAACAAGCCCGCCGTACGGGAATCATACAACCAGTCGGGTCACCGCCGAGAGGCCTGTCGGCAATCTCGGTGCGGCAACCAAAGGGAGTGCACGGCGTCGCCCAGGCATCACCGGGTTCGGCCGAGGCCATGGTCGTTGTTCCCATGCATCCTCGTCCACGACATCCATGCATCTGGCCCTCCCGGCAACTGCCAGGCGCCAAGGCGGAGGCCACGGCGCCGCGGTCGGCCCAAGAACGCCGACCGCAGGGGAGACGGCAACACCGGCACCGACGACTGCGGTGCGGAGATGATCGGCCACCGTGCCCGCTCTGCGGCTACGGGTCAGTGGAAACCCGGAGTTTCCACGTCCTCTTCCATCCAGCTGCCCCGACGGAATTTGGCTTGAACATAGAAGTGGGTCTTGGGCGGCGAGATATTGCCTTGCGACGGGAAGCGGGCGATCGCGTCCGGGACCAGATCGACGCCCAGGCCCGGTGCGTCCGTCAGCAGCAGGTGACCGTTCTCGATGGTGGGTTGGGGATGCATCACCTCGTACCTTTGCGGCACGTCGTCTTCCAAATGCTCCAGGATCAGGAAGTTGGGCAACGTAGCACACAGGTGAGCCGCCGCGATTTCCGCGACCGGACCGAGCGAGCCGTCGTGCGGGGCAAAAGTCACGTAGTGGGCTTCTGCCAATTGCGCGATTTTGCGCATGGCCAGCAATCCCCCGGCACGACCTGTATCCGGTTGCACTACGTCGATGTACCGATTCTCGATGAGCGCGCGGACTCCCCAGTGAAAGGAGTGCCGTTCGCCCGCCGCTATGGGCAATTGGACGTGGCGCGCGACCTCGGCGATGGCTTCGATGTTCTCGGGAGCTACCGGATCTTCATAGAAGAGAAGATCGAATTCCTCCAGAGCGCGACCCAGCTGAATCGCATCCGGGACCGTCAGCCAGGGCGGACCATGCACGTCGACCATGAGATCGATGCTGCGGTCCAACTCCTCCCGTAACCGCCGAAACTTGGTCAGAGTACCGGTCACGCCGCCGGTCTTGAAGGCCGTAAATCCGCGTTCCATGTACTGCCGACACTGTTCCGGCGTATGGGCATGGGTGTACAGCCTGACGCGATCCCGCAGCCGTCCTCCCAGGAGATTCCAGACCGGGACCCCCAGCGCCTTGCCCTTCAGATCCCACAAGGCCATTTCGATGCCCGATATCGCGCCGCTGCCTACCACTCCGGTCATGCCGTGTCCCATCATGGCTACGTGCAGGCGTTGCACAACGGCTTCAATCTGCATGGGATCGGCGCCGATCAAAAGCGGAGTCAGATCTTGAATCGCAGTCTGGACGACCCGCGGCCAGCCGCTGGATTCGCCGATCCCGTACAGATCCTCGTCGGTCTGCACCTTCACGAAAAGCCAGTTGCGCGCTCGCCAGCCGCCCCCTGCGCGCGCGGCATCCGTCAGAAAAGTTTCGATGCCCGTGATCTTCATGGCGGCATTCCTTACGGCATACCGATCTGAGCGCCGGATTCGTCGAGGGGCGGCGGCGGCCAATGCATCCCGCGCTGGCCCGACAGATCCCGGTTTTCGGCATAGGCGAATTCCGGTTCGGCACAGCCCACCAGCCGGCCGTTCCGGATCCAGTCCAGATCCTGCCCGTACATTTCGCCGACGAGCAGCTCCTGCAATTCGCGGAGCAGAGCGTCGTGGGCCGGCTGGTCCGCAAGGTCATGGAGCTCTGTCGGATCCGCTGCCAAGTCGAACAGCTGAGTCCGATGGCCACAGGGATAGTAAATGAGTTTCCAATTCTCCTTGCGGATCATGCGGCTGGACTTGGGTCCTTCCCCGCATTCTCCATAGAGGTACGACCGGGTGGCGGCCCCCACCATGGAAAGCCCGTCCACGGTGTCCGGGATGTCCAGACCGGCCAGATCCAACAGCGTAGGCATCACGTCCTGCCAACCGACGAGGCGGGAGGCAGTGGAACGGGGCGCTGTCCGCGCGTCGCCCCGCGTCCCCAGCAGAATCATGGGTACGTTGGCCGACTGTTCATAGTAGAGCCGTTTGGCCCACAGGCCATGATGGCCGAGCATGTCCCCATGGTCGGAAGTAAACAGAATGATCGTGTCGTCGAGCAACCCTTCTTCGCGCAAGGTGCCCAGCACCAACCGCAACTGATGGTCTATATGGGTACAGGCAGCGTAGAAGGCTCTGCGGATGCGCAAGATTTCGGCATCCGACACGTGCTGCCACTTGGATCGGATCACTCTCAGGTAATAGGGCAGTTGCGCGGTGTCCCGGCTCCAATCGCCATGCCCAGGAGCGTCTATGGGCACGTCGCGGTACAGGTCGAGGTAGGCCTGCAACGGCACCAGCGGGGGATGGGGATGAACATAGGACAAGTACCAGAAGCCCGGCCGCGTCGGATCGCGTCGGCGGATCTGCCGACACATCGTCTGCGTGATCCAGTTGCTGACGTGGTACCGCTCCGCCAGGTGAAAAGGGCGCCAAGCATACTCGTTGTTGCTCATGCCGTGCGCAAAGGCCTGGCCCGCCAGACCTTGGTCGCCCATCCAAAGGTCGTAGTCGTCGATAGCCCCCAAAAGCGGACGGCCCTCTTCGGCCAGCCAGACGTCGTCGAAGCCTATGCGGTCTCGCTGCGGAAAGACATGCAGCTTGCCCACCGCCACGGCCTGATAATCGTGGTCGCGAAAGGTCTGGGCCATCGTAGGCAAGGGCGGCATGGGGTTCCGCACCTGGAACTCCCGGTCGCCATGGGTGCGGCAGGTCGTACCCGTCATCAATGTGCGGCGGGCGGGAATGCAAACCGGACATTCGCTGTACGCGTTGGTGAACCGCACGCCGTTGCGACACAGTTCGTCCAGCGTGGGAGTCTGCACGGCGGGATGGCCGGCTGCCCCCAGCAGATGGGCCGGCCAATGGTCGGTACAGATCATCAGGACATGGGGCTGTGCAGACATGGCGGCTCCCGGAAACTCGAGCATACGAAAGGGGACGACGGCCGGCGGGTCGTAGGCGGCTGAACCCTACGACATGTCGGCAAGGCTATAATACATGCCGCTCCCGAGTTGGCGGGCCCGGCCCCTACAGCCGATTTGCGGGAGCCTACCCCGACTGCCTTGGTACACTGAACCTGCCTGAACGGAGGAGCCGTGATGACTACGGAACTGCGCGTACGCGTGCCTGTAAACGCCCTGGTGGGCGAAGGACCGATCTGGGACGACCAGAAAGCCGTACTCTGGTGGATCGATATCCTGTCGAGCCAGCTGTATGCCTTTGATCCCCAGACCGAGACCAATCAGGCATGGGACGTGGGACAACACGTCGGCACCGTAGTGCCGTGGCGCGACCCGAAAGTGGTCTTGGCCCTCGCCCATGGTTTCGGATCCTTCGATTGGGAAACCGGGCAGATCGACATCTTCAACGACCCCGAATGCAATCGGCCCGGCAACCGCTTCAACGACGGCAAATGCGATCCGGCCGGCCGGTTGTGGGCCGGTACCATGGCCTACGAAAATCCCCGGGATCAGGGCAGTTTGTATTGCCTCGACACCGATTTTCAGGTAACCAAGGTCTTGGGCGGCATCGGCATTTCCAACGGCATCGTCTGGAGCCACGATCACACGACCATGTACTACATCGATTCCACCTCCTTTACCGTCCGGGCGTGGGATTTCCGTATAGACCAAGCCACGATCACGAACGAACGGACGATCCTGCAGGTCGATCCGGCGTTCGGGCTGCCGGACGGCATGACGATCGACGAAGAAGGCATGCTCTGGGCAGCCTTTTACGGAGGCGGCAAAGTCTGCCGGATCCACGCGGCCACCGGGGAGATTTTGCAGACCCTGGAAATGCCGGTAGCGAATATTACGGCCTGTGCCTTTGGAGACGCGGAGCTGGATACCCTCTACATTACCTGTGCGGCGCAAGGCATGTCGGCGGCGGAACTCGCCCAGGCGCCGCAGAGCGGCAACCTCTTTTCGATCAAGACCGGCTTCAAAGGCGTACCCGCGACCCGCTTCGGAGGCTAGTCCAAGTCCACCGGGTTTCTTGGCGACACGGCCTTGGCGCATAAGGAGGTCGTCCGCCCCACCGGAAGGGGCTAACGCACAGGGGGGCCCTTCACGGGAGTGACAAAATCCGTACCTGAGGCGCAGAACCGCGGGTCCAGGGCAAAGATGCGGACGCGGTCTTGGACATACACCGGCTGGAGGGCCGGGTTCCGGCGCAACTGCGTTTCGGAGTACAGTTGTCTGACCTCGAAACCCACCAGCCCTTGCTTCTGGCCTAGATAGACGTGCGAATAGCCCTGCTCGCAGAGCAAGGCAGCCGCCGGCAAGGTGGAAAGGGGTATCCCTTCCAGAGATGCTGTCAGACTAATCAGCCGGGGGATTTGCTCCGGATCTACAGGCTGTTCCAACAGGGCATATTGGGGCGGCATGGAGGCGGCGCGGCGCCCCAACAGGGGAATCCACCAACCGGCATCCGCGCCGACCACGGTTCGGCCGCCGTAGATCCTGAATCCCGGTACGAATACCCGGGCCTCGGGTTCCAGATGCGCGTCTATCCACTCCATGGCCAGGAGATCTGGTGCGGTAACCATGTTGAATTGCTCGTCGGCAATGTAGCGCGTGCGCGGCAGCGCGAGCACGACTACCAGCAGACAGACCGCCGTGGCCAGCAGGGGAAGACGACGGGCCCAGACCCCCTCCATGTTGTGCGGCATCCAGTCCATCAGCCACCCCACCGTCCAGCCCGACAAGACGCTGAAAGGAACGTACATGGCTATGACGACGGCGAAGTTCTGAAGCTCGCTCATCAAGGGAATCTGCAAGAGACTGAGGGCCACCAACGCACCCAGCGAAAGGCCCCAGAGACCCAGCAGCAAACTGCGGCGGTGGGCCACTATGAAGGACCACAGCAGGGCCCCGCCCGCCCACTGCTGCATCCACCGCGGATAGTAATCCGGCAGAGACCGCCAAATTTGATAGTCGTTCCACACCCAGGGCTCGGAGGCTCCCTGCAAGCTGGCAGCAGCTCTGCCCGCCAGAAAACTACCGGCAACGCGTGCCATGTGGGGCGCCAACAAGACCAAACTCAGGGCCAAGACACTACCCAGGTTGGTCAGGCCGACCTTCCATCTGCGAACGTCCCAGCCCCAGACCGGTACCATCCCAAAGAGCAGACACAGAAGGGCAAAAGCCCCGTAGAACAGGGGCATACGGTAATAGCAGAGAGCCAGGCCGGCCAGCGCGATGCCGTTGACGACTACGGCTCGAGGCTGCCCGCCCCGGGTGTCTACCAGGCGCCAAAGGAGGAGAATGGCCACAGGCAGGACGACCAAACCGCTGAGCTGGGCATATCGGCCCCAATTGAAGTACATGGCCGGCATGGCGGAAAGCAATCCCCCCACCACCATGGCGGCCACGCCCGCCCACCGATTCCCGCCCGCCACGAAGACCGTCAGCGGATACAGAACCAGAATGCTCAACACATTCAAAATCTGGCCGGATTCGAGAGTAGCCTCGACGCCCGCCAATCCGCGCACGAATCCATACGCCGCGGTATTGGCGTGAAACCCGAACTGGTGCGTAAAAGTCAGAAACTCGGCGTACGGTCTCCAGTCCTGGAAGAGGCCGCCTTGGTCCAGCATCAGTTGGACGATAAAGGCATGTTGCACCGAGTCGCCCCAGAACGGCGCTTCCACCCCGCGCAGCGGCCAGAAACGGGTCAACAGCAATCCCGCCAGCACAATCAGGAAACCGATGTCGGCTTTGTGCGAGAGCCGGAAGACCGCCAGGGGCGGCAGCCCTCCAGGCCCCGGATCCCGCCACAGCCGCAAGGTGCGATACAGCAAAGACGACAGACCCAGGCTCGCCGCCACGACGCAGACGCCGGCTCCCAGGTGCAGACCCAGCAGATCCAGCCAAGAGAACAAAACGGGGTACAGAGCCACGCTGAGGCCTCCGGCCACGCAGAGGCGGGCGGGCCACCCGTGCAGCAGATCTGTTTCCTCCGGCCGGCGCAACCAGGCCACCAGCCCCCAGCCCGGCAGCAGGAAAACCAGGCAGGCCGTCAATACGATCTGCAGCTGTGCCCATAGCCAACGCAGCAATTCTCCCGTCAGAGCCCAGCGGCTGTAGCGCAAGCGAAAGGCGAGCTGGGCGGCTACCGGTTCGCCGTCGAAATAGAAACTGCCGTCCACATAGGTGTCGGGAAAACCCTGTCCGACATGCAAGCGGTGGCCTGGTTCGGGATGTATCTCCAGCCGATAGGCGCGTGGGGCCGGCATGGACGTCCCGGGCCAATCCAAAGAAACCCAGCGTCTGCCTTCAAAGGCCTCCAGCGAGAGAGCGCTCTCCGCCCACAGCTCTCCTTCGGGATGGAGAAACAGGAAAGTTCGGGCCGACTGCGGCTGGGACGCCCCCTCCACGACGATGTCGACGCCTTGTAGCCCGCGGTGTTCCACTACCAGCGTCTGACCGACCGGCACGGCAGCCGCGTACAGGGCATCCGTAGCCGGCTGGCCCTCGACGACGACGGTACCCGCGGCGCACCCCGTGCCCAGGCAGAGCGCCCAAAGGCAGCCTACGATCACGCAGAGGCCGCGCGGGATGGATGCTGTGGCGGACGGGCGCATGTCGGAGGGGACGGAAAGCTTGCAGTAAGATGGCAAGCGAGGCGGAGGGGACAACCGAAAGATGCAAGCCAGGAGACGGGCAGTCGGCCTCGAAACCCGAGAGGGCGTTCCGCCTAAGGGGAGGGAGTAAAGCGTCGAGGTGGAAGTAGCAACTTTCCGGGCATATGCCAATATCGCCTTCATCAAGTATTGGGGAGTCAAGGTCAGATCCCTGAATTTACCCTATACCAATTCGATAAGCATGACTCTCAGTCAGGCACATTCCACCACATCGGTCGCATGGCGGGCGGCTTCCGGGCCGCCGGACGAAATTTTCCTCGACGGTCGCGCGGCCACCGGCCTGGGGCGGACCAGAGTGGTGGCCCATTTGGATCGGGTGCGCACTCTCTTGGGCCATACCCGGGCCGCCAAGGTGGTCAGCGTCAACAATTTTCCGGCCGCGGCCGGTATCGCCTCTTCGGCCAGCGGCTTCTGTGCCTTGACGCTAGCAGGCGCCGCGGCCGGCACAACAGACGGCGCGGCGGGGCATTGGGAGGTGCTGGCCCGTTTGGCGCGCAAGGCCAGCGGGTCCGCCTGTCGCAGTTTCTTCGGGGGATTCGTGGAGTGGGAGGCCGGTACCGACGATCGCTCCAGCCTGCCCCGACAGTTGCACGGCGCCGCGCATTGGGATCTCAGGGACATCGTGGTCGTCGTCGACGCGGCCGCCAAGAAGGTCAGCAGCCATCGCGGGCACGAGTTGGCTGCCGGCAGCTTTCTGTTGCCGGAACGTCTGTATTTCGTGGACCAGGCGCTGGCTGCGGCCAGGGAAGCCGTCCGCGACCGCAATCTGCGGGTATTGGGGCCTCTGTTGGAGCAGGATGCCCTCTTCATGCATGCGGTTATGCTGACTTCCCGGCCGCCCCTGCTGTATTTGAACGACACGGCCGTCGATCTGATGGCGGCGGTCCAGGCATGGCGGGACGACGAAGGTCTGGAGGCCTACTTCACGATCGATGCCGGACCGAATTTGCATTTGATTTGCGAAGCGGAGACCGTAAGCCGCTTGCTCGCGAAACTGAAGGCCACCGGTCAGGTGAGCCAGATCATCGTCAATCGTCCTGGACCGGGCCCGGTACGGCTGTCCGAGCATCTCGTTTGAAAGACGGGAAGTCGCCCAGAAGACCCGGCCGTCCTCCGTAGACGTTTACCGTCTCCCCGTCGCAAAGCATAGGCGGAAGCCGGGTTCACGCGGTACGACACCCGCCCGCCGGCGGCGGCGGCTGCGGATTTTTCCCCAACCCCGGCGGGCCCGGACTACGTCGCCCGGAGCGCGGGGCAAGTCAAACGGCATGGACTCGACGGCCCGATACAGGAGGACGCGCGCAGTGCGCGGCGGAACTCGCCGCGGACAGGAATTAGGCCATATGATAAGTTCCGGCAGTCGGATAGAAAGCAGACTGTCGCCTAGGGACCATACGATACGGAACGGAGAGCAAACACATGTCGTCGACTGCAGCTGACAATACCGCGACCTTGGCCATCCATGGCGGAACGCCGGCCGTCCAGCAGAAACTGAACCTGTACAAGGGCGCGGGCCTGATCGGCGAAGAAGAGAAGCAGGCTGTCATGGAGGTGTTGGACGCCCAATCGCTGTTTCGGTATTACGGTCCGCATCACTTGTCCAAAGTCGATGCGTTCGAAACCCGCTTGGCGCAGTATCTCGGCGTCCCGTATGCCGTCGGCACGGCCAACGGGACCTCGGCCCTGCGCATGGGACTGGCGGCCTTGGGCATTGGGCCCGGGGACGAGGTCATCGTGCCCGCCGCCACTTTCATCGCCTCCGTAGGAGCCGTCATCACTTCCCGCGCGCGGCCGGTCTTTGCGGAAGTGGACGAGAACATGTTGTTGGATCCGGCGGATCTGGAACGGTGTCTGACCCCGCTCACCAAGGCCGTCATGCCCGTGCATCTGGGCGGCAAATGCGCCGATATGGAGGCCATCAACCAATTTGCCCAAGCCAAGGGACTGTATGTCGTAGAGGATGCAGCCCAGGCTTGCGGCAGCGTACATCAGGGGAAGCCCGTAGGTACGTGGGGCGACGTCGGATGCTTTTCGTTCCAGTTGGAGAAGAACATCACCAGCGGCGAAGGCGGCGCCGTGGTGACACGGGACGCGGAATGGTATCGCAGGGCCACCATCTATTCCGATCAGGGCGGGCAGTTCTGGACCTCCCATGCCGGCGTGCGGGATCACTTCGGCCACGAGCCCATCGTGGGCGAAAACCTGCGTATGAACGAGATCGCCGGGGCCATCCTGGACATCCAACTCCAGAAGTTGCCTGCTCTGCTGGAACGTATCGAAGTCAATATCGATATTCTCCGCGCCGGTCTGGAAGAGCTGCCGGCCGCGACGCTGGAGCAGCGCATACCCGGCAGAGACAGTCAAGCTCTCTGGATCATCGCCTACGAAAAGGACGGCGCCGCGGCGGCCCGGCGCATCGAGGAATTGCGCGCCGAAGGGGTGCCGGCAGGCAAGATCTACGGGGGCCAGCCCGTGTACGCCGCCCCCCAGGTGCTGAACCAGTGGACAGCGGCCCGCGGTTGCCCCTTCGACTGTCCGACCTATTTTCCCGAGCCGATCCAATATCACATGGGCATGTGCCCACGCTCGGAGGCGTTGATGGAGCGGTCCGTGGTTATCGAATCGGGGCCCCTCTTGTCTGAAGAGGACCTGGAGGATCTGCTTTGGGGAATGCAGAAAGTCTTCCGGAAATAGAAACGGAGAGGCCTCTCTGCCCTTTGCGTCACACTCCTTCCCGTGTTCCGGGACATGCCTCCTGTGCCGACTGGAATCCGGGATGGGGCGCGCAACGCGCATTCCTGACTCGCAGGACCGGTCGGTCGGGAGTTTCCGAGTAGGGCCAGAACCCAACGTCTCAGAGACGACCACATGGCCCCCAATAGCGTACTGGAGGTCGCCGTATCTGCGTGTACTGCTGTCGGCTTCGTGATCGACGAGAGCCGGAATTCCTGCCCCCGTTTGAAGACTGCTCTCCCCTACCCGCCGTACATAGACGTCGCGGGTGGGGAGCACATTGACTAGTCGGACATGAACAGCCGGCGAGGCGGTCCCCCGACAAGGAACTCACAGGAGTCCGAATCATGTCGCCGGCTACGCATCGATCTGCGATCCTGCCTGTGGCAGGGGCCATTGTCGCCGCATGCCTAGCGCTCGCGGTTTGGTTCACGAGAGCGGGTCTGCCGTTTGTACAACACTTTACATCCATTTCGGCCCGACCCTACGAGAGCATGGCCGATCTCGCCTCGGCGTCCGACCTGGTAGTCCGGGGAACCGTCGACCGTATTGCCGGCCGCCAGATAGATTACGGCACCCAAGACCCTGCCGAGATCGCCAAAGGGGGCGGCTCCCCCGTGGTGTTCTATGCAGTAGCCGTGTCGGAAACCCTGCAGGGCGAGAGCGACGGCACCATTATGGTAGCAGGAACAGACTTCGGCTTCTTCAGGGTCGCGACAGACAATGAAACCCCTCTGCAACGGGGACAAGAAGTACTGCTCTTTCTGACGCGACACACGAACACGGAGAAAGTCGGCATCACGCTGTACGATGAGTTCTACGTGCCGGTCGGGAGGGACAACGGCGTTTTCGACGTCAAAGACGACGGCCAGATCGTGCCACGACGGCCGGAGCTCTTCCCCGGCGACGAATATACTTTGCGCGAGGCCCGCACACAAGTCGAGGACTAAGCCCTCCATATGCGAGAGAAAACGGATCTTTCCTACAATCTGGGCTGTCGACGTGACTCCCGAAAGTCGTTTCTCCTCTACCGTATCCGCAGCTCCTGGGACAGAAGCATTAGACGATGTTGAAATACCAATGCTGTGTCTGTCCGGAACAGTAGTCGCTTCGGATGAATCCGGACTGCCACCAGGCTAGGAGGTGTCGTCAACATAATCGAGTCCACAGGATCCAAGCCCGGATCGGGCAGATCGCCCGCAACGCAGCGGTGTGCTGGGCCTACCGGGGGGCCCCGCCCCGCCAGGGCTGGAAGGCCGGGACGGCGTTCTCCACCCGATGCCGCTCCGGGTCATAGGGGCGAGGTGGCCTGCGATGGCGTCGGGGCAGAATCCCCGACGCGGTCCGAGCGGTCGTGGCGACGGTATGCAGCGGTCCTGCGGAGGCTCCTCCCTACATTTGTGTCCCCTCGGCTTACCCGCAAAGCCCTCGTTGGACGACACGCCCTAGAATTAAGGTGGGAAATTAGATACATGCCGTTTGTCTGAAGGATAAGGTTTGCAA
>DAOUKB010000049.1:0-2315 GCA_034421855.1 Anaerolineales bacterium
AGAGTGGACAGTAGTACGACGGGCCGAAATCCGGACGCCATGCCGGAAAACATATGCGGTCTGGCGGCGCTTGCCGGCCTTGCGTTGGCCCTGGCACGGGAAGATACCCGAGTGTCGCCTGGGCATCTGCCGATACCGCAGATTGTCGGCAACTTGCATGGCCCCGGTGCGGGATCGGCAATTACGGATCTTAGAGGGTCCATGGCCGGCCGGAAATGGGTATTTCCGGGCTTCGCCTACCGTGTAGACACAGTATCATGTTGGTGTAGGCGTAAATCAATTGCCAGGAGCGTGATGATATGACAACAACGACCGCGCGGGTCATCGTGCATATACTGTTGTTTCTGGTGGCGATAATAGTGTTCTATCTGGGGCTGGGAACGGGCCTGCAGGTTAGTCCCCGGCTCGGTACTGGTCTTTGGATTGTCGCCGGGGCAATAGCAGCGTTCAACCTCATCTGGATGCTGCGATGGCTGCAACGAGGGCCCGCTGTGGAGCAGCATCAAGACGGCATGGAATAATTTCAAGCGTTCAACCTCATCTGGATGCTGCAATGGCTGCAACGGCGCAGCGGTTGAACGCTCTGCCGTTTCTCCGGGTGGGAACGGAGGTCGATGTTCCTGCCCTCAAAGCCGTCTGCCACGCTCTGTACTGAGCTGTTGGTCTCACGCGTCGAGAGCCGTCGAGCACTCTGCTCGGAGCAAGCTCGAGGCCGGATATCTTTCCGAGTGGGGATACGTCCGGCGCGCCTACCGAGACCGCTATTGTCGTCCAGTCTGGAGCCTCGGCAATCGGTCCTACAGGCCAATTCTGTTGAGACCCGTCGAAAGTCGCGGTACTTACGCGTGTCTTGCTCCCGGTGGCTGGGC
Organism: Anaerolineales bacterium; assembly: GCA_034421855.1. Lineage (GTDB taxonomy): Bacteria > Chloroflexota > Anaerolineae > Caldilineales > Caldilineaceae > Bin34. The sequence goes on from DAOUKB010000049.1 coordinate 870, forward strand.
CGCTTTCGATCGGTCCATGCCGACGCCGGGTTGTCGGGATCGCGTCGGCTGTCAATCGAGGCCACGCCTTTACGGCGTCACACCACAGGCGTTGTCTGGATTTCAGGGGCGGATATCTGCTTCCTGCGGCCGGGACCAAGCCGAACACTACTCACAAACGCCGAAGTCGCCCCGCTTGGCGGACGGCAACGCCTAGCCTCTGGCACGGTTGGAGTTTGTGACGGGGAATGAGGCTTGGTGTGTTGGACCCTCCAGGTCAAGCACCTGCCCGTCTGAGAAAACCATGGCCCGCGGACCGGGCGAAAAACAGGAGACGACTGCGCCGGACGTGCACAATTCCGCAATCCGGGACGTTTTTTGTCCACGTACAGGAAATCGGCGGGGATCTGCATGTGCGAAGTCGTCGTCGCCCGACGGCTGTTGCGGGATCATCTGCGTCTCCAGAGGCTTTCGGATCGTATTGCATCGGCACCCCGAGGATTTTACGGACGGATCCCCAAACCCCCGGCGCGCCGGTTTCGGCAGTAGTCGGAGTGTATGCCTTACGTCGCAGGAGGCGTCTTCCGGCGGGAAGAGGCCACACCGGACCGCATACTGCGGGTTGGAACCATCGGGAATTGCCGGTCGACAAGAACAGCGCCTGCAGCTCGGTTCGCAGGATCTCCCGGTGGGCAGTCCGAATATCCGTACCGCGGTGCAGATCGTGAGGGATTCCGGCAACAGAGGGACTCCGGCATGGAGTCCCTGCAGCCTTGCGCCGTTTTGTTTCCCGGCCAGCCACCGGGGCCGCTGCAGACATACTAGGACAGATGAAGGTAAAGGAGTCTCAAGCGGACGGCGACGGTCAAACGGCCGAGTCCGTAGGGCCCGGCGTTCCTTCCCTGGAGCTCGACTGCAGCCCTGAACACTCGGGACTGTGACCCCCGCCGGCAGCTGCTTGGTGGCGGAACGGGAAGACTATCTTGGTCCGGCCACGGGCGATGCGCGTCCATTGTGCCGCCGCAACTGGGCGGTCCCGCCCAATCTTCCCGCGCGCATTACGGAGCGCAGCGATTCGTTCGAGAATGTCCTGGCGTGGAAAAAGCTAGGGCAGCGGGCGATACGGAGATACGAAGCCGGGAATAGCCACCAGCATCGCGAAAGCGTTCTCGAAAGAATGGCCCATGGTCCAGTCCGCAGCGCCCGGCGTGACCACAATGGACCCGGGCCGGACAGGCACTTGGAGCGGATCTACAGCGTCTTGCCGCGGATCCGGATAGAGCACGACATATTCTGCTTGACCGCAGGCATGATCCGGAAGTCCGTACAGATCACGAGGCAGCACCAGCGCGGTCGCCGTGTGGGGCACAGAGGTCTCTGCGGACACGGGCACGGGCCCGTGCCGATGGCGAGACGGCGGAGGCTCGCGGTCCGTGCGCATATCCAAGGCATGCATATTGAGCCGGT
>DAOUKB010000050.1:0-1559 GCA_034421855.1 Anaerolineales bacterium
AAGTCGAAGATCCGGTGACCGGAGACGATGGCGTACTGGAGGGCATAGGAGAGAATCGCCCAACCGGGACTGAGTTGGGCGTGCAGCGCGGGGTCGTAGCCGCTGTTGTAGAGCAAGAAGCGGTGAGCATAGGAGAAAGCGAACAGGGTGGCCGCAGGTTCGCCGTTCAGAGTCAGGAACATGAGACGCAGGTAGCCTGCCTCGAACATGACCTTGCCCATGTTGTGGAAGAAGGTCTGCATGTCCGCATCCATGAACTCCGCTTTGTCGGCCCGGCTGGCTTTTTGCAGCCGCACGAACTGAGAAATCTCGCTGTCCAGATCGTGTGCGGGGCCTACGACGTACAACCCGACGTCCGCTGCTCTTTCAATGCGCCGCTGCTTGCGCCGGATTTCGTGCCGCTGTTTTTTCTCCACCTGCGTTTCCAGATAGGTGGCGTATCTGTCGGGCAGGGCAATGGCCGGAGCGACGTCCTCTTGAAAGACCTTGACCGTTACGCCGCGGGCCCGAGCCATGTCCGGCAACCACTTGTAGGTGGTGCTGGCCGCCGGCAAATTGCAGAGATCCACCACCTCCCAGGCCGGCGCTGCTGCGCTGTACAACCAGTCCAGGAATGCGGCGTAGACAGAGGCCTCCCAACCTTGGGCCACTATCACGTCCAGATAGTCGCTGACTTCGATACAGCCTACGATGCTCAACTGCGGGCGGCCGTCGTGATGGGAATCTTCGCCTGTAAGGAGATAGAGGGGCAGAATGCCGACCAATTCGTCGGTATCCGGCTGGTAGTAGGCCGTGATCCAGCGTTCGCCCAAACCCAGGTTTTCCCACCACACGGTCTGCCAGGCCAACCGCATAAAGAAAGGTCGAGCCGCAGAAGCATCGACCAACGTATCCCATTCGGCTGCCAAAGCCTGGAATCCGTCCGGATAATCTCGGGGGCCGAAGGTAACGACCCGCAGAGCCTTTTGTACCTGCGGCGAACCCGCAGTCGTTTTCTGCTCGGCGAAGTCGACGGTCGCTGTTGCCATAAGCGGATTATAACACTTGTATAATGGGATAATTATATCTCGTATATGTTCTCGCAACCCGAGACTGGGGGGTTTTCGCCCCCGCCGCCTGCTCCCATCCTCGATTGCCCGGTTGTCGGCTCATCCAGATACCCATCTTGCTTTCCCCGATGCTCTGGGCAGGATCCCGCGTTGCATGTGGCGACGAGTTTCTGTGGACGAGAGGGCGTCGAATTGTGCCTTGCGCAGCCGGCGTGCATGCCTCGAACCCGCATCTCCCGGCAGGCGGCAGCGCGCCGCCCGCGTCTCTAATTCTCCAGCTTCGGCCGCCGAGTCCGCGGCCGCCCTAGGGCAAGGCGCCGCGGCGCGCGACCGCCGCGCGTCCGGAAGATTCCAACGCACGCGTCGACCGTCTCCGGAGCGGGCTGTCTGCAATCGACTGGGATTATCGCTTGGCACGAGTCCTGCTGCGAGCATTTTCTGCCCAACCCACGCCCGCCAAGGCCGTAACAGTCAGTATGGACAAAAGCCAAAGGCTGAATCCTTGTACTG
>DAOUKB010000051.1:0-27250 GCA_034421855.1 Anaerolineales bacterium
GGGAAGAAGTCGGGGGGCAGGGCGGAAGTGGTCAAGTAATTGTGGCTCAGATCCAGGTGCTGCAGATGCGCAAGACCGCGGAAGAGGCCGGGGGGCACGCTGTACAGTTGGTTGTAGCCCAGATAGAGTGTTTGCAGGCGCGTAAGACCGGCAAAGAGACCGGGGGACAAGGCCGAGGCGGTCAAGTAGTTGTGTCGCAGATCCAGGGTCTGCAGGTACGGGAGGTCGGCGAAGAGGCCGGGGGGGAGGGCAGTCAGCCGATTGTTGTACAGGTAGAGGGTCTGCAGGTGCTCGAGGCCGGCGAAGAAGCCTACCGGCAGCGTGTGCAGCCAGAGTATACGCAGGCGCAAGGTCTGCAGCGAGTCCAAGCCGGCCAGAAAGCCGGCCGGCAGCGGGGTCGTACTCGCGTAGGTCAGTCGTAGATAAGGCAGCTGGGCCAGATCCGTGAAGAGGTCGGTCGGCGGCACCTCGCCGCACCAGACCAAGTCCAGGGTCTGCAACTGGGTCAGCGCAGCGAAGAGCGCGGGAACCGCCGTACAAGTGGTCAGCGCCAGATGCTGCAGCTGGGTCAGGGAGGTGAAGTGGGCCGCCGACAGCGTAGTCGGATTCAGGCGCAGAGTCTGTAACTGGGCCAGGGTCTGCAGGAAATCCGGAGGCCCGGCTGTCGACGGATTGCCGCTCAGATCCAGGTATTGCAGCCGGGCCGGACCCTGCAGGAAAGCGGGCGGCCACTGGGGCAACTGGTTGTCGCTCAGATCCAAATGCTGCAGCGCGCTCAAATCGGCCAGCAGACCGGCCGGCAGAGAAGTCAACTGGTTGCCGCTCAAATCCAGATGCTGCAGCGCGCCCAAATCGGCCAGCAGACCGGCCGGCAGGGAAGTCAACTGGTTGCCGCTCAAATCCAAATGCTGCAGCGCGCCCAAATCGGCCAGCAGACCGGCCGGCAGGGTCTGCAGGTGCTTGAGGCTGTCATGATGACGGCCCAGATCCAATACCCGCAGATGGGGAAGCGCGGCGAAATCACCGGCAGCCAGCTCAGACGCATTGGGCAGATGCAGGGTCTGGATCCGCGCTAGGTCCGCTGCCGTGATCTGGACGCAGGGGCCCGGCACCCGCTCCACCACGCGTAGGGCTCTTTCCACGGCCTCCTGTACATTTTGGGTGCGCCGGCACATGTCCACCGGCGGCGTGGATGCAGAAACCACCGTAGCGGCGGTCACCTGCGCGGATCCGCTCAGCACCCAACCCAAGCCCAACAGAACCGAACAGAGCAGACTGCGATAGACGGCTAGCAGGGGCTTTTTCCAGCGCATTGTTGATATTGCTGCCTCGGCTTAGCCTGGACGAGGTGGGGCCACTGCCTGCAGGGTAACGGGGACCGAGACGCGTCTGCGGGTGCACGGGAGCGGCCGATAGACCCTAGAAAGTGGGCATTCTCGGGTCCTTGCCGGCGATTGGCAACGGCAATCCGCATCCGATATCCTGATATCGCGATCATAGGGTCCGATTCGCTTCTCGTCGCGGAACCCGAGAGGTTGAAGTGATCCTTTCCCATGTCCTCGTTTCCTGTTCTAAACCGGGTATGTATTCTGTTTTGGGAATGGGATCGAGCAACATCCCCGGATTGCGGAGCACCGACCGCAACGCCGAGGCTGGGGTCCGTGACCGAGCTGCAGCAGGCGAAGATCCGAGAGCCGTTTGGGCGGATTGTCGGAGGATATGACGGGCTGCAGACCAACCCGCGCGCCCCTACCGGCGAGAGGTCGGTTTCAACCTGAGGAGCGGCATCGTCCTACAGAAACATATTGTATAGCAATGTCCACGGGGCATCATCGATGGATCCGTCAAGGGAGCACGGTCCGCGGCAGCAGGCCTCCCCACCTCTCGCGTCCACGGACCGCGGCATCCGAAGTTCCCCTCGAGTTTGGAGGGACGAGGGGGTCGAGTCATGGATACGACGCATACGTCTTTCCATACGGCCGGGCTCTATGCTCGAGGCGTCGACTTTTCTAGGGCTGTTCTCCTCCCTACATGTCCATCGGGTTGCCTTTGATTCGTTAGATGGGACTCTAATCCGGACATATCCCTTGCCGATCCGACTCTTGAAACGACTGAGAGTCAGGACGGGTTGCCGACGCGCCTGACGGACCTTCAGGACCAGCCGCCCATGCGGAGTTTGAAAGGGGAGGCGCTTTTGGGAAGGGGAGAAATGTGCCGCCGACCTTCCGGACCTGTGGGCCGGCCACCTATACGAATGGTTGCATCTACCTCACAGTCGGTTGAAGGTCTTCATGCGGGAAACCTTCACGGCCCGAGGCTCTGCTTTCGGAAGCAGGATACGCCGAGAGCGGATTGAGGAGGGAGACGGAGCCTATACCTTGCCCTCTACCTTACTCCATGGTTGGGCGTTTGAGCACCTGGACTGGAACCTGCCGTTGCCGGATGCGACAGCTGTGCCGGCGCGGGCAGATTTAGCCCGGTAGAGCAAGTGGTGCAACGGCAGAGTGTACATTCAGTACCCAACCGGCCCTAAGTCAAATCGAGGACTGAGTCGTCGCTGCTCGACCCGCGCCCGCGCGGGCGCGGGTCGAGTGCTTCATCGGCCAGATCCGACACTACCGGCATATCTCTTGGCCCGCCGCGACCCGCTGGTCCTGAGACATCTAGGATTTCTCCCTGGCGTAGGCGGGCTCGTCGAGGCTATGCGGCAACGTCGATACAACCTAGTACCAATGTAGCCGCGGACCGAAATAGGTGATGGGGGTATCGTACACGTCGCCCAGCACTTCCGCCTGATAGACCTGCACCCAATAGCCCTGCGGAGATTCCGACAGGACCTCAATCTGCCACCAATAGGGATACTGAGGCGAGGTCGGCCAACGACCGTAGGGAGTCACTGCCCATTCGGCGTAGTCCTTGCCCACGATAGCATATTCTCGCCTGGGCGGGTTAGGACATGCTTGTGTCGGCTCTGTTGTGTAGATTGGCAGTGCGACGGCAGGAGTTGCTCCGGCAACAGGTTGCCTGTACGCGGGGACTGTGGTGGGAGCGTTGCCGTCTGCTCTCTGTTTAAACTGCAACCGCGGGCATTCCTCTCCAGGCGTTTTCATTAGGTATGAGCGATCCTCGAGAAAGTCCTTGAAGTCGACACATCCCAGAATGAGGGTGCTGTCGGCGTCTGGGTTACGGGGTTTGTAGTGTACATGCAGGTGCGGTCCGGTACTGTGGCCCGTATTGCCGGACACGCCGATCAATCTCCCCTTCGGCACACAGTCTCCCAATTTGACCAATACCACGGCCAGATGAGCGTAGGTGATTTCGAAGCCGTCCGCGGCTTCCCAATTCGTGCGAATGCGCACTTGATTGCCATAGGGAAGATTATCCGGGTCGTTTTCGTCCGGCGTATCGACCCTGGTAACACAGCCGGCCGCCATGGCATGGATGGGCGTGCCGCTGCAGCAGCCCCAATCGATGCCCTCGTGGCCGTCTTGGCCATCCTGCTCGTAGAGAGGCCGGGTGCGAGGATCGTTGAACAGGTGCGTGATGGGCCAACTGTCGGGCCGAAAACTGTCGGCCGCGACCGAATACCGAGACTTGAAGGGCAGTTGCAAAAAGGGAGCCGGGGTAGAGGTAGAGGTTGCCATATGGAATCTCCTGATTCTGGTGGCAAGACGGCCGGCGGGCCCGCCGGCCGCACCGCGCTGTATCCCAAGTCTGACCAGACCCAGGAGAGAGCGCCATAGCGACTCCGTAACCACCGCGTCACTCCCTATGTGTTGTGCGCAGCCCTGGATCATGGGCCTGTGGGCGGGGGGCTGGGATGCGCGGTCTCCGTGCTCACACGCACGGTACGCGGACGTTACGCGGCGGCTATGGTGTCCCGTGCGGCCTTGGGCCAGGATCACGACGGCGGTGTTCAGCTGGGCACCGCTTCACCAGAGCAGCCGCAGGGCGGCCGAAAGGAATTATTCTTATGCATCCCAGTGCACGAAACCAACCCCGTCTGGATCTGCCCGTACGGGAAGGTCCCCATCCCTCGCATCGGGTCGTGGCGACCATCACGGAGCCCGATATTTGGTATGCCGTCACCGGTCGCAACGACCGCGCTCCGCAATGGTGGCAGATCCGCTACAGTCCCACGGTCACGGGCTGGGTGCCCCAGACCTACGTCGACGCCCACGGCGACCTGAGCACGGTACCCTACGCCACCTACTCGGAACCGGCCAGCCCCGATACCGGCTCTCCCCAGACGTCCCCGCCCGCCACCACGCACAGCGCCACCGGCGTCTACGCCAATCTCCAGGTGAACTGGGCAGGCAGCTGGCAAGTGGCCAAGAGCGGCACGACGGTCACCGCCACCTTTGGCTGCGACCGCTCGCCGGTCTACTACTATGCGGCCGAGCAGCCCGAGGATCTCTTCCACATCCCCACAGATTTCCGCCCCGTCCAAGCCCTGACCCACACCGTACGCGGAGCCCGGCACGTGCACGACGACGGCACCGATCACGCGAACAGCACGCCGCGTCCCTTCAACGTGACCGTGGATACGGACGGGGCCGTGCGCTACGTGGACGACAGCAAGGTCTCGGTCGAAATCGGCTACCTGCGCTACCAGACCACGTTCAGCTGGGAGACGGCGACGGCCTTGGTCGTCCCCGGACCCGGCTCGGCGCCCACTCTGACTCTGCAGACGCGGGTCACGACCGGTCTCAACCTGCGCGCCGGCCCCGGCACGAATCACGCCGTGCATCTCACCATTCCCGGCGGTACCGCCACCGCCTTCGCCGTCTTGGGCCAGACGCAGCAGGGCAGCTATACCTGGTGGCTGATCCGTTACGACGCCGACACCACCGGTTGGGTGCGCGGCGACTACGTGGACACCGCCGGCGACACTGCCTTGGCGCCCCAGAGCTGGACGGCCGGTCCCTACCTCAACCAGCAGGTGAACTGGGGCAGCCGCTTCGAGCTGCAGCGGGTGGAAGCCGCCGTCGCCGGCCTGCTCCGCTCCACCCGCTCGCCCGTACAGTACCTGGCGCGCCAGAACCCTGAGGACATCCTGCGCCTGGCCGCCGATTACCGCCCTGCCCAGCGCTACACCTATACGGTGACGGGGGCGCAGGAGGTGGACGCGCAGGGGGTGCTCAAACCCGGCGTGCCTCCGGTCAGTTTCGACTTGACCGTGGGTCCGGACGGAGCCGTGCGCTACGTGGACAACAGCAAGGTGGACCATCTGGGCTACGTCAAGTACACGGCGCACGTGGCCTGGACGGCCGGACCCCGTGTCACCGTGCCCGGAATCCCCACCGCTCTGGAGACCGAAGACATCGAGCACGACGAGGTGGAATTGGACTGGGACGCGCCGGACGACGACGGCGGCGCCTCCGTCACCCGCTACCATGTCGAGGGCTATGCCGACGGTGACTGGGACGAAGAGGAGGACACCACGCGCACCCGCTACACGATGGCGGATTTGGAGGCCGAGACCACGTACGCCTGGCGCGTGCGGGCCGCCAACAGTCAAGGACGGGGAGAGCCCTCCCTGGCCGTGCAGGTGACCACCCCGGCCGCTCCCTTGCCCCTGCCTGCAGCCCCCGGCGGCGTGCGGACCACGGCCGGCGCCTACCGCGTGACCCTGCACTGGCAGACCCCGGCCACGGGACAGATCGAGGGCTACCGGATCTACCGTGCCACGGGCGCCGGCGGCAGCTCCGCCCTGCACGTGGCGGATACGGGCGCGACTCTCACCTACTGGGTGGATCGCCAAGACGTGCGTCCGGAGACTGTCTATCGGTACCAGATACAGGCCTTCCACCACCAGGGGACAGGCACCCGCTCCGCGACCGTGAGCGTGACCACGGCGCCGGAACTGCAGCTGCCCTCGGCCGCCCCGCAAGTAGGCATGCCCCTGGTCGCGACCCCGGCCGCCGATCTCATGCATCTGCATACGGAAGGCATCTGGCGGTGGCAGTACGCCACGGATGCCGCCGGACCCTGGCGCGAACTGCGTCCCGCTCCCACTGGGCCGCTCTATCTGCCCCGGACCTCGGATCAGGGCCTCCGCCTGCGCGTGACGGTGCGTTGGAGCACAGGGGCGGGGAACGTAACGCAGACGGCTCAGGCCGTGAGCGCCCCCGTACAGGCCGCCGACGTGCTCTTTACCCACGATCCTTATCCCTGGACAGGACAGGCCCAGGGCGTGGCCTTGGGCACCCGCCTGCAGGCCGCGGCGGCCGCCCAGGGCACTTGGCGCTGGCAGCGCGGGAACACTCCCGCCGGCCCCTGGACAGACGTGGACAGCAGCGGTCTCGATGCTACGAACAACACGTATACGCCCCAGAGCGCCGACGTAGACTACTCCCTACGAGCCGCCTACACCTGGAGCGCCGCCGGCACAACGCACACGGTGCAAGCCGTGAGCGCTCCCGTGCGCTCCAACCCCCTCTTCTTCCGGGCTTCCCAGGCCCGGGTAGGTACTCCCCTGCACGCGGCCTCGGTGCATACCTTCACGCGCCGCTGGACCATCAACCGGAGCTGGACCTGGCAGCAGGGTCCCAGCGCCACCGGTCCCTGGAGCGCCGTGCCCAGCGTCGGCCTCAGTACTCACGGCACCTATATCTATACTCCCCAAACCAGCGACCTAGGCCTCTATCTGCGGGCCGAAAAAGCATGGATCGAGGGTACCGGCGACGACGCTGCCCCCCACGCTGCCCAGGCCGTAATCGGCCCCGTCTTGTCCCGGCGCCTGCCCGTCCAGACCTTGCCTGCCCAAGTGGGCGTGCCTCTGCAGGCAGCGCTGCCTCCCGCCCTCCAAGCCCGCCGCACCGCCCATGACGCCTGGCAGTGGCAACAGGCGTCCGAGGCCGCCGGCCCCTGGTCCGTCGTGGACCTCACCTGTAACCCCAACGTCCATCCCCTTCTCCTGCCCCACCCCGACTTGGCCGGCCGCTTCCTGCGGCTCACCGCGCTCTGGCGGGAAGGAGACGTCCTACACCGCACTCAGACCACCGTAGGTCCCGTGCAGGCCCCAGAGGTCACCTTCAACGAGCCTTTCCCGGTCGTGGCCCAAGCCCATGTGGCTACCCTCGATCCCGCTCGCGTCACTCCCGAGAGCGTCCAGGGCACCTGGCAGTGGCAGCGCGCCGTCGACTCCCTGGACACTTGGACCGACGTGGGTACGAACAGCGCCACCTACATCCCTCAGACCACCGACGCGGATCACTCCCTACGTGTCACCTGCACTTGGAGCGCCGCCGGTCAGACGCACACGGTCCAAGCCGTGACCCCACCCGTGGCCGCTCATCCCGCTTACTTCCGCGCTCCCGCCGCCCAGGTAGGCGTGCCCCTCAACGTCACCCTCACTGCGGCCGCCCGTAGCCGCATCACGCGCCAGATCACCCCCTGGAACTGGCAGGTGAGCACCGCTCCCGACGGCCCTTGGACCGCCGTCGCGGCCACCGGTCTCAGCGACGTAGGCAGCTACCTCTACACTCCCCAGACCACCGACCAAGGCCAATACCTGCGTGCCGCTCTGGTCTGGATCGAGGGCGAGAACGATACCGCCCTCACCCATACCACCCGTGTCCAGATCGGCCCCGTGCAGGAGGCCGCCGTCTTCTTCGACGACGTCGCCCCCACCGTAGGCACGCCCTTCGCCGGCCGTCGCCGCGCGCACCTCCAGGGCCACACCATCGTTTGGAGCTGGCATCGCGCCCCCGACCCCGCCGGGCCTTGGACCGCCGCGGCGGCCGGCAGCTATCTCTATACTCCCCAGAGCGCGGACGTGGCTCAGTACCTGCGTGCCACCTACGCCTTCACTCAGGAGGATATCGCCTATACCGCCCACGCCGTCGTCGGCCCCGTCCTGGCCGCCGCTGCCCCCTGACGTTCTCCGGTCCCGCTGGCCCGTCGTCTTGGGCAGACGACGGGCTCCAGGGTACGTCCCCTTAGATGCAGCGTCGCTTTGGATCAACTCGACCCGGCGTACAAGTTCAGGTGCAGTAGAACCGCTACGCGAGGGGCCATGAAGAATTTCGCCGCGCCAGGTACAAGGAGCCCGATGCGCTGCGTCCCGGGGCCGATAGAGTTTCACGGACGGCAGGTACCGTGGCAACCCTTTCGCTCTGTTCTGCGGCCGGGTCGGGGTACGGTTCTCGGATAGTCCGCTCCGGGCGCCTTGCCGCTCGGCTGCAATTCAACTTGTTTCCGGTCGCGTACACCAACGGGAATTGCGTCCCCTCGCGGGTTCTTCGCTTTCCACAGAGCACATTCTGGTGGATCAGCAGTCCGTCGTGCCGTGGTTGGTGCACGATGGAGGGTTCCTCCTTGCCGAGAGAGATACTGCGGCAGAGTCTCGACGGGCAGTCTCGTCGCCTCTTTCCATCGTCGGTACATAACGTCATGGCCCCGCTGGCGACAAGCAGGCCGTCTTGATTTCCAGCTACCATGCCGGTATCCCGCTTCCTGGTTTCCAGTCGAACTCCGTGTGCAGACGGAATGGACCAACCTGTGCTCGCTTGCGCAGCGCGGTTGCTATGTAATGACAGGAAGAGCTGAATCGACGTTGGTATGACGTAGGCGCTTGGGCTGGGCCTCAGGGGATTCAGACCCGGTCCCGCGGCATTATGCCTGAGACCGTAGTCCTGTTCTTCTATGCGCGTGTCCCGAAGCGGCCTGCCCGGGAAGCGGAGAAGGCGGAAGCGATTCAGGGAACTCGGGGATCTATCCGGATCCGATTGCGGACCAGAGGAGCGAGCAGCTGGACTGCCTCTCCATCAAGGGGGTACCTGTCGCCCCAAGCACCCAGGACAGTACCCATGAGGTGCAGAGCCTCCGCAAATCCGGAGAGGACGCGGGTACCGTAGTAGAGCACGGTCGGAAACAGCGCCGTCAGTACTTCTCTGGCCGCCTCCGTCCGATCAAAGTCGCGACTTCAGGGTATGCACAGCCAGTCCCGAGCTACCCAAGCCCCCGGCCCAGGCCGTAGCCAAGTGCACCGCAAAGGAGACGGGTTCCGCAGGCGGGAGCCGAAGGGAGGCCCAACTTGGGATGCGCAGACGGATGTACTGTCTGCGGAGCCTAGACGGCCAGGGCCGGCACATGCGGCTATGCGGTCTTGCACTGGGAGTCGCCGGCTGTCGGAGTTCCTCGTATCCGTTTTCGGAGCAGCCGGACCGAGGACAAATTCTACGGCGACCGGGGATCTAGATAGAAAACAATGGGGCCGGTTGGGCCGACATGGAGCTGCTGCCTGTAGCAAGATCAGCTGGGAGTGAGCGGGAACGGGTTCCCGCTTCCGACGCAGAGGGTAGATGTTTTGCGGACGGCATTTTCGGAGATACGCTCGCCCTTGATCTGCATAGAGGCGCTGGGCCGCTTTACTGCCGGTCAGAGGCGGCGGATGATTGTCGGCCAAGACGCGCAACCCAGCTGCGGCGGTAGGGGACAGCGCATGTACGGCGTTGTCTGCCATCACCTGCCGCTGGGACCGATGCAGCCGCAGAGCTGGACGCACAGGGAGATCGGCAGGAGTTCGGCAACGTAGTGCGCCGGCAGGCTGGGGTCGTAGGGCTCGGTGAGCAGACGGACGGCGCGGGCCAGATGCAGCTCTGCGTAATCCGGTATCTGGGCCGGGGGATCGTCCGGCACCAGCACAACGGGACAGGGTCGCAGGGAGCCAGGGATTGTGCGTCGACGGACCGGACACCCCATAGGGATCGATCTCGGACAGTTCGACATACACAAAAATTGCCTAGGCCATGCCGACGGATTGCATGGCCTAGGCCGGCAAAAGCAGATGGGGGAGGAATCGGGAGTATCTCCTGTAGGGCCTCTGCAAACGCCCGCCTCGGGCACACCGCATAGCCTAGTTTGAGGTGGGCAACAGGGAGAGAGGGTCGGCATCTGTCCATATCGGAACCGATGAACGTGGCATGGCAATCTCAAGGCATAGCAATCCGGAAACCTGAATGCTGAATGCCGACTCGCAGATCCTGCATGGAACCGTCAGGGGTCGCTGTGAGGGGGGCTACGCAAGTGTTGCAGGAAGCGTTGCAAGGGAGTGGGGATCGGCGCCCCCAGGGCCTGCGCATGTTCCAGGATGCTGAGGGCCTCGTGGGCAGCATAGAAGAGAATGACGGCCGGGGTCACGTGCAATGGAGGTAGGCCGCTGGCCGCCAAGCTCTGTTCGAGCAGAGCGGCCGTGAGCACGACCAACAGGCTGACGGATTTACGCAGTAAACCCCGCCACAGGATGCGTAAGCGGGTATGGCCCTGGTAGAGAGCCACCAGACTGCCGGTGAGAATGTCGATCGCCATCAGGGCCAAGAGCAACGCCAGGGCGCGGCTGCCCAGGTTGAATCCCAGAGCGGGCAGCGCCACAGTGCCCTGCAGGGTCCACCGCCGCCAGGGCAGGCGTTCCGAAAACATGCCGTAGGAGGTGCAGAGAAGGGTCCCGGTCGGCCGCTAGGACGTGCAGGCTGGCGACCGGCCGGTGTAGTGGAACAACGAAACGACGCGCACGTCGCTCAGATTCCCGTGGGGCTGGACGTAACTGCCATGGACCCAGCCCGTAAGCGTCTTGCGAAACTGAATTTTCCACCAGGTGGATGGGGCTGCATGCTGGCCCAGGATATCGTAACGGTGCGTGCTGCCGCCGGCGCGGGAAGCCACGAGGCTGTGCCCTGTGGTCGGACCTGACCACACATTCAGACCCAGGGCGGTGCCAGCGCGCAGGCTCAGCCGGGCATGGGGACTCCAGGTGACCAGAATCTGGCCGACATTTCCTTCCGTCTGCCTCTTGTCGGTCAGGAGATCGGTTTTCCGAAGATGCAGTTCATTGTCCAGTGCGCCTGCATCGGATATGTCAAGCCGTGTTTCTCCAGTCGGCACGTCGAGTTCAGTCTGCAAGGCGGTGCCGCATACTTCGTCGCAGACAACGAGCCCCACCAGTGGTCGCCAGGCGGTCGCCCTAGTCCTATGCGCGGTCGTAGGATCGACTGCAAAACGGGGTCCGCGTACGGTACACATGATCTTCTCCTCCGGCACATGCCCAGGCTGATGCGATCGCAGATATGGCCACACGACCAATATGCAGAAGGCAAAAGAACATTGCTGTACCCAACGCGTACCCCAAACGTTACGAACATGGGCGGGCCGGCATATTCCTGGGGAATCACAATGCACACTTCGGGGTCTGCTCGAAATTGCGCCCTATACGCAGCGCGCCCCGGCCGGGGCCGCCCACCGCGCGTGGTACGGAGATCGCTCCCACCCCGTAGGCGCAGGTAAAGAGGACCTCTCGCAGCCCTGGGCGTGGATCCAGGGAATGGGCTCCGTTGCGAACTCGAAATGTATAGCGAGTCTGTAAATTCCTGCCGATCACCAAGTCGACGGGCCCGCCGGGAATCATCGACACCGCCTCGGGGTCTCGGCTCAATGCCTGTAGAGGATCCGAGTGGGAGACCCGGTCATCCCGCACAGGACGTTCCGCACCCCTACCCATAGGGACGCGGTACCCGAGCGCGCAGGCCTATCCACGCTTTCCGGATGCACTCACGGGAACCCCGCTGTGGCACATCGCGCAGCGGTTCCGGGGCGCCTCGACTTGTACGTCGAGACTATTAAGCGCCAATCTCCACGGACATTTTCCCTAATTCCAACAGGGAAAATGTGCCGGCCGCGTATCTTACGGGTGCGCGGACAAACTGGACGGTTTCTAGTCCGTATGCTCCGAGGACCGATGCCCTCCTACAGCGGACAGGGAGGAGGAACAGGCGCTTCCACATCGTATTCCAGGAGCACCTGGTACGGCAGACAGTGCCATGGATTTTCGTGCAAGGCCAGATGTCTCAGCCGAGTTGGACCCGTCAAGAAGCCGGGCGGCAGCGTCGTCAGGTGATTGCCGCCCAGCCTCAGGTGATCGAGACGGCCGAGGTCGGTCAAGAGACCGGGCGGCAGCTCCGTCAGACGATTGAATATCAGATTCAGCCGTTCGAGGCGGCCGAGGTCGGTCAAGAGGCCGGGCGGCAACTCCGTCAGACGATTGAAGCACAGATTCAGGTGTTCGAGGTGGCCGAAGTCGGTCAAGAGGCCGGGCGGCAGCTCCGTCAGACGATTGAAGCCTAGATGCAGGTGTTCGAGGCGGCCGAGACCGGCCAAGAGGCCGGGCGGCAGCTCCGTCAATGAAATGCTGCTCAGGTCCAGATGCGCAAGGCGATCGAGATCGGCCAAGAATCTGGGCGGCAGCTCCGTCAGTGCAATGCCGCTCAGGTCCAGATACTCGAGGCGATCGAGATCAGCCAAGAGGCCGGGCGGCAGCTCCGTCAATGGATTGCCGCTCAGATTCAGATGCTCGAGGCGATCGAGATCGGCCAAGAATCTGGGCGGCAGCTCCGTCAGTGCAATGTCGCTCAGATTCAGATGCTCGAGGCGATCGAGATCGGCCAAGAGGCCGGGCGGCAGCTCCGTCAATGGATTGCCGCTCAGGTCCAGATACTCGAGGCGATCGAGATCGGCCAAGAGGCCGGGCGGCAAATGTGCCAATCGATTGCCGCTCAGGTCCAACAGCCGGAGACGGCTCAAGCCCAAGAAGAGATCCTCGGGCAGCGCCGTCAGCTGATTGTCCCACCGCAGCTTGTGTCTCAGCTGAGGATGTACCGGTTCCGGCGGCACGCGGCCCAAATGCAGTTTCTCCAGGTTGGGGGTGCCGGCAAACAGCGCGGCGGGCAGGATGTCCAGACTTGAAGCTTCCAGATGCAGCTCCTGCAAGGCCCCCAAAGGGGCGAAGAGCGTGGCAGGCAGAGTGAATACGTGTATATCCAGCTCCAGCACGCGTAGATGCGACAGCCCGGCGAACAATTCCGAGCTCAAGACGACCTGGAGGCGTTTGAGCTCGGGATCGTATCCGAACGCGTCGGTCAGTTGCAGGGTCTGCAGGCGTTCCAACCCCGTGAAGAGACCGGCCGGGAAATGCGCCAACCCGGTCAGTTGCAGGGTCTGCAGGCGTTCCAACCCTGTGAAGAGACCGGCCGGGGGCTTGCCCACGCCGCGAATAGTCAGGGTCTGCAGGTGCTCCAACCCCGTGAAGAGACCGGCCGGGGGCTTGCCCACGCCGCGAATAGTCAGGATCTGCAGATGCTCGAGTCCTGTGAACAAACCAGGAACCAAGACTCCCTCTGGGTATCCCAAGTGCAGGGAATGCAGCTGGGAGAGGTCGGCAAAGAGACCCGGAGGCAGCCATAGTTCATTGAAGATTAGCTGCAACGTCTGCAGTTGGGAGAGGTCGGCAAAGAGATCGGGCGGCAGGACCTCGAGGGTGTTGTTGTCGCCTAGGGATAAGGACTGCAGTTGGGAGAGGTTGGCAAAGAGATCGGGCGGCAGGACCCCGAGGGCGTTGGAGAACAGATTCAAGGTCTGCAGCTGAGACAGCCCGGCGAAGAGATCGGGCGGCAAGACCCCGAGGGCGTTGGAGGACAGATCCAACGTCTGCAGCTGAGACAGCCCGGCGAAGAGATCGGGCGGCAAGACCCCGAGGGCGTTGGAGGACAGATCCAACGTCTGCAGCTGAGACAGCCCGGCGAAGAGATCGGGCGGCAGGACCCCGAGAGCGTTGGAGGACAGATCCAAGGTCTGTAGCTGAGACAGCCCGGCGAAGAGATCGGGCGGCAGGACCCCGAGAGCGTTGGAGGACAGATCCAAGGTCTGCAGCTGAGACAGCCCGGCGAAATCGTTGCCCTGCAACCCGCTCAGGTTGCGATCGGCTACATGCAGTGTCTGGAGAGTCGACAGTTGCGCTGCCGTCACCTGGGCACAGGCAGAGACGTCCAGATGGGCCACGACGGCGTCGACCACGGCCTGCGTGCGTCCATGGAGCGGCCCTCCGGGACAGTCGGCCGCCGCCCCATTGCGCGGCCACCGAAAAGTCTGGCGCCGCTCGTCCAGTATCGGTTCGTATGTGCCTGCCCCCGTCTGTCCGTAGCCTTGTATCCTAGAATCTCTGCGTGCGCGCCGGATCGCGGGATCCACCGGCCGGTGGAAGGTCAGTCCGCTGTCGCTCAAGTACAGGACCTCCAGACGCGCCAGCACCGTGAAGAGTGCGGTCGGCACGTCTTGCAAGCCCCTGCGTGGCATCCATAGTTGTTGGAGTTGTTCGAGGTCGGCGAAGATTCCGACAGGCAACGCCGTCAGCCGATTGCCCTCCAACCGCAGCGTCTGCAGCTGCCCCAGGCCCGCAAAGAGCGCAGGCGGCAGATGCGTCAGTTGGTTGCCGCCCAGCCACAGCGTCTGCAGCTGCCCCAGGCCCGCAAAGATCCCCGCCGGCAACGCCGCCAGCCGATTGCCCTCCAATTGCAACGTCTGCAGCTGCCCCAGGCCCGTAAAGACGCCCGCCGGCAACGCCGTCAGCCGATTGCCCTCCAACCGCAGCGTCTGCAGCTGCCCCAAGCCCGCAAAGAGCGTAGGCGGCAGGTGCGTCAGTGGGTTGCCGCCCAACCGCAACGTCTGCAACTGTCCCAAGCCCGCAAAGACGCCCGCCGGCAACGCCGTCAGCCGATTGCCCTCCAGTTGCAACGTCTGCAGCTGCCCCAGGCCCGTAAAGACCCCTGCCGGCAACGTCGCCAGCCGATTGCCCTCCAGCCGCAACGTCTGCAGCTGCTCCAGACCGGTAAAGACCTCCGCCGGCAGCATCGCCAGCTCGTTGTCGGACAGATCCAGCGTCGTCAAGTGGGTCAGGCCTGCAAAGTCGTTCGGCTCGACGCTCTCCAGACGAACGAGCCTCAGATCCGTCACCCAGGCCAGATCTGCCGCTGTCACCTGGGCACACTCATCCGTGACCGGCACGCGGCGGAGGATGGCCGCCACCACCTCCGGGGTGCGACCATGCAGCGGACTGTCTCCGCACTCGGCTCCCGTACTCCAAGCCAGCATCGTCGCATAGCGCAGATTCCCCACTCCCTCCACCTTCGGATTGTCCACGTAACGCACCGCCCCGTCCGGCGTCACCTGCAGATCGAAAAGACGACTGCCGACCGGCTGCACCCGGCCTTGACGATCCACCGGCCACCCCGGGACCGTCCAGATCACCGGCTGCGCCGGGCGAAAGCCGACCGGAACCGTAAATAAGACTTGCGGGTTCTGGCGTGCATAATGCTGCACGGGCGAGCGCGTCGTACTCAACAGGGCCTCCACCGTCGTGCCCCTGCGCACTAGGAAGTAGCGTCCCGTCCAATGCTCGGCCAGATTCTCGTAGGCGCCCTCGGCCGTGGTCGCCACCGGCGCCGCGGCCTGTACCGATGCCGCGGCCTGTATCGGGCGCGGACCCCAGAGCAGCACCAGGGCCAGACCCAGCGTACAGACCCAGGATCGAGCCAACAGATACATCAACACAACTCCGCATATTTTGCCGGCCGTGTTGCCATTCTATCCGACAGGGGCGGACGGCTTCACACCCTTCGGCCACGCCACGCCCCAGATACGGACGCAGGGGTGCGGGGTACCGAAGAGCGCCAGCGCGGCGGGCACGTGTGGGCAGGCGCTCTGGGCCAGTACGACGCCATAGACTCACAGGCTCAAACCTCGGTACCTAATTCTTCCGAGCGCGCCGCAGGGGCGCCAGGGAGTGCGGTATCGTCTGCAGCCTCGGTCGAAGCCGTGCGAGGAGCGAGGCGCATGGGGTCTCTCGGGCGTCCTGTGCTTTTGCATACCCGGAGGCCGGAAAGCCATGCGTCGCCCAGGCTCTCTACCCGGCCGCTTTCCAGGGTGCATGCTGGTCCCCGCCCAGACCTCGGATAGGGTTCCACGCCGTCGTTGCCCATACCCGCCTCCATGCTCCCGATCGTGCAGGGGCGACGCGCTGTGTACAGACTGCCGCGGGCGCTCCGGTACAGAACGACCCGTCGCCTTGGAAGCCGACGATGTCACGCACGCCGAGGGGAACCCTTGCGGCAACGACGGAGGCCTGGAGGCATCTTGGCCGGGGTAGCGCCTCTGCAGCGCACTTTGGAAATTCCTGCGCCGTCGCGAGTCGGACCTGAAGCGTCCTGATCACCGTGCCCCAAGCAGGATTTCGGTCGCCGGTTCGTCTCCGGCGCCGGAAGCGCCCGGCTGCCGTTGTTCGATTCAATGCTTGTGTCCTACAATGGTCTACAGAAGTGCGCTCGGGTCCGCGGCCTTGACCTGCTCGACCCGCTCGCCTTTTCTTTTTCCATTTACGGAGGAATACTCATGGCTCAACCTCAACTAAGTCGGCGCGCCTTTTTACGCCTCTCCGGCGTAGCCGCGGGCACCATGGCGATCGCGGCCTGTGCGACCGTGGCTCCGCCCACGGGCGGGGACGGCGGTATGGAAACCATAACGTTGAACTTCTTCAACCGGGGCGGGGAGTTCATTGCCGGCGTGATGGCCCAGCAGATGGACCTGTATCAAGAGTCCAATCCGCATATCGAATTCGATATCAACGCGGTGGCCGGCTATTCCCACCAGGAAGCCCTGCTGCTGATGATCTCCGCCGGCACCGGTCCGGACTGCTGGTTTGACGCCAACCGCACTACGGGCATGCTCACCCGCAAGGGCGTGACCACGGACCTGGAGCCCTACCTGGCCGCGGACCCGACCTTCAACGAGGACGACTACGTGCCCAACGTGTGGATCGCGCAGACCTACGACGGCAAACGCTGGGGCCTGCCTTGGGACAGCGGGGCCATGTGTCTGGCTTTCGACACCGTCCTCTTCGACGCGGCCGGCCTCGACTATCCTTCCGCGACGGAGTGGATGACCTGGGACACCCTGCTGGAACTGGCTACCGCCCTGACGTTGGACCTGGACGACAACACGCCGGCAGATCCCGGCTTCAATCCGACCCGTGTCAAGCAGTACGGGTTCAAACCGGGTCTGGGCCACGGCCGCTACACTTACCATTGGTCCCACGACGCCGAAATCATCGCGGGGGACGGGACCATGCCGATGGACTCTCCCGCATTCATCGAGAGCATGGATTGGCTGGCCGCCTTGGGTCTGGAGCACTTCGTCAGCCCCTCCCCGGCCTATGAAGTGGCCACTCCCGTCGATTTGCGCTCCAAGAACGTAGCCATGCAGCACATCGGGGCCTGGACCATCGGGCGCATCAACGCCACGGAAGCACAATGGGGCACCACCCAGGTGCCCTACAGCAAGACCAAGGTCTCGTACGGTCACTACTCGCCGCTGTGCGTCTTCTCCCAGAGCGAGTTCCAGCAGGAAGCCTACGATTTCATCAAGTTCGCCTGCTGCAGCTTCGAAGGCCAGAAAATTCTGGTGGATCTGGGTATGCAGCAGCCCATCCGCAAAGACCTGCGGGAGCAGTTCCTGAACAACGAAGAACCGCCGGCGGGAGAATACCGCCAGGTGTTCTACGACGCGTTCGAGAACAACGACACCTTCCGCTGGCCCGGAGACACGATCGGTTCCTACTTCGGCGGCTGGTACCAGCCGTTGCTGGACTACTGGGCGCCCTACAACGACCAGGTGTGGCTGGGCGAGGTGTCCTGGTCCGAGATCGCCAGCGAAGTCCGCGCCGGTTCCGAACAGATTCTGGCTACGGGCGAACTGGCTTGACGCGGGCCGGTTCCGCGACTCCAGTGCGGCAGGCGCCGGGCCCATCGCCCCGGGTCCGGGCCTGCCGCGCCCCGCTCTCCGCGTAATAAGGACACAGGCCGTAGATGGCGGCTTCCGGGATTCCCGCACCGCAGCGCCTTCCCTTTCATAAGCGTCTCTCCTTCGAAGAGACCATGTTCGGCTGGATTTTCGTCGTTCCGGCCATGCTGGGGCTGCTCCTTTTTCAGCTGGGCCCCGTCGTCGTCAGCCTGGGCCTATCGTTCACCAAGTACGACATCATCAATCGCCCCGCGTGGCACGGCCTGACCAACTACGTCAAGCTCTTCAGCGACGACCTGTGGCTGAAGTCCATCGAGGTGACCTTCCGCTACGTAGTGTTGTATGTCCCTCTGTCGCTGGTCTTCGCCTACTTGGTGGCTCTGCTGATGAGCGGCCGGATACGGGGCATCGCGGCGTGGCGCACCATGTGGTATCTGCCGTCCATCGTGCCTTCGGTGGCGGCGGCGGCCGTATGGCGCTGGGGCTTGCATCCTGAATTCGGGCCCATCAACTACCCGCTCAAAGTGCTGGGCCTGCCGGCCCCGCGCTGGCTGGCGGACCCCGACTGGATCGTCCCGTCCATCGTCTTCATCAGCCTGTGGGGCCTGGGCAACTCCGTGCTCATCTTCCTGGCCGCCATCACGGGCGTACCCCCGTCCTTCTATGAAGCCGCGGAGGTGGACGGCGCGGGCCGTTGGCACCGTTTCCGCTTGATCACGATACCCCTCACTTCGTCCATCATCTTCTTCCAGCTCATCATCGCCGTGATCCAGGCCTTCCAAGTCTTCACGTCGGCCTTCATCCTGTTTGGTTCCAATGCGGCTTCCTCCTCCGCGGGTCCGGGCAACGCGGCTCTCTTCTACATGCTCTACATGTATCGGAACGCCTTCGGGTATTTCCGCAACGGATACGCCTCCGCCATGGCCTGGATCCTCTTCCTGACCGTGGCCCTCCTGACCTGGGTACTCTTCAAGACGCAGCATCGTTGGGTCTATTACGAAGCCGGAGACAACGTCACGTGACGATTGTCCGCTACCTGATCCTGGTCGGAGGCGGCGTCTTGATGTTGACGCCCTTCTTCTGGCTGGTTTCTTCCTCCCTGAAGACCCCTCAGAACATCTACGTGTTTCCGCCGCAATTCATACCGGACCCCATTCACTGGCGCAATTACGTGGAGGTCTTCGAAGTCATTCCCGTGATGCGCTATGTCGGGAACACGGTCTACGTCACGTGCTTGGCGAGCGTGGGCGTGATCCTCAGTTCGGCCATGGCCGCGTACGGCTTCGCCCGCCTGCGCTTCAAGGGCCGGGACCTGCTCTTCTCCTTTCTGCTGTCGACCGTCATGCTGCCTTACGTGGTCACCATGATTCCGGTGTTCATCATGTTCTCGCGCCTAGGCTGGGTGGACTCCTTCAAGCCCCTGATCGTGCCTCACTGGTTCGGCGGTCCCATCACCATCTTCATGCTGCGCCAGTTCTTTCGTACCATTCCGCTGGAACTGGAGGCGGCGGCCCGCATCGACGGAGCCAGTCGACCGCGTATCTTCCTGCAGGTGATTCTGCCCCTGGCTCGCCCGGCCCTGGTGGTGACCTCCATTCTGGCTCTGGTCTTCAATTGGAACGGGTTCCTGGAACCCTTGATTTATTTGCGCAAGCAGAAACTCTACACCTTGGCTCTGGCAGTCAATTCCCTGCGGGAATTCGAGTCGGGCCTGGACTGGACACACTACATGATGGTGGTGGCCACCATCATGGTGGTGCCGGTGCTGATCCTCTACTTTCTGGCCCAACGGGCCTTCATCGAAGGCATCGTGCTGACCGGTCTCAAAGGCTGAACCGCTCTTCCCGTCCCGGAAAGGCTCTGGCCGTCCGGCGTTGCTCGTTCTCTTCTTGAATATTGGCATAGGTGACATGTTGGATTCCTTGCTCCCCGTTTCGACCGGCGTTGTTGTCTTGGATCCGGATGCGGATCGCCTGATCGGCAAAGCCGCCCAGATCCTGCAGGAAGAGGTCGCCGCCCGTACTCGGATTCAGCCGGACATCGCGACCCGGATGCCGTCTCAGGGGACCGTGATTTTCCTGGGCACGGCTGCGTCCGGCATCCCGCCGGCAGCGGACCTGGGCCCCCTGCGCCCGACCGGCGACTCCCCGGACGCCTACCGGGTGGTCAGCCGGCCCGGCGCCGCAGGCGTGATCGTCGGTATTCAAGGCAACAGTCCCCGGGCGGTGATCTTCGGCGTCGGTCGGCTGCTGCGCCGCATGCGCATGCGGCGCGACCAGTGGGAGATCCCCACCGATCTGGACATCGACGCCGCACCGCGCTACCCCTTGATCGGTCACCAGCTGGGCTACCGCGACAAGACCAACAGCTATTGCGCCTGGGACACGTCCCAGTACGACCGGTACATTCGGGAACTGGCCCTCTTCGGCACCAACGCCGTCGAACTGATCCCCCCGGGCACCGACGACCTGGACGACAGCGTCCATTTCCCCATCCCGCATCTGTCCATGCTGGAGGCCCAGTCCCGCATCTGCGACGCATATGGTCTGGACGTCTGGATCTGGTTCCCCGTCATGCAGAACGACTATACGAACCCTGCGCAAGTGGCCCAGGAGCAGGCGATCTGGCGCGCGACCCTGTCCCGGCTGACGCGTCTGGACGCCGTCTTCGTCCCGGGCGGAGATCCGGGACATACCCCGGCGCCGGTCTTGCTGGACCTGTTGGCCGAGTTGGCGCCGGTGGTGCACGATCTGCATCCCCGAGCCAAGATCTGGATTTCGCCGCAGGGCTTTGCCTCCGCGGATCTGGCCTATTTCCTGAACTACCTGGCCGCGGAACAGCCGGATTGGGTCGGCGGAGCGGTGCATGGACCCTGGGTCAATATCCGCATGGCCGAGTTCCGGGCCAAGGTTCCGGAGCGGTATCCCATCCGCAATTACCCGGACATCACCCACACCTTGAGCAGCCAGTTTCCCGTACCGGAGTGGGATGCGGCCTTGGCGTTGACGGTAGGGCGCGAACCGGTCAATCCGCGGCCCGTGGACGCCGCGCATTGTTTCCGCTTCAGCCAACCGGGCTCCATCGGCATGTTGTCCTATTCCGAAGGCTGCAACGACGACGTCAACAAATGTATCTGGAGCGGCCTGAGCTGGAACGACCAGCAGGACGTCTTCGGCATCCTGGAGGACTATGCGCGTCTCTTCATCGATCCGGACCTGACCAACGAATTCGCCCAAGGACTGTACGCGTTGGAGCGGAACTGGCGCGGCCCCCTGGCGGTCAACGCCGGCGTCCAGACCACCTTGCGCCAGTTCCAGGCCATGGAGGAAGCGGCTTCTCCCTTCTTGAAACGCAATTGGCGGTTCCAGCAGGCCCTGTATCGGGCCTACTACGACGCCTACATACAGGAGCGGCTGGTCTACGAGACCAGCCTGGAAGTGCAGGCGGTGGGTCGCCTACGGCAGGCGGCCCACACCGGTTCCCGCGTCGCCGTGCGCACGGCGCTGGAGTTGTGGGATCAGGCGGCGCTGGCCCCCATTGCCCAGGATTTGCGGACCCGTATCTTCCAGCTGGCCGAAGCCCTCTTCCACAGCATCCGCATGCAGTTGAGCGTGGACCTGTATCAAGCTCAGTCCGAAACGCGGGGAGCCAACCTGGATGCCGTCGACTATCCTCTGAACGACCGGCAGTGGTGGCGGCAGCATCTCACGGAGACGGCGCGCCTGGCCACGGAGGCCGAAAGACAAGCCCGCATCCGGGAATTGCTGCGCTGGCAGGATATGACTCCGGGCGGTTTCCGGGACGATCTGATCCGGCTGCCCCACCGGGACCGCGTCCAGGGCTGGTCCGATTACGCCTCGGATCCGGGCGGTCTGGAAGGACCCAGCCGGCGGTTCCCGTATCGCAAGTCGCCGCTGGCCCTGCCTCTCGCCTGGCGGGGGAGCCTAGTCACCTTGGGTACCCGCCCGCAAAGAGTGCGGTACGACCATCTGGAGGCCGGAGCGGCCTACGAACTGCGCGTAGCCTACGGCGGACTCTCCCGGACGCGGGTCCGGCTGGAATCCGCGGAAGGAGTCCGGATCCACGACTGGGAAGTCCCCACCCAGCAGATGGAGTTTCATCGCTACGACATCCCGGCCAACGCCGTCGTGGACGGTACGCTGAATCTGGTCTGGCGCCCGGAGCCGACGCAGGGCGGCTCCGGAGCGGTCTGCGACATCTCCGTGCTGCTCTTGTGCAAGAAACGCTGGCTGGCGTAACCCGGCGGGCATGCCCTTTGCATGTCCGCGTTCACTGCCACGGGAGTCTTTGATGTCCAGACCCAACATCCTCTTCTTGATGAGCGACGAGCACCGCGCGGACGTCGTAGGTTTCGGCGGCGATGCCGTAGTGCGGACTCCGCGCCTGGATGCCCTGGCCGCCACGGGCGTAGTCTTTGCCAATGCCTATACGCCGTCGCCCATCTGTATTCCCGGCCGGCAATGCCTGATGTCCGGCCAGCTGCCCCGCACGTGCCGCACCGAGACGTTCTGGCAGGATCTGGCTCCGGGCTACATGACGTTTGCCCGCCGGTTGGGCCAATACGCGTATCGCACCGTAGCGGCCGGCAAGCTGCATCACACGGGCCCGGACGCCATGCAGGGCTGGAGCCAGCGCATCGGGTCGGAAATCCGCGTCGGGGATCACTGCATAGAGAACCCCGACCCCGAGAGTTTCGCGCGCGTCGCCTCGGAGCGCCTCAAGTGGTCCGATGCCAAGGAAGTGTTGCGGGCCGGGGTAGGCCGACCCCCCAGCTTGGTGGCGGACGAATATGCTCTGCAAGGCGTCTTGCACTTCATCGAGGCCTACTTCACGGACCCCTATTTCGACCGGGCCACGCCGGCACGCCCCTTGTTGTTGAAAGCGAGTTTCAATCAGCCGCACTACCCGTACCATACGGATCAGGAGAAATTCGAGTACTACTTGAACCGGGTGCACCCGTATTTGGACCAAGAGGTCTTTGACCACCCCTTTCTGTCCCAACGCCAAGTCCGACCGGGCGTCGACGTAACCGAACGGGACATGCGAAGGGCCACTGCCGCCTACTACGGCATGATCGAGTCCATCGACGGCTACTTCGGACAGATTTTGGACGCCTTGACCCATGTGGGTCAGAACCTGGACGAGTGGATCATCGTCTACACTGCGGACCATGGCGAGATGCTGGGGGAGCACGGCATCTGGGAGAAGCAGAAGTTCTTCGAAGCCAGTGCACGGGTGCCGCTCTGCATTCGCTGGCCCCAAGGCCTGCCAGAGGGACGGACGGTCACGCAGAACGTGAACTTGTGCGACCTCTTTGCCACGCTCTGTGAGTTGACGGACATCGAAACCCCGGAGGGACTGGACAGCCGCAGCTTGGTGCCGCTGTGTCACGGAGACTCCGCCGCCTGGGCCAACGAAACCGTCTCCCAGTTCGGGGGCACGAACCTGATGATCAAGCAGGACGACCTGAAGTACCAGCACTACGGCGAAGATATGCCGGAAGTGCTCTTCGATCTGGCCGTGGATCCCGGCGAGAACCGCAATCTGATCGACGAACCTCGATATGCGGCGGCGCTGCAAGACCTACGTGCGCGACGGGGGGAACTGGGATTTGGTCCCAATGCGGTCGATCCCTACGTGAACGCGGGATACGCTTGAAGAAAATGGGGCGGCTCTCTCGGACCTCGCTCAGGGATCCCTGAGCACCGATGGGAGGCGGACGGCCGACATGTTCCACAGACATGTCGGAAGGAGATCTCCGTGCCTCCGGCGATGCTGCTCCGTCGTTCAGGACGGCAACGGCGTTTTCCGTTCTGCCGTGAAGGTAAACTCCTGTGGGCCGAGCGGGCTGTTCCCGACGTTTGGCTGGCAAGAACAAGACGGTCCGCAGAGACTTGGCCGTCCGTGCCGCTTGATTTTGCGTGGACCAAGCAACACGGCGCGTTACAATGATTTCAAGCATGCTTGTTCGACGAGAAATTCACCCATAGGCCCGTGCAATGGACAAGGCGCTTGGATGCGTAGACGTAGTCAAAAACGGTGATTGCAGAGAGCTGATGGCGCAACTGCCGCCGCAATGCGTCGACTTGGTGATCACCGATCCTCCATTCGCTATCGATTTCAAGGCTGCCCGGGCCAACTACAACCGCCAAGCCAGCCGAGTGCTGGAGGGCTACAACGAAATCGAGGGCGACGACTATCTGACCTTTACGCTGGATTGGCTGTCTCAAGCCGTCAGAGTGTTGAAGGATTCCGGCAGCATGTATATCTTTTCGGGCTGGAACCATCTCAAGGAGATTCTGATTGCCGTCGACGAATGCAGCTTGACCACCGTCAACCACATCATCTGGAAGTATCAGTTCGGGGTAGTCACACAGCGCAAATATGTCACCTCGCACTATCACTGTCTTTTTGTCTGCAAGGACGATCGCCAGCGGCGATTTTATCCGTATGCCCGCTTCGACAAAGCAGCAAGGACCGCCGGCGGCGGTTCCGCGCATTACCGGGACAAGGAAGACGTATGGAATATCCAGAGAGAATACTGGAACGGCGACCAGAAAACCCCCACCAAACTCCCTGCCGAGATCATCAAGAAGATCTTGGCTTATTCCAGCCAAAAGAACGATGTGGTGCTGGATCCGTTTTTGGGTTCGGGACAGGTCGCAGTCGTCAGCAAAATGGAAGGCAGACGCTATATTGGGTTTGAGATCGTGCCCGAATACTACGAGTTCGCTCTGGAACGAATCAATTCGGGCCTCTACAGAAGCAAGGGTCACGCGCGAAAGCGTGGAGACGGCATGCGGGCAGCCCGATTGTTATGAGCACAAAGGAAGGCATCGTCAATACGATTGCGAGTCTGCAACGAGCTCCTCGAAACTTTGCCAAGGGATGGGATGGGAGAAACGCCGTCCTTGCGATGAAAGACACCGGTTGTCGCCATGGGAAACAAATGGAATGGATGGGTTTTTACTTGACGAAGAGCAGAACTTCGGAGCAAGGCCGCAAAGGGGGCGGATGAGCGAAGCGAGCGGGGGATTTCGCGTCTCCAAGCTTGGTTCGATTACCGGGAACGCGTAGCCCAAGATCGCTTGGCGGCCACGCGCACCACTTTGAAGAAAATTCGCGCCAGCGACGACGAAACCCAACGCCGAATTTTGCCGGTCTGGGAGGCCAATCTCCACCGAGACGAGGCGCTGCCGGAAAAACTGACCGAAGAATGCCGCCGCCGGATCGCCGGAGGTACAGAAACATCGCTATCCCGTAGTCGATTGGGCACTGAAGTCCGTGGGCCGAATCGAGGTGGTGGCCGCCGTTTAGCTTCTCCTCTCTGCACGGTCGACAGGCATTGGGCAAAACCGACCAGTCGACGTTTTCCTGGAAAACACCATGGGCGCGTACCCGCATCTGTGCAGGCGATGCCGACGGTCCGGATCAATCGCAGCGGCGGCCGTCCCTCGTTTTGCGACCCTATAGTAGACAGGAGATAGCGATCCGACTCGGCACGTCGCCAAGACGACCGATCTGTTTTCAAGGCTGTGATCCAGTTCTATGCTCCCTGGCATGGTTACCAAGCTCCGAGGCCAAGGAGTAGGTTTTCCCCTACCTGAATTGGAACCCATGGGTTCCTTAGCGGAAGAACTTGGGCGGAACGGTGCTTGTAGACTGAATTGGAATCTCTGTGTCGGCTGTACCATAAACGGTGTATTGAAGCCCTCCGCATACACCGAGACAAACCGAAAACTCCCCATGCTCAGAATTACGCAAGCCGACGTTCTGTTGCCGACCATTGTACTCGGAGCAATGCTGCTCAATTCCTGCATATCGGCGGACAGCATCCAGCAATTGGCCGTGAGCGTCGAAAACCCAGTCCAGAGCAATCCGGCCGAAGACTTCGGTTGCCCGTTGGTGTGGTCCGACGAATTCGAAACCGAGGGTCTTCCCGACCCCACCAAATGGAGATACAACGTAGGAGCCGGGATATGGGGAAATCAAGAGTCGCAGTATTACACGGCTTCAAGAACCGAGAACGCCCGCGTCCAGGACGGCCGTCTCGTCATAGAAGCACGTCAGGAGCCATGGAAAGGCAGACGATATACCTCGGCCCGGCTGGTTTCCATGCAGGAGTGGACGTATGGGCGATTCGAGGCCTCTGCCAAATTGCCTTCGGGACGGGGTACGTGGCCTGCCATCTGGATGCTGCCCGACCTGCCGAAGTACGGAGGATGGCCGCTGGGCGGTGAAATCGATATCATGGAACACGTGGGCCATGATGCCGACAGAATTCATTCCACAGTGCATACCCAAGCGTTCAATCACCGGCTTGGAACGCACAAAGGAGCCTCCATCATAGTGCCTACGGCACGTTCGGATTTCAACCTGTACGCGGTGGAATGGACCCCGACTCAAATCAAAGGATTCGTGAACGACACCCACTACTTCACCTTCGCCAACGAACGCCTGCAGAATCCGGACGCGGACGAGAGACAGTGGCCCTTCGATCACCCCTTCCACCTGATTCTGAACATAGCCGTAGGCGGCAGCTGGGGCGGACAGCAGGGTATCGATCCGGACATTTGGCCCCAACGCCTGGAAGTCGATTTCGTACGAGTATACAGCTGTGAAGAGTAACCGGGCCGTTCTCTGCATTGTAGTGGCTTTGGCTACAGGGCAGCGACCTTCTGCAAGCCTTGCATAGATAAACCAGCGGACCGACTCGTCTCTGAATTCAGGGCGATCCAGGTCGCCCTGTGACGAAGCGCACAATCGGCTGTCTGTCCAAGTGGACTGGCGGACTGGTGTGCGCTCTGCATTCCGTCACCCAGAGACATGTTTGGTGGAGTCTCCTGCCGCAATCGATCCGAGCTGCCGGAATCCGCCTAATCGAATGCTGGGAGTGAAGACGAACGCGGCTGAAACGGAATTTCAGCCGCGTCAAGGGTTCAGGGATACACCATTAAGTTTAATGTATTAGTTCGTTATTAAACTTAGAGGACAATATCTTTAATGACATCGTTGGCCATTAAACTTCCTTTAATTCCGCAGACGCCATGGTCCGAGGCAAGACAGGGGAATATAGAATCAGGATAGTAGGGGAGGAGACGATCAGTGCCTTCATCCCCTTCCCGCTGCCACCCAGACCTTCCATAGTCTGGGAAGGTGCATTGCATCAAGCTCTGGAAGCAGCCGTCTTCGCTTTGGGTCGCCTCGAGGGTGTTGCGGCCTCGTTGCCCAATCCGCATCTTTTCCTCTATTGCTACTTGCGGAAAGAAGCTGTCCTTTCTTCCCAGATAGAAGGCATACAGTCTTCGCTCGCGGATCTGCTTCGCTTTGAAGCGGATGCAGCTCCTGGAGCACCCCGCGGCGATGTAGAGGAATGCTCCCGCTACATTCATGCACTGGAATACGGTCTGCAACGCTTGAAGGAAGGTTTTCCCTTATCCAACCGATTGCTCCGCGACATTCACCGCATCCTGCTGTCCCATGGCCGAGGAAGCAACAAACTTCCAGGTCAATTCCGTTCCTCCCAGAATTGGATCGGAGGAACCCGTCCCGGCAATGCCCGCTTCGTTCCACCCCCTCCCACCGAATTGGCGGAATGCATGGG
>DAOUKB010000052.1:0-4515 GCA_034421855.1 Anaerolineales bacterium
GGGAGACGTCGCTCAGCCAGAGCAGAACATCACACTCTTCCAAGGCCCCGGTCGCCTGCTCCATCATGTAACGGCCCAACGGATTGCGGGGCCTGTGCAGGCCCGGCGTGTCCCAAAAGATGAATTGGGCGGCGTCGGTGGTATGAATGCCCATGATCCGGTGGCGGGTGGTCTGCGGCTTGGCATGCGTGACCGACACGGTCTGGCCCAGCACCTGGTTGAGCAGAGTCGACTTGCCGACATTGGGTCGGCCTAGCAAACCGACATAGCCGCTGACGAAAGGAGGGACGGTCTCCGGCTCTCGGTTCATGTGTGCATGGTAACAAGGGGGAAGGAGGAGCGCGCCGGGCGGCGTCAGGCTCGGTGCGACCCCGACGCGCTGGACACGAAATCCTGCCGCAAGAGGCAGACCGTTACGCGTGGACTACTGACAGGCCGTCACGCCTCCGTCTACGAAGATGTTCTGGCCGGTCACGAAGGAGGAAGCGGGAGAGGCCAGGAACACGGCCAGACCTGCCAGATCTTCGGTTTCCCCGACCCGGCCCATGGGAATGCGCTCGACCAGCGCGTTGTAAAACACGGGATCGTCGAGGTACTGGTCCACCAAGGGGGTGCGGATGAAGGTCGGGGCAATCCCGTTGACGCGGATGCCGTACTCGGCCCATTCGCTGGCCATCTGCTTGATGAGGATGCCCAGACCTCCTTTGCTGCCTACATACGAGACGTAGCCGCGACGGATGCCCAGATTGCTGCGCACCGAAGTGATGTGCACCAGACTACCGCCTGCGCCTTGGGCGATCATGCTGCGGGCCACCGCTTGCGACAGTAGAAAGGCTCCCTTGAAATTCACGTCCATGACCGTGTCCCAGGATTCCGTCCGGACCTCGGCCGCCGGTTCTTCGATCTGCATGCCGGCGCTGTTGACCATGACGGTTACCGGACCCAGCGCGGCCTCGGCCTGGGCCAGCCCCGCGTGGATGGAATCCGCCTGGGTAACGTCCAGCTCGACGCCCACGGACCGACAGTCCGCCAGCGCCAATTCGCGGGCGGCAGCTACGGAGCGTTCCTCGTTCCGGCCTGCGATGGAAATCTGGGCTCCGAACCGGGCACAAGCCAGAGCGATCTCTCCCCCGATGCCGCCGGTACCGCCCACTACCATGACGTGTTGTCGGGTCAGGTCGAACAGATTATCGTGCTTGGGCAAGATTTATTCCTCGACGATGGCCACAGCCCGCACCGGCGCGGCGGTGGCGCCCCGCAACTTGATCGGCAGGGCGCTGAAGGTGAAACCAGTAGGCGTCGGGATCTGGTCCAGATTGATCAGGTTCTCGATGTGGTAATACTCCCGTTCGCGCATGACCCGGTGGGCTTCCCACAGTTTGCCCCGCTCGAACATGGCGTCGATGGGCGGATCGAAACCGATGGCGTCGATCCCCATCATCATGACGCCTTGGTCCAACAGCCAATGCACCCCTTCCTTGGTCATACCGGGATGGTCCTTGAGATAGTTGGGACTTTCCCGCTGCTTGGAGGCGTCGGTACGCAACAGAATTATGTCCAACGGCTTGATCTGGTACGAGATCTCGGCCAAGGCTTGGGCGAGATCCTCGACTCGAATTTCGTCGCCCGGCCCTTTGTGCGTGAGGTCCAGCACCACCCCGTCGCCATAGCAGTACTCGAGCGGAATGGCTTCCGCCGCGCCGGGGGCATCGGGATTGCAGTGAAACCAGGAGTCCATGTGGGTGCCGATATGGTCGCCCATGAGAATGACTCCGTTGTTGCAGTGTTCCACGCCGTACTGGTCGGCCCCGGTTTCCTTGGCGTATTCGGCATGAGAGTAATATACGTTGATGGCCGGCGGCACGTTGCCGGGATAGATGACCATCCCCTTGTGTACTTCCATGCTCAGTTCAATTAGGCGTCTGCCCATAGCGTCTGCTCCTGCATATGCATTCCTGTCGTCCATCCGGAGTTGGGCCAGACGAGCAGCCTGGGATCGCTCGGTGCCCCTGTGCCCGCAGGGCCCAGACGATGCAACAGCGCTTGAACTCGTCTTCCTCGGCCCCGGAAGCGCCTTGTCCCGGGTCGGCTTTGTGCCGTCACAGCATTCAGCTTGTCAAATAGGCTCGGATATTCCCGCTGACCCGGTCCACTCGTCCATTGCAGACGGCGATACGCCAAGGTATCCTCCGGCAGCTTCTCAGGGCGCACCCGTCTTTTTGACAAAAAAGACTTGCGGTTCGAGAGTCGGAATCGAAAGAGCCGATCGACTGGACTCTCCGGGGTGCTCCATTGGCTGGTCGACGACATGGTTTTTTCCGGCTTCCAGGTAGGGTACAGGTGCACATCCCTGCCCTGTCGAGTGACGCCCCGACAGGCAAGCCGAACACTTTGCGCGCACCAAGTAAACAGCACAGAATGGTCTATGCCCCAAGAGGCGATGTTTATGAATGTGTCTCCTGGCGGGCCCGACGGTTAGCGAACAAGATCTAGACCAGCCCCAGATCTGTCGTCGCCCACTCGAGTGTCAGTAGTCACAGTAGGCGAGAGATGGCCCAAGGCCTAAGTTTTCCCCTCCACAGCCGGGGCAACGGCAGAAGCCAGAATCTGTACCACGGAGGAGACTTTGCCCAATACCATGCCCATAAAAAGGGAGGGCTCCGTTTGAGGCCAGAACAAGTACCGCTACGGCTTGATTCCACGTTCACGGACATCTGTCCGCCGAACTCGGAAAACAGAATTGGGCCCCTACGTCCGCACCAGACGGAACCCAAGCATGTACTTACACACAAACGGATTGTCTGCCGCCGCAATGCAGCCTCCAAGAAGCGAGGACGTCTGGCGTGTCTCGTCTAGATGGACCCATAGCGTTCCGAAGCAGTCTTGCTGTAGCACCTGTCGATACGGGCAGAGGTCTCCTTTCTCCGTATCCATGTCGAAAGATCGACAATACGAACAGCTGGGCAGAATCTGTCGTCTTCCCTGAATGAGTCTTCAGACCGGTTGCGCCAGTATGAGCGGCTACCAGCCCAGTCCATTGTACCATGCAGGGAACCGGTCCCGGAATGCCCGATCCGCGCTGAGGGGGCTCCATTGCCCCAAATACGACATCTTCGCCTAGACCTCGGCCAAGCGGCTCGTACCGCGGGTGTGCCGACATACCATTTACGATGGATATTTCGTAATACCAGCAGCCTGTACGATCATAGGCCCATGATCCTCACCTACACGAGTCTAACTACAGGTGGTCGTTGCTGCTTGGCCGCGCAGGAGGCCGCGTCCCGACGGTAAGACGCGCGGTTCGATTTGCCGATGGATACGTTCTAGCAAGCGATCTGCCTCCGACCTTCCGGTATCCCACATAAGGATAAGCCGCTCGGTTGTTCCACAGCGCCGCCTGAACGGACCCTGGCGGCTTCGTGTAGTCGGGCGTAGTCCTCAAGGCCCGGCAGCCGCAGATCCACTGGAACGTGCCGTGCCGTCCGGAGCCGTGTCCGTAGACAGCATGTCCGCCAGATACTGACCCGAGGAGGAATCGGGCCGGGCGTGGGCATAGCGGGACGTGGTGCGCAGCGAGGCATGCCCCAGGGTTCTTTGTACTTCTTGGAGCGGCGCCGGCCGATCCAGCGCGTGGCTGGCATGAGAATGCCGCAGCCAGTGGGGCGTGACGTCATGGCGCAGGCCGACCTGACGCCCCAGCTGCTTCACAATGGCACAGGCCGAGCGACGATTAAGACTGCACGTGGAGGTGGGTTCCTCCTATAGAAGCCGAGCCCGTCGCGCCGGACCGGCTTATGGCTTTCCCTTGTCGACCTCGTCCCCCGTGCGGACAAGAACCTCGGACAGATGGGCATAGCGGTGCACGAATCCGGATTGCCGCTCTGGGTTCGTGCAGGATTCAATCTCGATGTACTTGCCATATCCCTTCTTATTTCCAGACCCGGTCGTCGCCGTGGTTACCCTACCTCCATACATAGCATGGACTCTCGTACCCTCGCCAACTGCAAAATCAATCCCCGCGTGGCCGAATTCAGCGGCATCAAGGGAGGCATAAGGACCCAGAGGAGCGGTAGCATCGTTGAAGCAGCCGGAGAGGACAACGCAGATCGTGTTGCCGTCGCCGTCCACCATAATGTCGCCTTCCTCGTCTATAATGAAAGGACACGAGTGTACCAGCCGTTGCGCCTCGTCGGCGTTGGGCAGAGGGCTCAATCCATGGTTCGTGCCGGTCAGGGTCATGGTCGGGAGTCTCCTTCCAGGTGCAGGCCTGGTCTGGTAGCGGTTCGTTGCCCACCAATTTGCGGGACGTGACCATCATGGCGCTCTGTCCCGAGCCCGGCCATACCCGCCGCGTATCCTGTCCGTATCCGACGGGGGCCAGTTGCAGTCGTCGTTGCCTCGATGCTCTCCCCGGAGGCGTCCCATGTTGGTCGACCCCGTCCGTGTCCTTCCCCGCCGCTGGCTCCAACGAGTGTTGTGGAGCGTGTGGGGTCTGTTCACGATGGTCCTGCCGAT
>DAOUKB010000053.1:0-1835 GCA_034421855.1 Anaerolineales bacterium
TCAATCCCTTCGAGGCCGCCCGCTTCCTGCGCAGCGCGCTTCATGCGGCGCCCGTCAACAAGCTGTTTGTTTTCGGGGCCGACACCTCGTGGCCGTTCGCGACGTATGCCTACGCCATGCAGACCCGCCGGTGGTTGACGCACGCCCTGCAGCTGGAGATCCAAGACGGCCATATGACCGAGACCGAGGCGATGGCCGTCGCGGAACGCGTGATGTGCCAAAATCAATACGACTGTTTCGCGCGCCTCGGCCGTCGCGCATAATCTTGCCTGGGAGGCAGGCGTGTGCCGGGGCGTGACCTGTGGCAGTCACGGCGCGGCGCATCGTATACCAAACGTGTGACGTCGTACAACCCGACGATATCAGCGCGCTGGTGCAATGCGCCGTGCGGCGTTACGGAAACGTGGATGTCACGGTCGACCATGCCGTCGTATACAACCGGGCGGCTTGCGGGAAGACGTAACGCTGCAGGATTGGGAAGAGAGTGTTTTCTACGCCAGCCCCTCTGGCTGGCGTTTTGCCAAGAGAGTACCGGCAACGATCGAGCCGCGAAGCAGCGACATTGTCAATGTCTCGTCGGACGACGCTCTGTTCGGGAGTCTGCGGCCACCGCGCCCGTCGGGAACCGTCGGGGCAGGTCCCCTGAGGGCGGCTACCGGGGCCGGCCGCGATGTTCCGGAAGGCCGACTATCGAATGAAATATAATGAAGCTGTACGCGCCTCTCCTGCCGAGAGGAGCCCGTACGCGCAGATTCCCGTCCGGGGCGTCTGTGTCGTCTCTCGATGCGGATCGGGGGTCGGCACGGCTGCCCCGATCCGCTCCGACTCACCGAGGAAGCAATGAGCGTAATGGATGTATTCGGAGCCCTACGCCAAGCAGGGATGGAGGAAGATCTAGCGGCCATTGTGGCCCGAGCTACGGATCTGGGCCCGGTGGCCACCAAGCAAGATCTCGCGGATGTGCAGGCGGACGTGCAGCGGCAACTGACGGACCTCAAAAGCGACGTGGCCGTCGTGAAAGGCCGGCTCACCGGTCTGTATTGGCTGATCGGCAGCATGACCGTGCTGCTGGGACTCCTGCAGGGCATGCCGCTCGTCCTGGCCCTCCTCCCGTCCTGAGTCTGCCCGCAGAGCCGGCCGGCTCTGCCTCCCTGCTTTTCCGGTACAGGACAGATCTCCGGCGTCTCGCCCGCCGCGCGGGCCGGCGGGGGTGCCCTGGATTTCTGCCTAATTGCCTCCACCCAGGCGGGCATGAGCGACTTTCCCGGAGATTGCCGTGACCTCTGCTCCCGACGGTAGCAGATTGCGTACCCTCAGGACGGTCCCGCGTTGCCGGCCCAGGCGGCCGCCGCCATGCTCTTTCCAGCCGAGGCCGCGACGGCTCTTACCGGGCACAATTGGGTCACCGATCGAAGACTTTCCGCCCTATATCCAGTGGCCGTACCGAGTCGGCTAGG
The DNA here is from genome assembly GCA_034421855.1 of Anaerolineales bacterium. GTDB lineage: Bacteria > Chloroflexota > Anaerolineae > Caldilineales > Caldilineaceae > Bin34. Next base: position 1,458 of record DAOUKB010000053.1, read on the forward strand.
AGTGGACATCCGGGCAAGGCCGGCCGTCCAGGCAACGGCACGGCTGGAGGATGGGACTGGAGCGGTCGCCAGGGCCTCGAGGGGCTCGACACCGGAGCCGACCGCCGGTGCATAGACAGACAGCGCCGGGACCGCTTGCAGAGAAGGTCTGAATTTCGGATGCACGCGCCTGGGGGGATCGGCAGCCCCTGAGCCCAAATCTCGATCACGAACCTGTCCAGGTTCTGCGTCCCGGCTATCTTTGAATCAGCGGCAACACGATATGGGACGGGTATTCCCGTTCGTGGTACACGACCTGATCGGCCGGCTTGAACCGACGCTCAGTCCCTAGGGCGCCTCCGGTATTGGGATTCACGTCGAAGCGCGGAAAGTTGCTGC
>DAOUKB010000054.1:0-8357 GCA_034421855.1 Anaerolineales bacterium
TTCTATCCCGCGGATCAGGTCACGGACCAGTCCCTGCGCACCTTGGCCGCGGAACTGATCCGCAAACAGGCGCTGCAGTGCCTGGACGACGAGATTCCGCACGGCATGGCCGTGGAGGTCCGGGAATATACGGAACGCAGTCCCACCCTGACCTACATCTCCGCGGTCGTCTACGTAGAGCGCGAGAGTCACAAACCCATCGTCTTGGGCCGCAAGGGGCGCCTCATACGTCGCCTGGGAGCGCAGGCGCGGACGGAAATAGAGGCCCTGATCGCCACCCGGGTCTACCTGGAACTGTGGGTCAAAGTCCGTCGGAACTGGCGCAAACAGCCCGGCATGTTGCGCATGATGGGATATGAGCCGAACTGAAGCGTCCAATTCCGCCGACCAGGGGCGGACCCGTCGCGTGCGCTGGCCGACCCTGGCGCTGGGCTGCGTCCTGGCTTGGAGCGCGGCGGCGCTCTTGGGATTGGGGCCGCGGGGACAGGCGTTGGCGGATGCGGCGCCCGTATCGCGGGTCATCGCACCCGTCCCCGAGACTCTGCGGTCCGAAGGGGGAAATTACGAAGCGCACATCGCCGTCGCGCTGGCCGAGGCGGCGCCGGAGACGCCGGCCGCGCCGGAACCTTCCCACTACCGCATTTTTCTGGGCCAGATACGCGTTCCGGCTCCGTATCCCGTCTCGGACGGACAGGTCCGGGAACTGGAAGTTCCCCTGCTCATGTATCACTACGTCAGTCCGCTGCCGGCCCATGCGGATGCCATCCGTCGGGATCTGACTATCGAGCCGGCGCTCTTCGTCCGCCATCTGGATCGCATCCAGGAGCTGGGCTACCAGACCGTGACCATCCGGTCTATCGTGCAACATCTGCATACCGGCGCGGCCTTGCCGGAGAAGCCCATCGTGCTGACCTTCGACGATGGGTACGTGGATCACTATGTAAACGTCTTGCCGGCGTTGCAGCATCGGGATATGGTGGGCACCTTTTTCATCGTGTCCGACTTTCCCTACAGCGGCAACTCCAGTTACATGGACTGGGGCATGATCCGGGAAATGGCGCGCGCCGGCATGGAAATAGAGTCCCATGCCCAAATGCACAAAACTCTGGCCGACCGCAGCGAAGCATACTTGCGCGATCAAGCCGAAAACAGCCTGCGGGCTTTCCAGCAGGAACTGGGATATCGACCGCGCATCATTTCGTATCCGAGCGGGAAGTTCGACGCGCAGACGATCCGCATCTATCAGGCGACAGGCTTCTGGGCCGGCATCACTACCCTGCCGGGCAATGATCATCGCAGCGACGATTTGTTCCGCATGCACCGGGTGCGGCTGCACGGCGGCGACGATCCGGACCGCTTGGAATGGCTGCTGTCCCGGGAAGGCGACGCCTGGTTGTCCAACCTGGGCGATTAGACTGTGGACAAGAGGCAGTTCAGGACTGTTCCGTCATCTGAATTCGGGGCAGTTCCTGCGCCAACTCGGCCCACGCCGCGGGCGTGTCGGTGTCGGCCAGGCGGGCAAACACGACCAGGGCCTCGGACAGAAACAGGGCCACGCGTACGCCTTGCACCACGTCGGGCAAGCGTCGCAGTCTGGGGATGCCGCGCCCGAACATCTTGAAGGCTCCGGCCTGATTCCGGTTTTCGATCTGCAGGAAGGCCAACCCCACCTGCAGAAGGCCCTGGTACAGGTCGCGCACGGGCCGGGATTCCGCGTTCCAGGCATCCTCCAAGGCCTCGTGCTGGGCATGAAATTCCCGTTGGTTGAAGAGCTCTATCCCGATTTGAGCGTCCGGCAACAACGTATCCGTGCCGCCGTCCGGCATCTCACGCGTCGGGGCGATGTGGTACGACAGCAGCCGGGGTAGTTCTGTCATGAGGCGACTGCGCGCCCAGACCTTGTCGGCTCCGGCTTGCCGGGCGCGGACGAGCGTCTCCACATCGGTGTGCTGGCCGAAGCCGACGACGGGTATCGTTTTGGTGTGGGGCCGCAGCTTGCAGCGCCTGACGGCTCCTGCCCAGTCTCCTGGGACGTGCAGATCTACCAGGGCCAATACGGGCAATCGGGTGTCCATGGCCTGCAGGAACGATTCCGCATCCGCGGGGGTCGCCGGGGTACCGCCGGACAGAACGACGGCATCCGCCAGGCGTGCGCTGAAAAACAGATTCTCGACCCACAGGATTACGGCGGGCGGACTCGGTGTGGCGATCATGGGCAATGCGGCAGTGGCGAAAGCTCCCAAGGCAGATCCGGCAAGCAGGGGGAAATTCTACCCCAGGTGCGGCGGGGCTGGTCGCGGCAACGCAGGGCAGACAGTCCCGCACCCGCGGGGAGTCTGCGCAGCTGCAGGTACAATGAGGGTCGCCGGTACGACAACTTGCAGGCAGCCGGCGGAACCCTGACCAGCAAGAGAGACGACAAATGGCGCAGGACAACGGCACAGCCGATTCGGCAGACTCCATCTCTTTCGAAGAGGCGTTGGCGCAACTGACTGCGGTAGTCGAGTCCCTGGAAAAAGGGGAACTGCCTTTGGAAGAGGCATTGCGCATCTACGAGAAAGGAGCCGCACTGACCCGCCTGTGCGCCCGCCAGCTCCAGGATGCCGAACTCCGCGTAACCGCGTGGCAAGACGGCGCCGAGCAAGCATTGTAGCGGCCATCCAGACGGGTGCGGCTCCGCTCGATCCTGGGAGGGCAAGCCCGGACCGCGCGCCGCGGAGGCAGACAGGCGGCTTGGGCCGCATCCGTCCATCCCCCGGTGCGGAGGCGGTCAGGCCGCAAACTGCTCGCAGGCCACCCGCCAGCTCGAGCAGGACATGTCCGGTACGGCTCGGCGGTGGCCTACGCCTACCGCTCGGCGAACCTCGTCCGTTACGATCCGGGCCCGATGTCCCACTACCAGACAGGACATGCCGGCTCTGTGGGCGGCTTCCACCCCGAAGGAACTGTCTTCTATGACCAAGCATTCCTGAGGCGAAACCCCTAAGGCTCCGGCGGACTGCAGAAAGAGCGCGGGGTCCGGTTTGCTACGTGGCAGCGTCAACCCGGACAGCAGGGCGGTGAAATACTGGCCGATGTTCAGGGCATGCACCACCGCCACGATGCTGGCGGTCGGTGCCGCAGAGGCAATGGACTGATACAGCCCTTGGCTACGAATCTCTTGCAGCCACGCCTCGGCTCCCGGCAGCAGCTGCAGGTTTTGGGCCATCCTTTCTCGAAACAGCTGCGCTTTCCAGAGCGTCAGGCGTTCCAGTTCCGCTTCGTCCAGTTCGGGGCCCAGATAGTCCCGGAAGACAGAGGACGTGGTGCGTCCGAAGTCGGCGAGGAATTCGGCCCGAGTATAGTCGATGCCTTGCGAGGCCATCGCAATCCGCCAAGTCTGGCAATGCAGTTCCTCGGTGTCCGCCAACGTGCCGTCCAGATCCCAGATGACGGCTTTGAAAGGCGAAGGGGACATGGCGCGGAGCGGGCGTCGGCTACAGCAGTTCCTGCAGCCGGACGCGGGTCTTGTGGGGATCGGCCTTGCCCTGCATCGCCCGCATCACCTGTCCCATAAAGAAACCCAGCAGTTTCTGCTCGCCGGCCTGGAGCCGGCGGCGTTCGGCGGGATGGGCTTCCAGAATCTCCCGAATGGTCGCGTCCAGGACTGCAGTATCGGAAATCATCGCCAAGCCTTCCCGTTCAATCACGACGGCTGCTTCCTCGCCGCTCGCAAACATGGTGGCCAAGATCTGTTTCGCCGTGTTGTTGTTCACCTGCTGCTCGACCAGGGCCGTCAGGAGGCCGGCCAATGCCGCCGGCGACACCTTGATCTGGGAAATACGGCGCAGATCCTGTCCCGCGCCTTCCTGATACAGCAGTCCCAACAGCTCCGTGGCGATCCACTGCGCCAGCAGCTGGGGCTTGCCGTCGTCTAGGCCCAAGGCCGCCACGGCTTCTTCGAAATACTCGGCCAGGGGACGTTCGCTGGCCAGCAGTTCCGCTTCGCGAGGCCGCACCTGCCACTGGGTCACATACCGGCGCTGCTTGCTCCAAGGCATCTCGGGCAGGGACTCCCGGATCTCCTTCACCCAGGTCCGGGCTACCCGCAAGGGCGGCAGATCCGGTTCCGGAAAGTAGCGATAATCCTCGGAACTTTCTTTGGTGCGCTGCTGGACGGTGCGCTTCTGGGCCTCGTCCCAGCCCATATTCACCTGCGCCACGGCTTGGCCGCGGGCCAACAAACGGGATTGACGCTGATGTTCGTAGGCGATAGCGGCCCGGACGGACCGCAGACTGTTGAGATTCTTGACCTCTACCTTCACCCCCAGTGCGCCTTGGGCAGCCTGCTCCGGAGTGCGCACGGAAATATTGGGTTCGCAACGCAGGGAACCCTTCTCCATATCGCCGTTGTTCACGCCCAGATACCGCAGGAGGGTGCGCAACCGTACCAAGAAGAGATAAGCCTCGTCCGCGCTGACCATGTCTGCTTCGGTCACGATCTCCATCAAAGGTACGCCGGCCCGATTCAGATCCACCAGGGAGTAGGCGCCGGCATGGGTGGACTTTCCCGTATCTTCTTCCAAATGTACCCGCCGAATGCGGATCGGCTTGGAAGCGCCCTCCGGCGTCTCGATGTCCATGCTGCCCGCGAAGCAGAGCGGATACTCGAACTGAGTGATCTGGTATCCCTTGGGCAGATCCGGATACGTGTAGTTCTTGCGGGCGAAGACCGCTGTGTCCGCCACTCGGCACTGCAGGGCCAGACCTGTGGCGATGGTCGCTTCGACGGCTCTTTGATTGATGACCGGCATGGCTCCCGGCAAACCCAGACAGACCGGACACACCAAGGTGTTGGGAGAGGCCCCCTGATACGCGGCCGCGCAGCCGCAGAACATCTTGCTGCAGGTCGACAGCTGGGCATGCACTTCCATACCTACCACCACCTGATAGGCGGTTTGCCGTGCCACGGCGCCGGCGCGGGGGCGGGTCAAGGACATGGGACGAGGTTCCTACTCTGGATCATAACCAAATCGGGAACGCCCTACCAAGAACCTGCGGCGGCGAAACCGACAGGTCACGGTACTCGCTGCTATACTGGCACCGCTTCCGGCCCTTGCGCACAGATGATCCCGCGTAGTTCTCGACGTCACCGCCCGGCGGGTTGGCTGCTGCTCTTGTGCTGCTGCCTGCTGCTGGCAGGCTGCAACCGATCGCGGCAGCGCGTGGGCGACGTCCTGCCTACGTCCGTCCCGCCGACGGTATCGGCGCCTACCTCTACGCCGCCGCCACCGTCCCCTACGCCGGCGCCTACTCCCATCCCGGCGCCCCTCACCCCGGCAGATCTGCTGGCGCGCGCCCAGCGGAGAGAGCATCAAGGGTATCTCGAAGAGGCGGCTGCGCTCTACGCGGAACTGACGCGCCAACCGGATCCGGCAGTCTCCAGTTCGGCCGCCTATTTCCTGAGCCGCCTGCAGGTGTCCCAAGGGGAATGGGAGGCGGCCGCCGACAACCTGGCGTTGTACTTCGTGCTGCAAGACGGTACGGATCTGCCTGCGCGGGCGGCGTACACGGCGGAAGCCTATCTGCTGCGCGCCCGCGTCCAGCGGCAACGGGGAGCGTATGCGGCGGCCGCCGCCTCCTACGGCGCGGCGCTGCCCGGGTTGCCTGCGCTGGCCGCCGACATTCACCGCGAATGGGGTCAGATGCACCTGGCGCTGGGCCAGGACGCAGAAGGGCTGTCGCACCTGACCCAGGCTGCGGAACTGACATACGCTACCAGCATCCGGATTTCCATTTTGGACGAGATGGCTGCGGTGCTGGAAGATCGCCAGCGCTACGTGCAGGCTGTGGCCGTGTACGACGAAATACTGACTTTGGCGACGCAGCCGGCATATCGGGCGCAACTGCAATACCGCGCCGGCAGAGCTCTGGTGCAAGTCCAACAGGAGACGGAGGCCATAGCCCGCTTCCGGCTGGCCACCGAAGCCCAGCGGGACACGATTCATGCCTACTGGGCTCTGGTGGAACTGGTGGAGCGCGACGTGGATTTCGATCCCTACACGCGCGGCTTCATCGACTATTACGCCGGAGCCTATGCCGTGGCCGCCGAGGCCTTCAGCAACTACCGCGCGCTGGAGCGCACGGAGGAATTTCGGGCCCCGTACGGCGAGATCTACGAGGGGCTCTCCTACGTCCAGCTGGGAGACTACCTGTCCGCCGAGGCCCGTCTGCAGGCGGCGTTGGCCCAGTATCCGGACTGTCCATGCCGGGGCTGGGCGTATTTGGAACTGCTGGACCTGTATTTGCAACTAGGCAACATCGCGGCCTACCAAGAGACCTGGGAAGCGTACGTTCAGGAGCTGCCTACGGACCCGGGGCGGGCCCGGATCTTGGCGGATCAGGTTGCGGATTGGCTGCAGCAAGGGGAACGGGGTACGGCGTACACGCCGCTGCGCGACCTGTTGCACTTTTTTCCCGAGAGCGACGTTACGGCGCAGGCTCTCTACGCCGTAGTCATGGATGCGCTGGCGCAGCAACAATATCCGGAAGCCAATACCGGTCTGCAGCAGCTGCGGGAGAAGTTTCCCGACTTCAAGACCTCCGAAGTCGGGTACTGGACCGCCTATACCTTGTGGCAGTCTGGGCATGCGGAAGCAGCTCGCTTCGGCTGGCAACGGACGGCCCGGCTGCGCCCCGTGGACTTTTTCAGCATTATGGCCGCCCAAGCGCTGCGCCGGGACGACGGCACCAGTCAGGACGTCATTGCCGACATGGCGGGGCTGAGCGGGACCCCATCCCGGCTCCTGCACGACGACGGCAGCCCGGCTCTGGCGTTGGATTGGCTGCGCTCCTGGGCCGACCGCACACAGGATGCCGTCCTGCCTGCCCCGGCGGAAGACGTCAACATGCAGCGGGGCCTGGCCTTCCAGCGCTTGGGCAACAGGGTCCGGGCGCGCCAGAACTGGACCGCGGCCATCGAGACCTATCGCTCCTATCCGTATCACCTCTGGGATCTGGCGTTGACGCTGGCGGATCAAGGCGCCTACCAGCTCAGCATTCGCGCCGCCCTCTACCTATATGCCCTTTCTCCGGCGGAGGAAGTCGCGGAGCTGCCGCTGTTTATACAGAAGCTCATCTATCCGCGACCTTACAGAGAACTGGTGGCGGCAGCCGCCGGAGCCAACGAGGTACCGGAACTGTATTTCTACGCGCTGCTGCGCCAGGAAAGCCTCTTCGAACCTACCAGCGTCTCCTCGGCCGCGGCCCAGGGCTTGGGCCAGGTCATGCCGGCGACCGGAGAGTGGGTGGCTCTGCAGCTGGGACGCAGAGACTACCAAGCGGACTGGTTGCAACGCCCTTGGGTGAATCTGGAGTTCAGCGCCTTCTATCTCCGTTTCGTGTACCACGAATTGGATCGGGACTGGCTTACGGCCTTGGCCGGCTACAATGCAGGACCCGGGACCGGGAGAGCTTTGCGGGATGCCAGCGGTCCGGACGACATGGATTTTTATCGAGCTATCTGGGTGGAGGAAACCTCGGCCTATGTACGGGCAGTCGTCACCAACCTTTGGCACTATACGCGTCTGTATGGATAGCCGCCGGGTTTGGGGTTGCATGGCGGCATAGCCCCGGACGCCAGGGGACACAGTATCCAACCAGGGCGGCAGTCGATTGCGGAACGGCGGTCGAGAGCCTATCCGCAGCATTCCCGGCGTAGAACGACGGGAGCGCTAGGCCGGGTACTGCGCAGACCCCGCCCGCAGGCGGATCCGGTATGCGTAGTGCGGTGCCGGCAAGAATATGCAGATCCGACCCGGAGCCCCAGGGGCTCCGGGTACAAATCCTCTGTATAGCCACGCACCGCGCGGCCTGGGACCCTACACCCTACACCGTGAGGGTACGGGTCAAGGGGACAAGACAATCCGACGGCTCGAGAGACACGGAAGCCGCAACTTGCTCGAGGCTCCTTCAGCTCCCACCAGCCCACCGCAGCCAATGCAACTTCTTGTCGCTGCTGATTGCCGCAATGGCCACGGACTCTATCCGACCTGTTTCGGCGCTATAGAAGTCGTCCAAGACGACCTCCCTCCCGTGGCCTTCGAGCCCCTTCCTGGTTTGGTCTGTCTCGTTCCGAGCTCCCCGGTCCTCGTGCAGTCGCCGCGGCGGTCTATATTCTGCAGTGCAAACACTGGACCCCGGGCCGCGACGAACCGTTGCGGCATGTCCTCGCGACGAACCGGGAAGCCGGGTCCGGCGATAACGACCGCGACCTCGCATCGGGGCTGCCCTGGCGACGGCCCTCGCTCGCCAGTATGTCACGATGCCGTACGCGGGCCGCTTTGTTCTCAATCCCCGGCCGGGGATTGAATCCGGCG
>DAOUKB010000055.1:0-3211 GCA_034421855.1 Anaerolineales bacterium
AGACAGGGCGGTGGCCTCTATGGCCCAAGGGGTGGGACGCGGCACCGCCTACTCGCTGATCGTGGCGGTGCCGATGGTGCTGTGGGATATTTTCAACGTCCTGTGGAGTTGGGCAGAGACGAATGCCGCGGTCCTGGTGCCGCTGGGTCTGCATTCTCGTTGTGGTGCAATGGAAGCGACTGACGGTTGCCGACTGGCGTCCTTGCTGGCTGTTTGGGGGCTTTGCGCTGATATACCTCGTCCTGTTCATCGCGGTCATATCGCTTCTGGTCGGTATCCATCTGGAAGAGGATATAGGGGAGAGATTGCTGATTCCACTCTACATTCCACTCCTGATAGTCGGCACGTTCGTGTGGACCGGTTCCGAGACGCTGCGATACATCCGGGAAAATCTTGTTGGGGGGATAACACGTAGTAATGCACCTGTGCCCGTGTCACTTCACATTGGCAGGAAAGACAAAACTCTTCGCTATTATATATAGTTTGCCGAAACGTCTTGAGTTGCTGGATCAAGAAGTGGAACGTATGTCGGATAGCATAAATACAAATCATGTGATATTATTCGACAATTGGAACCAGCATCTCTTTGACTATGGTGGGGCCGACTTGTGGTTATTGCCGGCCCTGGAACTGGTAGCGGAACTGGAAAACGATGTCATCTTCAAGGTGAGCAAGTAAAGGGGGACTATGTGCGTGCGACTGACGAGATGTTGCTCAAGGTAAGCCAGTTGACGGCCTGTCCGGCGCGTTTTCGGCTCGACCGCTTCACCTTGTTGGCGGCCGCTATCGGCGGACTCGGCACCGCCCTGATACTGGGACGCGAGTTCGCCTTCGGAGTGGGACTAACCGTAGATTCGGCGCAATACATAGCTGGCACCCGGAATCTGCTAGCTGGAGAGGGTCTTATCAGACTCAATGGAAATCTTTTCACCTTCTGGCCTCCTCTCTACCCCTTGCTGCTGGCCGCGGCCAGCCTGGGAATATTCGACCCGATCGTCGTTGCCGGTCCCCTTAACGCAATCATCTTCGGGCTGACCGTATTCATCGTGGGAGGGTACCTGAGGCAATGCCTGGAGTCCCGATTCCTGGCGATATGGGGCTGTCTCGCGACGGCTTTGGCAATCCCCCTGCTCAAGGTGTCGTCGTTCGCGCTCTCCGATACCCTGTTCATCCTGCTGGCGACCCTCGCCCTGATCTGGACCGACAGGTTTCTGACCGAAGGCAAGGTCCGAACGCTGGTCTGGGCGGCGGTGTTCAGCGCCCTGGCCTGGCAGACCCGGTACATCGGGGTGGCCGTGCCGGCTTGCGTGGGGCTGCTGCTGCTCTTCCACCCCTCGACAGGGACGTCCCTGGCCCAGAGGGTGAGACGCCTCACGGCCTACTTGCTGATCGTGGCGGTGCCGATGGCCTTGTGGTTTTTGCGCAATTACCTGGCTACCGGAGAATTCACCGAGCACTCGTCGCCCACCGACTATCCCGTGTCGATGATGCTGCGGGACGTCGTCGAGATCCTGTGGAGATGGGGAGCAATCCCGGGCTGCCGATTCCTCGGACTGCCTTACTGGCATCTCTTCGACAGAGCCGTACTTGTACTGCAGGCGATCACCGCCGCGCTCCTGGTGCCGGTCGGTTGCATGCTGATCGCAGAGCAATGGAAGCGACGAACAGTGGCCCGTTGGCACCCTCTCTGGCTGTTCGGGGGCTTTGCGCTGATATACCTCGTCCTGTTCATCGCGGTCATATCGCTTCTGGTCAGGATTTATATGGTGAACGGTATTGCTCCGAGATTCCTGATTCCGCTGTATATCCCGCTCCTGATAGCCGGTGTGTTCGTGCTGGACCGTATTCTCGGCTACGACGGGAGAGGAGGCTTTTGGGAAACGTCGGTAGCCTTGCCATCCGTTCGAACAATGATGCCGGCAAGAAAAGGAAGCGTGCTGGTCACCATCGTGACGATCGTTCTCTCCCTGGGGGTAGCGAGACTGATTGTTCCGGCCGTCTCCACCATCATGGTCCCAAAATGCCACCATCAGAGCCTTGGCTACAATACGATCCACTGGGTCGGTTCCGATGTGCTGCGATACGTCCGGAAAACCTCCGTTGCGGGAGAGATATACAGTAACGCTCCGGATCCCTTGTTTCTTTACGATGGCGGAAAGAGCACAAATCGCTATCATGCTCTCTGTAACTCCTGCACCCGCACTGCGCTGGAGAGGCAGTTTGCGGAAAGGATCCCGGATGGTGCATACGTGATCTGGTTCGATGGTTGGGAACTGCATCTCTTTGACTATGGTGAGGACGACCTGCGGTTACTGCCGGGCCTGAAACTGGTGGCAGACCTGGCGGACGGTGTCGTCTTCAAGGTGACCAAGTAAACAGGGACTACGTGTCTCCTCTGCACCTACACATGCTTGTTTTTACCGGAATCGTAACATGAAAGAACATACGGACGGTCGCACCGCTGCTGCCAGCTTGCCCTCGGTGTCGGTCATCATTCCGGTTCGCGACGCCGAGAAGACCATCGGAATGGCTCTCGACTCGGTGCTATCTCAAGAGTACACGGGCTCGGTGGAGGTGATCGTCGCCGACGGATCCATCTCCCCGGCCACGTCCGAGATAATCCGCCGGCGGTACCCGACGGTGAAGCTGATTCCCAACCCCGAGCAGGACATTGTTAGTGGCATTGTCTTGTCTCTCCGGGTAGCGACAGGGTGTGTGATCGCGCGTTGCGACGGCCATACGTGCTTCCCCCCCGGATATCTGCGTCGTGCGGTCGAATCGCTTCAGAGAACGGGGGCTGCGAACGTCGGGGGCCGCCAGCGGCCGATCGGGACCACCTTCTTCGAGCGGGTCGTGACGATGGCGATGACCACGCCACTGGGGGTAGGCGACGCCCGCTACAGGATTGGCGGTCCTGCGGGGCCAGTCGACACCGTCTATCTAGGTGTGTTCCGACGCGAAATGATCGATGCGGTGGGTGGGTACAACCGGTCCTTGTTTGGCAATGAGGACTACGAAATCAACTACCGACTGCGGGAACGCGGGGAAACAGTGTGGTTCGACCCTGAACTCGTGGTCGACTACCGGCCCCGGGACACGCTTCGCGCCCTCGCCAAGCAGTATTTTCGCTATGGCCAGATGAAGGCAGCTATGAGACGGGAACATCCAGCCTCGTTGCGGGCCAGGCAACTCGCCGCCCCGTTGCTGGTGT
>DAOUKB010000056.1:0-4332 GCA_034421855.1 Anaerolineales bacterium
AAGTCGAAGATCCGGTGACCGGAGACGATGGCGTACTGGAGGGCATAGGAGAGAATCGCCCAACCGGGACTGAGTTGGGCGTGCAGCGCGGGGTCGTAGCCGCTGTTGTAGAGCAAGAAGCGGTGAGCATAGGAGAAAGCGAACAGGGTGGCCGCAGGTTCGCCGTTCAGAGTCAGGAACATGAGCCGCAGGTAGCCTGCCTCGAACATGACCTTGCCCATGTTGTGGAAGAAGGTCTGCATGTCGGCATCCATGAATTCCGCTTTGTCGGTCCGGCTGGCGCGTTGCAGCCGGACGAACTGAGAAATTTCGCGGTCCAGGTCGTGTGCGGGACCTACGACGTACAGCCCGACGTCCGCTGCCCTTTCAATGCGCCGCTGCTTGCGCCGGATTTCGTGCCGCTGTTTCTTCTCCACCTGCGTTTCCAGATAGGTGGCGTATCGGCCGGGCAGGGCAATGGCCGGAGCGACGTCCTCTTGAAAGACCTTGACCGTTACGCCGCGGGCCCGCGCCATGTCCGGCAACCACTTGTAGGTGGTGCTGGCCGCAGGCAAATTGCAGAGATCGACTATCTCCCAGGCCGGCGCTTCGGCACTGTACAACCAGTCCAGAAATGCGGCGTAGACAGAGGCCTCCCAGCCTTCGGCCACTATCACATCCAGATAGTCGCTGACTTCGATGCAGCCTACGATGCTCAACTGCGGGCGGCCGTCGTGATGGGAATCTGCTCCCGTAAGGAGATAGAGGGGCAGAATGCCGACCAATTCGTCGGTATCCGGCTGGTAGTAGGCTGTGATCCAGCGTTCCCCCAAACCCAGATTTTCCCACCACACGGTCTGCCAGGCCAACCGCATAAAGAAAGGGCTGGCCGCAGAAGCATCGACCAACGTGTCCCATTCGGCGGCCAAAGCCTGGAACCCGTCCGGGCGATCTCGGGGGCCGAAGGTAACGACCCGCAGGGCCCTTTGTACCTGCGGCAGCCCTGCAGTCGTTTCCTGCTCGGCGAAGTCGACGGTCGCTGTTGCCATGAGCGGATTATACCACTTGCAGAATGGGATAATTATATCTCGCATATGTTCTCGCAACCCGAGACTGGGGAGGGTTCGCCCTCGCCGTCTGCGCCCATGCTCGATTGCCCTGTTGTCGGCGCATCCTAGGTGCCCATCTTGCTTTCCCCGATGCTCTGGGGAGGATCCCGCGTTGCATGTGGCGACGAGTTCCTGTGGACGAGAGGTCGTCGCATGGTTCCTTGCGCAGCCGGCGTGCATGTCCCGGACCCGCGTCTCCCGGCAGCGCGCCGCCCGCTTCTCTATTCTCCAGCTCCGGCCGCCGAGTCCGCGGCCGCCATAGGGCAAGGCGCCGCGGCGCGCGACCGCCTCGGAGCGGGCCGTCGGCAATCGACTTGGATTATCGCTATCGCTTGGCCCGAGTCCTGCTGCGCGCGTTTTCTGCCCAACCCACGCCCGCCAAGGCCGTAACAGTCAGTATGGACAAAAGCCAAAGGCCGAATCCTTGGGCTGCAGATCTCCGGCCGGAAAATGTCGCCGGCGCGCTGCCGACGTCTCCACGTTCTACCGTTCCTGCCGTCGGTACAGCCACGGTCCGACAGGACAAGAGAGCCCAACGGTCCAAGCGCAGCGAGGTGGGTTGGCTGTTCCCGTCGTTGTAGGCATTGAAGTAGATCCGCACGGTTTCACCGGCATAGGGAGAAAGATCGTATCTCTGCTCCGTAACTCGGAGCGTCTGGGCGCGCGCGCTGTGCATCACTTCCAGCAGCGCCCCTTGATCGTCCAACAACAATGCTTGCTGCCGATCCGAGCCCGCCCCGGGCGCCGCCGCGGGCGCTTCGGAGCTTTGGAGCCGCCAGGACCAAGCCAGTGTCAGCGAGTCGGCATGTGCCGGCAAACGCACATCCTGCCAAACCGAGGAATAACTGGAACCGGAAGAGCCGCCTCCGTGCTCCTGCCGACCCAACCAGATGGACGGGGTGGCCGTGCCGGGCTGCACCACAAACACAGCCGGTACCGCCGTCCGCCCTACGGTCCAGCCTGCACCGTCTCGGCCCAGCAAGTCTTCGCAGGATTGCTCTCCCCTGTCCCCGCCCGGTACCAAAGCCGTGGTCTGAGGCAGAGCCTCGGACCCCCGACGGAACCCGAAGATCCCTTCTTGATTCCAGAGCATACGGACAGAGCCGGCCACCGCCAACACCAGCACGGTCAGGCATAGCGCAATCCATATTCTTTGTCCGCCCGCGCGCGGGTCGAATTCTTGATGCAGCGTGATCACGGCTCTGGGCCTACAGCTGCAAGACGGATCGGAAACCAGACCCGGGCGTGGATCCGCTTCTCCGGGGGGTAGCGATGTATCACCCCCTCATGCAAGGTAACCCGCATCTTCCAGGGTGGGTCCTCGTACTTGTATACGTCTTCGTGTCGCCGGGCAAACCGTGGGGTACCGTCTGGAGATACCCGCGTGTCGTCCGCGCCGCATTCTACAGCTACGGCAAGCACAGGGCGGTATGAGGCAGAGGATCGGCAGTTCGATACACTGATCCAGCCAAGTCGTCGCGCTGCAGCCCAGTCCGGCCGCAGCCCAAGAGACACCTCCTCCCATGGAGATACCCGCTCCGCGGCTCCACCGGACTTTTGGGTGCGCAATGCCCCGCGCACCAGGCCGAAAAGGATCGGAATCCGACGGCCCCGAAGCCAATCTGCGCCGGTCTCGCCGTCACCGCAGCTGGGCAGTCGCATTGCCCGCTCGCCGATTTCGGTCCGGGTATGCGACTTACACCCAAGCAGCGGAATTCCCTGCATCTGTTCCGCCCCGGCTTGCATGGCGTCTTTCCAGTTCGACCCAGGCCCGATGCGGACCTAGGCACAGCGCGCCGCGCTGCCGTCCCTATGCTACACTTGCCTTGATCACCCCACCTGGCTTGCCCCAACCGCCTGCCCGCTGCGATCTGTGGCTCCTTCTGCGTCAACCAAATCGGACCGTTCATATACGGCTGCGGTCGATCTCGGCGGCACCAAACTGCTGTGTGCGGTCATGGATAAAAAACTGCGGGTGCTGGCCTCCGCCAAAATAGCCACGAACGTCGCGGGCGGTCCAGAGGCCGTCGTCGGACAAATGGCCAAAGGGATTCGGCGGGCCGTCAGGAAAGCGGACCTCGCCCTGAAAGACGTTTCCGCCGTCGGCGCTTGCGTCCCGGGACCGGCCGATCCGGCCTCGGGCGTGGTCGCCCGGGCGGTAAACTTGAATTGGGAAAGCCCTGTGCCGCTGGCCCGAAATCTGAGTCGAGCCCTGAAGGACATACCCGTCGTCGTCGAAAACGACGTGAACGCCGGCACGTACGGAGAATGGGCGGCCGGCGCGGCCCGCGGCCAGCAGGACGTGATCGGCATCTTTGTCGGCACCGGCATTGGCGGGGGGCTCGTGTTGGACGGCAAATTGCGGCGGGGACCGCGCTTTATCGCCGGCGAAGTAGGACATGTCGTCCTCAAGGTCGACGGGCCCCGCTGTGCCTGCGGCAATTCGGGTTGTGCCGAAGCTCTGGCCAGTCGCAGCGCCCTGGAGCGGATGGCCAGGGCCGCCTTGCAAGCCGGCCGGACGAGCATGGTGACCGAGATGATGCAAGCCAAGGGGCGCGGGCGCATGACCAGCGGCATTATCAGTCGAGCGTACACGGCCGGCGATCCGCTGATGCGGGAACTGATTGAAGAGATGGCTTTTTATCTGGGGTTGTTGACGGCTTCTCTGGTGAACATCCTCGATCCGCAGATGGTGGTCTTCGGCGGCGGCGTGGTCGAAAAGATGGGGGAGGACCTCCTGTCGCTGGTGCGGGCCGCCACTTTCGGCAAACTGATGTCGCGGGAGGAATTCTCCATCCGCGCCGCCCGGCTGGACGATCTGGCCGGCGTGATCGGCGCGGCCGCCTTGGCCCGCGCGGCGGTGCCTCGTGCCTGAGCCGCTGACCTATGTGCTGCTCGTGCGGCACGGCGAGAACGCGTATGTGGCCGAAGGCAAGCTGGCAGGGCGGACTCCCGGCGTTCATCTCAACGAAAAAGGACGGCAGCAGGCCGCGGTCTTGGCGTACCGGCTCGCAGACGTGAAGTTGCATGCGATCTATTCCAGTCCGCTGGAACGGTGCATGGAAACCGCCCAGGCCGTGGCCGATGCGCAGAAACTGCCCGTCTGTCCGGATCCCGGTCTGTTGGAAGTGGATTATGGCGAGTGGCAAGGCGGAGTCTTGAAGGAGTTGGGAGCCTCCCCCGTGTGGCAACGCATGCAAGGCAATCCCAGCCGTTTCCGCTTTCCGCAAGGGGAAACGTTGCG
>DAOUKB010000057.1:0-1590 GCA_034421855.1 Anaerolineales bacterium
CGCCGAGGCCGATGCCGGTTTGCCGCCGGATCTCGACGCGGCTGGCGGGGGGGCCGGCGATGTGCAGGGCCAGCGCCATGCGGCCCTCTCGGTGGCCGGCGGGCAGCTCCTGCGCGTTCAGCGTGGCCGGCAGGCGCAGCGCGGCGTAGGCGGCGGCGCCGTCGCACTGCACCAGCCCCCGGTTCTGCAGCGTCGCGAGCGTCCTGCGCTGATGGGCGTTGCCGGTGGCCCGGGCCAGGGCGCCGGCGGTCTGCGGCCCGTACTGCCACAGCCGCCGCAGGGTGGCCCACAGCTGCCGGCCGCCCAAAAGCGGCAGGTGCTGCAGAGTGATGACCCGCAAGGGGGCCGGGGCGGGGGCGGACCGGGCGGCCCTCATGCGGACCCGCCTGGTGCCGTCGGGGGCACACGGCGGCCCGGGTGCCCGGAAACCGTGAGAAATACGGTACAATGCATATGCTATACGCCTGGTTCGAGTGGGCTATACACCGCTACACGCCTTTGGTTCGTGCGTGGTTCTGTGGGTCTGTGGTTCGTTCGAGTGGGCTGGGCTTATATGCCTTTTCTGTTCGGGGCGCATTTTCGGGCGGGAAAGAAGCGGAAAGCCGTGTCTGACACACGGCTTTTCGTGTTTATGGGGCCGGCTCCTTGGAGTCTTCTGCCGCCTCGCTCAAGTCAGAGGCGCCGCCTCGCGGCGGTACTCCTGGCCGGTCGTTGACCATAATAACGAGATGGGAGTCCGGAGGGGCCGTGACGTTGAGATGCTGCGTCTCAATGCACAGGCCACCGCCCTCAGTCCGTTTGTTCCACGCTACAGAAGGGTCCTGTCCCACAGCTTGCTGCAGGGCCGTTTCCACAATCGCCTGGATGGAGGTCCTCTCGGCTTCTGCGGCGCCCCGGATCTGTTCCAGCAATTCCTCGGGCAACCAAGTTGAAAACCGTCTCCGGTCCTGGCGGGACGGCGGGGTTTTGGCTTGGTCGCTCCGGACTTTCCCGTTTACCGCGTTTACGCTATCTGTAGTAGCATCCATGTAACCTCCTAATGGTGGTAGTGTAACATCATTGTACTAATGGGGCGCTAGGTCTTTCTTTAGACGCCAGCCCAAACGATATGGTGTGTGGTCGGCATTGTCAGGCATTGGCCTGCGTACTCAATCGTCACGACTGGAGCAGTCGATGCCGGTGAAACGAGGAAGGAAGCCAGGGCATCCTCTACCACGTCTTGGATGGGCACGTGCAACGCGTGCGCGCGGTCTTGCACGGCTTGAATGAGGTCCTGGTCGAGCTTGACCATCAGTTTTTTCCGACCTGCGCGGGTCAGACGTGCCTTGCGCGTAGCCTTCGGGGGTCGTAGGTGGGATAGGGCAGACATAGCGATCTCCTGGTTAGCTGCGGAGCTACGAGCCACCAAATTATACAGAGGTCCACTACAGATATGATTTCCGCTGGATTTCGTCCTCCAGGCACTCATGATCTCGCCGGGCCCCGGAACTCACACTCACACAGTTTCCGAAAACCAGACATGGCCCGGGTCGCCCGCGTCCGTCTGGCCCTCTTCTCCGTAGGGGCGCTGCTGCTGGGGCTGAGCGGGGC
>DAOUKB010000058.1:0-20459 GCA_034421855.1 Anaerolineales bacterium
AAGCGCAATCCGTACTTCGCGTTCGTGGACCAAGACGGCCAGCAGCTGCCCTATGTGGACCATGTGAATCACCGCTTGTTCGAGAACAACGAAGTCTTCGACTTGCGTATCATCGCCGGCGAGATCGACTTCCAAGGCCGGCATGTGCAGTTGGACAGTTTCACGCTCTACAAAGAGAACGAGGACGAAGGAGACTATTCCGTATTCATCGGCTTTGCTTCGGGTCATACGGCGATTCAGCTGAACCAGACCACCAAAGAGCCGCGGCTGCGCGAGTTGTTCCAGCACGCCGACGTGCGCAAAGCGCTGTCGGTGGCGGTCGACCGGGTGACGCTCAACGAACTGGTCTTCGACGGTCTGCTTACGCCGCGCCAATACAGTCCGCTGAACAGTTCCCCGCAGGCCAACATGGAGCAGGCCAGCGCCTACATCGAATACGATCCGGACATGGCCAACAGCTTGTTGGACGACGCCGGATACGGCGAAAAGAATGCGGAGGGTCAGAGACTGTGGCCGGGAACGAACGAACCCATCAGTTTCATCATTGAAGGCACCGCGCAGCCCGGGACGCAAGGGGAAGACGCCGTACTGCAGATCGTCAAGTACTTTGCCGACGTGGGCATCACCACCACATACCAGTACTTCGAACGTTCGCTGTACACGGAGCATTTCCGCGCCAACGAAATCGAGGCGGCGTTCTGGGGCGGCGACCGCACGGTGCTGCCCATCGTGGCCCCCTGGATTTTCGAGGGCACCATGATCGACCGGCCGTGGGGCGTAGCCTGGGGCCTGTACCGTAGCACCGACGGGGCGGATCCCAACTCCGAGGAACCCCCCGAAGGACATTGGATTTGGGATATCTGGGCCCTGCAGGATGAGATTGCGATGGAGCCCAGCTCCGACCGGCGCAACGAACTGTTCCAGCAGGTCCTGGCCATTTGGGCCGAGCAACTGCCTATGATCGGGTACCTGGGCGAGTCGCCCAGCTTGGTGATCGTCAGGAACGGTTTTCGGGGATATTTGCCCGGATTCCCGCTGGACGACACCACCGGCGACGAGCATCTGCTGCATACCGAAACGTATTACTGGGAAAATCCCGCGGAGCACGGAGCCTAACCCGCTTACGCATCCAGCTGCGTCGCAGGGACGGAGGGACGGAAAAATCCCGTTCCTCCGTCCTTGTTCCCTTCTCCCCCAACGCTTTTAGGCCACCATGGCTGTCTACGTGCTGCGTCGGATCTTGTACATGATCCCGATGTTGTTGGCCATTTCCATACTTTCCTTTGCCATCATCCAGTTGCCGCCGGGCGATTTTCTGACGTCCTATGCCGCGCAGCTGGCCCAAGAGGGCGACTTCGTGGATCAGGCCGAACTGGATGCCTTGGAGAAACGCTACGGCTTGGGTCAACCGGTGTACGTCCAGTACTGGAAGTGGGTTTCCGGTATCGTGCGCCGGGGAGACTGGGGGCAGTCGATGGAGTGGCAGAAGCCGGTCAAGGAACTCATCTGGGAACGCATGGGGCTGACCGTGGTCCTTTCCATGTCCGCCCTGCTGGTGAGCTGGTTCATCGCCATTCCCATCGGGGTTTTTTCGGCCACTCATCAGTACTCGGTCCTGGACTACACCATGACCGCCTTCAATTTCATCGGCCTGGGCATTCCCGGCTTTCTGATCGCGCTCGTCGCGCTCTACGTCGCCCAAACCCAATTCGACATGAATATCGGGGGTTTGTTCTCCGACGAATACATCTTGGCCCCCTGGAGTTGGGCCAAATTCGAGGACATGCTGAAACACATCTGGGTGCCCATGTTCATCGTCGCCATCGCCAGCACTGCCGGCAATATCCGCATTACGCGGGCCAATCTGCTGGACGAGTTGAACAAACCCTATGTGGAAACCGCCCGGGCCAAGGGCGTGCAGGAAGTGCGCCTGATCTGGAAGTATCCGGTCCGCGTCGCCATGAATCCCTTCTTCAGCACCGTGGGCTGGTCGCTCGCGTCGCTGGTCTCCGGCACCACGTTGGTGGCCATCGTGTTGAGCCTGCCGACCACGGGTCCCATGTTGCTGCGGGCCCTGACGGCCCAGGACATGTACCTGGCCTGCACCTTTCTCTTGCTGCTCAGTACCTTGACCATTATCGGGACTCTGATCTCCGACGTTCTGCTGGCCTTGGTGGATCCGCGTATTCGCCTGGAAAGCTGAGCTCCTTCCCCCTCTCGGTGCCTCCCCTTTCGCCGTGTCTGAAGAACGCACAGCCTGGATCGACCGGACTCCGGCCGAGGAGCAGCCTTTGCCGCTGGCGGACATGGAAGAAGTCGAAGACGACAAACTCTTCGTGGCTTCCTATGCGCAGCTCATGTGGTGGCGCTTCATCAAGCATCGCATGGCGATCGTCGCCGGCGTCGTCTTCATCTTCTTGTATCTAGTAGCCGCCCTGTGCGAGTTCGTGGCTCCTTATTCGCCGGAGGCCAATTTCCTCGACTACCAGCTGGCGACGCCGTCGCGCATCCGCTGGGTAGACGACGGCCAATTCCAGCGGCCCTTCGTGCACGGCGTGGATCTGACGCGGGATCCCGAGACCTTGCGGCGCCTCTATACCGAAAACACGGACGTGAAATATCCCATCCGGTTCTTCGTGGCGGGCGAAGGCTACAAGATGTGGGGGCTCTTCCCGGCCCGACTGCGTCTCTTCGGCATCGACGCCGAGCAGACGGAGCGTTCCCTGGGCGTCGTACAGGGGCAAGGCGTCTTCATTCTGGGCACGGACCGGGACGGCCGAGACGTATTCAGCCGCATCTGCTACGGAGCCCGGGTATCTCTCACCATTGGTCTGGTCAGCGTGATCATCAGCCTGATTCTGGGCATCATTCTCGGCGGGATTTCCGGCTATTACGGCGGCATGCTGGACAACGCCATTCAGCGGCTGATCGAATTCATCCGCTCCATTCCCGAAATTCCGCTGATCATGGCCTTGGCGGCGGCGCTGCCCGTCGACATGGACATCGTCGCCCGTTACTTCATGGTGACGGTGTTGCTGGCCTTCGTGGGCTGGACCGGTCTGGCGCGCGTAGTGCGAGGGCGCTTTCTGTCTCTGCGGGAGGAGGACTTCGTGATGGCGGCTCGTTTCTCGGGCTCCAGCGAAATGCGCATCATCTTGCGCCACATGCTGCCTTCCTTCATGAGTCACATCATCGCGTCTTTGACCTTGGCCATACCGGGCATCATCCTCTCGGAAACAGGATTGAGTTATATCGGTCTGGGCCTGCGGGCTCCGGCCATCAGTTGGGGCGTGCTGCTGCAGGAGGCGCAGAACGTGCGCTCGGTCGCCCTGGCTCCTTGGTTGCTCCTGCCGGGCGCGGCCGTGGTGATTGCCGTGCTGGCTTTCAACTTCCTGGGCGACGGCATCCGCGATGCCGCCGACCCCTATGCCTAGGGCGCCGCGCATGAACATGTCTGCCCCCGCAGGCGAAGATACCGCCGCAGCGAACCGCTCCCAGATGCTGCTGGAAGTCAAGGATCTGAAGACCCACTTCTTCCTGGAGCAGGGCGTGGTCCGGGCTCTGGAAGGCGTCGACTTCACCATCCAAAAAGGTCAGACCGTGGGGCTGGTCGGCGAATCCGGTTGCGGCAAATCCGTAACGGCCCGCTCCATTCTTTCCATCGTGCCGCCTCCGGGCAGAGTGGTGGAAGGAGAAATACTCTTCCATCGCGGGCCGGCCGACGGGGATGGCCGGGAAACCGTGGACATGGCCCAGCTGGACCCCAAAGGCTCCTTGGCCCGCACCATTCGCGGCGGCGAGATTTCCATGGTCTTTCAGGAGCCCATGTCGTCGCTCAGCCCCGTGCATACCATCGGCAGCCAGATCGTGGAGGCCGTGTCGCTGCACCGGGATGCCACCAAGGAAGAAGCACGGGCCATCTCCCTGGATATGTTGAATCGAGTACATCTACCCCAGCCGGAAGCCGTGCTGAACCGCTACCCGCACGAGCTCTCCGGCGGCATGCGTCAGCGAGCCATGATCGCCATGGCGCTCTCCTGTCAGCCCGACCTCCTGATCGCCGACGAACCGACCACGGCCTTGGACGTGACCACGCAAGCTCAGATCCTGTCGCTGATGCAAGAACTGCAGCAGGAGTTCGGCATGGCCATCATCTTCATTACGCACGATCTGGGCGTGATCGCCCAGATGGTGGATCACGTGGTGGTGATGTATCTGGGCGAAGTGGTGGAGACGGCGGACGTGGAGACCATCTTCTACGACCCCAAACATCCGTACACGCAGGCGCTGCTGCAATCCATACCGCTGCTGGGCCGCAAGTCTACCCGCGGCATCACCGGTCGCCTGGCGGCCATTCACGGCTCCGTGCCGGATCCCTACTCCATACCCAAAGGCTGCGCCTTCCACCCGCGTTGCCGGCATGCCATCAAGGGCGTATGCAACGTAGACGTGCCGGAATCGCATGCCCTGAAGGACGGCCGGCACAAAGTGCGGTGTGTTCTCTATGCATGAGGCGGAACTGCCTCCCGCCTCCCTGCTGCGAGACTACACGTGCGCGGGCCACGACGGTTTCGTCGCCGACTGGCTGGTCGCGGGTCCGGCGGCGCAACCGGTAGAGCTGAGCCTTTTTCCCGCGGACAATCCCAAACCGGCCGTAGCCCGCGCTCTGTATTCGAAACAGTCCGGCGTGGTCCATCCTCCCTTGCAGTTCGCGCGGGCTCTGTCCGCCGACTCGAAACCGACTTGGCGGATAGAGCACTGCGCCGAAGATCACTTCGTCTACGGCACGGGCTTTTATCCTACGCCGCACTTCGTGCAGGTCTGGGCCTACACGGTGCTGGAAACGGAGGCGGGCTGGCAGGGCACGGCGGCCCTGACCACCAACGGTCCCGCCGACGTATGGCTGGGCGACCAGCCGGTGTTGCATACAGAACACTTCGCGCACCAGATCCCACAGACCTGCCCGTTCGAACTGGCCCTGCCCCCGGGTCTCCACCCCCTGACCGTGCGCTTTGCCTGCGTAGCCTTGCGGGAAAGCCCTATGGCCATGGCCTTGCAACTGCAAGACTGCCCCGACTTGCGTTGGCTGCTGCCCACCCCGCCCGTATGGGAAGATTCGCGCCAGGAGCTGGAACGCCTCTTCCGCGCGGCGTTCCTGATACAGGACACCTTTGCCCGCAGCGACCAACTGCAGATCCTCTGGCCGGAGGGGGAACCCCTGGACCGAGCCGTGACGTTGCGGTTGGAGCGCCAGGACGGTCGGATCTATTCCGAACACCGCACCGAGGGCCGCAAGATGCCCCAGGTGCGGCTGGGACGCACCTATCAGTTCCCGCAAGACGAGTACGTGATACGGTTGATGCCGGATTTGCAGGAGTTCTATGTCCATGGCCGGCGCGTAGAGAGGCGCTTCCCGGTGTATCTGGCCGGCAATCTGGACTACAGCCGCGCCCACTACGGTACGTACCGCCAGCGTCGGCTCGAAGCGTTGCAGCAGGCGGCCCAAGGCGATGCCGACGTCTTTCACGAAATCGCCAAGATGGAGCTGGGGCTCTGGGCCCAGGTCAGGTGGAACGTGTGGCGAGACTGCCTGACCATGGTGGAAAGTCGGGCGGACTGCAGCGACTTTTATCTGGTGGGGCTTTTGGGAGCCTGCCTGCGCTACGGCGAACACTCCGAATTCGATCGCGCGGTGTTGGCGGAAACCAAGGCCTGCGTTCTGGGTTTTCGCTACTGGCTGGACGAGCCG
This sequence comes from Anaerolineales bacterium, assembly GCA_034421855.1. Lineage (GTDB taxonomy): Bacteria > Chloroflexota > Anaerolineae > Caldilineales > Caldilineaceae > Bin34. Next base: position 5,750 of record DAOUKB010000058.1, read on the forward strand.
GGCCAGGATGCGATGTGCTTCTGGTCCGAGAATCATCAGATTCTGTTTCACTGCTGCGAAGCGCTGGCGGGGCAGCTGTATCCTGCCGAAATCTTCGGCAACAGCGGGACGACCGGAGACGCACACCGGCAACAGGGAGAGGCACGCGCCCTTTCCTGGCTGCGCAAGCGAGCCGCCGGCGGCTTCAGAGAATGGGATTCCAATACCTACTTCGAAGAAGACGTGCTGGCTCTGACCCATCTGGCAGATCTGACCGTATCGGACGAGGTACACGAAATGGCCACGATCGTCCTGGACAAGCTGTTCCTGGGGCTGGCCGTGAATTCCTTCCAAGGCGTGTTCGGCTCTACCCATGGCCGCAGCTATGCGCCGCTGCTCAAAGGCGGCTTGCGCGAGGCCACGTCCGGCCTCAGCCGATTGCTGTGGGGCATGGGCATCTGGAACGATCGAGTTCTGGGTACCGTAAGTCTGGCCTGTGCGGCCAGCTACCGGCTGCCGCCGGTGATTGAAGCCCTGGCTCGGGACCCGGCTCCGGAAATCTGGTCTCGGGAACGGCATGCCGGCGTTCTGGAAGAGTGGTGCGATCGGGAAGACGGAGAGTGGGAGATCAACAAGGTCACCTACAAAACTCCGGACTACATGCTGGCCTCCGCTCAAGACTACGAGCCGGGACAGCCGGGTTATCAGCAACACGTCTGGCAGGCGACCTTCAGTCCCTCAGCCGTAGTCTTCGTGACTCATCCGCCTTGCCTGCAGGAAGACGGGGCGCACCGTCCCAATTTCTGGCACGGCAATGTACGGTTGCCGCGTGTGGCGCAGTACAAGGACGTCCTCATCTCGCTGCACGACTTGGGAGAGGACGACTGGCTGAATTTCACCCATGCCTACTTCCCGACTTACGCCTTCGACTCCTATTACCTGCAGGGGGGCTGGGCTTTCGCCATGGTGGGCGAAGCATATCTGGCCCTACGGGCTTCCACCGGCGCACAGATGGTGCTGCACGGCTCCGCGGCACGGCGCGAACTGAGAGCCGCAGGACCGCGTACGGCCTGGATCGTGCAGCTGGGCCGCAAAGAACGGGACGGCTCCTTTCGCAGCTTCCGGGACGCGGTGCGGGGACTACGGCTGGAGGTAGAGGATCTGCAGGTGACGTTCGACTCGCTGCGGGGCGACACCTTCGAGTTTGATTGGGACGCGCCTTTCCGGCGCAACGGCGCGGCAGTGCCGCTGTCCGATTTCCCGCATTACGACAATCCGTACTCCCGGACGGAACTGCAGGCCGAGACCATGGACATCCAGTTTCAGGATCTGCTGTTGCGGCTGCACTTGAAATAGGAGCGGGAAGCAGGACTGCGGCATCCTGGCTGCCGACTCTGCAGATATCAAGGCAGCCCTGCGACGCGCCACCCGGCAGAAGCGACCGTCACACCTCTGGGCTGATGCTCTAAGCCACGCTCGGGGTGTATTCTGCGGCGCTCCAGACATCATCCTCGCGAGGCACATATATGTCGTCGTCTTTGTAAGTCGAAGACACCGTTGTCTGACCTCGCTCTCCCATAGAAGTAGTCGAACAGACCCTGTAGGGCGTCCGCGACGGCGGGGATCTACGCGACCTGGAGGAGGCCCGGCCAATGGTCACGCTTGCACCACTGCACGGCAAGAGCAGGCACACCTGGGAATAGCTGCCGCGGGCCGCAGCTATTCCGCGGCCCGCCCACCGCGGACTCGGTGCAAGGTGATCGCCGCCCTCACCTGAGATCCTATCCACTTCGATCTCCGACAGCAGAACTGCATCCAGTGGAAAGATCCTCAGCATCTGAAACAACGATTGACCGATTGGGGCGCGCCGTACTGGGCCAGGGACCGGTGTCGGTATGAGCAGTCAAGCCCAGCTGGGGTACCCCGCGGTGGTGCCGAATCGTGAAATCCGGGGCCGCCGTTGTTGCTGCGGGGCGATGCCGTCGGCACCTCGACGAAGTCTCATCCAGGAAGGAGCCGATCACACCAGCACGGCCGGCGCGGGCCTTGGCACTGCTGGGCCAGACCCCCTTGCCCCCGGCGACCCTTTTGCCGCTCCGGTCGGAGCTGGACCAAGTGGTCTGGTCGATCCCGGCGACCGTGCCCGTGGACAGGTTTACCGACCTCACAGCCGCCCCCGGGCAGCGGCTGCACGTCCCGACCCTGTCCCTGACCCATCTGGATGCGGCGCCCCACTTCCTGCCGCAGGCCACATGGGCCTGGGCCCGGCGGAAGGCCGTATCGTCCCTGCACTTCGTGGGCCTGGATGCGCTCGGCCGTGGAATTGCTCCTGCCGGCGCGCTTGCACCACGTCGTGGACCAGGAGTGACTCCAGGGCCGACAGCCGCCGCGGTCGCATCGGAGGAAAACCCCGGAGGAGCACGGTCCCTGTGGCGGCGGAGGGAGGGGGGAGCACCCCCCGAGCCGGGAGGGCCGAGAGGTGGGGCCGGTCGGCGACCCGCCCCGCAACAGACTAGCCCAGTTGACCGTAGAGGTTCAGGGCCAGCGTCACCAGCCCGCCGATCAAAGCCAGGAAGGTCAGGAAAATCCCCACCATCCAACGGATGAGCCGGCTTTCCAGCTGCGCCAGGCCCTGGCTCGTGTCCTGGCGCAGCTGACCCAGGTCCTGGCGCAGCTGACCCAGGTCCTGGCTCATGTCCTGGCGCAGCCGGCCCAGATCCTGCTTGGTCGCGAACTGCGACCAGTCCGGCAGGTGACTGGCGATGGCGATCGCCTGATCTTCTGCCAGCCCCACTTGCCGCAGGTCCTCGTATGCCGTCTTGTTGAGCATCTCCATGGTATCTCCCCCGAGGGGAGAGGCGGGGGCCCGAGCCGTCCCGCCTCTCGCGCAACGTCCCGGACGCCCTCAGGACGTCTGTCGCCCGCCCGCCGCCCGGAGGGCGGCGTACAGGCCAAGGTACTGTATCACAGCGCAGTACCCTGGAGTAGTCGGCGGCAGGGTTTGCACCACCGGCAGCTCCGCGTTCCCGATCGCAAAGGCACACGGCCTTTGTCTGCGCCTATGCCGTATCCGCAAACCAAGCGCCGCGGTCCCTCCTGCCTATCGAAGATAGTGGGCCTATTGTTGTGCGGGGTCGGAGCGAGGATGTTGTGGGAAATCGCCCATATGCTGCCGCGTCGGATCCCCGCATCTGCCCCGACGCAGCCCACAAGGCAAGCCCGGAGCATTCCCTCCCGGGTGGTGCGCTGGCCTAGCCCAGAGCACGCGCAAGTCGACGCGAGGGTACGCACCCTGCAGGGTGCGAATTTGCGGGCGCCCGAATTGGAATTTGCAGTCGTGGCCGTCGTGCCGGCAGGGCATGCGGTGTGGCCCGTCGGACAATCTCCCGACCAAGAATGGCTCAGATTGGCCCGCGGCAGTTGGATATGGTCTGCATTGGTGGATTCCCCACCGTCTCCGCTGCCCGTGCGGGAGACCGAGGCGACCGTTCCCGGTTCTATAGTCATCCCTGCAGGGACTGCCCTGTCGGCCGGCCGGTCCGAGCTCGTTTCATGCCTCACTGAGCGTAGCGCAACCAGAGCTGTTCAGGGTGTCGGGTCGCAATCGAGCAGGGACGTGGCTGGGGGTGCGGGCTACCGGCCCCAGCAACGATCAGTGGGTGCCAGTCGACGGGGTCGCCTATCCCTTTATGGAGCTGTTGCCTGTATGGGTATCTGCCGCCGCGCCGGATACAGAAGCTTTATGCGACTTCCTGGTGGTGGAACATGCCGCCCCACAGACCGAGGCCACACACTCCGTGTCGGTCCAAGTGCAGAATTGCGGCCGGGCGAATGCATTCGCAGTCAAGCGTGCAGGATGCAACTACGTCGTCCTGTGTCAGGAAATGCTGACCCTCATGTGGCAGGATTTCGCCTCGCTGGCAGCCGCCTTTCCCTCCGGCTTGGAGTACACCACCGCCGCGGCCAGCGGCATCCTGGCCGTGGCCCTGCACGCGTGGGGACACCGCCCAGAGCTTCCAGTCCCAGGTCACCATCCTGGCCGTGGCCCTGCACGCGTGGGGACACCTCCGGCGCGAGGATCCCATGGCGGTGCGCGGCCTCGACCATCTGGGATGCTCCATAGCCAAGGCCCAGGAGATCGCCACCCGTTACGGCACGACCTTCGGCGAAGACGGCGCCGATCTGTATGCCACGGTCGTCCTGCAGGAGATGGCGCAGGAGTTAGGTGCGCAGGCCGACACCCGGGCGGCGTTGCCCACCGAATATGTCGCTTTGGGGCCCGTCATGCTGGGTTATGTGCCCGCCTGGCACCGGCCGGGGAGCGGAGGGGGGACGCACTCTCCGTCCCCCGAACGACTGGCCACCAGCCTCTGTGTCGGCGGGGACGGCATGGGCCCCGTCTTCGCCTTGACGCTCGACCGGGTGGCCGGGTTCAGAGAACGCCTATACGACTTGTCCGCCGCGCGGGAGCGGCAATGCTTGGACAGTGCCGAGTCTGACCCGGAGGCCTATGCTGCGCTGCTCCGCGAGATCGAGGACTTGTTTGCTGCCTCTTTACCCGCATGGTGGTAACGGGCCGTCCGGCGGCCGGGGGATTCCGGTCTGGGGGCCCGCCGGACGCGGAACGCGTCCCTGCTTAGGAGGTCGCCTGGGACAGGATGCCGAGCATGGCTTCTATGGGCCCCGGGGACCCGGCCGGGCGGAGCGCGGATTCCGCGCGTGACATTTCCCTCTATCTCCCGAGTCGGCGTTCCCACTAGACCGACAGCAATGCTCTGCTGCCCGTCGGCATAGGCAGCAAACCCGGCATCTACATCTATGCCTTGGAGAAGGTGCGGGGTGAACCGGCCGCCGCCCGGGCCGTCGGTATACCGACAAGACTCCTCATAACGCCCACGACAATCAAGGTGGCGCCTGCCGTCCAGTCTGCCGGGGATGCATAAATCGGCATGTCCGCTGCCACCCTGGTGGATTGTTCTCTTTGCCATGCCCACCATACAGCAGATGCCGCAATCGAAGGGGTCGACACGAACCCAATGGGCGGCACTGCGGTTCTCGGTCTATTCCGACACATCGACACGAATTCGGTTCCCGGCCATAGTCTTTCCTATGCTTCTGCAGCAGTGTCCCGGTTTGCTTCTCTTTAAGTTTCGGACCGAGCCGACGCCGTTTCACTGCGGCATCTCCGGCCGCGTGGGGACGGCAGTGGAGAGTTCCGCCTGTATATCTTCGCCTGTTTCCCGATTCCAGACACCGATGTTTTCCCGAGGAGGTCGGTAGGCGACATGACGACAACGCAGGAATTCGAATTGCTTGCACATACATGCCCGGTATTGGAGTAGGGATTCTCGGCCGAATCAACCATATGGGTCGGCTCCGTCTCCGCAAGTGTTGCCGATCGAGTTTGCCTATAGACATCGGCAGCATTTTTGCCGGCATGGCCTTTCGTTTTGGTGGTGCCGACCGAGGCACTACAATGAATTCCGGGATCACCGCCCGCAATATCGATCCGGGCGACGAGTCTCGACTCGAAAGCGCAGCACATCGCTGCGGCATTGCGATGGAGGAGTGGGTTCGCCGCCTCATTCACGAAAAGCGTGAGAAGGCCGCAGCAAGTCTTCCGAGATCTGCCGGAGTGGTTTCGGGACGGAGTAGGGCACAGATCTGCGGCCGACGGAACGTTATGGCTATAGACCGGCCACATTCCCCGCCGAAAGCGCGTCGTGAATACTCCTGGCGCTTGGCTTCTTGATACGAACGTCGTGTCGGAGACGATGCATCCAAGCCGAGGGAAGTGGTGTTGCCGCGATTACCGTCCGGGAAATCCTCGACGGCATTGGACGCATGGAACCGAGACGGCGCAGCGAAGACCTGTGCAAACGGCTTCAGGGGGTACTGGTCGATGTTTTCACGGCACGGATCTTCGACGTACCATGGATTCGCCGTCGTCACACGCGACGCACGGTATTACGGAAATCCCAGGGCAGATTCGTCTGCCTGACGCAATCGTTCCCTGTGGGCGAGTTCACACCGTGGGGCAACGGCACAGCCGCCATGGCGGTGTGTCTGTTCGAGCAGGGCAACGGACAGGAAGAAATTCAATCGGCTCTCGAAATCAGTCGGATGCGGTACTGAAGTCTTCGACTCGCTCAACATGGTCTTTCGTTTCAGGACATGCTCCGGCGGAGAATGCATTGCGCTCATATAGCCATAGGGACAAAAAGGACTACGCAAATGTCGGACGAACCCTTGAAAGTACACGTTACCGGCGTCTACGGACTGATCGGCAATCTGGTCTATGGACACCTGTCGGCCCAAGCCAATCTCTACGACGTGTACGGCAGCGGAAGGAGAACGGTCAGCTCGGATCGGGCCGATGCAGAAGGGATTCGGCATCTGCCCGCCTCTCGCTTCAGGCTGGCAGACTTGGCGGATGCGGAAGCGATCTCGAGTGCGGTGGAAGGAATGGAGGCGGTACTCCACATCGGTGCCGTACCCGACCCGGGAGCTCCGTTCAACGATATTCTGCAGAGCAATGTGGTCGGTACGTACAACGTGCTGGAGGCATGTCGGCAGGCCGGCATCAAGCGTCTGGTGTATGCCAGCTCGATCATGGCTTCCATGGGGTACTTCAATTATCAAGAGCCCTATGCGGCGATCCGAGAACAACGTTTCGACGATGTCCCCGCTGCGATCCCGATGGTGAAGCATACGGATCTGCCCCGCCCCACGGAGCCTTATTCCGCAAGCAAGATTTGGGGGGAAGGCCTCTGTCGGGCCTACGCCGATGCGTACGGCATAAGTACGGTTTGTCTGCGCATAGGGGCGGTGAACAAGGAAAATCGCAGCCTTATGCCTTGGACCGATTCGCTCTGGTGCAGTCACCGCGACGTCACGAACATCATCGAATTGGCCTTGAAGGCGACTGTGCAACCCTGCTTTGAAATCTGCTACGGAGTTTCCGACAACCAACATCGGTGGGTGGACTTGGCTCCAGCCAAGAGCCAGTTGGGGTACGTACCCCAAGACAGTGCGGAAACCGCCACCGCCGTTTCATGACGGCTGCGCGCTTTCCGTTTGCATTCGCGGTTTGTGTCCGCATGGTCGCAAAGACGCTGGAGCTCCGACGCAGTGGTGCCGGCTTGGGGATCCGGCCTTTGCCGTATTGAGTATCGATGATGTTTACGGTCAGGCTTTGAGGTACGACAATCTTGCCGTCGTCGCCGACTGGCCGGGCTGCAACCGACCTGGATCCGTACGACAGCGGAGATCGAGACAGAGAAACTTGCGCGGAATGCGCGGAGTGGGGACGGGCTTTGCAGGCGGAAGTCTTGCACGGAGCGTGACGACCACCGCCCGATCTGGGCGCAAAGCATGCGTGTCGATGCCCTAAAGGAGCCAGACGAGCCGGAATTCACGCAGGTCTATAACGCCCTCCCCTATCCGAACGACCCGTAGAAGGTGCGAGGTTCAAGTCAGTCGAGATTGTGCTGTCGGGTATGGGCAATCCGGTTTTCAGTGCTGCTGGATCTGTCTGAATTCGATGCGTTCGACGAAGGAGAATACGGATCCGGTCGGGCGATGGTCCTGCACGTTGCGCGCAATTTCCCACAGCGCCTGTAAGAGGTAACTGCACCGCGGCCGAGGGCACATGCACCTTAGTACTGCTCCCACGCCTCGATTGTCCGTCGCGAGGTTCAAAGGCAGTCGCCTGGGATATGCAGCTCTCGTCCTCGTCAACCAGTCCAGCCCGGCGGTGGATTTGCACAGGTCTGCCGGGCAGGTATGTCGTTGCCATGACAAAGGGACCACTGAGGAGCGACAGAATGCAACATGGGAATTAGTCCTGCGGCGACAGCCGCCCTAAAGTCGCAGTTCCTGCTTGCCACAGTCTGTCCGGTACCACTATGAATGTCCTGCTGCCCCGTTCCAGACTGCCGTTGGGCCGGGCTAGTTTCCGGCTGCTGCGTCAGGACGGCGACCTGTACGTGGACAAGACGCGGGATATGGCCGAGATGCTCCGCGGGGGCTGGCCGTACGCGTTTCTGGTGCGTCCGAGACGCTTCGGCAAGAGTCTGCTGATCACCACCTTGGAGGCGCTGTTTCAGGGAGAACGCGACCTGTTTGCGGAGACGTGGATCCAAGACAGCGACTGGTCCTGGGAGGTCCATCCCGTGATCCGCTTGGACATGAGCATAGTGGGCGGCCTCGATCGTGACGAACTGCAACGCAAGCTGCGCGCGCACCTGGCAGAGATATACCAAGTGCACGGCGAAGACATGCCGCCGGATACGCGGGATCCCGATCGGCTGTTGCGGTTTCTCATCCTCCGGCTGGCAGCTCGAAACCGGGTGGTGGTGCTTGTAGACGAGTACGATGCCCCTATCATTCGCAATCTGCAACGTCCGCAGGCGCTGACGGAAATCCGGGCGGAACTACGGGATTTCTACGGCATCCTGAAAGCCAGCGAAGAACATCTGCGCTTCGTCTTTCTGACCGGCATCACACGCTTCGCCCGCACCAGCATCTTCTCAGGTCTCAACAATCTGCGGGATATCTCGCATCTGGCACAGTGCAGTGCTCTGCTCGGGTTTACGGAGGCCGATCTGGACAGTTCCCTGGCGCCATACGTAGAGACCGCGGCCGCCGCGCAGCAATGCAGCGTGCCGGTTCTGCGCGACCGCCTACGGGACTGGTACGACGGCTACCTGTTTGCCGCCGGTGGACAGCGAGTGTACAACCCCTACTCTCTGCTCGGCTTTCTCGAGGACCGGGAATTCGGCAACTACTGGGCGGAGACCGCCACCCCGACATTCCTAGTCGAACTGATCAAGGAGGGGCGGTACGACATCACGGGCATCGCCCGCTTGGACCCCGCGGTAGTAACCCGTGCCGTGTACGAACCGGAGGCTCCCAACGTCAGCACTCTGCTCTATCAGACCGGGTACTTGACCCTGCAGGGAGATGGAACAGACGATACCCTCCGGCTAGGATTTCCCAACCGGGAGGTGAAACGCACTTTCGCCGAATCCCTGCTGACTGTATACGGGGCCCGGACGGACCTCGTCCGGGGGCAGTTGGGACCGTTGGGACAGGCGTGGACCCGGCAGGATCATGCCGACTTCTTCGCCCGTTTCAACAACCTGTTGCAGGAATTGAACTACGCCGTTATTCCGGACGCGCACCGCCTATACCAGATGCTGCTGCACCTGATATTCACGCTGTTGGGCTACCACCCGCGGTCGGAGCAACCTACCCTGACAGGCCGTCTGGATACCGTAGTGGAGATAACGGACCAGGTGGTGATTCTAGAATACAAGCTGGGCGACACGGCAGCGCAGGCATTACGCCAAATCGCCGAGTGGGGCTACTGGCAAGGCTTTGCCGGCAGAGGCAAATCGGTAGTCGGACTGGGAGTGGAAATCGACGCTCAACGCCGACAGGTCGTAGCCTGGCAGAAGCAGATCTTTGCATAGGGAGACTGCTGGCCCGCCTCATCGCACCGTGGACCTGTAAGCGGTAGCCTCTGTCGTTTTACGCACCAGATGTCCTTGGTGCAGATACTCCAATCTCTCTCCTGGGCAGATCGGATACGAGTACTTTCCGAGATGGACCCGAAACGATATCTGGGAGCGTGCACCTGGGGCTCTGTGTCCCTCGGCTCATATTTTGGCTCGGGGCGGATACGGGGCACGCGGGACAGCGGATGCATGGGGTCCTGTCCAGACCGGTGGGTGGTTGGGATGCATAGCGTGCTGGTGCATCTGATGCTACGCCGGTCGGCACCCGTCTAACGTACTGCGGAAACTCTCCTGAAAAATTAACGAAGGTACATTGACGGCGGGAGCACGACTGTCACTGTCTTGCCCTCGCCGTCAGTCGAGCAAGTCGAGCTTACCGGACAAATGCGATGAGCCACGTTATGAATGCACCGACCACTGTCAGAACCAGAATCCCTGCAGTGAGTATTGCGAAACCTACAACTATTGATGCAGCCCATTCGACCATAAAACTATTTTTTTGGACTCTTTTTCTTTGTTTAAGGGATGACGGTGCATGTGAATCGGTGTCGCTCGCTCTTGGTCCAGAATAGAGAACGATAATACAATCCCGCGTTCGTAACAACAGTCCATCTGCCTCTACTAGATGGATCATCGCTCTGTTCAACTCGGTGCGTCCACATATCCTGTAGAAATTCGCCTCCAATCTGAGGCGGAGGAAAAAATTGTGTATGTAACTCGACGTCATACTCGCGGTAGGCGTGCCCTGTACCCTAGATGTGGAGATACTGGGTACGGCCGTTCTGGGCCCTGCGGTTCTGACGGAAAGCCCAAGGCCTCTCTGATGTGCGAGCTGTGCCGCGCCTCACAGTCCTCTGAGCCGGTACCGGCCGCCAGAGCCAGCGGAGTATGATCGGCAGAACCAGATTCTGGCTGTACCGGAAGACGCGGACGGGGGCGCTACCTTCACTGCCGGCGTGTCCCCAGACTGTGTGATCTAGTCACGGGGCCGACACACGCGGGCATATCGAGAGAGCGTTGCAAAGGGTCGAACAGGCAGGAGGTCGGGAGGAGTATGCGGCACGTCACGCGGGGACCATGGGTCCTTGATTTGTGGCGCGGAGCGGACGGCGGACCGGTCCCGACCGTCCATGCAACAAAGGAATCCCGATTGGGAAGTGGGGCAATTCCAACTACCCAGGATCGGGGAGTACGCTCTGTTGGATGCTGCATCAGTCGGCGTCATCATCGGGGTAGGAATTGTGGCACGCCCCCCCATGTCGCCGACGCTACCTTCCGGCCTCTGACGGCTCCGCGCACCGCGTCAAGGGGGAGCGCAGCGATCGCGGTTTCCATCACTCCACTTCAAGCTCTGTCGATGGGAGAGTGGAATGCGCGCATGCGGATCGAGACCGTGTTCTCCCTGCGTATGCAGGTCTGTGGTCTCAAAAAGAGGCGGAAGCGGAAGGAGTCGTCTTTCCGAGACCGGCAGAGCCTATGTCGGGACCGCCTTCAACCTCTTGGTGGGGTGCCCTCGAGACTACCTGCCTCCCCCCTACCTCGTTCACATGCGGCATCACAGGTGTTGCTGCAATATAGACGAGTCCTACAGCATCCCCGAGACGAGATTGTCCGCCGGAGCTCTCTGTGTCGGTGACAAACCACGTTGCGCGACCTTTAGATTCGACCGATAGGTACCGATCCAGTTCTGTGCATGCCGCATGAGCGGTGCAAGTAGGAACCGTAGACACCTGGGACCCCACGCGGGGTCTCTGGACCGCTCGTCGGAGTTGTCCAGCACGGCCGAGCCCCAGCCCTACTACGCAGCAGCGTACGATTGGCCAATCTCAGTGACTCGTTCGTCCAGAACCGGAGGATGTACTCCTGATCACCCATGTTCTGCTCATGCAGGAAGATGCCCCGTCCCCGATGTAGAGAGCCTGAGAATCGACTGGACCTTCTCCATTCTCGACAATACGCAGAACCGGGAAGCGGCGCGGTGAGACCCCCAAGGCATCGTCAGGCGGTGAGGGACAGGACAGTTCGGAGACCGAGTGCTAGGCGACTTGATGGGTCAACCTATATCTTTCGTCGACACGCCCTTAGGAACACCCCTTTAGATTCTTGACTGGGTTCCGTGGTATTACAAGCGACAGCAAGACCTGGACGACGTGATGCGCAAGTGCTGTCGCGTCTTGGGATGATTCGCCAAGACGCGTTCTACCTGCCGGACAAGAACTCGATCCGGTCCATAGTTTGTTTGATGATCTCCGTAACTGCATGATCCGCCTCGGTACTGCGAGATTCAAGTTCCGAGTAATGGATCTGATTCTCGAGTTCCCCAACCGGTGTTTTGTCGATAGTCACCCTCCAGGACATGTGTGAAGCGTCAAGCTTCCACACAATCGACAAAGTCACGCTGAAATCGGTTCGGCTTCTGCCGTTATAGTGCCTGAAGATATAGTCGTGTCTCAGCTCGAGAGGGCGATCGGCGGTGAGTGTGAATCCCGGCATCGCTATGTACTGCTTCTTCGTGCTTTCCCAGTTTGCGGATTTGAGGAGTTCGTTAGAGTTGGTCTGCCCTCCAGGCGTTATGGATGAAATCCCGACGACGTCATAGAACAACTCCCCTACCTGTTTGCAGCGATAATCCAGCCCGTCAAGCACCGGGCGGATATGAGTGCGGTATGCGATATCCAACGTTCGGAGGTCTGAGGCGTTCGGTTCCGGACCCTTATGATCTTTGACGAAAGCAGCGATCTCTCGGTCGACTTCAAATCGTTCGAGTACTCCATTCAAATCGCCCAAGGGAACCACTTCGCAACCGCTCCGGGATTGACGATCTTTGCCCCCATAGACAATGGCCTTGCCAGAGATGCCTGGAACCAGCTCGGCAACGCGATTGAGAGACTGAAAGTAGTCGGAGGTTATCGTGGCTCCCGCCTTGATCTCCATAGCTCCAATTCCGTGACCCATCTGATAGAACAGATCACACTCCAGTCCCCGCGCATCCCGAAAAAACGAGAGATTGGACTGGTGTCCTCGATTGAAGCGGTGCTTGAGCGTCTCTGCGACGACCGTATTCTCGAAGAGCGCCCCTCGCAGAGGATGGGTGGCGATCTGCTCGACATATTCGATACCGAGGAGATAGCTGGCCAGCCCGACGTCGTAGAAGTAGAACTTGGGGGATTTGACCAGACGCTTCCGGATGTTGGCATGAAATGGTTGCAACCGGAAAATGATGTAGCTCGTCTCCAACACTGTCAGCCACTGCCGCGCCGTAGTATGGGACACACCGGCGTCCGCGCCCAACGACGTAAGGTTGACCAGTTGGCCGACTCGCCCTGCGCAGAGACGCACGAAGCGTCGAAAGCCGGAAAGATTGCGTATTTCACCTATCCGGCGGACATCGCGTTCTACGTAAGTTTCGAAGTAGTCTCCGAGCGCTTGCCGAGGATCGAGGCCTTGATCGAGAATGCGGGGATAGAAGCCCGAGTAGAGGATGTCGTCGACTGCAATGCTGGCGCCCGTTTGCTGCCGTTCAGTTAGAGAGAACGGCAGCAGTCTAAGCAACGCCATCCGGCCTGCCAGCGACTGGCTGATGGCATCGGAGAGCTTGAACTGTTCGCTGCCGGTGAGTACGAAAAGACTGTTGCTGCCCCGTTCGTCGGCGAGAACCTGCAAGTAGGACAAGAGAGTAGGCACGTGCTGGATCTCATCCAGGACGGCCCCCTCGCCGAACTGTGAAAGAAAACCACGGGGATCGGACTCGGCGAATTCCCGCTGGTCAGGTGCTTCCAGGTTGGCATACGCTAGGTCCGGGAAGGCTGTGCGGCAGAGTGTAGTCTTGCCGGATTGTCGCGGTCCGGTCACAGTCACGAAGGGGTACTGCCGGAACAGCGTAATCAGGTGCTCCATGATTTCGCGGTCGATCATGGCAACCAATATACCGGTCAATTGTGCAATCTGCAAGTAGTACTTGCAGATTGCCGTTTTCAGATGTACCCGTGAAACAGATGCACAATTTCGTCAGTTGCGGAGGGCCAGGGGCTGCCGACCGTTCTCGGGGCATCGTTACGAGCGTCTAGGCAGGATTCCCGGCGAACAATCCAGCAGCTTCTAGTTTCTCTCCACATCATACGAAAGCATCGTGCCGTTTCACTCCATCGCGAGGGGCACTTGAAGATCGACTCTTTCGTCCGGCACCCCGAAGTACTCCGCCACCTTCCACGAGTGGACGAGACCTTCCTCTATAGCTTTCCTACGCGTCCATAGACCGGCTATGGCGTTCCTGAAGGAGACGTTCGGCCTCCTTCAGTATCTCCGCCTCCACTACGTCCCGGCCCAGCAGCCAGTAGGTATTCGTCTCACAGTGGTAGGCCAGCTCCAACAGATGCTCCGGGATAGATTTCATCTTCCCCTGTATCCTGCTACAAGGGCACTTGGTGGTACGACACAGCGCGCTACGTCTCTACCGAAGAGGGCATCAGGGGACCGTCCGGCGCGTGACGACGCATCCTATCGCAGCCCAACCTGCAGGAGGGAGTGCGGGTGCCCGATGACCCGCGGCTTGACATCAGCACCCATGTGATTAGGCCATGGCCGTGGCTCTGGTGGCTCTGCAAAGGACAACTCTCCGGCGCGGGCCAAGCAGGCTATTTCGACCGCTGACGGTGCGGATGGTGCAGCGGGCCACTGAGGCCAAGATTGGATGGCCCAGGCCTCTCGTCCTGCCTCGGAGGCCTGGATCCCGGGCGCCGTACTAGGCTAGGCCGCCGTTCCAGAAAGAGGGGGCGAGGCCGGTCGGAAACTAGCTCCGCGTGACAGACTAGCCCAGCAGGCCGGCGATGTTCAAGGAGAGCGTCACCAGTCCTCCGAGCAAAGCCAGGAAAGTCAGGAAAATCCCCACCATCCAGCGGATGAGCCGACTTTCCAGCTGGCTCAGGTCCTGGCGCAGCTGGCCCAAATCCTGGCCCAGGTCCTGCGCCAGCTGGTGCAGATCCTGCTTGGTCACGAACTGCGACCAGTCCGGAATATGGGAGGCGACGACTTGTGCCTGCGCGTCCTCCATCCCCACCGCTTTCAGATCCCGGTACGCGCCCTGGTTGATCGTCTCCATTTCGCTTCTCCCCATACTGAGAGATACGGGGCCGTCTGCGACACCCCGAATCTCGGCGGCATGGCGCAGATCCAAGGCATGTCTGGTGTCGGCTTCATTGTAGCGCGGCGGA
>DAOUKB010000059.1:0-6056 GCA_034421855.1 Anaerolineales bacterium
ATGTCCATCGGTTCTCGGCAACCGGTCAATTCCAGGCCCTCCTTCCGATTGAGGAAGACGGCATCCGCCAGTTCCAGCACGGGTTTCCACAGCGCAGGAGGTTCCGCCAGGCAGGCTTCTTGCGGTTCGTAGAGGATGTAGGCGGCAACGCGGCCGGCCTTCAACCGCTCCAAAGCGGGCAGGACTTGGGGCAAACTGCCTCCCACCTGTATATGGCAGGCTCTGCAATCCCACCAATGGACAGGCATCCGTTCAAGATTGCTGGAGTGCTCGAAGAACTCGGCAGCCGAGGTCCGAAATATCTCGGAACGGCGGCCGTCCTTCTCGAAGATCTGCCAGGCCCGCGGCGTCGCGATCTGCGGCAGCGTGATCAGACCTTGCGGATCCAGCTCCAGCGCGGCCAAGGCCGGGAGCCAGTCCGCAGGCAGGTCCGACCCGACGTAGGCCGAGATCCCTACGGACCCTCGATGCCACACGCGCATGCCGGCCACCGCATGGGAGCCTGATCCTCCGAGTACCCCCATATGGGTACTCCCGTCCCAGCTCACGATGTCGTCGATAATGACGTTGGAGATCGAGATCAGATCGGGAGGTGTATCGGACATGGGATGGGACCTACCGGCCTCGCCGCCGCCGCTATCCAGAGAATTGGCCGGTCCACTGCGGATCCTGGGCCGCCATCCACGATACCGCCAAGGCCTTGGCCAAGTGCATGATATCCAGAATACTGGCTCTGGGCGTCTCCTGAAAATGGGTAAACGCGCCTGGACAGCTCAGAAAGACCACATTGGGAGTGGCCATGACCAGCGAGACATCGTCGCTGCGGTTCACATAGCGGCCCGTTTCCCGCACGCTGACGTCCAATGCCTGCATGCCCTGGACCAGACCCCGCATCGCCGTCTGTAGCCGCGGCGGCGTGACGGCCCCCCGCGTGCGACTGGCGTAGCCTTCCATGCTGGCTCCCTGTCCGAAGCAGGCGGGGTCCCCGGGATCGACGCCCTCTGCAAACAGCAGGTCCTGAATGTCGCTGACGAAAACCAGGTTCGGCAACAAATGCGGGGGAGTGCGATGGACCAGACGCAGGGTGGCCCGGGCAAAGGTAGGGGGTCCTACATCGACCACGCCTTCTTCTTCGTCCGGCCACAGCGCCAGGACCGCCGGTTGGTAAGGAGCCGTCACCAACACCGCCAGCAATTGCGCCGCGCAACAGGCCGCGTTGTCGATACAGCCGTACACCATGTCGGTTTTCCGATCCCATTCGGCTGCAGTGGCGTAGCAGACGCGGGTAGCCAGGGGCAGATCCCGGGCGTCCGTCTTGAAAAAACACGCCGGTTCCGAGCTCCCCGCCTCTGCGTCTCCCGTAACGAGTTCGCCTTCCGCCAGCACGGTTGCTTGCCCCTGCGCAGCGTCGAACCCTAGGGCCAATCCCGGGCGACTCCCCCGAGTTTGGCGTGATTGGCAGAAGGGAATCAGAGGGTAACCGGTCTCTTGACGCGGCTCGGTCAGATAGCTGATATTGTCCAGGTGCGCCACCGACCAAGTCCGAATCTCGGTGCGGGAACCCAGAAACGCTGCGGCGACGCCGGTCTGCCGATGATTGCATTCGAAATCCACCTCGGCGTCCAGCAGGCCCTCTGCGCGGGCCGCTTGCAACTGACCGGCCAAGATCGGTGCGCGGGTATGTCCCGTAGTCAAGGAGGGAGCATAGGTGTCCGCGATTTGGCGAAACACGGCAAAGGCGCGTTCCGGCGTGACGATGTGCTGCAAACGCCGGGCGAATCCCGGAGCGCGGTTTTCGAGTTGGGCGAAGAAGCGAGACGCCGGGGTACTTGCCATGGAGGTCCTGTTGCGGGAGCGCCGAGTCCGTCTATCATAATACTTGCTGTTGCATACCGAACGTTCCAGTATGTCTGCCGTTATTCACACCCACGCCCTTTCCAAGTCCTTCGGCGACTTTGAAGCCGTGCGAGAGGTCTCGCTGTCCGTAGAGCCCAACGAGGTCTACGGATTTCTGGGACCGAACGGGGCGGGCAAGACGACCACGATCAAAATACTGCTGGGCTTGCTGTCGGCTACCAGCGGCGAAGCTTCGCTCTTGGGCATGCCCGCCGCGCGACGGGATTTCGCGACTCGACAGCAAATAGGCGTGGTCGGCGAACAGCAGGTGTTCTACGACGACATGTCCGCCCGCGAGTATCTGCGGTTCTTCGGCAATCTGTACAGGGTGCAAGATCTCGAAAAGCGCATTGCCGTCCTTTTGGAACGATTTAATCTGGCGGCCGCCGCCGACGCCCAAGCCAAGAGCTTCTCGCGCGGGATGCAACAGAAACTCGGCTTCATGCGGGCCTTGTTGCATCAGCCCGCCTTGTTGGTGTTGGACGAACCCGTGAGCGCGCTGGACCCGCGGGCGGTAGTCGAGATCCGCGAGGTGCTGCAGGAAGAAGTCGCACGGGGCAGCACGGTACTGATATCGTCGCATTTGTTGACCGAAGTGGAACAGTTGGCCGACCGCATCGGCATCATGCACAAAGGCAGGCTGGTCGCGGAAGACTCGGTGTCCCGCATCAAGGCCCGGCTGCAGCCCGACGCCAAACTGCTGATAGAGTTGGCCGCACCCGCTCAGAGGGTCGCTGCTCACCTGCAAGGCGTGGCCGGCGTGCAGGCCGTGCATTGCCAGAACCGGCAATTGGTGGTGTCGCTGCAACCGGACGATACCGCGGCCACGCGGGCCCGCGTATCCAAGGCCATCGCCCTGCAGGAGGGCGTCATTGTGCAGATGCAAATGGAGGAGGTGACTCTGGAGCAAGCCTTTGTGTCGATTACCGAGCAAAACTTAGAGCACTGGGCCAGAGCAGACGCGGCATGACGGACCCCGCGGAGCCCAGGAGCGGCGCCTGCGAACCTACGCATCGATACTGGGCCTTGCGCACGATCTGGGCCAGAGACACCCGGGCCTTGCTCTTGAATCCCGGGACGTTGGTGATTTTTTGGCTGGGAGCTTTGGTCTCCTATCTGTTTCTCGTCAATTACGTCGACACCGTGGCGGAGAGCGGTCTCAACATTCTGTCCAGTTCGTTCAATTTGCCGGTGTACAGCTTCGTATTGGTGATCTCCTTCTTCTTGACGGTGGCCGTCGTCACGACCGTAGCCCGGGAACTGGAGCGGGGGACGCTGGAAATCCTCTTTTACGGCCCTATCGACAGCGTGGCGTACGTCGGCGGCAAAATGCTGGCCTGCGCCACCACCTATGGCGCCGCGATAGCGCTGGGAACCTGTGGATACGGCGTTCTGACCACGATCAGCCGTTTTGTGCTTCCCGCATCTACCTGGATTGTCGTCGGCATTTCGATTCCGGTGGTCTTGTATCTCGTCGCCTTCGGCATTTGGCTGGCTGCCGTTACCGGCAAGCTGCGGGCCGCCTTGGGTTGGTTTCTGGCCATAGCGCTGCTGCTCTTGGCGGTCCAATTCGGCCCTCTGCTCTTGACTCTGGCCCCGTCGGCCAGCCAATACTACGACCCGGTACGCGTACTGCGGGAAGTGCTGGAGGCGGTCAATCGGATAGTGAACTGGATCTCGCCCTTTGGTCTGCTGGCCCAAGGCACGGAAGCGATCCGCCGGGGAGACGTGGCCCACGCGCTGATCGCCTTGGGGGGGGCGGTCCTCTATGCCGCAGCCTTGACCGCGGGCAGTATGCGTTTTCTGCTGCCGCGAGGGATGCGCCTGTGAACAGAGGGACACTGTACAGGGCAGGCTGGGTCCTGTGGCTTTGCTGGCATGGCATGACCACCGCGGTCTGGGCGCAAGATCCCGTCAGAACGCAAGAACCGATATACCTCGTCAACGCCTATCTGGGAGGGGCTTACGAGAGCTCCTACTATACGGAAGCCTTGGATACCGTGTATCTGGTGGCCGACGCGCCTTCGGTCGTTTCGCTGCGTCGCACCCTCGTGTACTACTGGCCCATTACGAATCAACTGAAAGCCGATCTGGATGCCCTGAACGAACAAATCGAAGGCGCTCTCGTGATTCGACGCGCCGGCCGGGACATTGCCCACGCGCCTCTGACCGAATACGTAATTCAATATGGGGAAGGCAAAGGCGAAAGTCCCGGCCAGCTGTTCGTGGGCGACCAAGCCCGGGTCCAGTGGGAGAAGTTCGACGCCGCCCGATCCGCATACCGGGAGTCGGTCGTGCAGTATTTCCAAGACACTCTGCAATACCGGCAAGCCTTGGACGCGGCGATAGCGGCGGACGAACTGCAGGAGGAACCGCCCGCGCCGCCGCTGGAACCAGAGCCCTTCTACTATTCCAGCACGGACGTGAATCGAGGTCACGTCGTCGACTTGCCGGCCGGAACGTACCGCATCGCCTTGCAAGGACCCGACGGCAAGCCCGTACCGGGCAGCCGGAAGCGGTTGGTGGTCTTCGACGCCGTCGGCGAAGGTGTATCGTACTCCGTGATTCCCCACGACAGATACACGTTTCCGGAAACGTCGAAGGACGTGGGGGAAGGAATCTACCTGCGGGGCGACGCCAAGGCCTATCTGCAGCCCTTTTCCCAAGTCGAATATCGAGAACTCTATCTGTCCCGCCTGTTGGAGCCGCAGTCTTGGGAGGGACGGGCGGATCGTTTTGCCTGGTTTCCGTTGACCGAAATCGAGGATGCGCAGCTGGTGGTATACCAGCGGGGCCGGGAAATTGCGCGCATCGAACGCAGACCCTATACGGTGCGCCAAATTACAGGCGCGGCGCTGGGCTACGAGATTCACGACCAGACCACGACCGACTTGGAGAGGCTGCGAGAACGGCGGCCCGATTTTTACGGATATGCACTGGACGCCGCCACCTTGCCCCCGGGAGCCAAGATCCAGTTGGAAGACGCGGCCGGCAATCCGTTTCCGGGCAGCCGGCGTACGGTGCGGGTCTTGGGTTCGGGACGCCTGGGCTGGTCCATCGTCTTGCCGATGTTGCCCTTTCTCGCTGTAGTGATTGCCGCCGGCGCCCGCCGCCGCCGGTTCACGCGTCTGCCGCGGGAGATGGAATGACGCGCGATACTGCGGCGGGCCATCGGCCCTGGGAAAGTCTGCCGCGACGCAAGTGGGACCTGACTACCATCGGTGGTTTGGCGATGGACTTGATTCTGCCTATACCGTCGCTTCCTTTGGAAGCAGGCAAGCATCAGCACTCGGCATGGACCAAGTGGGAGGCAGGCGGCACCGGCAACACACTGATCATGGGCGTACGCCTGGGATTGAAGACCTCTGCCGTCGGCGCCTTGGGCGACGATGCGGCAGGCCGGCTCGTCGCGGACATTCTGGAAACCGAGGGGGTCGACTTGCAGGGGACTTTGTGCGTGCCGAATCAAACTACGCCGCTGTCGGTCAATGTGGTGGCCGAGAACGGCGAACATGTATTCGCCGGCGGCTGGACCCTGTCCCGACCCATTCCCTTCCAAACCGCTTGGCTGACCGCCATGGAAGAGGCCACCGTCTTGTTTACTACCGGGTATGCGCTCACGCCGGATGCCCTGGAAGGCGCCGAAAACACGTTGACCTGTATGCGACACGCCCAAGTGCATGGGGGATTGGTCTGCTTGGATCTCGGGCCGGAGGAGTATTGGTCGAGCCTGGTAGCGCCCGCCATCGCCGCTACGGATGTGTTGCTGGCCACGGAAGACGAAATTTGCGCTTGGTCGAAACAAGCCGACTCCATAGCCGCCGCTCAGGCTCTACTGACGGCCGGCCCTTCGTTGATCGTCGTCAAGACCGGCCCCCGGGGATGCCAGATCGTATCGGCCCAAGAACAGTTGGCCTGCCCCGGCTTCAGCGTGAAAGTAGTAGACACGATTGGAGCCGGAGACTCGTTCGCGGCCGGCTTTATCGCCGCGTTGCTACGGGGTCGCTCCCTGTATGATGCGGGCACGACGGCCAATGCGGTGGGGGCCGCCGCAGTGACGCATATGGGAACGGGCAGTCTCCTGCCCTCGAAGGATGAAGTGGAGGCGCTGCTCCGGAAAGGCTGACTACCTAGTTGCAGAATAGGCTCCACCCCGTTAC
>DAOUKB010000060.1:0-123682 GCA_034421855.1 Anaerolineales bacterium
CTGAAAACGGCCGCTGCATCCTCTTCGGCATAGTCCGTCGGGGTACCGGCCGCCACCAACTGCAGTTCCGGCAAGTCTCCGGCTTGGATAAAAAGGGAAGTCCGTTCCGGCACGATTTCGGCGGGTGAATTCCCGACTGCACACAGAATGCGCCCCCAGTTGGCATCCGAACCGTAAAACGCGGTCTTGACCAGGGGACTGACCGACACGGTACGTCCGGCTGCATGCGCATCCTCGTCGGTCGCCGCGCCCTCTACGGTGATGGAGACCAACTTGGTGGCCCCCTCGCCGTCCCGGACTATAGCTTGCGCCAAAGCAATGCTGGCCTTGGTGATTTCGGCCTGCAACGCCTCGAATCTCGGATCCGCCGTACTTTCCATGCGCGGAGCTCCCGACTGACCATTGGCCATCAACACCACCGTGTCGTTGGTACTGGTGTCTCCATCTACGCTGATGCAGTTGTACGAGACCTTCACGGCAGCGGACAGAGCCGTTTGCAGTACCCCGGGACTCACGGCGGCGTCCGTAACCAACACTCCCAACATCGTAGCCATATCGGGATGAATCATGCCGGAACCCTTGGAGATGCCCGACACCTGAATCGTATGGGGGCCAATCTCCGTATGGCCGGCGTACAACTTGGGAAAAGTATCGGTAGTCATGAAGCCGCGGGCCGCTTCCGACCAACCGTCCGGTCTGAGGTCGCCTACGGCCTGCGTGATGCCCCGGGTGAGGACGTCCATGGGCAACTGCACCCCGATCACGCCCGTGCTCATCACCAAGACGCTGCGATCCGGAGCTCCCAATTCCTTTTCGGTCCACTCCGCCATGAGGCGGGCGTTGGCCATGCCCTGCGGACCCGTACAGGCGTTGGCACAACCGCTGTTGACCACCAAGCCATGGATCCCGGCAGCATTCATAGACAGCACCTGCTGGTCGTAGAGCACCGGGGCCGCCGGAAACTTGCACTGCGTAAAGGTGGCTGCCGCCGTGCAAGGCACAGGGCTGGCAATGAGCGCCACGTCCATCAGGCCGTTGGGTTTTATGCCCGCAGCCACTCCCGCGCAATCGAAACCCGGGACGACGGCGTCCGTCCCCGAAAAACCCAGTTCTCCACCTACCGGCATCGCATACCTCTCCTTGTTGCTGTCTGTACGTCCGGGATTCAACTCCCGCAAGACGGCCTATCGGCCTTCAGGCGCGCGACGCTTCTTCCCGAGACAGTAACGCTTGCACCTTCAGGGGAAGTCCGAAGAGCCGAATGAAGCCCTCCGCATCATGTTGGTCGTAGACGTCGTCCTCTTCGAAGGTGACGTAGTCCGTACGGTACAGACTGTACGGACTCCGGCGGCCGGCCAGGACGACGTTGCCCTTGTACAGCTTCAGCCGCACCGTACCCGAGACTTTCTGTTGCGTGGCCTCTACGAACGCGGCCAAAGCTTGCCGTAGCGGGGTGAACCACTGTCCGTTGTAGACCAAATCCGCGTATTTGAGACTCACCTGCTGCTTGTAATGCAGGGTCTCTCGATCCAGACACAGCTGTTCCAGCGCCGCATGTCCTTTATACAAAATGGTTCCGCCCGGAGTTTCGTAAACTCCGCGGCTCTTCATGCCTACCAGCCGATTCTCCACCAGATCCACGCGGCCGACACCATGCTTGCTGCCGGTGGCGTTGAGTATCTGCAGCAAATCCACCGGACTGCAGGCTTTGCCGTCGAGATGGGTCGGTACCCCTTGCGTGTAGGTCAACTCCAGATATTCCGGCTCCGCCGGCGCGTCCGCGGGATCTGCCGTCCATTCGAACATGTCCTGGGGCGGTTCCTGCCAAGGATCTTCCAGTATCCCGCCCTCGTTGCTCAGGTGCCAGAGGTTGGCGTCCTGGCTGTAGATGCGGTCCACGGTAGTCTTGACCGGCACGTTGTGTTCGAGGGCATAGTCCAAGGCGTCCTGCCGCCCGCGGATGTTCCATTCGCGCCACGGCGCCACAATCTGCAAGTCTGGGGCCAAGGCCATCACGGTCAATTCGAAGCGCACCTGATCGTTGCCTTTGCCCGTCGCCCCATGGGCGACGGCATCGCAATCTTCCTGCTGTGCCACCTCCACCAGATGCTTGGCGATCAGGGGCCGGGCCATGGAAGTGCCCAACAGATACTCCCGTTCGTACACGGCGCCGGCCTGCAGGGTGGGAAAAACGAAGTCGGTCAGGAATTCTTGCCGCACGTCCCGCACGATGCAGCGTACGGCTCCCGAAGCCAGGGCCTTGGCTTCAAGCCCCACCAGTTCGTCCTCCTGGCCCAGATTGGCGCAAAAGCACACGACCTCGCACCCATAGGTGTTGCGGAGCCAAGGTACGACGACGCTGGTATCCAGCCCGCCGGAATAGGCCAAAGCGACCCGCTTGATCTGGGATTTGACGCCACTCATGGGAAATACGCTCCTGTTGCCCGTCGGGGACTGCAGAGACAAGAATGTCGGATTCAAACGTGGGTGCTGAGCATAGGGCCCAAGGCGCGCCCGCCGAACAGGTGAAAGTGCAAGTGCAACACTTCCTGATGGGCGTCCGCCCCCGTATTGGCCAATATCCGATAGCCGGAGGCGGCAATGCCCTCCGCCTTCGCCACTTCGTTGAGCGCGTGCATCACGCGCGCCAAAGTCTCGCCATGGGCCAGCGTAAGTTCGCTCAGGTCCGCCACATGCTCGTTCGGAACGACCAGAACATGGACAGGGGCCTGGGGATTGATGTCCCGAAAGGCCGTGACCCGCTCGTCCTGATACAGGACCACAGCGGGAATGTCTCCCTGGACGATTTTGCAGAAGAGGCAATCGGCGCTCATGCTTCGACCTCCGCCGGGACAGCGGGCGCCGGCGCCACCAGATTGACCAACTTGCCCGGCACCACGATCACCTTCCGGATGGGCTTGTCGGCCAGATGGGCCTGCACGTTGGGATGCGCCAAGGCCTCCGCTTGGATCCCGGCATCGGACAGGCCCGCATCCACCTCCAGGGTGGCGCGCACTCTGCCGTTGACCTGTACCACGATGTTGATCCGATCCCGGGCGATTTTGGCGGCATCGTATGCAGGCCAGCTTTGCAGATGCACGCTGCCGCTATGACCCCGCCGGGACCAGACCTCCTCGCTCAGATGAGGGAAGAACGGGGCCATCAGCAGACACATGGTGTCTACGGCTGCGTGCCACAGGGCGCTGCCCTGCAGTCGGGTCGGGAGCGCCTTCATCAGATCGTTGTTCAACTCCATCAGGGCCGCGATCGCCGTGTTGAACCGGAAGTGCTCCAGGTCTTCCGTAACCTTGTGAATGGTGGCATGCAATTTCTGCTCGAGACCGCGGGCATCGCCCGCCGCCGTGCCGTCTCCGTCGGCGGCGTGCGCGACGGTCCAGTACCGCTGCAGGAAGCGCCGCACCCCTGCAATGCGCTGCGGGTTCCAGGGACCGCCTTGGTCCCACGGGCCGATGAACATGAGATAGCCGCGCACTACGTCCGTGCCGTAGGCGGCTATCATCTGATCCGGGTCCACGACATTGCCCCGGCTCTTGGACATCTTCTCGCCGTCGGCCCCCAGGATCATGCCCTGATTGAACAGACGGAGCATCGGCTCGTCAAAGTCCACGATACCCAGATCCCGCAGCACTTTGGTAAAAAAGCGCGTGTAGAGCAGGTGCATGGTGGCATGTTCGA
Organism: Anaerolineales bacterium; assembly: GCA_034421855.1. Lineage (GTDB taxonomy): Bacteria > Chloroflexota > Anaerolineae > Caldilineales > Caldilineaceae > Bin34. The sequence goes on from DAOUKB010000060.1 coordinate 3,697, forward strand.
TACCCCCTGTGTACTGGTCTACGGGCAGCCAGTACCGCCCTACGTCCGGATCCCAGGGCCGGTCGTCCCGGGACAGCCGCGCGCCCTTCTTCCGATACGGATCGAGATATCCGTATTGATACCAGCTGGAACACATGAAGGTGTCCATGGTGTCGGTTTCGCGTTGCGCCGGACCGTGGCAGCAGGGGCACGCGGTCTCCCGGAAAGACGGGGTGTGCAGCAGAGCATTCTCGCCGGATGCCTGCACGTGGGTTTTTTCCGGCAATCTCACCGGCAGATCTGCATAGGGTACCGGCACGGCGCCACAGTCGGGACAATAGACGATGGGAATGGGCGTGCCCCACATGCGCTGGCGGGAAATCAGCCAGTCGTGCAGACGGTAGTTGACATGCGCCCGTCCCTTGCCGGTCTCTTCCAGCCAGGCCGTCACCTTGGCCGCGGCGCCGTCGACCGGCGTACCGTCGAAGGGACCGCTGTCGATCAGGGTCCCTTCCGATTGCGACGGCCAAGCTTCTTCGATAGGCCCGACGGCTCCCTCCGGTCCCGAGACGACGCGTTTGACCTCCAAGCCGAATTGACGGGCAAACGCCAAGTCGCGGTGATCGTGACCCGGCACGGCCATGACGGCTCCCGTGCCGTAGCCCATCATCACGTAATCGGCGATCCAGATGGGGATGCGTGCGGCGTCGACGGGATTGATCGCATAGCTGCCGGTGAATTCCCCGGTCTTGATCTTTTCCGGATTGCCGCGCTCTTCCTCCTGGAGCCGAGCGGTCTGAGCCACATAGGCGTCTACCGCCGCTTGGCGGTCGGACGTAGTCACCTGGGTCACCAGCGGATGCTCAGGAGCCAGGACCATGAAGGTGGCTCCCCACAGGGTATCCGGGCGAGTCGTAAAGACCTCGATCGGATCTCCCGCTTCCGTATGGAAGGTCACCTGCGCGCCTGCGCTGCGTCCAATCCAGTTGGTCTGCATGGTGCGCACCGAATCCGCCCATTCCAGATCCGCCAGATCCGCCAGCAGTTCTTCGGCATAGCGGGTGATACGGAACTTCCATTGCTCCAGGTCCCGCTTGACTACCGGGGTTTCGCAGCGTTCGCAATGCCGATCGTCCCCCCACACCTGTTCGCGGGCCAAAGTGGTGTTGCAGCTGGGACACCAATCCACGGGCGCGTACTCCCGGTAGGCCAGATCCGCTTCCAGCATCCGCAGGAAGAACCACTGAGACCATTTGTAGTAATCCGGATCGCAGCTCACGATCTCCCGGTCCCAGGCCCACATGGCTCCCATCTGCCGCAGCTGCCGCCGGAAGTTCTCGATGTTGTCGTAGGTCCATTTGCGAGGATCGATGCCATGTTTGATGGCGGCGTTTTCCGCCGGCAGGCCGAAGGCGTCAAATCCTATGGGAAAGAAGACGTTGTATCCCTGCATGCGCTTGTAACGCGCGGCCGTGTCGCTGGGGGTCATGGCATACCAGTGTCCCACGTGCAGTTCCCCTGACGGGTACGGCAACATGGTCAGGGCGTACCACTTGGGGCGGCCGGGGTCTTCGTGGGTGTCGTACAAGCCCTGGTCGGCCCAGGCGGCTTGCCATTTGGCCTCGAATGCCTGCGGTCGGTATTGACTGCGTACTTCGTTCATAAGTTGCCACGTCACTGCATACGACATGCCTGCAAGATGGGGGAATTATATACGTGAGTAGCCCGGATATAAGCCGATGGCGTGTCGGATAACGACCCCCTCTCGCGAGCTGCCGGACCTATCCATGCCGAACTTACTGCATCCGGGCCGGATACCCTATGCGGATTGGCGGCCCGGCCGCTCTGCCCAGACAATTGGGCCCAGCGCCGAGAAGCGTACAAGTCTACGGACTCGACTCTCTCCTATTTCGATCAGGGCAAAGCCTGTACGCAGACGAGACAGACTGGACCCTGGCACGGCATCGACGGCAGAGGCGGACACGGCGGACGGTACAGGCCTTCTAGCGGCGAGTCGAGGCAGATGCAAAGCCGGGCGGCTTTCGGCATGGGCGGACAGGGGAACATGGGGGATGCGCAGCCCTATACCGAGGTCAACCCGAACAGGCAGAGCCCGCCGACCAGGATGGGCCCGGAACCGAGCCCGCTGGGGACGCCGCATCTGGCGGCGCCTAGGCTTCTGACGGCACAGGAAAATCGAGCCGGGCGGGAACTCGCGATGGACGACCACCTGCGCGGCTTGGCCGACTGCGGTCCGGATGCCGCAGACATCGGGAAATTCGCGGCGTTCGCGTAGTGCGGAACTACAGCGCCCGCTACGGGATCGATTACCTGTCGGCAGCACATCCGCAATCCGTTGGGCTGGTTCCACTGGGTCTGTGCCCATTGCGCGGAGGCGGAAACGTGACTCGAGAGGAAGAGTGTAGGATCGGTCGGCGGTCGACCACGGCAGACTACGTCGGGAGATAACGCTCCAGCGCCAGCAGGGCGAAGGGAATTCCCATCACTAGAATCATGCGCCAGGTCATGGACCGTATGAGCTCGCGGCGCCAGGTTTCCATCTTCTGGTCCATCCGGTTTTCGAACCAATCTATCTTCTGGTCCAACTGATCCAGCGGATGGTTCAGCTGGCTTTCCAAACAACTCAAGTCCTGCTTGGTCACGAACTGCGGCCAGTCGGGCAGATGCTGGCGATGACCAGAGCCTGTGCGTCGGGCATGCCGCCTTCCTGCAGGTCTTGGTATACGGTTTTATTGATTATCTCCATACCCCCCGCTCTCACGGAGAGGCTCGGGACAGCCTGCGCTGCGCCAAGCCTCCGGCGGTCGATCTCACGGTAAGACTACGCCGGGAAATAACGCTCCAGCGCCAGCAGGACGAAGGCAATCGCCACCACTAGAACCGTGCGCCACATGACCTCATGGTGCAGGGTTTCCATCTTCTGGACCATTTGGTCCATTCGCCGGTCCAACTGGCCCATCCGCCGGTCCAACTGGTCCATTTGGCTTTCCAACCGACTCAAGTCCTGCTTGGTCGCGAACTGCGACCAGTCGGGCAGGTGGCTGGCGATGACCAGAGCCTGTGCGTCGGGCATGCCGCTTTCCCGCAGGTCTTGGTATACGGTTTTATTGATTATCTCCATACACCTCCTTTTACGGAGAGGCTCGGGACAGCCTGCGCTGCGCCGAGCCTCGTCGGATACAGCACAGATGTCCTGATGGACCCTCTACCTGTGCAAGCCGTCCCGCCGGGACCGCCCCGGACGTTCCGAATCCTATCACGCGCTGTACCGGCGGCTCACGGTCTTGATCGTAAGCGCACATCCTGGTCGGATCGCTATCGGCCTGGGCGCCTACGTCGTGCCGGTTTGCGCCCGCAGACCTCTCGTGGGACTACTCCGTGCAGCCCGCCTTCCACTTCCCCTCTTGGGCTGGGTATTCGTCCGCCCTAGCGTGTCTGGAGTTCGGCATCTTCCGGCTTCTGGGACCAGACCCCTTGCCCAGACCCTCATTATCTGCTCTGGTTCCTGCTGTCGATGTTGCTAGGCGGAAACAGCACCCTCGCCGGGGCCGGCTCTGCGTCGAGGGCTTGCCGCGTATCACATTCCCTCCGCATTCCACATGGTCGGACAGTGCACAGTGGCAAGGTCGCAGCGTAACCTGCAAGGCCCGCTCAAGGTACCGGCCGTCGCCCTAGACCGTATTTCCCTACATCCTTGGCCTCCGGTAAACCAAGCAGGAAACTCGGATATCAAGTGTCCATCACCGCATTGTGCCGCCTCGGCAACAGCGTGTAAGCCGCTGTCGGCGAGGCAGTCGCCACCGGCAGAAGGCCCAAGAGACCCACCAGCGAGAGCATATCCGAAACCGTAACGCCTGCCTTCGCGTGACGCCGGGTTCGATCCGACGCTACGCCGCGGGCGGCCGCAGATTTGTCGATGCGGCACACGAGGCAAGCGGCCGGCGACACAGAGACAAAGCCGGGCCACCCCGTAAATGCCGGCCAAGGAGGTCGAATCGCAGCATCACGACGCAGAGCGGGAGTCTGCGCCGGCCGCCCGCCGCGTAATCCAACCACACAGAACTACGTTCTGCGTCGTCGCCTCGCGTATTGCATGCCCCAATCTTGCAAGCATACGTTCGCCAAGCGCGAAACAGGGACATTAGAACACCCTGTGGCCAAGACGATGGTCGGATCTCTAGCCCTTGACGCCGGTGATGACCACGCCCTGAATGAAGAGCCGCTGCGCGAAGAAGAAAACGACCAGCATGGGCAACAGGGCCATCGTGGCGGCGGCCATCATGAGCGCAAAATTGGCGTATTGTTCGCTCTGAAACGAAGAGATGCCCAGCGCCACCGGAAACTTGAGCTGCGTGCGCAGATAGATGAGCGGTCCCAGGAGATCGTTCCAATGGAAAAAGAAGGAAAAGATGGCGACCGTGGTCAGAGCCGGCACGGAAAGCGGCAGAAAGATGCGGAGAAAGACGCCCAAGGACGAACAGCCGTCTATGCGCGCCGCCTCCTCCATTTCCAAGGGGATGCCCAGGAAGAACTGGCGCAGGAGGAACGTGAAGAAGGGCACGGCGAAAAAGGCGGGCACCAGAATAGGCAGATAGGTGTCCAGCCACTTGAGGCGGGAAAAGAGAATGAAGGTAGGCACCATGGTGACCCATACGGGCACCATCATGGTGCTGAGCATCATGACGAAAAAGACGGTGCGGCCCGGAAAGCGCAGCCGTGCAAAGCTGAAGGCCGCCAGCGAACTGCCCAGAATGTTGCCGATGATGCCCAGAACCGAAAGTACGGTGGAGTTCCAGAGATATCGACCGAAGGGCACGTTCTGGAAGACGTCCAGATAATTCTCCAGCACGAGCCGAGAGGGAATCCAGATGATGGGATACGTGTACACCTCGTCCAGGGGTTTGACGCTGGTGGCGAGCATCCAGGCGAAGGGAATCAACAGGACTACGGTGCCGGCCAGCATGACGGCGTAGGTGAAGAGTTGCTCCGAGAAGCCCATGGAGGGACCCGACTCGTGTTCCGCCGGCCCGCCCGCGTGAAAATCGGCGGTCATGTGGTCTCTTCCCGCTCCCCCGTGTAGTAAACCCACCATTTGGCCGAACGAAACAGCAGGAGGGTCAAGGCGAAAATGAGGCAGAACAGCAACCAGGCCAAAGCCGAGGCGTAGCCGAACCGCAGAGACTGAAAGGTAGTGTGGTAGATGTTGATACTGAAAAAATACGTGCCGTAGTTGGGCCCTCCCTTCGTCATCACGTAGGCCGTAGTGAAGATCTGGAACGTGCGGATGAGGGCGGTGACCAGCACAAAGAACAACGTAGGCGACATCATGGGAATGGTGATGTTCCAGAACCGGCGCAGCCGCGGCGCCCCGTCGATCGAAGCGGCCTCGTAGAGTTCCGTGGGGATGCCCTGCAGACCGGCCAAATAGATGATCATGCCGTCGCCCACGCCCCACAAGCCCATGATGATGAAGGCCACCATGACCCATCGCGTGTCGAAGAGCCACGACACGGGCTGCAACCCGAAGATTTCGAGAACGCTGTTCAAGACGCCGAATTCACGATGAAAAACGAATCCCCACAGTACCGCCACCGCGACGCCCGTGATCACGGACGGCAGGTAATAGATGGTGCGGAATATGCTCACCCCCTTGACCTTCTGGTTCATGAGCAGGGCGATGGCGAAGCCCAGCACCATGCCCGGAGGCAGGAATCCCACGGCGTACACCACCGTCACTTTCAGGGATTGCCAGAACAACTCGTCGTCCGTAAAGAGGCGCACGAAGTTGTTCAGACCCACCCACTTGGGCGGCTGGGCGCCTCCCCGATACGTGGTGAAGCCCAGATAGAAGGAAGCGAGCAGGGGACCCGCGGTGAAGAGGAGAAATCCCAGCAGCCAAGGGAGGAGGAAAAGATATCCTTCCAGCGCTTCCCGGCGTGCTTTGCGGGTTACAGGTAAAACAGCCAAGACGACAGATTGACGGAGCAGTCGGGGTTGGGCCGAGCCCGCCCCGACTGCTCAGGATCGATGTGCAGCGGGTCTCGCAGGGAACGCCGGATCAGGCGCCTTCCGAGATGGCGATGATGTCGTTGACCTCGTTTTGGAAGTTGGCCAGACTTTCGCTGACGTCCAACTCCTCGCCGCCGCCGGAAATCAAGGGCGCAACGCGGTTGAACCAGATATTCTGCAGATCCTTCCAATAAGCCGGGAACGGCTCGGCATAGGCGTCTTCCATCTGTGCCGCAAACACTTCCACGCTGCGCGGCGGCAGATCTTCCCGCGAGGCGGCTTCGTTCCACGCCGCGACCGAGGACTTCCGACCGGGAATACTGCGTACCGGCTCCGAAATCAGGATGTTCGTCGATTCCGTGCTGGTGAGATGCACGTTGAAATCCCAGGTCGTCTCCGGATGTTCGGAGTTGGCGGCGATGCCCCAAGCCCCGCCCGCCGCGGATACGGCACGTCTGCCCTCGGAACCGTAGGGATACGGCACGACGTCGAACACGAATTTGTCTCCGATGACTTCGCGGCGCCACTGCGTCGCCCAAGAGCCCATGGAGGTCATGGCCAACAGACCGGAGGAGAAGCCTTCCACACCTTGCGGCATGGATCCGGATTCGGGCACGATCCCATCCCGGCGCAGGTCGACGAAAAACTGCAGGGTCTCGATATTGGCATCGGAATGCATCACGCACGCGGTCTGGTCCTCGTTCAGGATACGACCGCCGTTGGCGGCGATGATGCCGACCCAGACCCAAGGCCAAGGATGGGCCATGAACCCCCAGCGCGTGGTGCGACCGTCCTCTTCCTCCCGCATGGCTTGGGCCACGGTACGCAGACCGTCCCAGTCCCAGCTGCCGTCCGGAATCTCCATGCCCAACTCAGTGAACAAATTCTCGTTGTACACTACGGCCAGGTTGGAAAAATCGTAGGGCAGGGCATACAGATCGCCTTGGTAGGTCATCTGTACCACCTCCGCCTCCCAGAAGTCGCTGGTGTCGATGCCGTCCCGTTCGATCAGGGGCTGCAGATTGATGGTCCATGCGAGAGACGCATAAGGCACGATGTCGAAAGTCCGGGTATAGAAGATGTCCGGCAGATCGCCGCCCACGCCTTGGGTATTGATCTTGGTGTAATACTCGGTCGAGACGTTCAGGAGATCAATCTCCACGCCCGGATTGGCTTCCGTGAAGTTGTCCACCACCTTCTGAAAGAAGGGGATTTCCACTGCACTGTGGTTGGTCACGAACTGCAGGGACACGCTTTCCATGGCCGGTTCGCTCACGGCTCCATCGCCGGACGGAGCCGCGGCCGGCGGCGCGCAGGCCGCCAAGCCCGCGACGGCCGTCGCGGTGCCTGCCAAAGCCAGAAACTGTCTACGACTCGTTCTCTGTTTGCCCAACATCATCAAGACTCCTTGTGCAGCAAATCAAAGGATTGCAAATCGCCCCCCAGAGCACGCAACGGCTGCCTGCCGGAACTGCTGTCTCTACAGGATACGGCGACGGTTCCGCTCAATTTTATGTGAGTTGCATGTACAGGGCAAACGGCTCGCCGCCGAGCAGGCGAAATTCCCAGGGACTAGAAGATAAGGAACGCGTACCAAGGGGCCGGCATTGCAGTAGACTCGGGGCCGATAATGTTCCGAGCCAACCACTTGGAACGTACAGCGGGGGAACGCAGGCAAAATCATCCGTCGGCTTACAGCCGGAGCACGGCGGCTCCCGGTCTGGTGGCCAACGGTCGGTATTGCGCACTTGCAGTACGCTCGTCGGACCTGGAATGAATTCGCAACGACCGGAGAAGCCATGTCTTCCAGGCAGTTCGCTCCCCACTATTGGTCTGTAGCCCGTCGAACCTGCTGCAGAACAACGCCGCTCCTCGGTGTCGTGGACTTGCACCCATATTTGCTTGATAGGCAGAGTTCCTTGTGAAAGACCGCTTCTTCACCCAACCCATCCTCAACTCCCCCTATGCATATCCTGCCCGGCACTGGGAGCTGGACGCTGCAGGGCAGCCTACCCACCGCATCATCGAACGCCGGCGAAGCGCCGCATTCGTCACGCCAATCCCGCAGCCCCGTAAGAGCCTAAAAAGCGATCAGCAACAATTCGTCTTCGACGAAGGCCAGGGTCTGTCTACCGAAGAGCAACAATACGACCCGACTGGGATGGTAAACCGCATCCGGCAACATGTCGATCAGTGGCGCTCTTTGCCGAATTCCCGCAGTTGGGGCGTTACCCCGGAAACAGCGCGTTTACTGCAGCATTGGCGAAGTCACCCGTTCCGGGGCATTCGACCTTTCTTCTGTCAAGTCGAAGCAGTCGAGACCATTATCTGGCTGACCGAAGTGGCCCCCGGTCTGCGGCCTGCCGGCAGGGAAATAACCAGCCATCTTGCCAGCGTCAACAGAGGCGCCCACCCGAATCTGATGCGTTTGGCGCTGAAACTGGCTACCGGCGCCGGCAAGACCACCGTAATAGCCATGCTCATTGCATGGCAGACACTCAATGCAGTACGCAGGCCGAAGAGCAAGCGATTCACCCGTGGCTTTCTGGTGATCGCGCCCGGGATTACCATCAAGGATCGTTTGCGCGTGCTGCAGCCCAATGATCCAGACAGCTACTACGCCAGTAGAGAACTGGTCCCAAGCGATCTGTTGAGCAGTCTAGATCGCGCCAACATCGTCATCACCAATTATCACGCCTTCCAGTTACGGACGCAGACTAATTTGCCGGCAGGCAGTCGCAGATTATTGCAGGGCCGAGGTGTCTCCCTCGACACCTTGGAAACGGAAGGCCAGATGCTTCGGCGGGTCATGCCGGGATTGATGGCCTTGAAGAATATTTGGGTATTTAACGACGAAGGACATCACTGCTACCGCGAGAAACCAGGACCCGGGGACGAAGGGACCTTACGCAGAGAAGAAAGAACCGAAGCCAAGAAGAACAAAGAGGCAGCCCGCATATGGATTTCAGGCCTTGAGATCGTCAAGCGAAAAATAGGCTTGGCGCAGATCGTAGATCTGTCTGCTACCCCTTTTTTCCTACGGGGGTCCGGCTATGCCGAGGGCACGCTGTTCCCCTGGACCGTATGCGACTTTTCGCTGATGGACGCCATCGAGAGCGGCATCGTCAAACTGCCCCGCGTCCCTGTGGTGGACAATATTTCCGGCAACGCAATGCCGACCTTCCGTAACCTCTGGGACCACATCCGTCCCGATATGCCCACAGGTCGCCGGCGCGATAACCAGAATCTCGATCCTCTAAGCCTGCCTACTACACTGCAAACTGCCTTGGAGGCACTGTACGGACACTACACGAAGGTTTATAGGTCCTGGGAAGCTGCGGGAGTTCCCGTACCGCCTTGCTTTATCGTGATTTGCAACAACACATCCACGTCCAAGCTGGTGTACGACTACATTTCCGGATTTGAACGCCCTGACGACGGCGGGGTAAAAGTCGCGATACAGGGACATCTGAAGCTGTTTTGCAACTTCGACGAGCACGGCAGGCGTCTGGAACGACCGCGCACACTGTTGGTCGACAGCGAACAGCTTGAATCTGGCGATGCTCTTCACAAGGATTTTCGGGATATGGCCGCAGCCGAGATCGAACGATACCGCAGAGAGATAATAGCGCGTACGGGCGACCGCCGACAGGCCGACAACATAACCGATCAAGATTTGCTGCGGGAAGTAATGAATACAGTCGGGAAGGAAGGCCGACTGGGTGAATCGATCCGATGTGTGGTGTCGGTATCCATGCTGACGGAAGGTTGGGATGCAAACAACGTAACCCATATTCTGGGTGTGCGGGCTTTCGGTACACAGTTGTTGTGTGAACAAGTTGTAGGACGCGCCTTGCGTCGTCAATCCTACGATCTCGACGAGAACGGCTTGTTCGAAGTCGAATATGCCGATGTGTTGGGAATACCGTTCGATTTCACAGCCAAACCCGTCGTCGTTACGCCACAACCACCGCGTCCCATGACAATGGTCCAGGCCGTCAAGCCCGATCGCGATCATCTGGAAATCCGTTTCCCGCGTGTTTCCGGATATCGCGTGGAGCTTCCCACGGATGCAGTCTCGGCCGAATTCACCGCTGATGCCTGCTTGGAATTGACGCCTGATCTGGTAGGACCGACCAAGACTAGAAACGAAGGCATCATAGGCCAAGGAATTGAACTGAACTTGGGACACACCGAAGGCCTGCGTCAGTCCACTTTGGCCTACCACCTCACGAAACATCTCCTGTACAACCAGTTTTGTGATGCCGACGCGAAGCCCAAACTGTATCTCTTTGGCAAACTCAAACCAATCGTCATGAAATGGCTGGATACTTGCCTTTACTGCAAAGGAGGCACGTTCCCCGCCCAGCTCATGTACCAGCCACTGGCAGCCATGGCGTGCGAGCGCATCTTTGCAGCAATCACGCTCGCTCACCGCAGTGAATATCCGGTCAAGGCAGTACTGAATCCATTCAATTCCACCGGATCGACCTGCGATGTGCACTTCAGCACCACCAAGACCAATCGCTGGAAGACAGACCCGCGAAAATGCCCCGTGAATTGGGCGATCTTGGACAGCAGCTGGGAAGGAGAGTTCTGTCGTGTTGCCGAGGCTCATCCCAAAGTGAAGGCCTATGTGAAGAATGAAGGCCTTGGGTTGGAAGTACCCTATCGCCTGGGATCCACACCTCGAACCTACCTACCCGATTTCATCGTCGTAGTGGACGATGGACAAGCAAATCCCCTGCAACTCGTAGTCGAAATCAAAGGATTTCGGGGCGAAGACGCCAAGGTCAAGAAAAACACCATGGAATCGTATTGGGTGCCTGGTGTCAACAGACTCCAAGAATACGGCCGCTGGGGATTTGTTGAATTCACGGATGTCTTCATCATGGAGGAAGAATTCTGTGACGTTATCGACGCTTGGTCGAAGGGCAAGAATACCCCTCTCCAGAAATTGGCCGAGGCTGGAGGCAGTGAACCCCAACTGCTACCAATTCCACGACGGTACAGCGCGGTGTGCCATTCATGATCTTGGTAGATACGTCGGTATGGATCGATCACTTGCAAAAAGCAGAATCGGAGCTCGTAAAGGCCTTGAAGGAAGATAGAGTCTTTATACACTCGATGATCATTGGTGAACTGGCGTGCGGTAATATTCATAATCGTCAGGAACACCTGCGGCAGTGGCAGTCTCTGCCAAGGATTGCCGAACTAGCACACGATGATGTCGTGGCTGTCATTGAAGCAAGAGGGCTGATGGGACGTGGGATCGGTTTCACTGATGCACACTTGCTGTGTGCAACCCTGTACGAGGAAGGAACATGGTTGTGGAGCCGAGACAAACGACTTGCTCGAATTGCAGAAGACCTTGACATCGCGTATACCGAATCCAGTTCGTAAGAGCATGGGCATATGGCAAAGCAAAAAAACAAGAGATCCATTGGAACCATCCGACACCTTGAGGCGTCACGCCGAAACATTCCCACTGCCGAATATCAGCCGATGATGACGGAATCGGAACAAGCTCCAGTTCAGGTTGTCTATCAGCATCGTAATCGGGAACTTGATCCTCAATTGTTCTGGCGTGGCAAGGATGACCAAGATTGGTCCGAGCTGGTGGTGTCGGCTCCCCCTCTGTATATCCAAGAGAAGGTGCATCCCAAGGCACTAATCGACAACTTGATGCATCAGTCTCGGCAGAGTCGAAAGAAGCAGGAAGATCAACCGGATTTGTTTGCTGATTTCAATGGTCTACCCAACGAAAATGCCAGAACAGAATTTTATCAGCACGATCAGTATTGGACGAACAGGATGATTCTAGGCGACAGCCTGCAGGTGATGGCGTCCTTGGCAGAACGGGAGGGACTACGTGGTCGAATTCAGTGTATCTATCTCGATCCTCCCTACGGCATAAAGTTCAACTCCAATTTCCAGTGGTCAACAACCAGTCGAGACGTGCAGGACGGCAGGGCTGCTCACATAACCCGCGAACCGGAACAGGTGAAGGCCTTTCGTGATACCTGGAGAGACGGGATCCATTCGTATTTGACATATCTTCGTGACCGTCTCACGGTGGCGCGGGACTTACTCACGGAGTCCGGCTCAATTTTCTTGCAAATCGGCGACGAGAACGTGCATCTTGTTCGGATTCTTATGGACGAGGTCTTTGGGTCTAATAATTTTGTAAGTCTCATAACGTATCGCACTAGTAGCGGTACGACACAACACCATTCTGTCAAACGAATATCAGACTACTTGGTTTGGTATTGCAAGAACAAGGAAACGGTCAAGTTTCGGAGATTGCTCCGTAGTAGAGATGTTGATACACGAATGTACAATCAAATCGAACTGAGGGATGGTTTCCGTAGGAGCATGTCCAAAGCGGAGAGACAAGATCCAACCCTGTGTCCTAAGGAATCGAAACCTTTTCAAAAGCTGCCGCTGCATTCCATGGCTTCGGGGGATCATAGGCCGAGGTCATGCTTCGGAACCGTCTGGCGCATACCGCCAACTTCTCGTTGGCGGTATGCGCCAGACGGTTTTACTCGAATTTTCAAAGCTTCACGTATTCAGCCGGATAGAACTGCGCTCCGTGCCATCTACTACCACAACGACTATCCTGCATCTGAAATAACCAACACTTGGAACGATACAGGCCCGGAAATCAATAAGTCTTATGTCGTTCAAACCTCGACTCGAGCAGTGCAACGTTGCATTCTGATGACGACCGATCCAGGAGATCTGGTTTTGGACCCTACCTGTGGATCGGGTACTACGGCGTATGTTGCAGAACAATGGGGGCGACGCTGGATAACTATAGACACTTCCCGCGTGGCTTTAGCACTGGCCCGTGCTCGCATCATGGGAGCACGTTTCCCTTACTACTTGCTTACGGACAGCCGTGAAGGAAGACGAAAAGAAGCGGAATTAACAGGGAAACCGCTTTCCGACAGTCCGACACATAGCAATATCCGGCAGGGATTTGTATACAAACGAGTACCCCATATTACTTTGCGTTCCATTGCCCACAATACCGAAATCGACGTCATTTGGGATACTTTTAAATCTGAATTGGAACCGTTGCGCAGTGAGCTCAACGAAGCTTTGGGGACTGCTTGGGAAGAATGGGAAATACCCAGAGACAATGGGTCTGATTGGTCGGAAGTGGCAAAGAGAAGGCATGAAAAATGGTGGGCGAAACGCCTGGAAAGACAAAAGAAGATAGACACTGCTATTGCTGCCAAGGCGGATCAGGAGTTTCTATATGACGATCCCTACGAAGACAATAGGAAGGTTCGCGTCGCAGGTCCGTTTACTGTTGAAAGCACATCCCCACATCGCATGTTGGCTGTCAATGGGAGCCAGAAATCGCAAAGAGAAGTTGCAGAAACGCAAGACAGCTTTGGCCAGTACAACGATTTCGCCCAAATCATTCTTGAAAACTTGAAAACGGCTGGAATTCAGCAGGCCCACAAGAAAGACAAGATAAGTTTCTCTTCGATCACGCCTTGGCCGGGGAAACGGCTCTGCGCCGAAGGAGTCTATTGGAATGGTAACGAGGAGAAAGGTTCGATAAGGCGCGCCGCGATTTTTGTGGGTCCGGAGTTCGGTACCGTTTCGAGAGCCGATCTCGTTTCCGCTGTACGTGAAGCGGCGGACGGAAACTTCGACATCTTGATCAGTTGCGCTTTCAATTATGATGCTTACTCGAATGAACTGGATAGGCTAGGTCGCATTCCTATTCTGAGAGCCCGTATGAATGCCGACCTACACATGGCTGAAGACTTCAAGAACACAGGCACAGGCAACCTGTTCTTCATTTTCGGGGAACCGGATATAGATCTAATCCATGCTGAAAAGGGGAAAATCAGAATAAAGGTCAATGGAGTGGATGTGTTTCAACCCTCTACGGGTGAAATACGAAGTGACGAAGTCGACGGGATCGCGTGCTGGTTTATTGACACTGATTACAACGAAGAAAGTTTCATTGTGCGCCATGCCTACTTCCTAGGCGCGGGCGATCCCTTTAAATCACTCAAGACCACGCTTAAAGCCGAGATTAGTTTGGAGGCTTGGGCTGCCCTCAACAGTAACGTCTCGCTGCCGTTCGACAAACCTCAGACCGGCCGAATTGCAGTGAAGGTAATTAATCATCTTGGAGACGAGGTGATGAAGGTCTTTGACGTGAATTGAAGGCTTAAAAGCTTCGGCTGCGTCGCCGCTGAAGTGTGGTCGGCGACCGTTATGACGGCGTCCGCCCAGCCGCCGGCCCACTCTGGAGCGAGCACCCTGCGTCAGGACAGTTCTGGGCTGTCTCTTTTTCAATCCAGGAGTATGGTGCGGTGCAGAAACTTCCGCACGGGACCTGCACATGCTTCGTTGACGGTAGGTCCACCGTGCCCGGCTCCGGCCACCAGCTGAAATTCGACCGGAATGCCTTTGGCCACGAGCGCATCCTGCAACAGCGCGCTTTGCTGCCAAGGAATCAAGGGATCCTGATCCCCGTGCACGATGAAGAAGGGACAAGTCCGCGTGGAAATGTAAGTGATCGGATTGGCGGCCGCGACTTTGTCCGGAACATCCAAGACGGCATCGCCCAGCAGCAAGCTCTCGGGAGAATCTGGAGCCGCGTGGTCTATGCTGCTTTCGTAATCCAACATGTGAAGGAAGTCGGTGGGGCCGAACAGGTCCACTACCGCCTGCACGGAACTGCTTTCCTCCGGATAGGCGCCTATGCTGCCTTCCATTTCCCGACTGCCGTTGCTGGCGCCTAGGCAAGCGGCCAGATGCCCGCCGGCGGAGGCCCCCAGCACCCCGATCCGGTCGGCGATGTAGCCCAATTCCCGGGCATGAGCCCGGAGCCAGCGTACCGCGGCCTTGCAGGTATGCACCTGGCGGGGAAACAAGGCTTCGCGGCTGAAATGATATTCGATGCTGGCCAGCGCGTATGTCTCGTGCAGATACGAGAGGACCGGAGGGGCCCCCTTGTCCCCGTGCATCCAAGCTCCGCCGTGGATCCAGATCAGCAACGGGGCGGGCCTCCGATGCAGCGGCAGGTACAAATCCAGATGCAGGGTTCTCGCGTCCGCAAAAGAGGCGAATGCCATGTTCTCGTAAGTGGGCGGGGAGGTCCCCGCATGTCGGGCCATGGACATGGCGTCAGCGCAAAGCAACAGGCGTCAGCCAGCCGAATTTGTCCTCTGCTCCGTCTTCGACGATGCCGAAAAACGTGGCTTGGATGTCCTTGGTTACCGGACCCCGCTGGCCGTCGCCTACGGGGATGCGATCTACGGAAGTGACGGGTACAATCTCGGCCGCAGTGCCGGAGAAGAAAATCTCGTCGGCCAAGTACAGCATTTCGCGGGTAATCTGTTCTTCGACAATCTCGTAGCCTTGCGACCGGGCAATGGTCAGGGCACAGTCCCGGGTGATGCCGTTGAGCACGGAACTCGCCAGGGGCGGCGTATGGATGCGGCCTTTGAGGACCAGGAAGATGTTCTCGCCGCTGCCTTCCGCGACGAAGCCGTGCTGATCCAAGGCAATGCCTTCCGTATAGCCATGATCCTTGGCTTCCATGACCACGTTCTGGCTGTTGATGTACTGACCCCCAATCTTGGCCAGTGGACTGAAGGAACTGGACGACATGCGCCGCCAACTGGAGACCTGCACGGCCACGCCCTTTTCCAGCGCTTCGGGCCCCAGGTAACGGCCCCAAGGCACCGAACCCAAGATGGCCTCCGTAGGACAGCCGCGGCCGTCTATCCCCAAGGATTCGTAGCCCCGGTAGATCAGGGGCCGGATATAGGCCGAAGTGTGCTGATTGGCGCGCAGCACTTCCTGGGAGACGGCCATCCAGCCGTCCACGTCCAAGGGCGATCCGAGCCGTGAGACCTTGGCGCTGAAGAGCAATCTTTCAAAATGTTCACGGGCCCGGAACAGGTGAGGCTGGCCGTGCAGCTCGTAGGCGCGAATACCCTCGAAGACGCTGGAGCCGTAATGCAAGGCATGCGTGAAGACATGTACTCGAGCTTCGTCCCAAGGTATGACTGCTCCGTTCATCCAAATGTAATCCGCTCGCATCGTCGCCATAGGGCACCTCTTGCATTGGTCAACGGCGAGGAACCCCGCGGCCTCGCTCGCAGCTCACGCCAATCCAGTGAACTGGCGCCATTATAGGGGGCGAAAGGCCGGGAGCGCGACAAAAGCACGGGGGCGGACCGGCACAGCGCACAGTGCGATTTCGGAGCTAGACCGTCAACCACTCGTCTACTGCAGCAGCCAGTTCCGCCATGGTCTGGACTTGAAAGACGTGCCTGCAGTACGGCAAATAGGCCAACATGTCGCTGTCCCCCGATCCCCACAGCATAGGCGGCTCCGGATTGAGCCAGATGGTGTAACGGCTGCGTTGCGCCATGATTTTGAAGACGTCCAGGGCCGGATCGCGGTAGTTGTTGCGCGCGTCCCCCACCATCAGCAAGGTGGTCCGGTGATCGATCTGATCGAAATGTCGTCGTTGGAATTCCTGCAGACTGCCGCCCAGATCCGTACTGTAGTGACCCGGCGGCATCCGCATGAGCACCGTATCCACGGCTTCCCGCGAACTGCGGCCTTCGAAGTCCGGCGTGATGTATTCCAGATGGTCGTTGAAGGCAAAGGCGTGGGTCTTGGAAATCTGATCCTGCATCGCAAAGACCAAACTGAGCATCAGTTCCGAACAGTAGCGCATCGAAGTGGAAATGTCGCAGATCACGATCAGCTTGGGCTGCTTCTGTCGGCGGCGATAGGACAGTTTGAAGGGTACGGCGCCAAAACGCAGATTCTGGCGCAGGGTCGCTTTCAGATCCAAATGACCGCTCTTTTCCCGTTTCTGGCGCAAGGCAATGCGAGTCCGCAGCTTGGCCGAGAGCGTGCGCACTTCCCGGCGCAGCACATCCATCTCTTCCTCGTCCAGACGCCCGAAAGGCTGATTCATGACTTCGTCCGCATCCGGGGCAGGGGGTCTAGCCTCCATGTTCGCCGTGATACGCTGCCCCGCGAACTGCTCCAGGAAATTCGACTCGGCCTCCACGTTGGCCTGCAACATGTCCCGCAATTCCTGCAGCCGGGCCTTGGAAAAACCCATGCGGGCCAGCAGCTCGGCGATTTCCCGCATGGCATCCTGCACCGCATCGTGTTGCAGCGCCTTCTGCATGCGTTGGACCATCCAGTCCTTGGAGCGGAAGTCCCGGGTACGGTGCAGGCCCGCCATGGTCGCGAGCCGCCGCAGTTGCTCCGGGGTCAAGGCTTCGCCTCTGAGCAACCGCTGCAAGGCCTCGGCCAAATCCGCTTTCAATTGGCGCAGGGCTTGTGCCAGCGCCTGTGCCTCCGCGTCCGACATTTCCGCCATAACGTCCTGCATGTCCGGCGGCCGGCCGTTCTTCCCTTCGAAGAAGAGGGGAAACAGTTCGTCGAACAGCTCCAAATCGGCGGCACGCTTGATGAGCGTGACGCGTAGACTCTGCCGGAACCCCTCTTTCTCCTGAATGCCCAGGCTTTGCATAGCCTGCATGGCATCCAGAGTCTCGGCCTGGCTGACCGGCGCTCCCCCGGCCCTCAACGCTTTGACGAATCGCAGAATTTGAACTTCCATGTCTGATGTCCTGCAAAAGCCGATGGGCCGGGCGGCGCTCCCGCCTCAGAGCTTCCATGCCTCGGGAATGTCGTAGTCGTCATCGTCCGGAGGCGCGGAAGGCGCTATCTGCTTTTTGATCTTGTCCAGATCCCGTTCGTGTTTGAGCAGCACGCTCAGAGTGCTCTCCAGCGTCTGGGTATCCAGGCGCTGGACATTGAGGGCCAGCAGCGCATGGGCCCAGTCCAGAGTTTCACTGATGCTGGGCCGCTTCTGCAAGTCCAAATGACGCAATCCCTGCACGAGCTCCACGAGTTCCCGCGACAGATCTGCATCCAAATCCGGCACTTTCAGGGATACCACGGCCAATTCCTGATCCAAGGAGGGGTAATCCAAGAACAGATACAGGCAGCGGCGTTTGAGGGCCTCGCTCAGCTCCCGCGTGTTGTTGCTGGTCAAGAAAACCAGGGGCCTTTCCTGAGCTTCCAGCGTACCCAATTCCGGGACGCTGACCTGGAAATCGCTCAGCACTTCCAGCAGGAAGGCCTCGAACTCGGCATCGGCCCGATCGATTTCGTCGATCAGCAGCACGACCGGTTCGGGGTGCAAGATGGCTTGGAGCAAAGGCCGTTGCATGAGGAAACGCATGGAAAAGAAGACGTCTTCCTCCGCCGCGATCTGGTCCGCGGCCTGCTTCAACGTCGCGGCCTCGCCCAAGACTTCCTGCAGCTTGTCCCGCAGCAGCTGCGTGTAGAGCAGCTGCTTGGCGTAGGCCCATTCGTACAGCGCCTTGGTTTCGTCCAATCCCTCATAGCATTGCAAGCGGATCAGGGTCCGCCCCGTAGCGGCCGCTACCGCTTTGGCCAGCTCCGTCTTGCCCACCCCCGCCGGGCCCTCGACGAGTAGCGGCTTTTCCAGCCGGCTGGCCAGAAAACCGACGGTGGCAATTTCGTCGGAACAGATATAGGTTTCGGCCGCCAAGGCCGTCTGGACGTGGGATGGACTGGAAAAGGAGACGATGTCGCTCACGGCGGAATCCTTGCTTGTGGGGTCGCAGCACTCCGGAGCGCGGTCCTCTCGTTCCACGGATCAAGACCGCGAGGCGCCGAACTACCCGTCCGCGCCCGGAATGCACTCCCCGCCCTGCGGAGTCAGGCGCCTTGTGGACCTCCGTCCGCAGGTCTCGATATCCAAAGAGAAAGGCTGAAGCAGATTATAATGCCCTGGACTGTCTGCCGACGGGACTGGGTCCCGTTTCCGGCGGAGAGCGCCGTATCGGCTGCTTTTCGAGGGGCGTGTCCACACCGCAGTATGCCCTCAATATTTTATACAGTACCGGCCCACTGGTTTTGGCTGGTCGCCGCTTTGGCCATCGCCGTCGTGATCTTGCTGTCGGCCGTAGTAGACTTGTTGCCCTTCGTGGTGGGGGCCTTGGCCTCGGCTTTCGTAGCCTATGCTACGGCCCAGGGCGTCGGGGTGCAGTCGACGGTATTCGTGAGCGTATCGCTCGTGGCCTTTCTGGCCCTGCGGCCCTTTTCGCTCCGCATCTCGCGGGGACTGCCGGGGCAATTCGGAGTGGATCGCCTGGTAGGCAAGCCCGGGCTTGTGATCGAGGCCGTAGACTGGAAGGAAAATTCAGGCCGGGTGCGGGTCAGTCAAGAGGAATGGCCGGCGCGGTCGGTCGACCAAGCAGTCTTGTCCCGCGGCACGACCGTGATTGTGACGCGAGTCGAGGGGAATCACCTGTATGTGA
Source organism: Anaerolineales bacterium (assembly GCA_034421855.1). Taxonomy (GTDB): domain Bacteria; phylum Chloroflexota; class Anaerolineae; order Caldilineales; family Caldilineaceae; genus Bin34. The sequence continues at coordinate 23,070 of DAOUKB010000060.1, forward strand.
CTTCGAACTCGAACTCCATCCCCAGCCATAATGCCGGCCCAGCCGGAGAGGAGCCGCTCTGACATGGAACTCATAGTACCTGGCCTGATAGTGGTCGTTGCGCTTTTCGTAGTTTTCAATTCCGTCAGGATCATTCCGCCGTATCAACGGGCGGTCATCGAACGCCTGGGCCGCTACAACCGCACGGCCTCTCCGGGCCTCAACCTGTTGCTGCCCGTCATAGACCGGCTGCAGAGGGTGGACATGCGGGAGCAGGTCGTGGACGTGCCGCCTCAGGCCGTGATCACCAAGGACAACGTGGCCGTGGAAGTGGACGCCGTGATCTATCACGAAGCCACGGATCCGGCCAAGTTGATCTACAACGTCGAAAACTTCATTGTGGCGGTAGTCAAGCTGGCCCAGACCAACCTGCGCAACGTCATCGGGGAGATGGAGCTGGATCAGGCCCTCACGTCCCGCGACATCATCAACACTACGCTGCGGGAAGTCTTGGATATCGCGACCGACAAATGGGGCGTGCGGGTGGTACGGGTGGAAATCCAACGCATCGAGCCGCCTTCGGACGTCACCAACGCCATGCATCAACAGATGAAGGCCGAACGCGAACGCCGCGCCCAGATTACGGAGGCGGAAGGCTTACGGGCGGCCGCGATCCTCAAGGCGGAAGGCGAGGCGCAGGCCGTACGCCTGAGCGCCGAGGCCAAGCGGTTCCGGTTGGAGACCGAAGCGGCCGGGGAATCCAACGCCATCACGGTGGTCTTCAACGCCATTCGCGAGGCCAACCCGGACGATCGTCTGATCGCCATCCGCTATCTGGACGCCTTGGAACAGATTTCGTCCGGCGAGGCCAACAAGGTCTTCATTCCCTACGAAGCGTCCGGCATTCTGGCGGCCTTGGGCGGCATCAAGGAAATTTTCGCCCAAGACGAAGCCGTGCACTCCCCACGCGGCGAAACTGGGGCCTAGCCCCCGGCCCAGGCAACTTCGGCGGCGGTCGCAGGCGACGGCAGTGCGCGCTTGGGCTCTCTTTTACTATAATTATATCTTTTCTTGATTCCAAGATGCGTCCGCGCGCCGGTGCGGGTCCGGCTGCCAGGTCCGGACCGGATTTCGGCCGATCTTGACTTTATCAAGATTTAGGAACCTGATTTGCAATAATATGAATGTTGATTTACACTATTTTGAATATTAAGGATGTTTGATATCATTTTGTTTATTCACGATTTCAATTTCTCAAAGACAGATCGACGATTCGGTACGCTTTGCGTGCCATGCCTCGGTTCCTGTCTGAAGGTGTAGTCCATGCGTCCTCTGCCTACTCGCTGCCCCATTACCGGCGGACCGCTGGTCGTCACCCGGGTCCACAGCCCGAAAGGGAACTTCACGATCGAAGGCCGGTTTCGGGTCGAATCCCCGTTTCTGGACCTGACGCCCCAGCAAGTCAAATTCGTATTGACGCTGATTCAATGCGAGGGCAAGTTCAACCGCATGCAGGAAGAACTCGACCTGTCCTATCCCACCCTGCGCGCGCGCCTGCAAGAGATCATCGAAGTCCTGGGGTTGAAGGGCGCGGACCCACCGCACAACCGGCCGGACGGCAAGGAACGACTCAGAATTCTGGCGCAGGTGGACGAAGGTACGTTGGACGTGGCAGCGGCGTTGGAGTCGCTGCAAGGCAACTGATCCCCTGCAAGATCCACAGGAGCGCAACCATGCAGACGCAGATTCACGAAACCCAGGCGGCCCCGACCATTACCCTCGACACTCGGAAGAGCGTGGAAGTTTCCACGCACACCGCCCATCAGGTCGTAATCGCCGGCGAGGGAGCCGCCAAGGCGCTCTGGGAGCCCACGCCCGAACCCGATTCCTATCGGCTGCGGGCCAAGTACAGGATAGAGCTCAGGGTGCCGCAGGACGCGATCGTCCGCGTGGAAAGGGTCGGCGGCCACCTGCATCTGGAGGATTTGCCCAGAGGGGGGCACGGCAAGACCATCGGCGGGCACTTGTGCGCCCTAAGAGTCGGTTCCCTGCGGTTCGACAGCGTGGGCGGTCACGCCGAGCTTCGACAGATGCACGGCTCCATACACTGCAACCATGTCGGCGGTCATGCCCACGTAGCGGACGTACAAGGCGACTGCCTGCTGCCTAGAGTAGGCGGACATGCCGTGCTGCGCGAAGTGGCAGGAGCGTACCAAGTCGATGCCAAGGGCCATGTGGAGATTGCGCTAGAGCCCTACCCCAGGCATACCTGCGACATCAAGGCCAAGGGCCACATCGCCCTCGCCTTGCCCGCCTCCGCCCAGGTCAGATTTCATACCCGAGAGGAATTGTACGCCGACGCCTATTCCGGCGCTGCAACTCCGAACCAGGACGTGGGGGAAGTGCACTTGAAGGCCCATGGCCGCGTCCACGTCACCCGAACCGCTTGAACCAGCGCGAGACGATCTCCTGTCGTCCAGCTTCATTCCTTTAGGAGTACCCATGTCGGAACAGCGCATACCCATAGAACCGCATACCAGAGTGGTAGTTCATGCCCATAAACATGCCGAGCTCATGTCCCATGTCGAACCTGAAATCCTGATTACGGGCCGCGGAGCCGCGGGGACTACGGTCGAGCCTCAGCCGGAGGAAAATTCTCTGCGCCTGGAGATGTTCCAGGAAGGCATCATCTGCGTTCCGGCAGAGACTCAGGTCACCGTGCAGAAGATCGAAGGGCACTGCAAAGTCGACGAACTGCCGCAAGGCATCACCGGCGCCCACATTGGCGGACATCTCGTCGTTCACAATGCAGGTCCGGTCCAGATAGAGAACGTGGGCGGGCATGCCAAAGTCCGCCGCGTGGCCGGCCGCCTGCACCTAGATCACGTCGGCGGACATCTCAAGGTGGGTTCCTGTACCGGCAGCGTCTCGGCTCTGCACGTGGGCGGACATGCAGAACTGGGGGAAGTCCTGGACGGTTGCGATCTGCCCCAGGTGGGAGGAAACGCCAAATTGATTCGAGTCGGCGGCGGTCAGAAAGTGAATGCGGGCGGCCACTTGCAGACGCGTATAGAGCCTCTGCCTGATCTGCCTTATGAACTCAAGGCGGGCGGCCTACTGTCCTGCGACTTGCCGCCTACGGCCAACGCCACCATCCATATGCAGGGGCCAAGCACCGGCCCGCATTTCAACCCGACGCGCACCATGGGCGACGGTGCAGCCCAGATTCGGCTGCAAGCGGGAGGGCCCATTTCCCTGACCGAAAACGAGTTTGGCCGGAAGGGGAAAGAGCTGAAACACGGCATCCGGGAAACGGTACGGGCCGCCAAGGCCAAAGCGCAAGAAGTCCTGGACGAGAACAACATCACGCCGGAGCTGACCGCGGACCTGCAGGAACAGTTCACCGAGATTGCCGAAGAAGCGGTAGAGGTGTTCAAGGAAATTTCGGAGGAAGTGCAGGAAAAGACCAAGGCCGTGTGGGAGCGCGGAGGGGCGGCGCGCCGCCGCGCTCCGGCAGACCCGGCGGTACCTGCAACGGCCGACCAGGAAGCGGCCCAGGCGGCCGCGGAAGAAGAACGCAAGATGATTTTGCGCATGCTGGCCGAGAACAAGATCACGGTCGACGAAGCCAACGACCTGTTGCGCGCTCTGCACGCGTGAGACCGCCGTCATGTCTACAATCCGCATTGCCCAAGTATCCAAATCCTTCAAGGCCAAGTCCGGACCCGTCCACGCCGTCGTCGATCTGGACATGCAGGTGATGCAAGGAGACGTATTGGGCTTCCTGGGGCCGAACGGGGCCGGCAAAACCACGACCATCAAGATGATCTGCGGCCTGATGCTCCCTAGCCAAGGGGAAATTCACGTACGGAACATCAACGTCCGCACGCATCGCCGGCGGGCCATGACCTACATCGGAGCCGTACTGGAAGGCACGCGCAACATCTACTGGCGTTTGTCGCCGCTCCAAAACCTGGCCTACTCGGCCCGTCTCAAGGGAGTCCAGGCCAACAGTTGCAAGGCATGGGGAGAAGTCCTGCTCAAGGAATTGGACCTGTGGGACCGCCGCCGCGACCCGGTGCGGGAGTTTTCCCGCGGCATGCAGCAGAAGACCGCCATCGCCTGCGCGCTCATTCACGATCCCCCCATCGTGCTGCTGGACGAACCGACCTTGGGTCTGGACGTCAATGCCGCCGTCACCGTCAAGCAGTGGATCCAAACCTTGTCCACGCAGTACGGCAAAACCCTGCTCCTGACTACGCACCAGTTGGATCTGGCCGAAGAGTTGTGTCAAAGTATTGCCATCATGCAGCACGGCCGCAAGGTGGCGGATCACACGGTCCAAGAGTTACGCAACCTGCACCGCAAGGAATCGGTCATTGCCCGCATCTCCGCAGCGCCCGAGAAGATACGGGCCAGAGTGCAGCGGCAGTGGCCCGCGGCCACGATGCGACACGAAGCCGACGCGATCACGCTCACCATACCTTCCGACGCGGAGCTGAAGCTGGCAGATGTGGCCGCCGTGCTGCACCGGTGGCCCTGCGACATCCTGTCTCTGGCCCAGTCCGTACCGTCCCTGGAAGACATCTTTATCAAAGTCACCGACCACGCTCCACAGAATGTCTAATCTCACTGCCGCCACGCTGCCACGGAATGTGGCCTTAAGCCGTGTTCCCGCCGTCTTGCGCCCTTTCACGGCCGCCGCCGGCGAAACGTGGAAGGGAGTCCAGATCATGTGGACCTACAAGTTCGCCTTGGTGGGCGACGTGCTGGGCCTCTTCATCATTTTTCTGGGCATTAATTTCTTCATCGGACACGGGGAATTCGACCAAGACAGTCTCGCCTTCACCCTGATGGGCTTCTGTCTTTGGACCTATGCCGCCTTTGCCATAGGCAACATGACGCACGCATTGCGCGAGGAACAGCAGCAAGGAACTCTGGAACAGATGTGCATGGGCAATTCCTCCTTTGCCGGGCTGCTCTTTGGGCGCACGCTGGCTACCTTCTTCTGGAATACGCTCATTATCCTGGTGGGAGGCGGCGCCATTACGCTGTTGTTTCGGCTGGACCTGTCCCTCAACTGGCAGGCAATACCCATCTTCGTGCTGACGCTCTTGGGTCTATACGGCCTGGGTTTTGTGGCGGGCGGAGCCACGTTGCTCTTCAAGAACGTGCTCTCCTTCACCAACTTGCTGCAAAACGTGCTTTTGTTCGTCAACGGCGCCATTGTGCCGGTGACCCTCTTCCCGGAATGGTTGACACGGTTGTCCCGCGCGTTGCCCACCACCTTGAGTATCGAAACCGTACGTTTGGTGACCCTGGAGGGGGCCTCGCTGCAGGAGGCTTGGCACATCGGCATTTTGCCGTCGTTGGTCTTCCATTCCGCCGTTTGGTTTGCCGTCGGCCTGTTGCTGTTCTTCGTTGCCGAAAGAGAAGCCCGCCGCCGCGGCCTGTTGGGACAGTATTAGGCGCAGCCCCGACGGGCCTAGAGAAAGCCTGGGACAGAATGTGGGGAAGAACCTAATGCGGCCGCGTCAGATTTCGCAGGAACGCCTGCAAGTCCTGCGTATGATCGACGAAGGCAAGATTACGCCCGAGGAAGGGTTTCAACTGCTGAAAGTCCTGACGCCTGTCGAGACGGAGCCTGCCCGCGCCCATCCGAACGCTCGGGCGTTCGAAATCCTCAAAGACAAGTTGGTGCGCCTGCAGGTCATGGACCTCGCCAGCGGGAGACCCAAGGCCACGGCTTCCGTGCCGCTGCGACTGCTGGAAGTGGGTCTACGCGTCGCCTCCCACTACGTACCGGGCCTGAAGGACTTGAACTCGGACGACCTGCTGGAGGCCCTCGCCGAAGGGGAGACAGGGCGCATCATCGAGGTGATCGACGAGGAAAAGCAGGTCCGAGTCGAAGTCTTGATTGAATAAACAGGGCGCGGAGGCGCATTCAGCCCCTCCCCTCCTTTGCCGTAGGCTCAAAATGCGGAGCGGACGATGTCTATAATAGTGACAGGGTCAGGGTCCGTCGACCCCGTCAGCGGGGTCCCGTCGTCGCCTAGGCGATCCACTGCGGTCGAAGTACAGACCGATCCACGCGGAGGGCATACGGAAACCGCACCTAGAGATTGCGAGCGTCAGCCGTGAACGAATGGATTGAGAAATTCCTGCAATCGCTGCCCAACCCCAACACGGCGGCGGCCTATCGGAACGATCTGGCGCAGTTCGCGCAGTTTCTCGTCACGTTCGAGGCGGCGGCCGTCCCCCCGGTAACCCGGCTGGCGGATGCCACCGCCAGGCACTTCCAGGAATACCGTTTCTTCTTGCAGGAACGCGGCTACGCCAAGACTACTTTGGCCCGCAAGCTGGCCGCGGTACGCGCGCTGTACCGCTATCTGGAAACTCAATCCGAGGCCAAGGCCGAAGTCACCCAGGCCCTGGGCAATCAACCGGTGGAACGGCTGGCCCCGGCCATACTGACCCGGACAGAGATAGCGGATTTGCTGGGAGCTCCGCGGAGGATCCCCGGTCGGTATCCGGTGCGCGACACGGCCATGCTGTATCTGCTGTATTACACCGAGCTGAGAGCCACCACCCTGCTCAGCCTCAATCTACGTAACGTGGCACAGGATGGAAGATCCTTGCAAGTCGGAGAGGCGGACGACCAATGGATGGTCTTGGCTCCTCCTGCCCGCCCCGCCTTGTCTTCCCTGGTAGACGAATTGCGGACCCGGCGCGTATCTGACGATCAGCCTCTATCTGACGATCAGCCTCTGTTCCAGAACCACCGCGGCACCCGATTGACACGCCAAGGGTTGTGGACGATCGTCAAGCGCTATACGCCTTACACCGACATCCAGGGACATCTGACCCTGGAGACGCTGCGCCACAGTCACGCAGCCCACAAACAGCGGGCGGAGCGTGATGTGTCCGGCCCCGATCCGGCGTGACCCTCCTCTGCAGGCACGGCCTGCCGCCGAGGGCCGCCCGCGCGGCCGGGGTGGCAGGATACCGTAATGCAATCCGCGTGCCTGGACGTACCCGCGGTGCATTCCAAACACGACCGTGAGATGCGGACCCGCCGGCGCCGCGGAAAAAGGGCAGGGACGGGCGGAGACGACCGACGGCGGCCCCAGTGCCGAAGCGGGAGGACAGCAAGTTCTACGCGGGGTTCGGTTCCCCGGTAAAGATACGCATTCCTCAGGATAAGGCGGCCGACAGCGGAGGTCGGCGGCGGAGCTCCCGGGTTGCGCGGCCGCTGCGGGCATGCCGGCGGGGCGTATCCCGCGTCGGCTGGAGCCGGTAGTCGGCTCGGAATTGGCCGCCGACGGACACCGCGGTCCAGGCCGGCTACGGCGATCGACCTCCCCAGACGGACCCGCGGTACCGAGACACGGGCAAGTATACGGTTTCCCGAGGCGTGAGGCCCAGGCCAGCGAAACAGGGGAGAGCGCGCCTAGACCCCTGGCCTACGCTCGCGGAATGTCTCGCACCAGCAAGTCGTGAATCAGCTTTTCTTCAGCTTGCAGGAACGGAGCCAGCGCTGCAGGCACGGCGTCGGCATCCAGCATGTGCCGTTCTCCGGTGCGACGCACTTTCAATTCCACTTTGTTCTGGGACAATCCGCGGTGCCCTACGGTCAATTGCAAGGGAATGCCAATCAAGTCGGCATCATTGAATTTCACGCCGGCGCGGTCCGCCCGGTCGTCGTAGAGCACCTCCAAGTCGTCTCCTTCCAGCTCCTGGTACAGGCTCTCCGCCTTGGCCTGTACATCGGTCTGTTTGGCAGTAGCCAGACTGACCAGATGCACGGCGTAGGGGGCCACGCTGATCGGCCAGATGATGCCGTTGGCATCGTGATACTGCTCCACAATGCAGGCAATCAGACGGCCTACGCCGATACCATAGGAGGCCATGACGATGGGGTGGGAAGAGCTGCGGCGGTCCAAGTAATAGGCATCCATGGTTTCGCTGTATTGGGTGCCCAGCTTGAACGTGTTGCCGACTTCCACGCCGCGGAGACTGTGGAGTTCCCCGCCGCAATTCGCACAGCGGTGGCCGTCTTCGGCGCTGACGATGTCGGCCACCAGTCCTTCGGCGTAGTCCCGGCCGTAATTCAGATTCTTGTAATGGTAGTCCACCCGGTTGGCGCCGGACACCAGATTGGGGGACTGGGCGACCAGATCGTCCACTACGAGCAGGCCGTGGGAGAGGTCCACGCCCACCGGCGAGCCATAGCCGGGTTCCGCGCCGACGGCCCGGATCTCCGCCTCGGTAGCGGGACGCAGACCGGAGGCGTCGATGGCATTGGCCAGTTTGGTTTCGTTAAGCGCCATATCGCCCCGGACCATGCAGAACACGAAGACGTCCGTCGTGGAGTGGGCCTGCACCATGGTGGCCACCAGAAAGACGGCCTTGGCCGTCTGAGCCGCGGCAATGTCCAGATATCGAGCCAAGTCCTCGATGGTGGCGCAGTCCGGCGTATGGACGCTCTCCAAGGGCAGCGGTGCGCCGCCATGCGCCACGCGTTTACGGAAGTTGGCGACTTGGCGGTTGGCTTTGTAGTCACAGCTCTTGCAGAGTACGAGGGTGTCCTCCCCTACCTCCGAAAGCGCCATGAATTCGTGCGCCATGGTGCCGCCCATCATGCCGTTGTCCGACTCGATGGCTACGACCTCCAGTCCGGCCCGCCGAAACACTCGGAAGTAGGCTTCGTACATCCGGGGATAGTAGCGGTCGAGATCTTCGAAATCCACATGAAAGGAATAGGCGTCTTTCATGGTGAATTCCCGCACGCGCAGCAACCCGCCGCGGGCGCGGGGTTCGTCCCGAAACTTGGTCTGAATCTGATACAGCATCACGGGCAACTGCTTGTAGCTGTTGATCGAGCGGGAGACGAGCTCGGTGACGACTTCCTCATGGGTCATGGCCAGGCACATGTCGCGGCCCGAGCGATCCTGCATCCGCATCAAATCGTCTCCGATCTGATACCAGCGGCCCGAGCGCTGCCACAGCTCGGCCGGCTGGACTACCGGCATGATCATTTCCTGGCCGTCGATGGCATTCATCTCTTCGCGTAGGATCCGCTCTACTTTCTGGCGCACGCGCATGCCCAACGGCAAGAATTCGAAGATCCCGGAGGTGACTTGGCGGATCAAGCCGGCCCGCAACAGCAGCTGGTGGCTGACCACTTCCGCTTCGCCCGGATTCTCACGCAAGGATTGAAAAAAAAGTTTGGACAGTCGCATAGCTAGAGGGCCTCCCCAGACTGGCGGCAGACCTACATAATGTACCTGATTTCTCTCCGAACGTGGGACTGCGGCCACCCCCGAGGGGGACCCCGGGGCCTCGCTTGTCGGAAGCCGCCTCTGCTATAGAATATATACAAGTGATTACGTGACACTCCGTAGCCCACAGTACAGCATTGAAACGAGAGGAACAGGCCATGTCTCTGCACCCCGTCTGGCATGCATCCTATGCCACAGGCATTCCCACTGAGGTCGAAGTTCCCCACCGCTTGCTGGGGCAGGAGCTGGAAGCCACGGCCAACCGCTATCCCGGCAACATCGCCTTGCACCTGGTGCTGAAGTACCTGCCGCTGGGATTGACGATCCAGTCGAAGATGACCTATCGAGAACTGGATTTGGCCGCCAATCGGTTCGCCCGCGCGCTGCGCAATCTCGGCATCAAGCCCGGGGAGCGGGTGGGCATCATGTTGCCCAATACCCCTGCCTACGTCGTAGCTTTCTTCGGCATCAGCAAGGCGGGTTGCGTGATCGTGAACGCGAATCCCATTTTCACGGCCAGCGAGCTCAGTCACCTGTTCGCCGACAGCAACGCCAAAGCCGTAGTCTGCATGAGCGGCGGTCTGGAGAAAGTACAGAGCTTCCGGGCCGAGACCGAGATCGAGCACATCGTCATCTCGGACATCAACGATTCCATCGGCGGCCTCTTCGGCAAACTGGCCGCCAAGCCGCTGCGGCAGCTGGGACACATTGCAGACGTGATCTACGGCGACGGCGTATACAGTTTCGACATGCTGGTGCGTCAGGAAACGGGGGCGCCGATGGAAAGCGACGCCGCACCGGACGACATGGCGATTCTGCAGTACACCAGCGGCACCACGGGTTTGCCCAAGGCCGCGGTGCTCTCCCACAACAACATTCTGACCAACGTCTCCATGTGCCGAGCGTGGATGGCGGAAGTCAAGCCCGGCGAGGAGGTCACCTTGGGGGCTCTCCCCTACTTTCACGTGTTTGGGCTGGTGGTCGGCGTATTGCTCAGCGTACGCCTAGGGGGACGGCTGATCATAACGCCCAACCCGCGGGACACGGAGCAGAACCTCAAGCTCATAGACAAGGAAAAACCCACCATTTTCCCGGGCGTGCCGGCCATGTACAACGCCATCGTCAACCATGAGAACGTGGAGCAGTACAACGTGCAGTCCATACGCTACTGCATTTCCGGCGGAGCCCCGCTTCCCTTGGAAGTACAAGAACGGTTCGAGCGCCTTTCCGGCGGCCTCTTGGTGGAAGGTTACGGACTGACCGAAACCACCGCCGCCGCCGTAGCCAACCCGCTGGGCGGCGCGACCAAGCCCGGCACCATCGGCATTCCCATGCCCTCGACGGAAATTCGCATAGTCTCTCTCGGTAAAGAAGATCAGGAGGCCGCCGGAATAGCAGCCGGGGAGGACGTACCTCCGGGGACCCGCGGCGAACTGCTGGTGCGCGGCCCACATCTGATGCTGGAGTATTGGCGGCAACCCGAAGAAACGAAAGCCACTTTGGACCCTGAAGGCTGGCTGCATACGGGAGACATCGTCACCATCGACGAAGAGGGGTACCTCACCTTGGTCGACCGCAAGAAGGACCTGATCATCGTCGGCGGATTCAATGTCGTGCCTCGGGAAGTGGAGGAAGTCCTGTACAAGCACGAGATGATTCTGGAAGCCGCGGTGGCCGGTTTGCCGGACGCCCACAGCGGCGAAAAGGTCAAGGCCTATATAGTGACCCAGCCCGGCAAGACGCTCACCGCGGACCAGGTGCAGGAACACTGTCGCCAGGAACTGACGGCCTACAAGGTGCCGAAAGAAGTCGCGTTCCTGGAAGAATTGCCCAAGACCTTGGTCGGCAAAATCCTGCGCCGGGCCCTCGTCGAGGCCGACATGCAATCCTGACGCCCGGACAGCGGCGGCGCTCGCCGTAGCCCTGGGCGATCCTCCCGCGCAACAAAGAAGAGGAATGGGGTGTTCGGATTCGACGCTCGGCATCGAGCAGGCCGCCGGATCGGCACGTACCCGGTTACACCACGTCACGCAGAGACGGTTGCGCTACGCAACCGTCGGCCATAGGACCGGCGCGGCCGCCGAAGTCCACATTGCCCCGGATAGAGCTCGGTCGGCAAGTCGCAGTGGATCTGCTCCCCCGCATAGGGAGGACGCCATGCCGTGCGCGGTTCCGGCAGTCCGGGCCTTTACCCCGCGCTGCGTTGCGGAACGGGCCGAAAGATCTGGGGCGGGGACAATGCCGGGTCTTTGCCCCCTCCCGCACACCTCCCGAAGTCCCTGAGGATGCTGTAGCCGACGCGGAGACGGCGCGGTGCAAAGGCTTGCGCCAGGTCAGACGTTCTGCCGCGGATCTCTGGTCCGTACTCCCTTGTCCAGGGAGTCGCGTCGAGTCCGCGCAGCTCCGGCAACAATCAATCCGGGCTCCGGAAATCGAAGCTCGAACGTCCAAGGGACGCAGCGCAGACCCCGGGGTAACCGGTTTTGCACGGCTGCATCCCTGAAATCACGGAGCCTGCGCTCCAGCATTTCGGAAGAAGATACGGCGCCGCGCTTTCCTCATCGTCCGCCTATTCCGCGGTCTCCGGGTATTCGATGACGAGCATACCGATCTCCGGAGCCGGGGGTTGCACCTGCTGCACCATGCCGGTCGGCCAACGTACCGTCAGACCGACTACCCGCGACCGGCCCAGTCCAAAATGCAGCGCGGGATCGTTGCCGGCTCCCAGCGAAGAGCCCAACTTCACCTCACGCATGAGCGTAAGCCCGTCGGCGCGTTGCAGGTAGACCCGAGCCCCCGCCGCGTCGCGGTTCACCCGCCGGCCGTCGCCTTGCAGCCGTATCCATAGGGAACGATTCTCAGCGCCCCACAGAGCCGTGTTGCGGTACAGCTGCGGACCGTCGTTCCAGTTCGTCAACAGCAGATCCACGAATCCGTCCTGATCGAAATCCGCATACGCGCTGCCCATGGCGGCCTTGCCGTTGCGTTGCCAACTGGTAGGGGTAACGTCGATGAAGTTGCCGTTGCCTTCGTTGTGAAAAAGGAAATCGGTATAGGGATCGTGCATGCCCTCCGGGCCTGCTTCCGCCGTGAGCTGGGTAAATTTCGTAGTGGCCAAGTGCAGATCGAGCCAACCGTCGTTGTCCAGATCGATGAACCCCGTGCCCCAGCCTACGGCCGGACTGGGCCCCACGGCCACGCCGGCCCGCCGGGCACGGGACACGAAAGCTCCATCTCGATTTTCCAACAGGGCCATGGCGTTGACCATGTTGGTGAAGTACAAATCGAGATCCTGATCGTTGTCCAGATCGCCCACCGCCACTCCCATACCCGCCAGGCGAACGCCGGCTCCCGTCGCTTCCGAAGCGTCATGCCAGCACCAGCCGTTGCAACCGGGGCCGTCGTTGCGCCACAGCACGTTGCCGATAGGATTGTGCAGTTCGTCGTTGACGACGTAAATATCGCTGTCGCCGTCGTCGTCGAAGTCCAAGATCGTCACGGCAAAGCCGGCGCCCAACCGCTGGGCGTAATCCAAGGTGTGGGACAGGTCTTCGAAGGCGCCGTTCCCGAGATTGCGGTACAGACGGTCGGCTGCCTGCGCGTGTACTACCGGAACGCATTCCGGGTAACAAGACCAGTTCGCTACGTATAGATCCAGCCAACCGTCGCCGTCGAAATCTCCCCAGGCGGCGCTGGAACCCTTGCCGGCATCCCCCACACCGGCCTGGTCCGTGATGTCCACCAAGGCGCGACCGCGATCGTTGCGAAACAGTCTGTTGACCCCCTGCGCGAGGACATACAGATCGGACCAGCCGTCGTTGTCTACGTCGGCCCACACCGCTCCGCCGGTCAGAGCGTCCGACATGGCGACGTCGGCCGTCAGGGCGGAAAGGCGAAAATAACGTCCTGCTTCATTGCGGAACAAGGCGTTGTCCGCCTGATTGCCCGAAACGAACAGGTCCATCCAGCCGTCGTTGTCGAAGTCGCCCCAAGCCTGTCCCACGCCCAGATAGCCTTCCGCGAATTCGGGATCGAACATGTCCCAGAAGCCTGCATGCCGGGCCTGCAGACCCGTCTCCTCCGTCACGTCCACGAAGGGATCCAGCGCCGTGGCTCCCCGAGGTGGAGTGACGATCTGCAGCGGCTGATGGTATCGGATCAGGAGTTCCTCGTTGAGCGGTATCTCGCCGTCGATGCGCTGCACGGTCCCGTCGGGCCACGCGATCTGAATGGCTACCGGTTCCCGAAACGGACCAAAGCCGAAGTGCAGAGCCGTATCGTGTCCCGCTCCGAGACTGGACCCGATCTTCACTTCCTGGAACATGTGCACGTCCCGGTTGGTCTCCACCCGAACGCGGGCGCCTACGGCATCGCGGTTGACGCCGGCGGCGCCTTCCAGACGTAACGTCAACCAGCGGTTTTCCCGTTGTTCCAGGGCCTGGTTGCGATACAGGGCGTACCCGCGGCGCCATTCGCCCACTACGTAGTCGAGCCAGCCGTCGCGGTCGAAGTCGCTGTACGCGAACCCCAAGGCCGGCCAGGCTTCCTCGATCCAGGCCGTGGGGGTAACATCGGCAAAGGTACCGTCCTGATTGTTCCGAAACAACCGGTCGGGATAGGGCAAAAACATTCCCTCCGGACCGGCGGCCGCCGTCTCCTGTCGGAATTCCGTCGTAGTCAGATAGAGATCCAGCCAGCCGTCGTTGTCGTAGTCGAAGAAACCGGTGCCCCAGCCGGTGGCGGGACTGGGACCGACGCCTACTCCGGCCTGCCGCGACCGATTCTCGAAAACGGCTCCCGCTTGGTTCTGCAGCAGCACCATGGGATTGACCATGTCGGAGAAATACAGGTCCAGATCGGCGTCGTTGTCGTAGTCGCCGACGGCCAGGCCCATGCCGTGCACCAGCATGAAGGCCGCCATCTCCCGGGAGGCGTCGTGCCAACACCACCCGTCGCAGCCGGGGCCGTCGTTGCGCCACAGCACATTGCCCACCGGATGCTGCATGCGATCGTTGACGACATACAGGTCGCTGTCGCCGTCGTTGTCGTAGTCCAGGAAACTGGCGGCAAAGCCGGCCCCGCCCAGGAGTTCCGGATGCAGCCAAGCAGACTGGTCCGTAAAGGTGCCGTCCCCGTTGTTGCGGTATAGAACGTCCTGCGCCAGTGCAGGGTCTACGGGATCGCAATCCGGCCAACAGGACCAATTGACCACGTAGAGATCCAGCCACCCGTCCCGATCGAAGTCGGCCCAGGCGGCGCTCTTGCCTTTGCCCGTATCGTCCACGCCCGCCTCGGCGGCCACGTTCACGAAGGCTTGCCCCTCGACGTTGCGAAACAAGGCATTGGGACCATGGGCCAGGACATACAGATCGCGCCACCCGTCGTTGTCGAAATCCACCCAAGTGGCCCCGCCGGACTCCGTCTGCGGCATGGCCACCTGAGCATGGAAATCGGCCAGGACGAAGGTGCCGTCGCCCTGATTGCGCCAGAGCGAGTTGGCGGCCTGGTTGCCCGTAACGAAGAGATCGGGCCAGCCGTCGTTGTCGTAGTCGCCCCAAGCCTGGCCCATAGCCATGTACCCGGTGGTGAAGGGAGCCTCTGTGCTGTCGCCCTCTTCCCCGAATTGGTTCCAAGTGGCCCGGTGCGGCGCATCCAAGCCGGCCCGCGCGGTCACGTTCAGGAAAAGGGGGATTTCATCTGCAGGGCCCCGCGGCGGCGGAGCGGGAGGTATCGTCGGAGCGCAACCCGCGACGCCGAAGATCAGGACTGTGGTCAGCCACCACGTCACGCTCCGCACAAACCCGCAAAGGGGGTGGTCTGGGTTATGCATGTCTCGAATTCCGAGCGTGAACGGTCATGACGGAAGAGGGCGGGAGACGGGGCTACCCCTTGATGCCGGTCAAGGCGATGCCTTGGACAAACAGGCGCTGGCCAAAGAAAAACACCAACAATACGGGCAAAAGCACGATGAGCGAAACCGCCATCATGTAGTGGAAATCCACATGCCCGAATTGACCGCGGAACTGGTTGAGCCCCACGGCCAGCACCTGCTCCTTCTGGGCCCGGATGTAGATGAGAGGCATCAGGAAGTTGTTCCAGTTGCCGATGAACGCAAAAATCACGACGGTGGCGAGGGCCGGTCGAGTCAGCGGAATCAGGATTTGCACCAGGATACGCCACGACGAGGCTCCGTCCAGACGGGCCGCTTCGTCCAGATCCATGGGGATGGTGAGGAAGAACTGGCGCAACAGGAAAATGAAGAACGGAAACCCGAACCAAGACGGGACCATCAGCGGCAGCCAAGAAAGGTATCGCATCCACAACACCCCGGCCGGGGTATAGAAATCCCACCAGGGCTCGAGGAAATTGGTGATGCGCGTGAACAACACGTACTGCGGGATGATCAGCACTTCGTTGGGCAGCAGCATGGTGGCCAGCACCAGCCCGAAAAGCACGTTGCGGCCTCGGGCCCGCAGCCGGGCGAACCCGTAGGCGGCCAAGCAGCACGAAAAGAGATTGCCGACGATGTTGTTGAGCGTGATCAGACTGGAATTGACGAAGAACGTATTGAAAGGCAGATAGGCGCTCCAGCCTTCGGAGAAGTTGCGCCATACGATGGGATCGGGAATCCAGATCGGCGGATTGGCGAAAATCTGCTTCGACTCTTTCAAGGCGGTGGAAAGCATCCACAGCAACGGAATGAGGAAAACGAACGCGCCCGGCAAAATCAGCACATAGATGACGGCCGCGTTCACGAGGCGGCGATTGGATTTGCGTTGCCACCACGAAGGTTGACGCAGCGTCAGGGGCACATCCAGCGTCTCGGCCGCCAACGATCCTTGTCGGCTCACTCTTTCACCTCTCCTTCGTAGTACACCCAGCGGCGGCTGCCCCACAGCTGCAGCAGCGTCAGGATCATGATGATGGTGAACAGGATCCACGCCAGCGCCGAGGCGTAGCCCATCTTCAGATAGATGAAGGCGTTCTGATAGATGTAGTAGACGAGCATGTAGGTGGAGGTGCCCGGGCCGCCCTGCGTCATGACCAGGATGTCGGTCAGGATCTGAAAGGCGTTGATGGTGGAAATGACCAACACGAAGAAAAGCACCGGCGACAGCATGGGAATCGTGACGTGCCGAAATTCCTTGAAGACGGACGCCCCGTCGATCCGGGCGGCTTCGTACAACGATGTCGGGATGCCTTGCAATCCGGCCAGAATGATGATCATGTTGGCCCCGATGCCCCAGGTGCTTTTGAGGATCAGAGCGGGCTTGGACCAGGTCTGGCTGGACAGCCAGGCGGGACCGTTTTCAATAGGCAACAGACTCACCAGAATGTGGTTCACCAAGCCCACCGACGGATTGAACAGCCAGATCCACAATATGGAAATGGCCACGCCGCTGGCGATGGAGGGCAGGTAATAGATGAGGCGCAGCACATACGTGCCGGGCAAGTTTTGGTTCAGCAGCAAGGCGACGAACAGGGCCCCCAGCGTACCCAGCAACACCGCCCCGACGGTGTAATAGAAGGTGTTGAACACCGTTTCCCAAAAAACGATGTCCTCCC
Source organism: Anaerolineales bacterium (assembly GCA_034421855.1). Lineage (GTDB taxonomy): Bacteria > Chloroflexota > Anaerolineae > Caldilineales > Caldilineaceae > Bin34. Next base: position 39,896 of record DAOUKB010000060.1, read on the forward strand.
CCAGCAGTTCCCGGTAATTCTTGAACCCGACGAATTCGAAGGCGCTCAACCCGGTCCAGTTCGTGAAACTGAACAGCAGCGAAGCCAATACCGGTCCGCCCGTGAAGAGAAACAGGCCCAGAAACCACGGCAGAATCGCAATCCAGAAGTCCCGTTCTTCTTTCCTTTGCAAGGTGCGACGGCGTCGGCCGCGCACCGCGGCCGCGTTGACGGTCATGGCGTACTCCTGCGCAGGAAACGCATGTGCTTCCCAGACGACCGGAAACCGGGGCAGGGCCAGCTCTTCCCCGGTTCCCAAGCGTGCGTTCCGCGTCAGGCCATGCGTTCCGCCGCGTCGGCGAACGCGGCGTTGGCCTCTTCCACGATACCCAGAATCGCCGTATCGACATCCATCTCGCCGCTTTGCAGCAGAGTCTGGTACCGCCCGGTGATGTCCAGCAGCTGCGGAGCCGCCAGCGTCTGGTACGGACGTCCGGTTACGGCATACCGTTCCAGGGCGTCCAGGAAATAATGGGCGTTGTCCGGGGCGGGTTCGGAATCGATCCAAGACTGGTACGCCGCGGCGCGGGCAGGACTGCCCCGGCCCGACCGGCCCCACATCAGTTCCATGCCTTCCTTGCTCAGATAGGAGCTGAGGAACCGCCAGGCCGCGTCGGGGTTCTTGCTGTTTTTGGTGATGCTGAAACCCGAGCCGAAGGAACCGCAATGCTGTCCGTTCGGTCCGGCAGGCCAAGGAGCCACGTCCCAAGCGTAGTCGGCAAAAGAGGCCTGGGTCGGCGTATTCCAGGAAGCAAAGGCGGACAGGCCCACTTGGCCGGAAATCCAAGCGTTCTGTTCAAAGGCTTCCGACTCGGCCGGTGTGGGGGCCGCGCCATGCACGTGGATGAGATCCACCCAGATTTGGACCGCCTCGCGGGCCTCCGGCGTATCCAATTCGATGGCGGTTTCCTCGTCGTTGTAGAGGTTGGCCCCGTACGTATTCAGCATGTTGCGGTTCAGCGAGTTGCCGAAATTGGGGAGATTGCCGCGCCAGCCCCAAATCTTGCGGTCGCCCTCCAGGTTGGTCAGGGCGATGGAAGTTTCGACCAAATCGTCGATGGTCCATTCTTCCGTCGGGTAGTCCACCCCGGCATTGTCGAAGATGTCCTTGTTGTAGGCCAGGATCAGGGGACCGTGATCGTAGGGGATGCCATGCTGTTCCCCTTGGAAACGATAGAGGCGGAGCGATTCTTCCCAGACGCCGGCCACGTCGAAGTCCGGATCGGCATCCACGTGGGACTGCAACGACACCGTAATGCCTTCAAAGGCCCAAGGGAAAGCCCGGCTGCCATGCACGTAAATGATGTCGGGCAACGTGTCCGCGGCGGCCCAGGTCGGTACGACCTGATTGTGATCGGACCACGTGTTGTACACAGGTTCCAGTACGATGTCGGGATTCGCGGCCATGAACTCGGCGTCGAATTCCTTCTGGGTAACCTGGAAAGCGGCCTCCCACGTCAGACCCGTAGAGACCGTCACGGGCTCCGTCGCTGTGCCCTCGCCGGACGTAGCCGGCGCGGTGGGGGGAGCGCAGGCGGCCAAAGCCACGGCCCCGGCCGAAACGCCACTCAGAATCAAGAAACGACGACGACTCAGTGCTTGGGTATCCAAACTGCACTCTCCTTGCTTCTATTTTGGATTGTCAGGGATGATCCATTCTAACAGGAAGAACAGCCGATTCGCTTCGCCAGCCAGGTCCACGCGACACGGATGCGGGGTGGACCCGGTTGGTTATAGGGCGGCTCGCCCCCCCCGCCGTCACGCGGTCGTCCTATGCACCGCGGAATCCCGGATCGCTTCCAGTCTCGATGGCGTCCCGGCAGCTTCGAGCAAGACGCGGGAGTCCCGGATCGTCTATGCCCCCAGAGCGGAACGGCGGATTGAGCACGGAGGCGATGCCGGATGCGCCATGGCGAGCGAGGCGCGCCGCGCATCCGGCCGGCTACACGGTGCAGTACAGGATTCCGACCGACGGCGCCGCAAAACGGAAGGCCCTGGTAGCGGCCGGCGTTGCAGCTACGCCAGTGCGCATAGGGCGAAGGAGAGGTCATCCACGACGGGATTGCCCATGGTGTGGCGTGCGGCAAATCGAGAGCTTCCCCGCTCTGCCTCTTTTTCCAGGACAACCCGCAGTACAGGGTGCACAGGCAAGCCGGTCTCCGGGCATACGGCTTGCTGGACCCTGAGCAGCCGCTGCGCTCCTCTGGAGGATTGCTGCGGTCGGCGTGCCGGGATGGGCAAACGGCGCGCTTTCTGCCTGCCCGCTTCACCGCCCCAGCAGATGCGAGCAGGTCAAACCAACAGGTACCGGCACACTCCATTCTTGCAGCATATCGGCGGTCAAAGTGTTACCATGGGGGCGTACGAGCGGCAGAATTCGAATATCTTCGGGACAGTTCCAGGTTCCCGGACTTGAGGAGCCGCCGTCCCCGTTCTTCAGGCTGAAATCCATTTCTGGTATCAAAGCGATCTGTGGCCGCCCCCTGCGAAGCCATCCCCGGCAGCCCGCCGCACCCGCGGCATCGGGATGTCTCCGACACCATCCTCGAGATTGCCAATCTGCACGTCCACTTCCTTCTGGAGCGGTCTACCGTGCGCGCCGTCAACGGCGTGACTCTGAACTTGGATCGCAATTCCACGCTGGGCATCGTGGGCGAAAGCGGCTGCGGCAAGAGCGTGACCGCCCACACCGTCATGCGGCTCGTCAAGTCGCCTCCCGGCAAGATCGTAGAGGGCAGCATCCGTTACTGGCCGCGCGATGCCGCAGAGGCCGTGGAGATTACGGCGCTGGACCCCAAGGGATCTGTCATACGGCATCTGCGCGGCCAGGAAATTTCCATGATCTTTCAGGAGCCGATGACTTCGCTCAATCCGATGATTTCCGTGGGCAAGCAGATTGCCGAGGCGGTGTCCCTGCATCAGAGCGTGACCCGGAACGAATCCTGGGACCACGCGGTGGAAATGCTGCACCGCGTCAAGATTGCGGCTCCGCGGCAACGGGCCCGAGAATATCCCCACCAGCTCTCCGGGGGCATGCGCCAACGGGTCATGATCGCCCTGGCTCTCTCCTGCAACCCCCAGGTTTTGATTGCGGACGAACCTACCACCGCCCTGGACGTGACCGTACAGGCCCAAATTCTGGATCTCATGAATACGCTACGGGCAGAGTTCGCCTCTTCCATCGTCCTGATCACGCACAATCTGGGCGTGGTTTCGCAGATGTGCGACCACATTGCCGTCATGTATCTGGGCAAAGTGGTGGAATACGGGGCAACTCGACCCATATTCAAGATGCCGCTGCATCCTTACACCCAGGGATTGTTGCAGTCCATACCGGTGCTGGGCCGCCGTCAGAAGCATCTGGTGCCTATCGACGGCATGGTGCCCAACGCGGCAGACCCCATTGCCGGCTGCGCCTTCGCCGAGCGGTGTCCGCACGTGATGCCGGTGTGCACCGAAGAAGCGCCGCCGCTCAAGGAAGTAGAGCCCGGCCATCTGGCCGCGTGTTGGTTGCATTGATTTTTTTCTGGTTTGGTTTTTGTCTTTGTTGCGCACGACCGGGAGGTTTTGCATGTTACGAAAAGCAGTATTCGTTTGCTTGAGCCTGGCTTTGCCCTTGTTCTTGCTGGTCGCCTGCGGCGGGGCGGCGGCCCCGGACGACACGGAACCGGCCGCCGCCATGGATACCGACGGCGGAGCCGCCGCCGATCCGGCGGCCGACAGCGGGGACGGCATGATGATGGAACTGGCGGCCCCGGTGCCCTTCGAATTCGGTACGCTGCCCGGCGGCGGCGCGGACGTCGTAGCCCGCTTCCCGTTGGAAGACTTGGTCCAGTACAGAGCCTTGCCCGCATACAAGCAGCCGGAGTGGATGGACGCGCTGGTAGCCGACGGTACGTTGCCGCCGGTGGCAGAGCGGCTACCCCCGGAACCCATGGTCATTCCGACCGCGGGCATGTCCGACGGTCAGGGAGTGTACGGGGGCGTATGGCGAGACTTTTCCGCCGTACAGACCGAAGGCTGGAACCTGTGTGCGGGGCAAACGCAAGGTTGGTTCGGCATCAACTATATTTTCTCCGAGGCGCTGGTAGACTCGGCGCCGGTCTTCATGCGCAGCGACGATTTCGCCCCGTTTCCCAACTTGGCCAAGAGCTGGGAATGGAGCGAAGACGGCACTCGGCTGACCATGCACTTGATGGAAGGCGTGAAGTGGTCCGACGGCGATCCCTTCGACATGGAAGACGTGCAGTTCACTTGGGAAGACAACGTCCTAGACCCGAACGTGGCCTCTTGGAAATCTGCGACTTCCTGGATGATCGACGATACCCCGATCACCCTGGACTACATCGACGACTATACGTTCGTCTGGAATTTCCCCGTGCCGTTCCCGGTCCAAAAGATCTTCGACATGGATTTCCTGGACTTCACGATATGTCCCGCGCATGTCCTGAAAGATCGGCATCCGACTCACAATGCGGAAGCAAACTACGAATCCTATGAAGCGGCTCTGCCTCCGCAGGACTTGCCCCCGGTCTCTCTCGGCCCTTGGGTGGCGGTGGAATACAAGACCGACGAATTCATGGTCATGCGCCGCAACCCGTATTACTGGAAGGTCGACGAGGCGGGCCACCAGTTGCCGTACCTGAACGAAGTCACCTTCAAGAAGGGCGAAAGCGGCATCGGACGTACTCTGGGCACCTTGGGCGGCGAGATTGATCACACCAACTTGGAAAATCCGAGCGTCTACATCGAGACCACCCGGCGGCAGCAGGAAGAGGATGCGCATTTCTATGTGGCCTGGGGTCCCGAGGCGTTGGGTTTCCCGATCGAATTCAACCTTTCTCTCCATCATGGCGTGGCCAACGACCGGGATGCCGACCTGCGTCGGTTGTTCCGTGACTTGCGCTTCCGCCAAGCCGTGTCCTATGCGCTGGACGGCGAGGGCATCGCCCAGTCTGTCGTGCGCGGACCGTTCCTGCGCGGATTCCCGGGCGGCATCGTGCCGGGCGCAGTCGAGTTCGACATCGAATCCGTCGTGGATTATCCCTACGATCCCGATTCGGCCCGCGCGCTGCTGGCCGACCTCGGTTTTGCCGACACTGACGGAGACGGCATCGTGAACTGGACCTCCGGTTCCCAAGAAGGCGAGAATCTCATCATCGGTCTCAACACCAGCGAAGACGCGGCCGCCACGCAAGGCGTGGGGGAAGCCGCGATAGCCTTGTTGCGCGACGTCGGCATCCAACTGAACATGCGGGTGTTGCAAGGCCCAGCCCTGAACGACGCGAATCAGAACGGGACCTGGGAAATGCGGGTCACGCGCACCGGGCAGCACTATCTGACCCCCTTCACCCGTTGTACGGACCTGGGTCCCGTCACGAAGGAGTTCGGGATTCACCGGGAAGGGGCAGAGCCACGGCAACTGTTGGACTTCGAGGAAGAGATCGTCGCGATCGTCAACCAGTTCTGTCTGGAACCCGACGGAGCCGTCCGCGCCGAACTCATGTCTCGCTACAACCGGCTGTTCACCGAGAACGTCTATCACGCCGGCTCCATCATCGGGCGCTACGGCTTGGCCATGGCCAAGCGCTTCAAGAACATCCCGGTAGGGGCTCCCCCCTTCTTCGTCCATTGGACGTGGGGCAACGTACGTCCGGAACAGATGTGGATCGCGGTGGAAGATCAGGACCTCGTACCTGAGATTCGTCCCGAAGAACTGCCCAACTACGGCTAAGCCTCGGTCCGAGCGGCCGCGGGCGGGTACCCGCCCGCGGCCGCCCCTTGCCGGCTCCTGTCCGATATTCGATCCGCGCTGGCCGGACTGAAACTCCATGGCTGCGTATCTGGCCCGCCGCCTAGTGTCGGCCGTTACCGTATTGCTGCTGGTCAGCGCCATCTCCTTTGTGGTGATTCAGCTGCCGCCGGGAGATTTTACCGATGTCTACAAGGCCCAATTGATCAACCAAGGGGGCATGACCGAATCGGAAGCCGAGCGCATGGCCGAAGAATTGCGGGTCCGCTACGGGCTGGACGCGCCCATTCCGCGTCAGTATGTGAACTGGATCTGGGGCATTATCTCCAGGGGCGAGTTCGGCTATTCCTTCCGGTACAAGGAAGATGTCGGCGGCCTGATCGCCCAACGGCTGCCCCGCACGATCGGTCTGGCCGTCGCTGCGCACGCCACTTCTACCTTGGTAGGCTTGCTGGTGGGCATATTCGTGGGCCAACGTCAATACAGTCTCAGCGACAACGTGGCTTCCGTAGTGGCTTTCGTGCTGACTTCCCTACCGCGCTTTTTCCTGGCGCTGGTGATTTTGTACCTCTTGGTCTTCACCTTCGATCAAGAGAGCGTGACTTCCTTCTACTCGCCGGAATACGTCGTGGCGCCTTGGTCCGTAGGCAAGTTTCTGGATTTGCTGCGACACGTGTGGCCTGTCATCGCCATTGCCGGCCTGGGCGGAGTGGCCCGCAACCTCCGTGTCATGCGGGGCAACCTGCTGGACGTACTGAACGCCCAATACGTAGTGACGGCGCGCTCCAAAGGCCTCAAGGAGCGGCGCGTCGTCAACCGGCATGCGGTCCCCAACTCTCTGCATCCCATCGTGGCGTACCAGGGCACAGCCATACCCTACATGGTGCAGGGCGAACTGGAAGCGGCGATCGTATTGAGTTTGCCGACTATCGCGCCCATGTTTTACGGCTCCCTCCGCAATCAGGACATCTACATCACGGGCAGCATCCTGCTCCTGTACAGCGTCTTGCTGGTAGTGGGCAACCTGTTGTCCGATCTCTTCCTGGTCGTACTGGATCCCCGGATTCGGTACTCCTGAACTCGGTTTGCGCATGTCCGCAGCTGCACCGGCGCCCCCCGCAGAATCCGCGCTGACGGCGGCCCTAGGCACCCGCGGCCCGACCAGTCACGGCAGCGAGACTTATCTCCAATTGGTATGGCGGCGTTTCCGGCGCAGCCGAGTCTCCATCGTGGGCGGCTTGATGATTCTGGTACTGGCCGTGCTGGCCGTCTTTTCCGATTTCTTCTCGCCCACCGATCCTACCCAGATCGACATGCAGTCCACCTTTACCCCTCCGCAGCGCGTGCGTTTCGTGGACGCGAACGGCGTATTTTCCTTCCGGCCCTTTACCTACAAGCAGCTCTACAGCTACGACCCGGATACTTTCGAGCCGGTCTGGCTGGATGTGCCGGACCAGAAGTACGCAGTGCAATTCTTCGTCCCGGGGTACGAGTACAAGCTGCTGGGATTCATTCCCTGGAACCGGCATCTCTACGGCATCGAGGAAGGCGGGACCATCTATATTCTGGGCACGGACAAACTGGGCCGAGACCTGTTCGGACGCATGTGTCAGGCAGGCCGCATCAGCCTGGCCTTGAGCCTCTTCGCGGCCTGCATCAGCATCGTGGTGGGTTCCGTGCTGGGCGTGGTCTCGGGCTACTACGGGGGCTGGATGGACGGTCTGCTGCAGCGATTCGTGGAAGTCGTACAATCGATTCCCGCGCTGCCTTTGTGGATGGCTTTGGCCAGCGTGGTGCCCATCACGTGGGACCCGTTCTTGATCTTCGTGATCATGGCCAGCATCTTCGCCCTGACCATCTGGACCGTCCTGGCCCGCGAGGTACGCGGCAAAGTCCTCTCCTTCCGAGAAACGGATTTCATCTTGGCCGCCAAGGAAATGGGAGCATCCCATACCCGCATCATCTTCCGTCACCTCTATCCGCACACCTTGAGCCATGTCGTGGTGGTGCTGACTCTGCAGATCCCGCAGATCATTCTGGCCGAAGCCTTTCTCAGTTTCCTGGGGCTGGGCATTCAGGAACCGCTGATCAGCTGGGGGTACCTGATGCGGGATTCCAACAGTTTGGAAACGCTGGGCGTCAATCCCTGGATTCTGGCGCCGGCGGCTTTTATCGTGATCGCGGTGCTGGGATTCAATTTTCTGGGAGACGGCCTGCGGGACGCGGCCGACCCCTATGCCGTCGCCTGAGCCACCTATGTCGGTCCCCGCCAACGCTCCCGCCATCCCCGTGCCGACGGGAGACCGCGACGTCATCCTGGAAGTACGCAACCTGAAACAGTACTTCCCCCTGCGGACCGGGCTGTTGCAAAGAGTGACCGGCCATGTGAAAGCCGTAGACGGGGTGGATTTTCAGCTGCAGGCCCAAGAAGCCTTGGGCCTGGTGGGCGAAAGCGGCTGCGGCAAGACCACGACGGGACGTACCATCCTACGGTTGTACGACGCGACCGACGGGGAGATTTGGTATACCCGGACCGACGGAGAAAAGGTCGATCTGGCGCAGTTGTCCCCAAGGGAAATGAAGAGCTACCGCCGCGAACTGCGCATGATTTTTCAGGATCCGTTCTCCAGTCTGAATCCGCGCCTGACCGTGATGGACATCATCGGAGAACCCCTGGTCATTCATGGCGTCGCCCGGGGCAAGGAGATGACGGAGCGTGTAGCGGAGCTCATGGAAGAGGTCGGCCTCAACCCCCACTACATGGGCCGCTATCCCCACGAATTCTCGGGCGGTCAGCGGCAACGCATCGGGCTGGCGCGCACGCTGTCCCTGAATCCCCGCATCATCATCGCGGACGAACCGGTTTCGGCGCTGGACGTCTCGGTCCAAGCCCAAGTCCTCAACCTGCTGGAAGAACTTACGGACCGTCTGGGACTGACGTTGGTCTTCATTGCCCACGACTTGAGTGTGGTGGAGCATGTCTGCAACCGCATCGCGGTCATGTACCTGGGTCAAATCGTGGAGATCGCCGATGCCGACAATCTGTTGCGGCATCCGGCCCATCCGTACACGGAAGCCCTGGTCTCCGCCGTGCCCGCGGCCGACCCGGATGTACATATGCAGAGGATCATCCTGGAAGGGGACGTCCCCAGTCCCACGAATCCGCCCAGCGGCTGTGTCTTCCATCCCCGCTGCAGATATGCAGAGGCCATCTGCAAAGAGGAACGGCCGGATTTGGAAGACTTGGGCGAGGGCCATCTTTGTCGGTGCCACTTCGCCCGAGAACTGGATTTGCTGGGAATTGTCTGAAATGACGGCTGCGGCTTCCCACCGATCCAGGATGATGGCCGCCCTGTCCTATCTGCTGCCGGTGATCGGCCCGGTGATCGCTCTCCTGTTCGGCAGGGGACGTCTGGCCACATGGCACGCGCTGCAATCCTTGCTGCTTACGCTGATCCTGATTGCGACCTGCCTGATCTGGGCTGTGCTGGCATGGCTATTGAACTGGATTCCGGTCTTGGGAACCATTTCCGGCGTGATGCTTTTTGCCGTGGTGCCGCTGGTCGGCTTCGCCGCTCTCATCGCGCATGGGGCCGGTGTCGTGCTGGCCCTGCACGCGCGCTACGACTTCGTACCCATCTTCGGTCCGCTGCTGGGCCACTTGCTGTCCACGTATTCCCTGTCCGCGGAAAACCGGTAGCGGGTTGCGGCAACAGATACCCGGGAACCGCAGCGACCTCTGCAGCCGGGAGACACAGGGCTTCGGCCGAAGCCCTACCGGAGCCTCCCTCCCGATGCGAGTCGCCTCCTTCGACTGCCGCTACATACGACAGCGGGAAATTTTCCAGAGCGGACGGCGAGCGAGACGACACCAGGCCCAGGAGCGTACCGTCCACCGGGGTGAAGGGCACGGGGGGCAAAAGGTCTTGAAAGTGGCGTAGTCCTCCGTCCCGCCCGAGACGCTCGGACACGAAATCCGGCCGACTCGTTTCTGCGGTTCTCTCTTCGTGATCCGGAGTCCCGGAGCCCGGAAACTGCGTTTGACAGCGGAAATTCTTTTCCCCATAATACCGAACGCGCCCTGGGAACGCCTGTTCCGGACCATTCGACCCGCCTTTGATTTCTCTGGGGATACCGGGGAACGGCGGGCCCGTGCATGGTGGCTTGGATCGGGGAAACTCGAGGGCACCCGAGCATTGGCCACAGAGCAGGCAGGAGATGGGTCCGGATTTTTTCCGATCCCGTACGGTGCGGCTGGGAAGCCCTGCAATCCAGGAGCGGGGTCTCGTGGGAGGATGCTCCACCGCTTTGCACAAGTCGTTTGCAATCCGAACAATTTGGTAGGGAGGCGCCATGTGTAACGTGAGAGTGTCTCGACGACAGTTCATGCAACTGGGAGGAATGAGTATAGGGGCCGTAGCGTTGGCCGCTTGCGTCCCGGCCACCTCCGATGTAAGTCCGGCCGGCGGCGCTGCCGGCGAGGAACCTGTAGTGATTCGATTTCACGGCCGTACCGGGGTACAGGGCGATCATTTTATTGAACGCGCGCGGGCGTTCGAGGAAGAAAACCCGGGGATCACGATCAAAGAAGAGCTGTTTCCGCATGCCGAGTACCACCAAAAGATGGAAGTATTGCTGGCCGGTCAAACCATAGGCGATACCTTCTGGACCGTCTTGTTGTCCGGACTGTATCACCGCTACGCCAACCAGGGCGTGCTGCTGGCCTTGGACGACATGGTAGCTGCAGACGAATATGACCTAGGGGTCTTTTTCCCCGAATCCTTGGTAGCGGCCAGCCATGAGGGGGCTCTGTACAGTCTGCCTTGGATCTGTCATCCGGGCCGTGTGGGTTGCTTCTACAACAAGCAATTGCTGGCGGACAACGGCTTGGAAGAGCCGCCCGAGGATGGGGACTGGACATTCGGGGATCTGCTGGAGTATGCAACGGTGTTGACGCAAGATACGGATGGGGACGGCCAGGTGGATCAGTTCGGCATGCAACCCGGTCTCGATCCGTTCAGTCTCCTGGTGTGGGCACGAGCTTCCGGCGGCGAAATATACAACGAAGAGGGCGATACCTCCCTGCTGGATTCAGAGGAGACCCTTTCCGCGGTGCGCTTTGTCTATGACCTGATGCACACGCACAACGTAGCTCCGTCTCCGGATCAAATGACGTCCGACATGTTTGTCTCGGGGCGCATCGGCATGGCGCAGAGCGGTTATTGGGGACAGAGCTGGCGTCACAGGATCGGAGACAGGTTCGATTTGGGCGCGGTACCTATGCCCAAGGGACCCGCGGGCGTCAGCGGCTCCATGTACGAATTCGATCCCGCCTGCATTTATGCGGGTTCGCAGCACCCGGAAGAAGCTTTCGCATGGGTGAAGTGGTTGGCCAACAAGGAAACCGGCATCCGCATCGCCGAGGCCGGTTCCGTGCCCGGATCCCGCCCCGACGTCTGGGAAGACGCGCGTCTGACCCAGTTCCCGATTCACAACGTCTTCACGCAGATCATGTACAACGTGTTGCCGTTCCGGGGACCCGGCAATTTCCGGGGGTTGGAGATTCGAGATACGTACACCAACGGCATGGATCCGGTCTGGCTGGGCAACGAAGAACCAGAAAGCGTCGTGCCCACGGTGTCCGCCAAACTCCAGGAAGTCTTGGACAAACCGGCTTCCTAACCAGTTGCAGGCTGGGAGAGATGGGGCAACTCCAAGCCCCGTTGCGGGAACACGGCCGCCCCCCGGTGCCGCCATGACGTCTACAGCGGAGGTCCGGCCTGCCTACCACCGGGCCGAACCTCCCAGGCCGAAGGCCACGCTCAAGCGCCAAGAGGCCATTGCAGGTTACCTGTACATCTCGCCGTGGTTGCTGGGCTTTCTGGCCTTCACGGCCTTTCCCTTTCTGGCCTCTTTCTACCTCAGCTTCACCGACTACACCGTAGTTTCACAGCCGAGATTCGCGGGATTCGCCAATTACGTCGAAGCTCTGTCGGGCGACGATCTCTTCTGGGGTTCCTTGCGCCGCACGTTTACGTACGCCATCGTCGGAGTGCCTGTAGGCATAGCGGGTTCCCTGGCCTGCGCTCTGCTCCTGAACCAGCAACTGCAGGGCACCACGCTTTTTCGTGCCCTGTTCTTCTTGCCTTCGCTGACTCCTTTGGTCGCGTTGGCCTTGTTGTGGCAATGGATCTTTCAGCCGGATTTCGGGGTCCTGAACTTCTTGCTGGAAAAGGTGGGCATAGATGGCCCAGGGTGGCTCAGCAGTATCGAGTGGGCTCTGCCTTCGCTGATCATCATGGCGCTGTGGGCCACGATGGGAGGCGGCCAGATGGTGATCTTTCTGGCCGGTCTGCAAGGAGTGCCGCCGGAACTGTACGAAGCGGTCGAAATCGACGGCGGCGGCATCTGGTACAAATTCCGCCATGTGACGCTGCCCATGATTTCGCCTACCATGTTCTTCAACCTGATCCTGGGCGTCATCGGCGCTTTGCGCGTATTCACGGTGGCATACGTATCGACGGAAGGGGGACCGGCCTACGCCACGTGGTTCTACATCCTGCATCTGTATACCCAAGCCTTCAAGTACTTCAACATGGGGTACGCGTCTGCGCTCGCCTGGATTTTCTTCATCATTCTCATTGCCTTCACCTATTTGCAGGTACGCACTTCGCGGCGCTGGGTTTTCTATGCCGGCGATACCGATTAAAGACTGTTGCGGTCGCTGCGGCAGGAAACCGGCACGCCCCTACTGTTGGCTCCTGCCGGCATGCACACCTCGCCATGGGCTGTGATATGACCTACCGTAGACACGATCCCGATCCCTTGTTCTATTTGCCTATCCTTTTGCTGGCGGCGCTGTTCATGGGGCCCTTTCTTTGGACCGTGGGCAGTTCTTTTAAACATCCCACGGAAATCTACGTCTTTCCGCCGTTGCTGTGGCCCAAGCAGATGCAGTGGCAGAACTGGCTTGAAGTCTGGCGCCAGGTACCGTTCGCCCTCTACGTCAAGAACAGCGTCGTCGTGACCGGAATGGCCGTATTGGGACAGGTGCTGTCCACGACGTTGGTGGCCTACGGTTTTGCCCGGTTTCGCTTCCCGGGACGGGATTTCTTGTTCATGGTGGTGTTGAGCACCATGATTCTGCCGTTCGAAGTCTTGCTCATCCCCCAGTTCCTGATATTCCGCGAGTTGGGATGGTTGGATTCGTACAAACCGCTCATAGTGCCCTTTTTCTTTGGGACCGGGCCGTTTTTCATCTTCTTGATGCGGCAGTTTTTTCTGACCATCCCCTTGGATTTGGATCAATCTGCACGCCTGGACGGCGCTCGGTCGTGGCAAATTCTCTGGAGCATCATCCTGCCGCTTTCCCGACCCGCCTTGGCCACGGTGGCCATATTCTCGTTTCTTTCCCACTGGGATTCGTTCCTCGGTCCCTTGATCTATCTCAACACCATGGAAAAGTACACGCTGCCTCTCGGCCTGCGCTTCTTTCAACTGGTAGCCGACGCGGGCGGGGCGCCGCGTGAACATCTGTTGATGGCGGCGTCGCTCACGGTGTCCATTCCCGGCATCGTGCTGTTCGTAGTGGCCCAGAAGTACTTCGTACAGGGCATTGTGCTGAGTGGCATCAAAGGCTGACGGATATGACTCTGACGACCCAAGCCGTGTATTTCGACGGCCCCCGGCAGTGTTCGGTGCAGAACCACGAATGCGTCTGGCCTACGCCTGGCCATGCATTGGTTCAGAGCCGCCTCTCGCTCATCAGTACAGGCACCGAACTGACCCTGTACGGCGGCGAATTTCCCGCCCAATCCGTGTGGGCGCGCATGGCGAAGTATCCGTTCACGCCCGGATACGCCAATATCGGCGTGGTGCAGGATGTCGGCGCAGGCGTAGATCCCGGTTGGATCGGAGCCCGCGTGGCCACCCGAGGCCGGCACAGGAAATTGAATGTGCTCGACGTGGAGGCATTGTGGCGCGTCCCGGAATCGATCCCCGACGAGCAGGCCGTCTTTTTTACGCTGGCCCAGACCGTGATGAACGGCGTGCGGAGAGGGCAGGTCGGATGGGGAGATGCAGTCGCCGTGTTCGGACTGGGCATTCTGGGCCAGTTGGCCGTACGATGCTGTCGACTGTGCGGCGCCAGACCCGTCTTTGGCATCGATCTCGCGTCCAGACGCTTGGCATTGCTCCCCTCGGCCGTCGGCATCCAGCCCTTGGACGCTGCCGACGGCATCGAGGCTGTGCGTCAGGCCATCGCCGAAAAGACGCGCGATCGCATGGTGGACTGCGCCTTCGAGGTTACCGGATTGCCTCAGACCATTCCCGATGCGATTCGGACCCTACGGCGGCAGGGCCGCTTCGTTCTGTTGAGCAGCCCGCGGGGGAAAACCGAATTCGACTTTCACGATCTTTGCAATTCTCCCAGCTACACGATTATCGGCACGCACGGCGGTTCGCATCCCCCGGTCGCCACGCCCGACAACCCATGGACGCGCGAGCGGCATACCGAATTCTTCTTCGATTTGTTACGGGCCGGCGAACTGGATCTTTCGCGCCTCCTGACCCGCAAAGTTCATTTCAGCCACGCGCCGGCTATGTATCAGTCCTTGTGGGAAGCACGGACGCAAGAGTTGGGCGTGGGCATTACTTGGGATTGAGGATCCATCGGTCCCGGAGGCAGATGGGCGCCACGCATAGGGATGCTCGATCTCCTCTGCAGAGCAGGGGGAGCCCGTTGTGAGGCAGCCGGTGTCGGAGCGCAAGGCTGGACTGCGCCGTTGAGGCAAGCGGCGGCTGGCCCCGGATGCGGTACGTACCGTTCGGGCCATGCAGTTTGCCGACGCGGCGGCGTATGCAGGGGCGATGTGCGGCACGGCGCTGCACGCGTCCAGACGAACGCAGGACACCGCGGGCGGAACCCCCGCGCATCGAGAACGGAAGCGTGTCCCAGACGAGCAGACCGCCTGGCAAAAATGGACACGGTAGGCTTTCCCTCTTTCGGGTATGGCAATGGTAAGATCGCGGCAGTGCCTAGGCTCCGGCTTCACCCTGTCTTTATCGACTCGGCAACATTGCGACTGTGTAGAGGTGGCCTTTGAGGTGTGGGTACTGCGTCGGTCGTTTCATGTCGTCCCAGTCCCGGATTTTGTGGTAGGTGAAAGTCGATGCCGGCCAAGGTCGTCCGGAGAGGGATAGACAGCTCTTGCTGCTGATTTTCCTGCGCGTTCCTCTGCGCTTCGCCGCGCCCAGCACAGGGTACTGTGCCCGGCGTACCTGCCAGACCTGCAGAGGGGGGGGTGGAGACCGGAGGCGATATCCCCAACTGCCTGCGCTTGCCCAATTCCCAGATCCCCACATTACAGGCGGTCGGCGTCGGAGTACCAAGCGGCTTCCGCTGCCGCCCCTGGGACGGAGGAAAGACGACGGATATACCCGAAGCCGCAATCGGGCCCCGACAATTACGGGACTCCCGAGTTCTTGCCGAGAGGGTCGATTTGCCTTGCCGGGCTTCTTGCCGGGCTTCTTTGCTTCGGATGCGAGATCGCACCGGGTACCACTCTGGGCGCGGTTCATGGTCAGCCGCGTGAGCCACATGGCTCTATTGCATTCGAGACCCGCCGACCCGTGCGTGTTCTCTCCGTAATCGGCACGCGGCCCGAGGCCGTCAAGATGGCGATGGTTGCGCGGGCGCTGGCCGCGACCGCCGGGATCGAGCACAAGATATGTGTGACTGCCCAGCATCGTGAAATGCTGGAGCCGATACTCCGGCTCTTGAAGCTGGAGCCGGACTTCGACCTCGACGTCATGCTCCCGCGGCAGGGGCTGGCGGACATCACCAGCGCCGTGCTCCATGGGGTGCGGGATACCCTCGAAGCGATACAACCGGATCGGATACTGGTGCAAGGGGATACCACCACCGTCTTGGCGGCTTCATTGGCAGCCTTCTACGCCAAGATTCCGGTGGGTCACGTCGAAGCCGGGCTCCGTACGGGCAACATGATGGCTCCGTGGCCCGAGGAGATGAACCGGCGGGTGGTCGATATACTGAGCGATCGGCACTACGCGCCGACCGAGCAAGCCCGGCAGAACCTCCTGGCGGAAGGCCTGTCCGACTCCGGCATCATCGTCACCGGCAATCCGGTGATCGACACTTTGCTGCATGTAGTGGCGCGGTTGCAGAACGAATCCGAGCTCGTCGACAGGGCGAAGGAGATGCTGCCGGAACGAGGGGCTGACCGGCGCTGGATTCTGGTTACCGCGCATCGGCGCGAGAATTTTGGTGCCGGCTTCGCGCAGATCTGCCGGGCCTTGGTGCAACTGGGCGCGCGGGACGACATGGAGATCGTTTACCCTGTGCATATGAATCCAGCCGTCCAGGAGCCGATCCGCCATTACCTGGGGAACCAGCCGCATATTCGGCTGATCGACCCCCTGGACTACCTGTCTTTCGTCCATCTGATGACCGAATCACACATCATTTTGACGGATTCGGGGGGGATTCAAGAGGAAGCTCCGGCGCTGGGCAAACCCCTCCTCGTGATGCGGGACGCTACCGAACGGCCTGAAGGGGTGACGGCGGGCACGGCCCGACTGGTGGGCGCGGATGCCGAACGCATCACCAGGGAAGTGACGCGCCTTCTGGACGACGAGGAGGCCTATGCAGCCATGGCGCGGGCGCACAACCCCTACGGCGACGGTCGCGCCAGCCAGCGCATTCGGCAAGACCTGCTCGGAGACTGAGAATGATTCAACGCGTCTGCATCGTGGGGTTGGGCTATGTCGGATTGTCCACCGCCACGATTTTGGCCCAGCACGGGGTCGACGTGCACGGATGCGACATCGATGCCCAGCGCGTGGCCGCAGTCAATGCGGGAACATCTCCCATCGACGAGCCCGACTTGCACAGGTGGGTGTCCAACGGAGCCGCGGCAGCTAGATTGAAGGCCAGCGCAGCTCCCGCGGCCGCCGACGTCTTCGTCATCGCCGTCCCCACGCCCCTGAAGGCAAACTTCACTCCCGATACCGGATACGTATACGCGGCCGTCCAAAGTTTGGCGCCGTTCCTGGAAGCCGGCAATCTGGTGATCCTGGAGTCGACGTCTCCGGTGGGCACCACCGAACTGGTCTGTGAATGGTTGGCCGAGCTCCGCGCCGACCTGTCGTTGCCCCACCGGGCCGGCGAAGCGAGCGATATCCGCGTCGCCTACTGTCCGGAACGGGTACTCCCGGGCTGCATTCTGGACGAACTGGTTCACAACGACCGCGTGATTGGGGGCATTACGCCCGCCTGCGCTGCAGAAGCCGCAACCCTATACCGAATTTTCGCCCGCGGGACATGCCATCTGACCACGGCACGCACTGCGGAGCTGGTGAAATTGGCCGAAAACGCCTACCGAGACGTCAACATCGCGTTTGCCAACGAAATGTCCCTCGTCTGTCATGGGCTCAGCATCGATCCGTGGGAGGTGATCGAACTCGCCAACCGTCACCCGCGGGTCGACATTCTCCAGCCGGGGCCCGGCGTCGGTGGACATTGCATCCCGATCGACGCCTGGTTCATCGCAGATTCGGAGCCGACGCTGACGCCGCTGATACGCACCTCCCGCCAGGTCAACGACAGCAAGCCGACCTGGGTAGCCGCCCAAGTCGCCGCTGCTTGCGCCGGCATCGCAGATCCCGTGATCGCCTGCTTGGGCCTCGCATACAAGGCCAATGTGAGCGACCTACGCGAAAGTCCAGCGCTGGCCGTCGTCAAGCAGGTGCAGGCGACCTTACAGGGCAGACTGTTGGTGGTCGAGCCGCACATCTCCGCCTTGCCGGCCGACCTTGCGGGGAACCCCCGAACGGAGATGGTGGAGCTCGACACCGCGTTGGATGCCGCCGACGTCGTGGTGTTGCTGACCGACCACCGGGAATTCGAGCATGTGGAGCGGGATCGGCTTTCCGGAAAGCCGGTCGTCGACCCGCGGGGCTTTTGGAGGACGCAGCAGGTTGGAACCCCCAACTCCGCTGGTCCGTCCGACCAATGAACACGGCACGCTATGAAACTTACGGTTCTGTCCTTGAACTTTCCGCCGGAAATGGGCGCCACCGCAGTCCGTCTCTTCGAGTTGACCAAGCGCCTCGCAGCCCGGGGCCACGAGGTACAGGTAATCACGGCCATGCCCAACTACCCGACCGGCCGGGTGTTCGACGGCTATCGAGGCAAGCTCCGAGTGACCGAGGAAGTAGGAGGGGTCCGGGTAGTGCGTACCTGGATCAGGCCGTCCAACTCCTTGAAGGCATTGCCGCGGGCGGCGAGCTATCTGTCGTTTGCGATGTCGAGTCTGTTGCTGGGGACGTGGCGTCTGGGCCGCCGGGACTTGGTCGTCTTCGACAGTCCCCCGTTGCCTCTGGTGCCCGTGGGACTGGCCATCGGCTGCATCACGCGCGCGAAAGTCGTCATGAACGTGGCGGACATCTGGCCCGACATTGCCGTCCGCTTGGGATATCCTATGCACCCGCTCTCTTTGCGAATGTTGAGGCTGCTGGAACGCTGGGGCTACCGGCGCTCCAAGGTGGTTTCGGTAACCAATCCCAAGGCCGGCAAGCAGATCCAGGAGCGGTTCCCGGAAGTCGAAGTCGCGGTCATCGGCAACGGCACCGACATGCAGAGGTTTCGCCCTGCGCGGAGAAGCGCGCAGACCCGCTTGAAGTTGGGCGCGGGCCCTGACGACTTCCTGGCGGGGTATTGCGGGCTGCACGGGCTTTTCCAGGGTCTGGAAGTAGTGGTCGAGGCGGCGGCCAAGCTGCGGCACCATCCGAGGATCAAATTCGCCATGGTCGGCGACGGCCCGACCAAGGAGGCCCTCGTGCAACTGGTCCGCCGGCATCAATTGTCCAACATCATGTTCTGCGACCCTGTGTCCGCGGAAGAAATGCCGACGATCTTGGCCTCCTGCGACGCCGGCCTGGTGCCCTTGGCGACGGAGCTGCCCGGAACCATGCCCTCCAAGGTATACGACACTTTGGCCAGCGGGGTTCCCATCGTGGTGAGCAAAGGTTGCGAAGCCGCGACGTTGGCTAGCGAGTTCGATGTAGGACGAACGTTTTGTCCGCTGGATGTCGATGCCCTGGCGGCCGTGCTCGTCGATCTGGCAGACGAATCCCCAGACAACCGGTTGCAGATGTGTCAAAGGTGTTTGGAGCTGGCCAGCCGCTTCGACCGCGAAAGCATCACCGTGCGAGCCGAACAGATCCTGAGCGCGGTGGCTGAAGGACAACCATTGCCGCGGGTCAGTTGATAGCGGGCCTATTCGGTAGGGCCATCCACAGGGCATATCAAGCGATCCGCGCGCCGATCCACGGAAGCGCGGAAGAACGGTGGCGCCATGGGCGCAAAGACGTCCGTTTGCCCTAGCAGCCCAACGAACGCGTGCCCCGCGACCGCGGCCCGCAGTCGTCCTCGGATCCCGGAATTGATGCGGGCGCAGTATTCTGCGCCTTGCATGCAAGGCGTACGACGTCCCTCGGGCGTAGGAACTTCTTGAAGAGAACCCGGGTAGGCGGGCAGCCGCTACGCAGCCGACAATAATGCGCTGGGTATTCCCCCACAGCCGGGAGACGGCATGCCAGGACGGCACGCGCAGCGGGGGATTGAGTCTATTGCACCGGGACAGTTCCCCGATCGTGTATGGTCGGCCGATGCTTTACGAGTTCACAGGGGATCGGAGGGCCCTGGATTCTGGCCGGTCGACCATTCCTGCTCGTCCGTCCCGTCGAGGTCGACGGTCCAAGGGAACTGCGCGGCGGGACCGGAGGCTCGTACTCCGTCAACGACAGCTGGCGACGGGATAGTTGCGTCGGCCGGGGGCGCACATCCCTATATCGCCCCAAACCTATCGGAAGTCTCTATGGGTCGCCGACGGATACCAAAGTACCATTGCACGTTTTCTCCCGTTGGGCGCCACTCTGACGGTCGTCCCGTATCCTGCCTCTCTCAAGCGGCAGGCGAAACGCTTCAGCGGCGGATAGCGGGCTACAGTGTAGTAGGAGGGCGGTATCGGGATGCCGAGATATCGCCGCAGGAACTTGGCGAAGTCCATGATCCTGCCGAAAAGCGAATGACGTTCCTGGTCGAATATCACGGCAACACCGCCGTCCGCCAGGTGCGCGGCTATGGTTTCACAGGCATGGAACTGGAGGGGGGGGGGCAGCTGCTGGACGACGTCGTAGCAGAAGATGACGTCGAACCTCAACTCCTGGAGGTCGAAGGCGTACGATTCTGCGGCCAGAATGTCCCCTTGGCGAAGGTGGTGCGGAGCCAAGTCGGGGAGGCGCTGCCGGGCAACGTCGATCATCTCCTTGGTAAGGTCGAATCCGTAGTACCGGGGGGAGGGTATGTCGGCCCAATCGCGCAATTCGTCCCGGATGAACTCGAGCCATGCCCCGGTCCCACAACCACAGTCCAGTATCCTCGGACTGGAACTGGCGACGGAGGGGAGAATGGCGGCAAGGGTGTTTCGGACGAATACCTGGGCTTCCGGTTTATGGTGAAAGTCGGTTCCAAGCCTTCCGGCGAGTACCAAGTCGCCAAAGTTTCGCTGCTGGACGGCCTCGTACCCGCGGATGCTGTCGTCCGTCACGGTGCTCGCCACTTCGTAGCGACTTGCCTCAAGTACATTTTCTCTTTGATACGCTCGACCGAGTTCATGACGATAGTGTACGGTACGCAAACCACCGCAGCATCCAGCTCCGGCGACGTCTCTGGAGTGGCGGACAGCGAAACAAAAATGCTCTATCGTGCAGTTCGCTCTCTTCGGCTCTCTGCAAAAGACGCCTGCAGACTTGTCCGTGCAGGATTATGGTACCAAAGCGGAGCAGGTCGAGCACCACAAGACCCTTGGTTGCCCGCTTGGTTTACTGCTTGTTGCGGCACGTGGTCGCACCGCGAAACCCTTGCAGCGGGAAGACCCAACGTCCAGCACAGCAGCCGTATCTCCGATAAGAGCGGGAAGTCGGAGAGGCGGAACAGCGACGTCGATTCGGCAAATCGCCCAGAGACGCTCGGAGATCGACCGCTCACGGATCGTCGCCACTTCCGACCGACGAGAATCAAGGAGTACGAAAGACCTTTGTCACCTCTTTCCGCGTACGGCAAGGACTTTTCAGAGCCGCATTTGCCTTGCACCCGTCATTAGGACGGGCTGTCGAAGGTCTCCTTAGGGCACGCAGGATTGCCGACCCAGGATCCAACGTGAGCGGTCCAGTCGGCAAGCATCATGTCTCATCCGAGAGTCGTCTCCAGCATTTTGCTTGCGCCTTGTCGCGCGAGTCGGCCGACATGACCGCCCGCGCAGAACATCCCAAGCCGGAGCGGGGGCGCGGCCCACGGCTGCGGCAGAATTAGCGCGGGACCGGCTCCCCACAATTCTCCTGACCTTGTTGCGGCCTGTCCCTCAGTGGTGCAGAGAGGTCTCCCCTGGGCTTGGGTTAGGGGTGGAATCGCCATCAGGCAAGGGTTGGAGAAGAGCGCCGCCTGATGTTAGGTCACGTACCTAACTGACGCAATCTCCTTTCCCAGACCTCCCAAATGCTTGCTCCTATGTAGCTGCTACCAGCCCCCGGTCGCTGGTTTTTCGGCCTTCCCTTTGGGAAACCATCGAAAACTCCCGTACAGGGATACAACATCAGATCGGGCCTTCGCCGGTGCTCGACCGCTCCGGAATATCAGTGGCTGGGATAAAACGCTTTCCCACTTTCCTCATGACGCGAGTTCTGTCGCAAGTTTGACGCGAGTTCTGTCGCAAGTTTACGTGGATCCCGGTGCCGGAACGTATTCCACTCGATTAGTGCTTCCGCGTCGCAGGAGCAACCCCTCGTCCACCAGCATCTTGAGGTCACGTTGCAGGGTCCGGCGATTTGCATCCGGGCACAACTCCTGAAAATTACCGATCGTGAGCTTTCCGCGTTCCAACACATGGCCAAGCGCGAGGGCCTGCCGCTCCGAGAGTCGATGACGCCTCACCAGAATATCCTGCCGAATTGCCAGTTTTCCCCGCGCCCTTACCTCGGCGAGCTGAGCAGCAAGACCTTGCGTGAAGAACTCAATCCATCCGGTCATGTCCATATTCGACCGCCTGACGTTCTGCAGGGCTTGATAGAAAGCCCCGCGGTCTCGGTCGTAATACTCGCTGATGGTGAAAAGACGCTTGAAGTCATAACCGGCTCTATAGAGACACAGTGTCGACAGAAGCCGAGACGTACGACCGTTGCCGTCAAGGAAAGGATGGATGTGAACGAGTTGAAATTGGGCAATCCCGCTGACTATGACAGGATGGACGTCGCGTGGATTGTTCAACCAGGCGACCAGTTTACGCATGAGGGCAGGCACCTCGTCGGGAGGCGGTGGAGTGTAAATGGTCTCGTCGGTCGCCGAGTCGACGACGTAGTTTTGGACACGCCGGTATTGTCCCGGCGCGGCAGTCTCGCCCCGGACGCCCGCGACCAGCTGTTCGTGTATCTCGAGAATCAGCCCTTCCGTTATCGGCCCTCCATGGTCGAGATAGGAACCGACGTATGCAAATGCGCTACGGTAGTTCAGCAGTTCTCGCACGTCGTCTGGATCTGTACCAGGAACCGCCTGTCCCGCCAAGAGACTGGCGGATTCGTGTACGGTGAGGCGTGTACCCTCGATGTGGGTCGTGTAGTGTGCTTCGAGGAGAAACGCACGTGACTGCATAGAGGCTATCCAGTCGTCCGAAAGGCGGGCGGCTTCGAGAAAGCCGCGAGCGCGCTCTATGTCGGTGAGAGCAGCCGCGGTCGCGTTTGTAATCGAAAAGCGCGGAACCAATCTCATACGCCTATGCGGATTGACGCTTCCAGAGTCTTTGTTCCAGTGCTGTGGCCTCGTGCTAGTACCACTGGCCAAGATCGCGTCGTCTTCCGAATCAGGGGTAACAAATATCGATTGGTCGTAAAAGTCAACTACCGGCACAGAATGGTGTATATCCGTTTCATCGGAACTCATGCCGAGTACGATCGAATCAATGTCGAGGAGGTATAAAGATGGCCCCTATTCGTCCAATTCGAAATGACGAAGACTATGAGAGCGCGCTGGCAAGAATCGACGAGATATTTGATGCTCCTCCCGGTACCCCGGAGGAAGACGAACTCGAGGTCCTCGCCAGTCTAGTCGAACACTACGAAGATCAGCACCATCCGATAGACTTGCCGAGCCCAGTCGCTGCGATAGAGTTTCAAATGGATCAGTTGGGACTCACTCGACGGGAGCTCGTCCCGTTTATCGGAAGTCGCTCCAAGGTCTCGGAGGTACTGTCCGGTAAGCGCGCTATCACCATGTCCATGGCACGCGCGCTCAACAGACATCTGGATATTCCCGCCGATGTCCTCTTGCAAGAGCCGGGTGCCGACCTGCAAGACCCGCTGCCAGGTATCGAATAGAGCAGATTTCCCATCAAAGCGATGGCCAAAGCGGGTTGGATTCCAGATCTGCCTCACCTGCGAGACCACGCCGAAGAACTGATTACGGGTCTAATAGAGCGAGCTGGAGGCCGCGAAGTGGCTGTCGCACCACTATACCGCAAGAACAACCACCCTCGGATCAATGCCAAGACGGACGAGTACGCCCTCAGGGCATGGTGCTGGCAGGTAATAGCCAACGTAAGGGAGCACCCACCCGAAGTCGGCTATCGGCGGGGAACCGTCACTCCCGACTTCCTCCGGACTATCGCGCAGTTCAGCCCGGTGGAGGATGGTCCCCGGCAAGCCAAGCAATTTCTGGAACGGCACGGAATCGGTCTTGAAGTGGTCCCTCACCTACCAAGGACGTACCTGGACGGAGCGGCACTCCGCCTCTCTGATGAACAGTCTGTCATCGGGCTGACGCTGCGCTACGACCGTATAGACAACTTCTGGTTCACGCTGCTGCACGAACTCGCCCACATTGGTCTGCATCTGGATAGCAGTGACGAAGAAATCGGCTTCGTAGACGATCACACCCTACGCAATGTCGAAGTCGGGGGAGTGGAATCTAAGGAGAAGGACGCCGACGATTGGGCAGAAGAGGCGCTAATCCCTTCGAAGTTATGGGAAGAAAGCCCCGTCAGAGACCAAGACCGCCCTACGGCCATGTCGATCATCGACCTCGCCTACGCGTCGCAGGTCCACCCGGCCGTCGTTGCCGGACGTGTACGCTACGAACGGAGGAACTATCGCCTGCTGTCACAGTTCGTCGGCAACGGGCATATCGGCCGGCAGTTCGAGACTACCGCCGATATGTGCCGTTGATGAGACCAATGCCCTGATGATTGGCGCCTCTGCTTCGGGCAGGAGGAAACACTAGGGGATGTCGTCAAACCAGGAATGTGCGGGTACACTGAGGAGGTACACACAGAAGGAGGAGCCTCGCATGACCGCTGCACACCGGCGCCACGACCTCTCGGACCGCGTCGGGCAACGTCTGGAACCCCTGCTGCCGGGCGGTCCGGGCAAGGTGGGTCGCCCCGCCGCGGACCACCGGCGGTTTCTGAATGCCGTGTTTGGGATTCTGCGCACCGGGGCGCCATGGCGCGACCTGCCCCCCGCCTCCGGCGACGGGAAGAATACGCATCGCCGCTTCAGCCGGTGGCGCGCTCGGGGCGGGTGGGCCGCCCTGCGGGCGGCCGTGCGGGACGAACCGGACTGTGCGGCGTGGATGATCGACGCCAGCCCTATCCAGGTCCATCCCCATGCCGCCGGTGCCCAGGGCGGCAACCCGCAGAGGGCGCGCACAAAAGGGGACTGAATTCCAAGTTGCACCTGGTCGCGGACGCGCAGGGGTGGCCCGTCCGGATGGGGCTGACCCAGGGGACCCGGGCGGACTGTACCCAGGCCGTGGACCTGAGGGCGGGCCTAGAGGCGGAGTATCTCATAGCGGACCGGGGTTACGGCCGCGATCCGGTCGTGGCCGCCGCTTGGGCGCAGGGGATGATCCCGGTGATCCTACCCCGCCGCCGTCGCAAGCAAGCCCGCACCTACGACCCGGAGCGATACCCGTGGCGGCATCGGGTGGAGAACGCCTTCCGGGCCTTCCCGCCATGGCGGGGCGTGGCCACGCGGTATGCCAAGAACGCCGCTGCGTTTCGGGCGATCTGCCAGATCCGGGCTTGGGTGCTGTGGACTCAATCATTTTGACGACATCCCCTAGTCGGCATGCAGGCAAGCAGCCATGGCAAGATATGAATGCGGAGAAGGGTGTTGTTGAATACCTGCATTCCATAGGGGAAGAACAGGACATCCACATATCCGTCTATCAGGCCAGATAATATGGGGGACGGCTGACCGTACACTTACCGTCCCTTCCTGAGCAATGCACTATCGCTTTTTATCCGGAGAACTTAGCCCAGGAAGCCCCACGCGACATTGCGAGGGCCAGATCAAGACCGGCCGCGCTGTGAAACCTCGATCTCCACACGACAGTGGTCGCTCGGCCCCCATTGGCAGGGATCGTTGACTGCTCGCACGCCGAGATAGGGCGTGAGTGACTCGGACGCGAAGACAAAGTCCAGTTGGCGCGTTGCCGTAGCCGGATCTTTGAACGATGAGCGGAAGGTGGGAACGTTCCGACTGTCGGGGGGCAACTCGGTGGGCCAGGGATCTGTCTGCTGTCGCCCGTGGGGAGCCTGTGGGCCGACGAAAGGCAGCCCCAGAGCGTCCATCCGCGTGAATATGGTCCGGTAACGCGCCGCCCAGTAGGGGCTCCCTCTCTCTCCGTAGCCGTAGAGGGCGTTGAGGTCCCCAGCTGCAATGATGCGGTGACCTCGTTGGTTCCCAATAAAGGCGGACAGGTCTGAAACGAGACGATGAGCCGAGGCGTCGGAGACTATCCACCTGCTTTCAGTCGATGAGTGCGGACTCATCCACAGCGCGTACATCGACACCAGCAGGAACCGCTCGCCGTCTGGCGAAGTGACATAGGCCGCGGCCAGCGTACCGGGACGACTGACGGCCAACTCCCCTGAAGACGCCTCCACAGCGGATTTCGCCTCTACCCAGTCCACCTGTACTCTGTCGGTGAGCTTCGCTATCGCAGTTCTCCATGGACGACGCGCGTCTACTCCGGGCGTATGCCATGGCTCTGGGCCGGCTTCGATTCGCTTTGCAACTTCTGGCGGCGGTTCCGAGGCTTCCTGTAGGAGCGCGACGTCCGCGTCCGTTTTCAGCAAGCAAGACCATGCAGCGTGTTTGCACGCAATGTTCCAAGAGACGATTTTCACGGTCGACCGGCTATCGGAAACGGTGGTGGAGCTGGGGGGACTCGAACCCCCGACCTCCACAGTGCGATTGTGGCGCTCTCCCAATCTGAGCTACAGCCCCCTACCTGCAGACGGCCGAGTCCACCCCCGACCGTCTGAGCCAAGCCTCGTTTCACGGGATGGAGCTTATGGGACTTGAACCCATGACCTCCACAATGCCATTGTGGCGCTCTCCCAATCTGAGCTAAAGCCCCCTACGAGATCAGAATATTACAAGGTACACGCGATCCGAGTCAAGATGCACCGATCATTCCGGCCGTCGAGAGGTGCGGCAGGCTGCATCCAGGGGCTAGCACAAAGAGGTTGCCGGATCCCCGCAGTAATGCGTCTCGGTCGGCACCGGCGCATGCTGCGGTCGGGCAACTCCGACCGGAATCGGGTGCTGCCGGATCCGCGGAGGCCAGGATCTCGAGGAGACCGCGCACGAGTACGGCCGGATCTTGATACCGCCCTGTCTGTCGTTCATGATCCAGTGCGAGTCGCAGGGACCAAACCCGTTTCTGCTGCTTTGACGGGACTTAGGACGAGGGCGTCCAGCCCTCCGGTCTGCAGTGCAAGTTGGTTTCTCTACACAGGTCTGCATAAGGGTCGGGTCGATACGGCTCCCTGAAGGCTCCCCGCGGTCTCTTCACGGACACCCATAGCATCAGCCCGTTCACCGCGGTCGGCACAGCCCGCGTCAAGTGCATGGGGGCTTGCTTGCTCACGGCTCAGGAATGGCAGCGAGCCGGAGTGCTCGGCATCCTTGGGGACTGCGGTGGGGGTGCCGAACTGGAATTTGAGATCGTCTTTCTTACTCTCGCCCGTCGGCGGCGGATCTCAAATCTCGGCCTTGCGCTATAATTTCGCATCTCTAGACCATGTTCAGCATCGTGTGCTCATGTCCCCAGCTCCGGCTTTTTCTGGCGCAGGTTCCGCCGCTCCGCCTTTCACTCCAGCCCAGCGCGTGCAGGGCTTCGGGGAGACAGTGTTCGCCGAGTTCACGGCTCTGGCTTTGGAAACCGGAGCCATCAATCTAGGTCAGGGTTTTCCCGATTTCGCAGCTCCGGATTTCATCAAAAAGGCAGCTCAGGACGCCATTGCCGCCGACTTGAACCAATACACGCGCTCCGGGGGGCATCCGCGGCTGGTGGAGGCTCTCAGCCAGGTGTACAGCCCGCTCTACGGACGCGCGCTGGACCCTATGACGGAAATTGTCACTACCGTCGGGGCTACCGAAGGCATCTATGCCGCCATTCAAGGCCTAGTCGATCCAGGCGACGAAGTCGTCATGCTGGAACCGTTCTACGACAGTTACCCGGCAGCCACCATAATGGCCGGTGGGATTCCGGTGTATGTGCCTATGGAACAGCCGGAGAGTCATACCGAACACGCTCCACTTGCTTCCCGCTGGAAGCTGGACATGGACCGGTTGCGAGACGCCTTGACGGAGAATACGCGCCTCTTCATCATCAATTCTCCCTACAATCCGGTCGGCAAAGTGTTCAGCCGGGCAGAACTACAGGACATCGCCACCATCGTGCAAGAACACAGTCGGCAGCATCGCCCGGTCTACGTTCTGAGCGACGAAGCATACGAGTGGATGACCTACGACGGGGTGCAGCAAGAACGCATCGCCACCCTTCCGGGTATGTGGGAACACACCATCAGCTTGGGCAGTGCGGGCAAAACGTTCTCGGTGACCGGCTGGAAGATCGGCTGGGCCATCGCTGCCCCGGAGATCATCGACGCGATCCTCAAAGCCCATCAGTGGATCCCTTTCACCATTTCTACTCCGTGTCAAGAAGCCGTCGCCGCGGCCTTCGAAGAAACCCAAAAGGGCGAATACCTGCCTTGGCTGAGCAGCATGTATCAAACCAAACGGGACATCCTGTTGCAGGGTCTGCGGACCGCCGGCCTGACCCCCCATGAACCGCAAGGCTCGTATTTCATTCTGGCCGAGACGGGGCACTTGCCCATACCGACGAGAAGCGGGGAAGCCCGAGACGTGACCGCCTGTCGTTGGCTGACTTCGGAATTCGGAGTCGTCGCCATTCCGCCCAGCGCTTTCTACAGTCCAGAGCATCACTACTTGGTCGCCAACTTGGCCCGCTTCACCTTCTGCAAGACCGACGAGACTCTGATGGAAGCCAGCCGCCGCCTGCAAGTGCTGCGGACATAGACCTCGCTCCCCGTTCCCAATACATACCACAAGGGGCATCACATGGAATTACGCGTTATGCAGGGAGACATCGCTGCCTTCGCCTGTGACGCGCTGGTCGTCAATCTTTTTGAAGGCGTCACGCACCCCGGAGGGGGCACCGGAGCCGTGGATCGCGCTCTGGACGGGGCCATCTCCCACGCTGTCGCTGCCGGCGACTTCAGCGGCGCCAGCGGATCCACGCTGCTGCTGTACACCAGCGGGCGGATACCGGCGAGCCGCGTGTTGGTGGTAGGCCTGGGGCCGGCCGCGGATTTTGATTTTCTGGCTGCGCGCAAAGCCGCCGGCGTCGCGGTGACCCGACTCAAAAAACTGAAAGGGGTCGGCACGGCAGGAGCTATCCTGCACGGGGCCGGCCTCGGCTCTCAAGACCCGACCGAAATGGCCCGGGCTTTTGCCCTGGGCAGCCGGTTGGCGGCTTACCAGCCGCCGAAGTACCCGGCCAAGGAAGCCGGGCCGACTTTGGATGCCGTGACCCTGGTGGAATACGATACGGCGCGAATCCCGGCGATCGAGGCGGGGTTGGAAGCCGGCGCAAAATTGGCGGCCGGAGTCTGCTTTGCCCGGAACTTGGTCGACGAACCCCCGAACATTCTGGTCCCCGTCGAATTCGCCTGCAGAACGCAAGCGATGGCGGAAGACACTCGTCTCACGTGCGAAGTGCTCGGCGAAGCCGAGATGCGGGACTTGGGCATGGGTCTGATCCTGGGCGTATCGCAAGGCAGCCGCCAAGAAGCCCAGCTGATCATTCTCAAGCACGAACCGCCGGGCACGGAGGATCAGGCGCCGCTGGTCTTTATCGGCAAAGGCATCACCTTCGATACCGGGGGCATCAGCATCAAACCGTCCGCCGGCATGGACGAAATGAAGACGGACATGGCTGGAGCCGCGGCCGTCGTGGGCAGTATGTTGGCCATCTCCACCCTGGAGATTCCCCAGAAGGTCTTCGGTCTGGCCGTTTGCGTGGAGAACATGCCGGACGGCAACGCGTATCGGCCCGGCGACGTCTTGACCAACCTCAAGGGCAAGACCGCCGAAATCCTGAATACAGACGCCGAGGGCCGCCTGATTCTCTCCGACTGTCTCGGATTCGTGGCACGATACCAGCCCCAGGCGGTCATCGACCTGGCGACGTTGACCGGCGCTATCGGCATTGCCCTGGGGAATCAGGCTGCAGGCCTCTTCAGCAACGATGCGGCCTGGGAAAAGCAAGTGGTGGAGGCGGCAGCCGTCTCGGGCGACCGGGTCTGGCCCATGCCCATGTACGACGAATACGCCGACACCATCAAGAGCAATATCGCCCAAGTCAAGAACACGGCCGACCGTACGGCCGGCGTTTCTTCGAGCGCCAAATTCCTGGAACACTTCACCGAAGGCTACCCGTGGGCGCATCTGGACATTGCCTATATGGCCCTGCAGGGCAAAGGCAAGGGTTTCGGCGAACCCAAAGGAGCCTCCGGATACGGCGTACAACTGCTCACGGCGTTGGCCGCAGGCAACCCCACCTGAGCATTCGGGCATTGGTCCCCTTCGTACTCATGTCGAGACAGGCAGCAGCACGGCAGAAACCGCACAGGACCCGTTTCCCTTGGGCTTCGTTGCTGGGGGGCGCAGCGGCAGCCGCCGGTTTCGCCTTGCTGTGGACGACCCGCGTCGATGCGATAGCTTCACCCCAAGATTTTCAGTTTCCCACCAACCAGGCCGCCTGGCCTTTGGTCGTGCCCATGGTGGCGGCTTCGGTCAGCATCGAACGCGTATTGGAAATGTTCTGGAATTTCATCGAATGGGGTCTGACCGGCGCGGGCGGCTGGACGGCCGCAGACCTCCAGAGCCCCGCCTACCAGCAGTTCAAGAGCGGAGTCAGTTTGTTGGTGGCCAACGCGCTGGGCGTGTCCATTGCCAGTTACACCAATGTGCAGATGCTGGCCTACTTGCAGCCTGAAGCATTTGGGCTTTTCGACCAAGTGCCCGTTTCCTGGGACGTAATCCTCACCGGCCTGCTGATCGGCACCGGCACCAAACCGGCCCACGACGTGTTGGGCTTGCTTACCCGGCTCAAGTCGCTGGTCGGCAACCTCTCCCTCCGGCAGCGGGAGCAGTCCGGCCTCTTTGCCGCGAACACCGCGGCGCGCTTGCAGGAACAACAGCATCTGATGCAAACGCGCACGCTGGCGGCGCATCAACCGACGATTCGGGCCGCCGCCCAGACCGCCGACCCGCAGAGCGCCGCCCCGGCAGGCCAGACGGTGAGTCGCGAGACCCTCATGATGGACATCGACTCCCGGTACACCGGGTGACTGTCGGACGCAGAATGTGGCGGATTCCGCGTCTTCTTGGCTATAATGCGCGGTTACGAAATTTGAACGTACTAGGGCTGCCCATCTCACCGCAGCCCGGTTTCGAGTAAGGTGCAGCCATCCACATGCAGATCAGTTGTCTTCAGGAAAATCTGAGCAAGGGCCTCTCCATCGCCGGCCGGGTCACCTCCACACGCACCTCTTTGCCCGTACTGGAGAACATCCTGATCGAGGCGTCCGACGACGGCGTGCGTCTGGTCTGCACCAACCTGGACATCAGCATCAACGTCTGGATCAAGGCGGAAGTGAGGGACACGGGCGCTATCACGGTACCGGTGCGCCTGCTGACCGATTTCGTCTCTTTCCTGCCGCCCCAGCGCAAAGTCGACCTCACGCACGACGTCAAAAGCAAGCAGGTAGTGGTGCAAAGCGGCACCTATCACGCCTCGTTCAACACCATCGAGGCCAACGACTTCCCGGAAATTCCGTCCGGCATCGCCCCCGACATCGAGCACCACAGTCTCAGCACGACGGGTCTGCGCCGTATGATCGACCAGACCGTGTTCGCGGCCGCTTCCGGCGAAGAACGTCCCAATCTGGCCGGCGTGGAAACCTGCTTCGGGAACGGCAAACTCACCATGGCGGCCACGGACGGCTTTCGCCTCAGCGTGTGCACGACGGATTTGGAGCTGGAATCCGAAACGAACGTCAAAGTGCTGGTACCCGCCAAGGCTTTGGCGGAACTGGCGCGCATTCTGGCCGAGTCGGACCGCAGCAAGCCGATCCAGATGGCGGTGACCGCCAACAGCAACCAGATCCACTTCGAGATTGCGGGGTTGCCCAATGAGCCGGGATCGTTCGACCGGGTGTTGCTCATCTGTCAGTTGATCGACGGCACATTTCCCGACTATACCCGGATCATTCCGGACGAGGACGACAGCAAGACGCGGGCCGTCTCCTCCGCGGATGCATTGCTCAGGGTTTCCCGCGCCGCCTTCCTGTTCACCCGCGAAAACAACAGCATCGTCTCTTTCGACGTAAACGAAAACGGAAAGAAGATCGTGGCCTCTTCCCAAAGCTCGGAACGCGGCGAAAGCGAAAACAGCATCGAAGCCGCCATCGAAGGCCCCGCGTTGGAGATCTCCTTCAACGGTCAATATGTCATCGACTTTCTCAACCACGCCTATGCCGACGAAGTCAAAATGGCCATGTCGGAACCTTCCCGACCTTGTACTTTTACGCCCGTGGGCCAGGGCGAGATCGAGTTTCTGCACGTGATCATGCCCATGTCCAAGCCGCGGCGCCGTACACGCTAGGCAGTTCTTGGGCATTGCGCCGTAGCATGCCGCCGCGGTGCGGCACACATTGTTTCTGGACGGGATGACGGTGGTCCCGGCCACGGCAGGGGACACATAGCCAAAACACCAGCGCAGCCGGAATCCGGCCACGGCGGGAGTCGATGCAGGTGCATCCGACGCAAGGTCTGCAACTGCCGCCGGCGACATAGCCTCTGGGCAGGCCAAGGACTGGGAGCTGCAGTGTGGGTCGACGGATCTTGGCGTATCATCGACAGGGCTGACGTCGCTGATTGCGCCAGGCATTTTGCAGACTTTCACCCCGGGACCGCTGCCAGTTCCTAGCCCGACACGTCACTGCACACAACCCCTGCGGGCGGCAGGTACCCTGCCGGGGAACAGGAACGTACCGGTACTCGGCGTGGGCCTAGAATTCGATACGCAATACGACCTCAGGCCGATGCTCCCGGCCCAACCGCGAGAGCCGCGCCGAACGACAACCCGGTTTCAGAGCGGGTGCCGGGTCGAGGCTGCAACGCGGTATCTGCAGGTCAATTTACCCTAAGGCTCGGCGAGCGTACGCTCGCGACGCGGCCATCAAGATGCACCGGCTTGCCCTGGTCTTAGGGCGATGAGGCCTGCATTTGGGACTTTTTGCCCTTTGCTATACTCAACCAGTGGTGGGTACCCTCTGCGGGTCCTGACCAAGTCCAAATTTCGATCGGAGCAAGACATGAATGGTAGGAAATTGAGTCGCCGTGGGTTTTTGCATGCCAGCGGACTCGCATTGGGCAGTATGGCGCTGGCTGCCTGTGTCGATCCTTCGGCTACCGCTACTACTGCCACCGCGCCGGCTAAAGAAGCCATATTGCTGCGCTATCACCATCGCTTGGGCACCGAGTGCGACAATCACTCTCGATGGGTCCAGCAATTCAATGAAGACTCCTATCCGGATATCTTCGTGAAGATGGAGTGTTTCCCCGGCGCGGATTACTTCAAGAAGCTCAACACCCTGATTGCGGGCGGCACTATTGGCGATGCGTTCTGGATTTCATCGATTGAGGGATATTATCGGCTGGCGGCTTCCGGCGCCTCCAGACCCCTGGACGACCTCGTGGCCGCAGCCGGCTTCAACTTGGACGACTTCTACGCCTTGAACATAGAGGCTGCCCGTTTGGGGGGCAGCCTCTATGGATTGCCTCAACTGGCGCATCCTGGCCGCGTGGGCCTGTTCTACAATCCTGGCCTGTTCGACGCGGCGGGCTTGGATTATCCCGACGATACATGGACCTACGGGGACTTGCTGGAAGCTGCTTCGGCACTTACCAATCCGGATGAAGGCGTACATGGCTTCCTGCCTTGCACAGGGTATTTCTGTCTGCTGGTCTATCAACGCTCTTGGGGCGGAGACATGTTGAACGGCGACGGCACGCAAGCTACGCTGGATACGGAAGAATCCAGGGCCGCCTTGCAGTATGTCAGCGATCTGTTCCACCAGCATCAGGTGGCTCCCCTGCCCGGCACCATGGAACAGGGCACATACCAGAGCTTCGCGGCCAACAAGCTGGCTATGTATCAGTCCGGTTTTTGGGGGGAATACGTCAAGAATTTTGTGGCTCCGGACGGTTGGGCGGTAGCGCCGATGCCCATCGGTACGGATACGGGCATCCGTGGCAGCATGTTTGAATCCGACCCGATCTGCGTATCCACCAACTCGGAATATCCGGCGGAGACATTCGACTTTGTGACGTACTTGACGACCTACGATGCACAGATCCGGAATTACCAGTTGATGAGTGCGCCTTCCGTCCGGCCGGACGTCATGGCTTCCGATACGCTGCAATCTTCGGCGCTGATGAAGGTGTTTGGGAGCATTATGGATGAGGCTCTGCCTCTGGTCCTTCCGGCCAACTTCCGGGAAACGGAATACTTCAAGACCATCAACGAGATGTTGCAAGTGGTCTGGCTAGGCGACCGTAGTCTCGAAGAAGTCATCGGCGACGTGCAAATCGCTGCGCAAGAAATACTCGCAAAGGCTTCTTTGGCAGCTTAGATTGCGTGGCCGGTAGCCCAAAGATTATTGCGGGTGGGGGCTGGCGGCTCATTGCCTGCCCGTCTCCCGGCCGTCGTACTTGAGATTCCCAATGGCCGGGCGTCCGGGAGCGGACGCCCGGCCACAAAGTGCCGAAATGGATTGCCGACTATGGACCGGTCTGATCCCCTGACCATGCTTGCCGCGGTCTGCTACGAGTTCGGCGCGCCTTTGGTGGTAGAGGAAGTGGTTCTCGAGCCGCCCAGTGCAGATGAAGTCAGGATCGCCTTGAAAGCTTGTGCCGTATGCCACAGCGACATCTCTGCCTTCCAAGGGCACTGGCAGTACGAGGTACCCATGATTGGCGGACACGAGGCGGCCGGCATTGTAGAAGAATTGGGATCCGACGTTTCCGGGTTTTCCGTGGGCGACCCTGTCGTCGTTTCCCTGCTCTGGTCATGCCGACAATGTCGCCACTGTCTGGAAGGAGAGCCTTATCTGTGTATAGGCGATCATCCGTTGGAGACGCATTCGAAGCTGGCCAATCGGTGGGGCGTACCTCTGAACCGGGCGTTTCGCGTGGCAGGCTTCGCCCAACACGCGGTGGTACACAAGACCCAGATTGTCAAGGTGCCTATCGACATGCCCATGGAATCGGCGGCTCTTCTGGCCTGCGGCGTAATCACCGGACTCGGCGCAGTGGTCAATACCGCCCAGTTGCGGTTTGGGCGCTCGGTGGTGGTGATTGGCTGTGGCGGCGTAGGGTTGAATGCGATACAGGGAGCCAAACTGGCTGGAGCTACCCAAGTGATAGCCGTGGATATCGAATCCTTCAAGCTGGAAGCAGCCTTGGACTTCGGAGCCACACACGTAATCGACTCCAACCGCACCAATCCCGTCGAAACTGTCCTGGCCCTGACCGCGGGGGGCGCGGATTACGTTTTTGTCGTGGTGGGGATTCCGCGTCTGACCCAGGAAGCCACGGAAATGGTGTGCAAGGGCGGGCAGGTCATTCAGGTGGGGGTGCCCCCCCGCACCTCGCAGCTTGCCTTTGCCGGTCAGCAGTTTGTAGGACAACGATCGCTCAAGGGAAGTTCCATGGGCGGCGTGCACTTGAGCCGCGATCTCCCACGGTTCATTGAGCTGTATGGGCAGAACCGTCTCAAACTCGATGAACTGGTAACCCACACTTTTCCCTTGGAACACATCAACGAAGCCATTGCCGATGTGGGCCAGGGCCAGACGTTGCGCAACGTCATCACTTTCTAGCTCTGCCGGTGCAGTCTGGAGTGGCGGGATATTTGGAGGGCCCTCAATAGCGGGGAGCGTTTCCCGATGCTGCCTGCCGACCTATGCCGCAAACGGTGGACGGGCAGCAACACCAGAGTCCGGGGACAGGCAGGCTGGACCGGACCCGCGAGAGACCGATGTGACCCCACTATAAATTCTCACCCACCGTCAGAGCTCGATGGGGGGCCGCCAGGTCCCGGCCCCGCAGCAGCATATGTGCTGTTGCAGGCCAGGCGGAAGACTGCCGAAACGGTTCATGTCGGCCGATATATATATATATATATGGACGGGCGACTGCATAACCCCGTACACGATCATCAGACATGCCGCTCGCCATGACGGGTCTTGCGCTTCCCCGGGCCTAACCCTTGATGCCCGACATGACTATGCCCTGTATCCAATACTTCTGCAACAGCAGGAAAACGAGCAGACAAGGCAGAGTCATGACCATAGACGCCGCCATCATCAGGTGTTCCGTAGGCTGGCCGCCGATAGATACCACGCGCTGGAAATACGTGAGCCCTAAAGCCAACGTAAAGCGCTCAGTCGTATTGAGAAAGATCAAGGGCCCAAAGAAGTCGTTCCAGCTGCCCAAGAAGGAAAAGATGCCCATGGTGACAAATACCGGCACGGACAGAGGCATCAGGACTCTGACGAAAATCCACAACGAATTGGCACCGTCGATCTTCGCTGCTTCGTCGAGTTCTTTGGGAATGGTCAAGAAAAACTGGCGGAAGAGGAAGATGGCGAATGCACCCCCGCCAAACCAGGGAGGTATGTAAAGTGAACGCAACTGATCGAGCCAGCCCAGGAACTTGAAAAGGAGAAAAGTAGGAATGATCGTCACCTGGGGCGGCAGCATCAAGGTACTCAGCATTACCAGGAACAGGATGTCGCGTCCGGGAAAACGAAAGCGGGCAAAGCCATAGGCCACCAGCGAAGCAGAGAGAATCTGACCGGCGCCTGTGAGGACTGTGACCAAGACGCTGTTGCCCAAAAACAGCGCCAGCGGCGCCTGGCGAAAAATCTCGACGTAATTACCCCATTGCGGAGCCTCGGGCAACCAGGTGGGCGGAAAGACAAATATTTCTATGGGCAGTTTCAAGGACGTCAGGAGCGCCCAGAGAAAAGGCAGACCAAAAGCGGCTCCCAGCACCAGCGCCGCGAGATGCAGCCCAGACTGCACCAAGAGTTTGCGGGCGGCCTGCAGAGACCAGAAGGCAGAGGTCGAGGTGGACATTACCATCGGTCTCCCCGCTCAAATTCGTAGTACACCCAGGAACGGGACAACCGCAATTGCCAATAGGTGAGCAGCAGCAGGATGAGGAAAAAAAACCAAGCCAAGGCGGAAGCATACCCCATCTCCCAATAGTCGAATGCATGATTGTAGAGATTCAATACATAAAAGAGGGTGGAGTATGCCGGCCCTCCCGCAGGCCGAGTCTGGCCGGCGCCGCTCGTGGCCACAAATGCCAAAGTGAACATTTGCATGGCTCCAATGAGACCCAGCACCATATTGAAAAACATGGAGGGCGACAGCAGCGGCAACGTAATGCGCCAGAATTTGGAATTGACGCCGGCCCCGTCGATTTCGGCCGATTCATAGAGCTCGCGGGGGATGCCTTGCAAGCCGGCCAAGAAGATCAACATGGCGCCTCCCCCGATGGACCCCCAGAGGCTAATGAGAATCAGTGCCGGTTTCGACCATTGAATATCGTCCAGCCAGCGGGGCCCGGCAATGCCTACCTCGCCAAGCAGATAATTGGCCAGTCCCACATTGGGCTGAAAGATCCACAACCAGAGAAAGGCCGTGGCCACGATCGGAGTGATAGAAGGCAAGAAGTAAATCGCGCGAAAGAGGGTCCGGCCCCATAGGCTTTGGTTGAGCAAGAGCGCGCAGGTCAAGGAGCCGCCAATGGAGATGGGCACGAAGATCAGAGCGTAGTACACCGTATTCCACAGCGACCGCCAAAAGAGATCGTCGGTAAACATCCGGACATAATTGGCAACGCCGATCAGGTCCGGCGGCGTAATAATTTTGTAAATGGTCAAACTCAGGAAAAGAGAAACCAGCATCGGACCGGCTGCGAACACCAGGAACCCGATCAACCAGGGAGAGATATAGAGATATCCCTCTATGGCCTCGCGCTTGGCGGAAGAAATGGCCACTATCGGGGTCTCCACTTTCGTAACGAAACCATAGAAGGTACTATGCAACAGTCCGGCACATGTGACAAGAGGGCTTGGCGGTCAACGGACCGAATCCTGTGGAACGGGGTCCCGATTGCCTGGGGGTGGAGGAAAGAGCGACATGGCAGAGCGTCGAGTTCAGATTGGAATTATTGGGTGCGGCATGATCGCCCAGGTGATGCATATTCCCTACTTGCTCTCTCTGTCCCATCTCTTCGAAGTCGTGGGGCTCTGTGATCTGTCCTTGCGGACTGCCGAAACGCTGGCGGAACGCTTCGGCATTGCCCGTTCTTTCACCTCAGCCGCGGAAATGCTGGAAGCCCTGCATATGGATGCAGTCCTGATTCTTACGCCCTACCACTTCCCCGTGGCCATGATCGCGCTGGACTCGAATGTGCACGTCTTTATAGAAAAACCCATGTGCGTAAATGCCGAAGAAGCGGCCGCACTCGTGGACAAGGCAAGGCACAAGGGGATAGTCGGCCAAATTGGATATCACAAACCGTACGACGCGGGATTTCGGTTAGGGGCCGCCCTGATCCGGGCCATGGATACAATCAATCTGGCGACCATGCATATTGCCTATGGTCCCAATGAACCCTTTTTGGATCACCATCAGGTAATTCGCTTTGACGACATCGATCCCACAGTCCGCCAAGTAACCAGCCAAGCCATGTCGGCGGCCATGGAAAAGGCCATTGGCAAGCAGCCTCCTCATCTGAGGCGGGCGTACGGCAGCTTGCTGGGAGGAGGTTGTCACCAGCTGTCCATCATGCAGGGCTGCTTGGGCCGCGTCGAGGAAGTCCGCCATACTGAAGTGTGGAACGAAGGCAGTTCCATCGCTGCCACGATCGTTTTCGAGGGAGGTGTCCGATGCCTCTTTTCATCTGTTTTCATGTCCGACATTCGTATGTTCGACGAAACATTCACGGCCTATTCGAATTCGGAATCCGTCGCTATTCGCTTCCCTTCTCCCTTCCTGCAAAATGCGCCTACTTTGGTGCAGAGACGCGCCATGGCAGGAAATCATTTCGAGGAGAAGGAGCTGACGGCAGACTACTCGGAAGCATTTCGCAATGAACTCGTTCAGTTCCATCGGGCGATCGTAACCGGTGAACGGCCGCCGACCTCCCTGGAACAGGGAGTCGAACACGCCCGCATCATGATCGAGATCATCAAGAAGTCCCCCGACTACCGTTTCTAGGTTCTGCGCTGCCGCGATTCCCAGACCGTACAACGCGCAGAGGTTCGGTAGCGGGACCAAGCCCGGCTCGTCCGTTCTACCGGGGCTTCACGGGGCGGCCGCGATCCTCAGTAGCAGGCCGACCGCGCCTCTGCTCTATACAGGCTGAGAGGTGGAGATCCGGATCCGGTACCTGCCGCGCGCGAGAAACCCGAGTCGTTTACGGAAGCCCTATGCATTGCGACGAAGCATTCCGGCCTCTGGGACCGGCGATCCGCTTATTGGGCCGGAATGACCAGCGTCGTGCCGGCCTTCAAGGCCCCTAATTCCAGATCCGGGTTCAGATCTACGATCTCGCGCCACAAGGCCCCGTCGCCCAGATACTCTTCCGCGATACCCCACAGGGACTCGCCCGGTCGAATGACATGGCTGCGCTTGGGCGGCACCACCTGCAGGCCATGGGCATCCACAGTACCCAAGCCGTCGAATTTGGAGACCTCGGCCAGGACCGACTGTTTGACTTCCGCAGAATCCACAGATCCGATCAGTACCAAGTGATTTCCTTGGACGACTCCCACGATTTCCGAGTCCGCCACGTCCGTCAGACCGCGGTCAACCAGGATTTGGGTAAAGTCGATCGTCTTGCGGGCGATCAAGCTCATCACGTTCTGGGTCACGTCTTCACGCCACATGGCAGTAGCCAGATCAGAGACGGGCTCGACTACGGAAGGGACATGCGGCGTATCCGCCGGATTGTCTTCGGCTGCCGATACCGGAACGGGCAGCTCCGTGTCGGCGGCAGCCCTGTCTTCTCCCAGGGCACGCCGGGAGTCAGCCGGCACCTGTTCCGTTACCGCCGCCTGGTCCCAAGGAATGAGTTCTCTGACCTGCCCGGCGGTTCCTTCCAAGACACCCCCCCAATCCCTGGAAAGCCAGGCGTCGAAGAACTGCAGATTCGGGGTCTGGGTGACGGTGCCTACGACGGCCAGCACGATGACCAAGGTCAACATGGAAGCCAGCAGGCGCGGTCCTAGGCGCAGCGTACTGGTCTCGTCGGCTTTGGGAGGCGATGCCGTGTCGACCGCCGGGCTTTGTACCCCCTGCTTGTGGGCCAAGCGCTTGAGCAGCGACTCGGCCTCGGGCCGCAGCACGTCGTCTGTGGGGATAGCCCCAATATGCATCCGCAGCTGCTCTTCCCGCCCGAGATCGGCGTAGATAATGGCGGCCAACAGGTGCAGATCGGAACGATCCTGGGCTTGCAGTCCGCGCTGAATCTGCTCCAAGGCTACAAAGACTACGCCTTGAGCCGCGGATTCCTGAGCTTTCCGAAAGTAATAGGTCGCCTTGAACTCTGCCGTTACGAGCGCAGCCAAGTCGCCGTGACAATGACGACATTGGTGGAACTCGGGCGTAACGGCGGCTTCCATGCCGCAATGGACACAGGTAACCTGCATGTGCTGTTCATCCTAGGATGCGACAATGTAAGTCTCTTTGGGGCGCAGCATGCGACTGCGGCGATTTTATCATAGGGCTGTTCCAGACCTTGACCGGCGATCGCGGGTTGGCAAGAAAGCGGCCTAGAAGCTTCTGGGGCATCTAGGCCGGAAACGGGATCCGAGAGGTCGGCAGCTCCATGCGCGTGTTCAATTCCCCAGCCGCGCTCGGAGAGGACCCTACCGCCACAACGCCGTTCGTTCCCCTAGGCAAACCCGCCGTACTCGCCTGTGGCGCCACAGTATCCAAGAAACTGGTTTCGTCCTTGCCCGCCGTGCTGCAGACGCTGCAGGACACGCTATGTTCTCGGGTCCGCTATACCTAGGATCGCGCTACTGCCGCCGACCTATGGCTGCCGCCAGATCCTCGAGCGCGTCCGCATTGTCCAGATTGGAAATATCGCCCAGAGGGCGATCCAGAAAGATATCCTGGATCAATCTGCGCATCAGCTTGCTGCTCCGCGTTTTGGGTAGCTGCGGCACAAACAGCAGA
Source organism: Anaerolineales bacterium (assembly GCA_034421855.1). Lineage (GTDB taxonomy): Bacteria > Chloroflexota > Anaerolineae > Caldilineales > Caldilineaceae > Bin34. The sequence continues at coordinate 80,460 of DAOUKB010000060.1, forward strand.
TCGGCGGGACGGAGCGGCTTACCCATGTGCGCAGCGACGGTGTCCAGCAGGGACTCGCGCAACGCGGGCGTGCCGGCCTCCTGGGTCTGCAGTACGCAAAAGCACACAGCCGCTTGCCCCTTGACCGGATCGGGTACCGCGATGGCGGCCGCTTCCAGCACCGCGGGCTGGCTTACCAATACTTCCTCGTATTCGCCTGGACCTACGCGTTTGTCCGCAATCTTCATAATGTCGTCGGAGCGTCCCAGTACATACCAATAGCCGTCCTTGTCCTGGACCGCCAAGTCTCCTTGTTTCCACAGATGGGGCCAATCGGCCCAATAGGTCGCTGCGTACTGATTCTCCGTATCGCGCCAGAAGCCGCGGGCCATACCAATCCAGGGCCGACGCACCACGAATTCGCCGACTGCGTCTACCAGGCTACGACCTGCAGCATCCACTACGTCTCCATACATGCCCGGCATGGTCATGTTGAACGAACAAGGTTTGAGACCGCGCATATACGTGCAGCCCACGATGCCCCCGCTGACCTCGGTCCCGCCGGTGTAGTTGAAGATGGGTTTGCGTCCTTCCAATACGTGCTGGAATATCCACATCCAGGTACGGGTGTCCCACGGGCTGCCGGCAGAGCCGATGGCCCGCAAAGCGGAGAGGTCGTGGCCTTCCAGCCATGACGGACCTTGCCCCTGTACGAGCTTGGCCACGGTCGGCGAAATGCCCAGCAGGGTCACCTCATGCCGGGCACAAAGTCGCCACAGCCGATCCGCTTGGGGAAACGCAGGCGCGCCGTCGTACAGCACCATGCGGCCGCCCAGCAGCAAGGTGCCCAGTACCAGCCACGGCCCCATCATCCAGCCCAAGTCCGTATACCAGAAAACCGTGTCGGCGAAACCCACGTCGAAGCCGTGCGCCATGTCTTGAGCCGCCTTCAAGGGAAATCCGCAGTGGGCATGCACAATGCCTTTGGGTCGGCCCGTAGTACCGCTGGTATAGATGATCATGCAAGGATCGTCCGCCCCGGTCTCCGCGGTCTCCGCGGTGTCCGGCTGGGCTGCGCACAGGCCCCGCCACTGATGCAAGGCCACGTCGGGAGCCAAAGCCAGAGCTTCCTCTTGTTCCGTATCCAACAGCACGTGGGACAGGGAAGGCACCATGGCCGCAACCTCCGCGATCGCGGGCCGCAAGTCCACTAGTTTGCCGTTGCGCTGGAATTCGGCGGACACTATCAGGCCTTTAGCTTGCCCCGCGTCGAGTCGAGAAGACAGGGCGACGGCTCCAAAGCCGCTGAAGAGCGGCAGGGCGATGCCCCCCAACTTGAGGACGGCCAGCAAGGCCACGACAATGTCGGCGGTCATGGGCATACAGATGCCCACGACATCCCCCGCCTCCAGTCCCACTTGACGCAAGGCGTTGACGCCTCGACATACTTGGGCCTGCAATTGGGCATAGGTCAAATGCCGCGTACGGCCATCTTCCCGCTCGGCGACTATCGCCGTCTTGGTGGTCGGATCGAAATGGTCCCCGCGTTGCCACTTGTCCAGACAGTTCTGCACAATGTTCATGCGGCCGCCCACGCACCACCGCGGCCGCTGGATCCCGGGGGAAGTATCCAGCACCTGCGCGTAGGGAACGGCAAACTCGATCTCCAGATCGGCCAACACGGCGTTCCAGAACCACGCCGGATCGTCGTGGGCACGCGCTTCCAAGTCCTCCAAAGCCGCCAAACCCAGTTTGGCGCAGAACCGCGCCAGGCGGCATTGCGTCTTCTGTTCCGGCGTGGGTTCCCACACCACTTTCTGATCGAAGGGAAAACCCCGGGGCTGCGCTGTCATTCCATCGGACTCGATGCCGCCCCCGCGGCTGTCGGGAGCGGTCCGAAATTCGGTATCGTGACGGGCTCCCCTGCCGCAAGGCAGGACATGTAATACCGGTACCTTTCGGCGGCGACCGGATTGCGCAGCAGCATCAGGGACACATGGCTGGGCTGCGAAGGTTGCCATTGCAGCTTCATGTCGACTTGTTCCGGTCTGTGATGTCCTTTGCGTTGATTGCACCGCTGGCAGGCAGTGATCAAGTTGGACCAAGAATGCATCCCGCCCTGGGACCGCGGCACCACATGGTCGATCGTCATGCGGTTACGGCTGGCAACCCGGCCACAGTAGCCGCACCGGTACCCGTCCCGCAGCATGACGGCGTTGCGCGTCGGCGGCGCACTCCGAGACGGCACGAAGACAAAGTAACTGAGGCGAATAATGAGCGGGAGCGGCCACTGCTTGTCCACGCTGTGCACGACCTGATGCCGCGCGCATTCGACCAGTACCGCCTTGCTCTGCATAAGCAAGACCACGGCCCGCCGTACCGGAATCAGGCTGAGCGGCTCATAGCTGGCGTTCAGCACCAACACCCGCCGGAAGGCGGCTTCTGCAGTTTGCTTTCCTTCCGATGAGGGAAGGGCGGTAGAAAGTGAATTTCTGCTTTTACGTTACTCCTGCACTGCTGACGGTTCGATTCCTGTCGACAGGGTAGCATACCTGATTTTGGCCCATGGGCGGCACGGCGCGAAACTCACGGGACTCCGACGCGGAAAGTAGCAGCGAGATTGCCGTCCCATGCAAGGCGCAACAGAAACCAGAGTCCGGCTCATGTTCGGATCTGACTCTGGCGCACACCAGGCGAGAAGCCCGGTGCAGGCCCGGGCTTAGAGGTGCTGGGACGGAACTGTCCGCAGCATACGATTGCCTGCCGGCGCCCAGCGCCGAATTCCCTGGCATCGCCACCGGCGCGGATACAGCCGTCGGGGACAACGCCTGCATGGGTAGCCGAGACTTTGGCAATCGCCTCTTTGCCTGTACAGTAAGCAGATCCGGTCGCCGCCGCCACGATCATGTCGTCGATCGGTACCGCGGTATGGTCGGAATCGGCAGTCGGCCGTTCCAGGTCACGGCTGCAACGACACAGAGCACGGGAAACGGAAGCCGAGACATTCCAAGTCTAGGTTTAGGTCGAGCACTCCCTATGTCCAGTCTAGCAGCATCCCCGGACACAGGGCCAAGCGCCTTGGGCCCGGCACTCGGGTTGCTGCGGAACCTGCTCCGTGGCAGGCGTATGGTGTACATCGTACTGTGCATTCTGGCCGGCGGCTTGTTTACCGTCGCGACCGTGGTGGCTCCTTTGCTGATTCGCCGCGTGATCGGTCTGATCGAAGCCGGGACCGCCACCCAAAGTCACATCACCCCGGTAGTCCTTTGGTTTGTAGTCATCTACCTTCTGCGGGGCTTGGGACGCTACGCCTACGGGTATCTCTCCCATGTGGTGGCCTATCAGGTGCTGCACGACCTCATGGCACACACCTATCGGCATCTGCAGACTCTGAGCCACAAGTTCTTCGACGAACAGCGCACCGGATCCCTGTTGTCGCGCAACGTCAGCGACGTCGAGGCGATCGAGGACTTCGTCGCGCACGGCATTCCCGAAGTCACCTTGGCCGTCGTGGGCCCCGTGGTCATGGCCGTCATACTGTTTGCGGTCGATCCCATGTTGACCTTGCTGGCGTTGTTGCCGTTGCCTCTGGCCTCGTTTCTGATATACCGGCAAGGCCGCAGAATCAGACGTTTCTGGCGCGTAGTACGCAGCGGATTGGCGGAAGTCGTCGCCCAGATTCAAGACAACCTAAGCGGCATTACCGAGATCAAGCTGTTCAACCAGGAAACTGCGCAATCCGAGCAAGTCTCGGCGCGTAGTCGCCATTTCCGGGATGCTTCCGTGGCTGCCATGGGGGTCTCTATGATTCCCGGCAGCGTCATCGAATTGGCCGGCGGCTTGGGTCTCGTCCTGATCGCCTGGACCGGCGGCACCCGGGCCATCGCGGGCGACTTGTCGTTGGCCAATCTGTTTCTCTTCGTCTCCTATATTTCCTTCATTTATGTCCCGTTCCTTCATATCGCGGAAACGGGCGACAAACTCTCCAAAGCCGTGATCAGTCTCGAGCGGATTGCCGCGCTGCTGCAAGTCGAACCCGACATCTGCAGTCCATCGTCCGCGGCCTATCCCGCCACGGTGACGGCGGGCCATCCGTGGACCGTGGAATTCCAAGAGGTTTCTTTCGCTTACCAGCCGGAGAGCCCGGCGCTGCGCCACGTTTCCTTTCACATTGAACCGGGTCAGGTCGTGGCTCTGGTCGGCCCTACGGGAGCCGGCAAGTCTACGGTCTGTCGCCTCGTACCGCGGCTATACGACGTGGACGACGGGCGAATCCTGGTGGCCGGAACAGACGTACGGGAGTGGGGACTCGCACCACTGCGAGACAGTGTTGCGGTAGTGCGGCAAGAGATCTTTCTCTTTCACGGCACAATTCGCCAGAACCTCTTGGTAGGACAGTCTGCGGCCCATGAAGAGGAGTTGGCGACTGCCCTGGAACGCGCGCACGCCACCGAATTCATCCAGGACATGCCACAGGGACTCGACACTGTGATTGGAGAACGTGGAGTTCGGCTTTCGGGGGGGCAGCGTCAGCGTCTTTCCATTGCCCGGGCCTTGCTGAAGGATGCGCCTATACTCATCCTGGACGAGGCGACCTCCAGCGTGGACGCGATTACCGAACATCAGATTCAAGAGGCCTTCCAGATACTGATGCAAAACCGTACGACTCTGGTCATAGCCCACCGCCTGTCCACGATTCGGCATGCGGATCAGGTGCTCTACATGGAAGCAGGACGCATCCTGGAAGTCGGGACCTTCGACCGCCTGGTGGCACAGGGGGGCCACTTTGCACGCATGGTAGAAGCCCAGTCGCTGCTCTTGGAGATGTGAAAACAACCGTCTCCCGCGGCAAATTGGCAGATTCCGAGGAGGGCAGGAGACAGCGGCGGGACGCTGGAGAGGGATGCTGTAGCACATGGTTTGCTTGGGGGCGGAGATAGGCAGCCCTACGCGCAGAATTAGGTCCCGGTCTGCCGCCGCCGACCCTCTGTGGAGCTCCTTCGGCATCATGCAGGGCTTGTGCTACCATGCACACGATCCTCAGGCCTTTGACGCCCAGCAACTAGCGTACGTACTGAACCTTGCCAGAAACAGGGTTCCCGTCCGCTAGATTTGTGCTGGGCGATCGACCTGTCTGACCGCATCGTCACGTTTTCAAGGAGAAGAGAGACATGCTTGGATTCGAACTGTCGCGACGTCGTTTCCTGCAGATGGCCGGTTCGTCGACCGCGGCCTTGGCGCTTGCGGCCTGTGCCCCAAGCGTCCCGGAGGCCGCAGACGGCAGCCCCGCGGTGGAAGTGCGCACCGTGTCGCATTACGCTCAGGGCTTGACCCCCCGTGAGAGGCTGGAAACCGATAGATGGGATCCTCCCCAAGCGCTCTGGGAGCTGGAAGCGGCTTACAAAGAGACCCATCCCGACGTAGATCTGGAATTCGTGGAATCGGTGTCTTCAGGCTATGACGAATGGATGGTGACCCAGCTGACCGCCGGCACCGCGCCGGAGATTCTGTGGTATCAGCGAGGCTGGATTGCCCGGGATTACGAGAAGAACTGGTTTAACAATCTTGACCCTTACTTGTCGCAGCCCAATCCCTATGTCGAAGGGTACGACAGCTGGCAAGATACGTTTCAGGGTCCGGTAATCGCCAGCGGCACGGCCCCGGACGGCCACATTTACCTGATTACCGGGGACATTGTAGGCACCGGATTCTTTTACAACAAGACCCAATTCGATGAAATCGGAGTCTCCGTTCCCGAGATTTGGTCCGACTATCTCGGTGTCCAGCAGGCTCTGGCCGATGCCGGTACCACCCCGTTTTCCGTCAGTTACCATCTCCAAGGCGGGACTCCCTTGTACGGCAGTTGGACTACGCGTGTCTTCCAGGACGTCTTGTACGACCACAAGATGTCCCAGATATCGGGCGGCGCCCCGGTGTCTCGCACCTGGAAGCCAGGCGAAGGGCTGCAGCCGCCCGTTATGGTCAGGGCCATTCGAGACGGCAACTATGCAGCTACCGATCCGGAATGGCTCGAGATGCTGCGGCTCATGAAGGAATGGTCGGTCTATTATCCGGAAGGCTTCTGGGCGTTGCCTTCAGAGGACGTCTTTCGGCTGTGGGCCGAAGGCGAAGCCGCCGTAGCCTGGCTCGGCAGCTGGATGAACAAACCTGTACGCAACGACCCGCTGATCGACTTCGAATGGGGTATTTTTCCCAAGATGCCCACGGTGACGCAAGAAACGTCCCCCTACGGCGGGCTGGGTTTCCCGGCCATGGCCGGGGTCGGTGGCGTCTTTCAGTACATAACGACTACGGCCGCCCAGGAGCGGGGCACCTTGGACGATACCATCGATTGGCTGCGCTTTTTGACGGCGCCGCCCAATCTCATTGCAGCCCTCAACGATCACGGGGGCTTTGCGCCCGGCGTCAAGGACACCACGGGGGCCGATCCGACGCTGTCGGTATATACCGACATGCTGGTCAATTTCGGAGCCGAGCGCATCGAGCCTTTCGACAGCATGCTGACCCGAGAATTCGTCGACGCCATGTGGCGCAACCTACAGCAATTCATGGCCGGGGAACTCAGCACCGAGGAAATGTCCACCATTATGCAGCGCGAAATGGAACTGGCATCGCAACAGCTCCTCAACGAGCATCCCGACTGGGCCGAAGCCTGATCCCGACGGGTCCTGGCGCCCCTCCTGCCAGGACCCGTGGCCTTCCTCCTTCCACTCACACGCAAGTCCCGTGGCAGATACGCTTACGGCCCCGTTGGAAGCAAAGCCGGTCGCAGCGCCTTCCCTGCTAGCGCGCGTGCGGCAATACCGCGTCGTCTATTTGTGGCTGGTGCCTACTTTCTTGTTGCTCTTCGTTTTCAACTATTATCCGGCCGCTTCGGCTTTGTACCACGGCTTCTTTCAGTGGAACGGAGCCAACGTCAAGCTGTGGGTCGGCGTCAGCAATTTCGTGGAATTGTGGAGCGACGGCCTATGGTGGGAATCCTTCCGCAATTTGATGATCCTGACCGTAGCCTTGGTCGCCATCAATCTGACTTTCCCGCTGGGCGCCGCGGCCTTGATTTTCCATTTGTGGAATCTCCGCATGGCCTATTTCTATCGGGTCCTGCTGGTGGTGCCCATGGTGGTGCCGGGCTTGGTCACGCTCATGATCTGGAAGTTCATTTACAGTCCCAACATCGGCCTGCTCAATCAGACCTTGGCCCTCCTAGGCCTCGAGACCCTCCAGCGATTCTGGCTGGGGGACTTCCAGTTGGCCTTGTACGCCATCATTTTCGTGGGGTTTCCTTGGGTAGCGGGCATCGGCACGCTCATTTATCTGGCCGGTTTTCAGGCCATTCCCGCCGAGTTGCTGGACTCGGCGGTGATCGACGGCGCCTCCACGCGCCAGCGGTTGCTTTTCGTCGAACTGCCCCTGATCCTGTCTCAGATCAAACTGGTCGTCATATTGACCGTGATTGCCGCCTTTCAAAATTTCACCATCGTGCTCGTGATGACCGCCGGGGGGCCCGGTACTAAAACCCTGGTCCCGGGGCTGCATCTCTACAAAACCGCCATGGCCTACAACCGCATGGGCTATGCCTGCGCGATCGGGACCGTCCTGTTCGCCTTGACGCTCATCTTGACCTACTTGAATCATCGTTACCTGCGATCGAGCGTAGAGTTCAGTGGCTCCTGAATCCGTCTTGGCGACCGGCCGCCAGCGCACTGCGCGTCACGACTTGCCCATCCACGTCGTACTGGCGTTTCTGGCGGTCGTCACCTTTTTTCCTTTTGTCTTCCTCCTGATTTCCTCCTTTCGGCCTACCGTCGATTTCATGCATACCTTTTGGGGATTTCCCCAGATACCGGAGTGGGCCAATTACCGCGACGCCTGGAAGGTCATCAGTCCTTATATGTTGAACAGTCTGATTGTTTCCGGAACCTCCATGGCGGGAGTTCTGGGCATCGCCAGCATTTCCGCCTTCGTATTTGCACGGTTTCGCTTCCCAGGCCGCGAGATTCTGTTCATGGCTATCTTGGCCCTGCTCATGATTCCCTCGATTCTGACCTTGATTCCGGCCTTCCTGTTGATCAAGGAACTGAATCTAATCAATACGTACTGGGCCTTGATCCTGCCCTACATCGCCGGCGGCCAAGTATTTGCCATTTTCATCTTGCGCAGTTTCATCGCCTCGTTGCCTGAGGAACTGTTCGAGGCCTCCCGCTTGGACGGCGCCTCCACGTTCCAGATGTTCTGGCACATTGCCCTGCCGCTCTCCAAACCCATGCTGATTACAGTGGCCATCATGAACGTTCTTTCGACTTGGAACGACTATATCTGGCCGCTCGTCACCATTCCCAGTCAGAAACTGTGGACCATTTCGCTGGGCATAGTCAGCTTCGGCAGTCAATACGGCGGGCTGGAGCGCTGGGGCCCCATGTTCGCCGGCTACGTCATCGCTTCCATCCCGCTCATTATTCTGTTCACGCTGACCATGCGCTATTTCATCGCCGGTCTCACTTCGGGGGCCATCAAGGCCTAACCCCGAGTTTCTGCTTCGCCCCCATTCCAGCAGCCTCCACTGCGGCGGACTGTGCATCGGCTATTGGGCTTGGCACATCTGGCCTTTCGCCGCCTCTGCCACGACAAACTGCTCTATGCAGTGTTGTTGCTGGGGTGGATTCTGGTCACTGCCTTGGCGACTGCCGTTCCTTCCTACGTAGATGCCGTGCATCAACAACTGCTACGGCTCGAACTGCAGACCGAAGCCAATGCCCGCAGACCCGCATTCGGATTTCTCTTTCTGTCGCTGGACTCTGTCTCCACCCCCGTACAACTGGGCGGGGACAGCGCGCGCCGGTCCGGGTACCAAATCCTGTCGGCCTACATGCAAGCAGGCCTTGCGGAGGATCTGAACCTGCCCCTCGAGACTCAGATGCGCTACGGCAAAAGCGATCTCTTTCAACTGTTTCCGCGGGGTACCGGCACCTACGGTCGTAGCGACAAGCCGTTGGGTCACATGAATATGGGCTTCATCTCCGACCTGGAAACGGAAGCCCGCCTGGTGGAGGGCCACATGCCCTCCCGCCCGGTTGCGGCCGAGGATCCGCTGGAAGGGCTGGTACACAGATCGTTGGCCGATCGGCTGGGCATACAAGCCGGCGAAAATTTTGTGCTCTACCGAGCTGCCAGTCCCGATCCGCAGACAGGCGAACGCGCCCTGGCCGTTCCCATACGCATATCCGGCATCTGGGAAGCCAGACATCCCGGGACGGCATTCTGGTACATTGCGCCCTCGGCATTCGAGGACACGGTACTCACGACCGAATCCTTCTATCTGCAGACCGTCAGCGAACGCATCCCGCGTCCTTTCTTCGAATTGGGATGGTATGCCGCCTTGGACGGCAGTACGGTCCGGGCCGACAAAGTGTCCGCATTCCTGCGTCGCATGCGCGTCGTCCAGACCCAGGTGCAGCAGAGAATGCCGGGCACCAATCTGATCCTGTCGCCCGAGAATGCCTTGCGGCGGTATCAACAGCAAGTCGCGCGGCAGTCGCCCATGCTGCTCGTCCTGGGCCTGCCCGTGTTGGGACTGCTGCTGCTCTTCGTCGTCATCTCCGCCCAGAGTCTGGTGGCGCGCCAGCAGATGGAAATCGCCACCATTCGTAGTCGCGGCGGCTCCGGTCCGATGGTACTGGGCATTTACGCCGTGCAAGGGGTTCTGTTCTCCCTGGCCAGTCTCCTGGCGGGAATTCCGGGAGGCCTCCTGGCGGCTGAACTCATGGCCCCTGCATCCCAGTGGCTGCTCGGCGGTTCCCGGGGGCTGCCTGGATTGGATCTGACCCCCACGGTGACGCAGGACAGTCTCGGTTATGCCGGCGCGGCCGTGGTATTGGTCAATGCCGCCACTCTGTGGCCTGCATTACATTATGTAAAATCAACCGTCGTTACGGCCGAAAGACACTTGTCACGCGCATCGGCGTCACGGGGCCTGCGCACTTTGCCCTTGGACATCCTGGTGGCCGGCGCCGGACTCTATGGCTGGTATCTCTTGCATACACAAGGGCACTTTCCGCTGCCGAAACAATTCCAGAGTGCGGAACTCTCCGAGAATCCTCTGCTGTTTCTTACTCCCTGCCTATGGCTTTGGACCGGAGGCCGCCTCGCAACGTTGGTTTTGCCCTGGGTATGTCGACGGCTCGATCGTGGGGTCCAAGCTCTACCCGGTACAGCGTTCCTGATGGCTGTACGGAGTTTGGCGCGTCAGACGTATCAGCACGAATCGCTCCTGATTCTGTTGCTCCTGACCGCGGGGCTGGGCGCGTTTGTCACTTCCGTAATCCACACCGTGGACGACAACCTACAGGACAGGGCCCTGTACGAAGTCGGTTCGACCCTTGCGGTGATCGAAAGAGCCAAGCGATTTCAGACTACAGGACCGGGAACGCCCGCGGGATGGGCCATTCCGCCCTTCGAGGCGCATGCAGGCATCCCGGGCGTGCAGGCGGCTGCCCGCGTAGGGCGATTTCCCGTGAACGTCAGCATCGGGACCCGCAGTTACGACGTCAGTCTGTACGGCATCGACCGCGCGGACTGGCCGCGCACCGGATACTTCCGGCCCGACTTCGCTCCCCGGCCGCTGGGAGCTCTGATGAACGAATTGGCAATGTCCGCGGACGGCTTGCTCGTGCCGGCGCACTGGCTCGACACGTCCGGTTTGGCGCTGGGCGATTCTCTGGCGTTACGGGGTTTGGTGACCGGCAGCGGCATAGCGGTACCGTTTCGGATCGTAGGTACGCTGCATTACTTTCCTACCGCCTTCCCGCCGACCGATTTTTTTGTCGTCGGAAATCTCGACTATATCTTCAAAGAGGTGGGGGGCGTTCTGCCCTATCACGTCTGGCTGAGAGTCGACTCCGAGATTCGCGGAGAATACGTGAAGGCGGCTTTGGAAGCGCAGTCCATCGAGGTGATGCGCCTGGAAGATGCGCGAGTCCGCTTGGCGGAATGGAGAACCGACCCGGCTCGACTGGGTATGTTGGGATTTCTTGTGCTAGGTCTGGGCATTACATTTCTTCTGAGCGTGTTGGCTCTGGCGGTACATGCCGTACTGACGTTGCAGCGAAGACGCATACAGTTGACTCTATTGCGAGCCATAGGCTGGACTCGCCGGCAAGCCGGCGCCAGCTTGGTCTTGGAGCAATTGTGCATTGCCGCGCTCGGCATTGGAGGAGGCACTTTGCTGGGTTTTGGCGTCAGCCGTCTCTTCATTCCCTTTTTGCAAGGGGGACTAACGGCAGAGGAAAGAATTCCCCCGTTTGTCGTACGTATCTCTTGGGACGAACCCTTGATGGCCTCCGGTGTCCTGCTGGCCGGAATAGGCGTCATAACGATTGCTCTGAATGCAATATTGGCTCGCACGCGCGTATACGAAGTGCTGAAGCTGGGCGAGTTCCACGGCTAAACCAATAGACAGTCTGGAACCATGGATGTCCACGCTCGGGGGTCGTGACGCCTCCTACATCGGCATTCGTCTGCCACAGGAAAGCCGAGACTCCACGGTGCAGACAGCGGAGCACATAACTCTTCCGCTGCATGGAGCCGAACGCAAAAGGCGAGTATGCACCCATGGGAGCAAGCCTCCCTGCATATCCAGATGCAAACTGATGTATACGTAGCGCAGTGATTCAGGACTAGACAGACAGGTTAGGCCGCGGGAATGTGCGCCGCTAGCAGTACACCGGATACGAAACGTCTATGAAAGCAGATTTCACAAGCAGGTCTTAGACAGAACAGCTGTAGAAGTGGTCCAACTTCGCCTCCTCCACCTCTTGGACTAATGTAACCACCTGCTCGGTATCGTCCATGAACGACCGCGATCCCAAAAGGAGTGGGCCATCTACGTTGGTATCCCACATCCACGAAGGCGAGGACAGTGAAGCCGTCGGGCGTACGGATTTGGCGGTCGTCTGTCGACTTCGTCCTTATTGAACCGTTGCTGGCCCGCCCATTGCTCTCTTGGTATCCAATGCAAGGCATCCGCCTCAGTAGGCAACCTGCACTGCCCGCAACAAGGCCAGGAAAACAAAGCCGCAGGTGACGCTGAAGCCGAAGTTCATGGCCCGTGGATGCGGCAGTCTGCTCAGATAGCCATACATGGCCGGCAGGGAGACGACGGCGACCGCCCCGTACAGAAAATGCAGGAAGGGGCGGGGCAAAGTCCACCCTTCGTTCGCCAAGAGGGAAAGGCCGACCAGCACTTCGGCAATCAGCAGCGCTTCGCAGATCACCACTCCGCCGAGTAGGCTGCCGGAAGGCCCTCGACCGCGCAGGCCCTCGTACAGGGACCAGAGTCCGATCAGGCCTACAAAGATGAGACAGGCCCGACTCAGCCCCATGTGAACTACCAGCATGGCGTGACCACGGCGTAGCGGCTATATACCGGAAGTTTGTTCTCCGTGCCGTATGTCGGTATCGGCGCCCGTCTCGCCTGCGGCCTCGGACCCTCGCTCCAGCATCTTGCGCATACGGTGGGTGAAATTGCGCCGGCTCATCAGCACCCGGCGTCGACACTGCCGACAGGTCATACCGATGTCGACCCCTACCCGGTACACCTCCCAGATGTCGTTGCCGCAGGCATGAGACTTGCGCATCTGCACCACGTCCCCTACATAGATCTTTTCGAAAATCCGCATAGGAGACATGGCGCGCCTCAGGTCTGTGCGGGCTTGACGGCAACCTGCATGATGGCTTGAATGCGCTCGGTCATAGCGGCTGGATCGGGGTGCATGTCCTCTTGCAGACGGGCGTTGTCGAACATCTGCTCTATGAGCAGATCCAACAGCGGCTCCAGGGGCCGTTCGGCCAGTTCCGTCACCATGCCCTGGATCAGGTCGTGATCGGGATTGATCTCCAGCACGCGCTTGGGTTCGGGCACCTCCTGGTTCATCAAAGCGCTCATGCGTTCGAAAGCGCGCGTCATCTCCTCGCCCTTGTACACCAGCCGGCAAGAGTTCTGGACCAACAGTTTGGAAACCTGAATGTCCTCCACTTGGTCGCCGATCACCTTCTTCATGCGTTCGATCAGCAGCTGCAGATTGGGATCCGCACGCTCTTGCTCTTCTTTCTCGGCCGCGTCCCCTGCCTTCGCGGGGGGAACTTCCACGTCGGCTCCGTCTACATTGACCAGTTTTTGGCCTTTGTGCTCCATCAGCCCCATGAGCACGTAATTGTCGGCCACCGGATCCGCAAAATACAGCACTTCGATGTCGTGGGCCTTGAAGTAATCCAGATGGGGACTGCGCTTGGCTGCATTCAGGTCCTGGCCCCAGACGTAGTAAATGGACTTCTGACTGGCGGGCATCCGTTCGACGTAGGTGTCCAGCGAGATCAGGGCCCCCTCGCTTTTGGTGGATTCGAACCGCAGCAGGTCCACCAACGTCTCCCGGCGTTCGAAGTCTATGGACAATCCACCCTTGACGAACATGCCGTACTGCGACCAGAAGGTAGCGTACTTTTCCGGGTCCCGCTTGGCCAACCGGCCCAATTCCCGCAGCACGCGACCGGCCAGAGTTTTGCTGATCTGGCTGGTCATCGGATGTTCCTGGATGGTTTCCCGAGACACGTTCAGCGGCAGATCTTCCGAGTCGACCACCCCTTCCACAAACCGCATATATTCCGGCAGCATGTCCTTGTTGTTTTTCTGAATCAGAATTTTGCGGGAGTAGAGGTGCAGTCCTTCATTGCGCTGTGCGTCGAACAGATCCGAGCGTCGTTGCGCCGGTACGAAGAGCACGGATCGGATGTCGACAGGGGTGTCGGTGACCAGATGGACATGGAACAACGACTCGCCGTCCATCACCATTATCTGCCGGAAGAACTCTTCGTACTCTTCGGCTTTGACCTCGTTGGGGGTTTGTCTCCAGATCGCGACCTGGCGGTTGATCTGACGCTCCGTGAATTCCGCCGTTTCCTCAGGCTCCTCGTCGGTTGCGGCGGCCGTTTCCTCGGCAACCATCGCCGCGGCTGCGGCGGCCGCCGCGGTCTCCTCGTCCGCGTCGGACTGGGCGGGTTCCACCAAATAGACGGGGAAGGAAACGTAGTCCGAATGCGTTTTGACCACATCCTGCAATCTCCAGCCGTCCGCGTAGTCTTCCCCTTCCTTCAGCTGAATGTGAATTTCGGTACCCCGGGTCTGCTTGTCTGAAGGCAGAATTTCGTATTCGCTGTCCCCCCGCGATATCCAGGTCCAAGCGGTGTCCTCGGGCCGACTGGAGCGGCTGGTCACTTGCACCTTGTCCGCCACCATGAACACCGAATAGAAACCCACGCCGAAGCGGCCGATGATCTCTTCCAGATCCGCCTTGTCCCCTTGGGCCTGGTCCAGGAAGGCCTTGGCGCCCGAATGCGCGATGGTGCCCAGGTTCTCCACCATCTCCTCCCGGTTCATGCCGATGCCGGTGTCCTTGACGATCAAGGTGCGGGTTTCCGGATCGGGGATCAGATAAATCGCCAATTCGCTGTCCGCGCTGGTCACGTCGTCGTTGGTCAACATCTCGAACTGCACGCGATTCAGAGCATCGGATGCGTTGGAGATCAACTCCCGCAAGAAAACCGCCCGTTCCGCGTAGAGAGAGTGGGCCAAAATGTCCAGCAGCTGCCTGACCTCGGTCTGATACTGCAGTTTCTCGGCCTGGGGGGGCTTGACTTCAATCATCGATTTCGCTCCGTTGCAACATGCCGATACCCGACGGATCGCAGGGGATGGTAGCACAGGAAACCGGGAAAATATTCGCCGTAGTGTTTGTGTTTTGTTTGTACTTGGCGACGGCCGGGACGCGGACGAAAGGGATGCGCCCCAGTTCCTTCATCCCCCGGAGCGACGCAGGAAATACAGCGCTACATTCACCCCGAGCGTCAACAGCACACTGAGCAGAATCATGGTTCCCAGCGGGATATGGAGCCGGAAGCCGGGGCGCTCTATCCGAATGTTGCCGGGAATCTGATCCAGCGGCAGCCGGCCCAGCAGCAGCAGGAGCAAACCCAGGCCCAACGTGACCAAGGCCACCACGATCAGAATACGTCCCAGGAGAGTGAGTGTGGGATCCAAGACGTCGGACTCGACGGAACTCTGACGGCCCCGGGAGCAACCGCGGAACCCTGCTTATTCTACGTCGATGTTCTGCAGCAGGTTGTAGACGAACCAACCGTCGCCGACGCGGAAGCTCTCGGGTCTGGCGGTCGCCGTATCGCGGGTGAGGCCTATCCCGTCGGTGTAGGGAGTCAGAGACACGATCTTGCTGTGGCGAATCCGAAAACTACGCGCCGGGCCGGTGAAGTACAGATGTTTGGTGGTGATGCCTAAAAGGCCTGTGTCCATATGTACGAATTCATCCACTTCCAGAGGACGCCCTTTGAATGCGCTCTGACGCAGATACACGCCCTGCGCCACCCGCACGCTGACCCCCGTGCTGCCGCCCCGATATTCGCGCCGCGTCCGCATGGCGCGGTATTCGACCTTGTCGAAGAGCCAAATCAAGGTTTCGGATTTCATCATCCGGAAGGGCACCTGCGCCTGGGCGAAGCGTTTCGGCACAGAGCCTGTGCTCAGATCCCGGAGCACTGCGAGTTGGTCCACCCGGCTCCAGATGCTGTTCTCTGCCGAGTCGCCGCCTTGGATGTCGAAAAGACGGCACAAAGCCTGGACCGCGTGTTCCTCGGCGTGGGATAGATGGCCGTCTTCCGCCATCTCCTCCATTTCCCCTTCCATGCACTTGGCGACCAGCGACTTGAGGTCCGGTTCCTCCATTTGGGCTGCCGCCGCGTGCGTGCGGATCTCTGTTTCCACATCGGTCAAGACACGTCCCGCACCGGAGGCGCCGGCGTGCGCGGCGGCAGCGAGCGCCATGCCTTCGTGGACCAGCTCTTCAATCTTCACTCCCATGAGCCCGCGGCGGTGTTTGAGTACCCGATTCCAAAGCCGCCGCCGTTCCGCTTTGATGTCGGACAGCCCCAAGGCTTCCAGCAAAGCGTCCAGCCGCAGCTCTTCGGCATGGGAAACACCGCCTTCCTGCAGATCTCTTTTGATGCAGTCCTCCCACGCTTCTTCCAAGGCCTCCTCCAAGTTCTCGCCCTCGACCCGGTGGTGTTGGGCTAGTTCCTGGATACGCCGCGCCCCGGTTGCGGCGGAGAGGCCGGCGTCGGCCACGACGGCTGTGATCTGATGCACGCCTTGATCGAACAGCGCCGCGCAGGCCCGGTGGTTGCGCCGCATGAATCCGGCTTGTTCCCCGCAGAATTCGCATAGACCCATGCAGCAACTCCCTTCGTTCTGCGCCTCCAGACCGGAGAGGCAACGCCGCGACCCGCGCGGCGGTCCTCCACGCCGGCGCTGCTGCGCTACGGAATAGTGGAAAGGGTACGTAAAGATCAGGCTCAAGTCGGGGCGAGAGGATTTGAACCTCCGACCTCTTCAACCCCATTGAAGTGCGCTTCCTGGCTGCGCTACACCCCGACAACGTGAGAGTCCGGCACCACTTCGCTCCGCAGTGCGGCATGCACCCTCCGTCCTGACGCAATGCTAACCGCTACCGGCCGTACAGTCAAGTACCACTCTGTCTCCCGTGGGTCGGACAGTTTCCGCGGACCGCATTATTGAGCGGCTCTTGGCCTCTATGCTAGGATTCCGATTCGCCCCGCCTGTAGCGGGCTGCGATCGAGCATGGGAGATTTTCGACCTACGCCAGAACCCTTGCATACGGCTTCGACAGGCCCGCGCCAGGATCAGGAGAATGGAATGGCAACCACCAAGCAGACGGACCGCGCGAAACTGCGGAACACAGTCATGGACCTGCTCCAAGCCGGAGCCCATTTCGGACATTCCACCCACCACTGGAATCCCAAGATGGCGCGCTACATCTTTACGGAGCGCGGGGGACAGCACGTCATCGACCTCGAACAGACGGCGGAAGCCCTCTGGGCCGCCACGGAAGCCGTCAAGGAGGTAGCCGCCCGCGGCGGCACCATCATTTTCGTCGGCACCAAACGCCAAGCCCAGCAACCCATCCGCGAAGCCGCCACGGCCTGCGGCATGCCTTATGTCAATATCCGGTGGTTGGGAGGCACGCTCACCAACTGGAAGACCATTTCCCAGCGCATCAAATATCTCAACGATCGGGAAGCCCAATACGCGGCGGGCGAATTCGATGCTTTGAGCAAGAAGGAACGCCTGGGCATCGAAAAGGAGATCGCCAAGCTGAACCGCCGTCTGGGCGGCATCAAGGAACTGACCGCGCCGCCCGACATGGTGTTCGCGGTGGATACCAACGACGAAGAGCTGGCCGTCAAGGAGTCCCGGCGCACGGACAGCCCCCTGATGGCCATTGTGGATACCAACTGCGATCCGGACCCGGTGGATTACGTCATACCCAGCAACGACGACTCCCACCGGCCCATTCGCTACATCACCGGCGTCATCGCCCGGGCCATTCAGGAGGGCACCGAGATGCACCTCAAGAATCTGGTCTCCACCGGCCCAGACGAGTCCACCGACACCAAGTACGAGGAGCCGGTATACGACATCGAAGATCCGGCAGAGGTCACGGAAGAAGACTTGCTCGGCCCCAGCGTACTGAAACGCCAGGCCGAGGAAGACGACCAAGAAGAGGCCACGACTGCGGCCGGCGATAGGCCCGCCGAAGCCGCCGGGTCCTGATTGTACTCACTCCATTCCAAACATTGCTTTGCAGGACGGACGGGACATGGCATCGATTACAGCCGCAATGGTCAAGAAGCTGCGCGACGCGACAGGCGCCGGCATGCTGGATTGCAAGAACGCGTTGGTCGAGCAGGAAGGCGATTTCGAAAAAGCCACCGACGCCCTGCGTACCCAGGGGCTGGCCGGCGCCGCCAAGAAAGAGGGGCGCGCCGCGCAGGAAGGCATGATCGGCGCCTACGTCCATGCCGGGGCCAAGAAAGCCTGCCTGGTGGAAGTCAACTGCGAGACCGACTTCGTAGCGCGTACCGATCAGTTCCAGGAGCTGGCCCGGGACTTGGCCATGCACATCGTGGCGGAGAATCCCCAGTACGTACGCCGTGAGGAAGTACCCGCCGAAGTCGTCGCGCGGGAGCAGAACATCTACCGGGACCAGATGCGCAACGAAGGCAAGCCGGAGCACATAATCGACCGGATCGTGACAGGCAAATTGGACAAGTACTACAGCGAAATCTGTCTGCTCGAGCAAACCTTCATCAAAGATCCGGATGTCACCATCGCCGACCTGATCAAGCGCAACATTGCGACGTTGGGCGAAAACATCGTCGTCCACCGCTTCAGCCGGTTCTCCATAGGCAACTGAGCATCCTGCTCGGCTCCGCGTTCCGTGTCGACGTTTCGGTCCTGACACCGTACACGACATCCTCCCCGCCAGAGAGCCGCCGACAGGAGCCGGCCCGATGTATGAACGCGTCGTAATCAAGGTAGGCGGCGAAGCCTTTAGCGGCAAGGGCAACCTGGGCATCGATCTGGGAGAGGTCCGTGTCATGGCTGCCCGCATCAGCGAGGTGCATAACCTCGGAGTGCAGGTGGGTCTGGTCGTGGGGGCGGGCAATCTCTTTCGCGGAGTCGCCGGAGTCCAACTGGGCATGTCCAAGGAAGTCACGGCTCACCATATGGGGATGCTGGCTACGGTAGTCAATGCGCTGGCCCTGCAGGACGCTCTGGAAACTTTGGAAATCCCGGTCCGCGTGATGACGGGTATTGAAATGCGGGCCGTGGCGGAACCCTACATCCACAAACGCGCGCTGCGCCATCTGAAAAAGGGCCGGCTCGTCATTTTCGGCGGCGGCATGGGCAATCCCTTCTTCACTACGGACACGGCGGCAGCTCTGCGGAGCCGCGAAATCGGAGCCCGCGTGATGATCAAGGCTACTAAAGTGGACGGAGTGTACGATCGGGATCCGCAGCAGATGCGCGAAGCCGTGCCCTTTACGCACCTCTCTTTCGCGGATGCCATCGGCAAACGCGTGGGCGTGATAGACGGCACGGCGCTGACGATGTGCCGCGAGGCCGACATGCCGATCGTGGTGGTCAACCTATGGCAGGAAGGCAGTTTGGTCAAGGCCGTACAGGGCAAACCCGTCGGCACCATGATTTCCTGATGATGCCCCCCCGGCCGACGGCGGACCCCGGAGCGGGGAGAGGGGCGCCCTCTGTCCGGGACCGGAGCATTTACAATGAAGGAAAAGGCAGTCGTACCGCTCCCGCACCGCTCTACCGGCGGAACGACTGCCGTCCGCAACAGGGAGAACCGCCATGCTCGACGACCTAATGGTTGACATGCGTAACCGCATGGACCAATCCATCGCCGCCTTCCAAACCAATCTCGACACGATCCGTACGGGCCGGGCCTCCACGGCCCTGGTAGAACGCATCCCCGTGGCCTTTTACGGCATCAACACTCCCCTGGTGCAGGTGGCTTCGATCAGCATCCCGGACGCTCAGTCCATTCTCATTCGACCCTACAACCCGGACGATCTGGCGGCCATCGAAAAGGCCATCGCGACGTCGGATCTGGGGATCAATCCGCAGAACGACGGCAAGGCGCTGCGCTTGCAAATCCCGCCGCTGACCGAAGAACGGCGTCGCGATTTGACCAAGGTGGTCGGGGCCCGGGCCGAAGAGGGCCGCGTCGCCATCCGCAATATCCGCCGCGACTCCGTGGCGGATCTGCGAGAGTGGCAAAGCGAGGGGGAAATCACGGAAGACGATCTGTACGACGGACAGAAACAGGTGGACGAAATCACCAAAGAATTCGTCGGCAAGGTCGACCAACGGGCTATAGCCAAAGAAGAGGAGATCATGACTATCTAGGTCTCGTCTCCCGTTGCCCTCGGCTCCTGCCATGGAACCAAGTCCCGAGCTGGTGGTGGTCCCATCCCACATCGGCATCATCATGGATGGAAATGGGCGTTGGGCCCAGGCTCAGGGCCTCCCCCGCGACGCGGGCCATCGAGCCGGCGTGGAAAACATCAAGCCCATCGTGGAGTATTGCGCCGCCGCGGGCATCGGCGCCCTGAGTCTCTTCGCCTTCTCCACGGAAAATTGGGATCGGCCGGCCGCGGAGGTAAGGGGTCTCTTGATCCTCTTGGAAGTCGAAATTCGACGGCGGTTGGATGAATTGGACCGCATGGGGGCCCAGATCCGGCACAGCGGCCGCTTGGACATCGCGCCGCGCTTGCAGAAGGAGATCCGCAGGGCAGTCCGGCAGACGGCAGGCAACGATCGCATCGTGCTCAACGTCGCCTTCAACTACGGCGGCCGCGACGAGATCATTCAGGTGGCCCGTCAACTCATACAGTCCCAGCTGTCGCCCTTCGAAGTCACGGAAGATACTTTCCGGCAACACCTGTACCAGCCGGATCTGCCGGACCTGGACATGGTCATCCGGACCGGCGGCGAGCGGAGGCTCAGCAATTTCATGCTGTGGCAGGCGGCGTACGCCGAGTACTTCTGGACGGACACCTTCTGGCCCGCCTTCGGCCCGGCCCAGCTGGAAGAAGCCCTGCTGGAATTCAGTCGCCGCGAGCGACGTTTCGGCCAAGTACGGAAGAACTGATGAGCGCGCAGCCAGGGGCGCGCATCCGGATCCCCGCGCTGGGCATCCGCACCATTACGGTTGCGCTGGCCGTACCCGCGTACGCCCTGTTCATGTGGATGGGGGAATCCATCTGGGCCGGAGCAGTCATCTGGTCGGCGATCATTGCCGGTCACGAATACTTCAATCTGATGGAATCGGGAGGTTACCCCACCAACAGCAAATTGGGCATGCTGTGGATCGCGATTCTGATAGCCCGCTACAGCGGAGCCTTGGCGCAGATTCCGCTGGCCGTCATCATCACCTGGGGCATGATGGCCCTGCTGGCCTCAGCCCTCTTTTCGCGCCGGACGCCCTTTTTGACCTGGCTGTCCACCGCCGGCGGGGCCTTGTACATCGGATCGTCGCTGGCTCTGCTGGTCCCCATTCGCCAGACGGAAGCCGGCTTCTGGTGGCTGGTCTTCCTGTTGATCAGCAACTTCATGTCCGACGTAGGCGCGTACCTCGTCGGCTCCCTCTTCGGTACGCACAAGCTGTGGCCGGCGCTCAGCCCCAAGAAGAGCTGGGAAGGGCTGGCGGGGGCCCTGATCGTCGGACCGCTCAGCGGCCTGTGGCTGGTGTGGGCCTCCCATCAACCCGGGCTGGCGCAAATGCTGTTGCGCTTCTCCGAATTGCCCGTCATGCGGCGCGCTTGGATCGGCAATTTGGTAGCCATCGACGCAACGTATTTCGTGCCTTTGCCTATCAGCCTGGGTCTGGGCTTGGCCATGAGCATTCTGATTGCCCTGTTCGGCCAAATGGGCGATCTGACCATCAGCATGTGGAAACGGCATGTAGGGGCCAAGGACACCGGCACCATCTTCCGGGGACACGGCGGCATGTTGGACCGTTTGGACTCGCTGCTCTTCACCACGCCCCTGATCTTCACCTTCATCCTCGTTTTCGGGGGCCCAGCCGGGCCCGGCTGAATCCGACCGGGCAGGCTCCTCCGCAGCGCCGGGAGTGGCCTGTCGACGTCATGGGGGCCCCGCCGACGGGCCGAGTACCTGCAGACATTGGGAGCGCCAGGCTTCGCCGTGAGCTTGCAGGACCGGGACAAAGAGCTCCAACGCGTTGGCGTGATAAAAGGATTCCAGATTCCCGACGAACACCTCGTGATGCACGCGCCGCAACCCATCGAGCAAAGCGGCCGCGAGGGCAATCTCGATATTGGGGTTGGGCAGTGCGGAAGTCGACTGCACTTGCACTTGACAGGCGGCTCGGGATCGGTCGGCCGCCGCCACGGTGCATTGCGCCTTGACCGCATCCGGCGCCGGATCCCGCCAGGGATCTTCAGACGGCGGATATTGGAACTCGACAGGAGTACCGGCATTGCGCAGTTCGTCCTGCAGCGTGACCGTAATCTCCGACCAGACCATCTTTTCCCGGCTCACCACGAGATCCAACGCGGACAGGCAACCTGCAGAAGGCACGGTCCAGTCGTACGCAGGGCTTGCGTCGATGAAGTGGATGGGAATGCCCAAATTGGGCAGCGTCAGATTGAGGGCGCAAACTCCGTCCAGACACAGGCCGTCGGTCGCGGCCGGCTCTGGGGTGGGCTGCACCTGGACGGCGACGTCTGCCGTAGGCGCCGGTGTGGGCGTCGGCGTGGCCACGGTCGCGGCTCCCTGCGGCGTGGGAGACGCTGCCGTGACGACAGCGGGACCCGGCGATGTGGCGGGCGGTCGCAGCCACAGGTACAGCCCCCAGGCAATCGACAGCAGCAGGACGGCTCCCAAGACACCCAGGCGTACGCTCTTGCGGACGGACGACATGGCCGGCGCTTACGACAGAACTCGGCGCAGCGCGCTTACGTTGGCGGCCACGGCGGCACGATCGTTGTAGATGCTGCTGCCGGCCACGATCATGTCGGCGCCGGCTTGCACCACTTCCCGCAGATTGGCCGGGCCGATGCCGCCGTCCACCTCCAACCGGATCGGGCGGGCTTGTGCCGTCAGCAGCTCGCGCATCCGGCGCAACTTGACCGGCGACTCGGCGATGTACGGGGCGCCGCCGAATCCTGGGGGGACGCTCATGATCAATACTACGTCCGCCAGGGGCAGCAGATCCTCGATCGCGCGGCAGGCCGTCCCGGGATTCAAGGCGATCCCGGTTTTACGGCCCAAGCGACGAATGGCGTCGAGCGCTCGATAAGGATCTCGGCAGGCCTCGACGTGCACCGTCAGACCATCGGCGCCCGCAGACGCAAAGTCGGCCAGGTAACGCAGTGGTTCTTCCACCATGAGATGTACGTCCAGGTACAGCTCCGTGCAAGCCCGTACACTGGCCACGACCCGGGGACCGAAGGTGATATTGGGGACGAAGCGGCCGTCCATCACATCCAGATGAATGCCGTCCACCCCTGCCGCTTCGGCAGCGGCTATATCCCGGTCCAAGTGGCCGAAATCGGCGGTCAGAATGGAGGGCAGGAGTTGGATCCGTGGAGTCATACGCTTGGGTCGGGCACAATGCAGGCGTGGACCCCTTTTTCCTATCCAGACTCCTGGGCGGCGGCGTGTCTCCGTTCGTACAGCCAAGCAAAGGAGTAGATGCCGGTATTATGTCCGTCCCGCCAAGTAAAGCGGAAAGCGTATCCTCCGACCATGGCAATGTCGCTCACTTCGGCACTGGGGGGCGGCTTGGCGCTGAGTTCCAGCAGATCGGAAGTTTCTCGCTTCTCTTCGCGCAACATACGGCAGGTGGCACAGGGACAATGAAGCCGGAGCCAAGACAGCGGAAAGGAGCTGGTCTCGCCGTCCTGCCAAGTGACTACCAGCACCGCCTGGGCGCGCAGGACGCGGAGCTGTGTGGGCGCGTGCGTGGCTTCCGGCATTAGAGTTCAGGTACGCTACGAGGCCAGGGTCCGGCCGCGGACAGGATAGCTAAAAGTACGCCGCACCACTTCCGGCAGCGGTTGGGCTACGTCCCATTCACAAATCTGTACCCCGCCGCGGGCCAGTTTGTTCAGTAGGTGCCGACGTTCCAGCACGGCCAACCGGTGGGCCAGTTCCCGCTGCGGACCTTCGGCCAAGACCCGCATTTCAAAGGAAATCGGATCCGGGACGATAACTATCAGCTGATAGCCTTTGGCGCGGAGCGCCAGCAGGCTGGTCAGATCCTCGGACTGCAAAGGACTCACCATAATCAGCAAACAGCGACTGGGAAACAGACGCACGGGCAGGTGGTCGAGCTGCCGAAAGAGCTGGTTTGTCTCGATGGACGCGCTCGCCAGAGACCGCAGAATCTTCTCGTACTGTTTCTTGCCGGAACCCGGAAACGTCCAGTTGATAGGGCCCCCGAAGATGTACAGCCCCACTCGATTCCCATAGGAGAGCAGGGTCTCCGCCAGCGTGGCTATGGCCTGAATGCTGTATTCCAGCAGACTCTGGTTCTCGCCCAGCAGATTGGTGTCGGCGCGTACATCCAGCAACAGCCCCGAATCGATCGCCCGCTCCAGCTCAAATTCATTGACGAAGAGGGCCGCCTCTCGACGGGCGTTGGCCCGGTGATTCAGCCACCTCCAGTCGTCGCCGTACTGATATTCGCGTACACCATAGAATTCTACGCCGGGGCCGCCTTTGCGGGCCGGAATCAGGCCTGGATAGACGCGGGTGCGGCGCGCGCGAATGTCCAGCGCCGTGGTGGTCACGCCTCGCGGCAGCACGAAGAGCCGTTGCGGGGCTTCCCGCGTGGTGCGGCGCGCGATCAGGCCGAACGGATCGCGGGCTTCCAGTTCCATGGGCGGCAGCACGTAATATCCTCGCGGTCCCTGCACGGCCAGCGGCACTCGGATTTCGGGTCCCTCTTCGAAAGGAGCCAGAAACTCCTGGCTCCCCTGGGTCAACCGAAGGCCTTCCGGCATAGGCGTGTAGACCCATACGTCCTCCAGCCGCCCGCTCCGGTCGGTAAGGGAAAGGGCGAGAGGCACTTCTTCTTCGTGGCCGACGCGATCCAACGTCAAACGCCTGTCCACGTCCACGTCGACAGACCTGGGCCGCCAATAGAAGGCCGCGGCCAAGAACAGCAGCAACGGTACCGCCAGCGACAGCACAGGCCCGCTGACGGCGGCCAGCCCGGTGATCAGGGTGATGCTGAGAACCAGCGTCGGAACCAGAATGCGCGGCATGGCAGGGCATGTCTAACCGCTGGACAGCAGGGGCACGGGGACCGCGGTCACGATGGCATTCAGAATCTGGCGCGTGGCGCCTCGGCGCAACCACAGGTCGGGATTCAGGATCAAGCGGTGACCGAGGCTGGCATGGACGAAGTCCTTGATGTCGTCGGGCAATACGTAATCTCGTTCATCCAAGGCGGCCTGCGCGCGGGCCAGCTTGAGCAGCGCCAGGGAGCCGCGCGGGCTGGAGCCGACAGCCACCCGGTTGTCGGCCCGGGTGGCGTTGACCAGGCTCACTATGTAGCGGGTCAAGTCCTCGTTGACGTGAATCTCTTCCAAGGCACGCCGCATGGCCAGCAATTCGGGCGCGCTGGTGAGACACCGCAACGACACGACATCCCGCTTGCGTTTCTGCCGTTCAAAAAGAATACGGGCCTCGTCTTCGGCATCGGGATACCCTACCGACAGTTTGACCAGAAAGCGGTCCAACTGGGCTTCGGGCAGCGGAAAGGTGCCTTCATACTCGATGGGGTTTTGCGTAGCTATCACAATGAAAGGTTCCGGCAGCTTCATGGTTTCCCCTTCCAGAGACACTTGCCGTTCCTGCATGGCTTCGAGCAGCGCCGACTGGGTCTTGGGAGAGGCCCGGTTGATTTCGTCCGCCAGCACGATCTGGCTAAAGACGGGTCCTTTGTGCAGTTCGAAATCACCGCTGTTGCGGTTGAAGATGTAACCGCCGAGGATGTCGCCCGGCAAGAGATCGGGGGTGAATTGAATGCGCCGGAAAGTCAAGCCCAGCACTTGAGCGAAGCTGTGGGCCGTCAGGGTCTTGGCCAAGCCGGGATAATCCTCGAGCAGGATATGTCCATCCGCCAAGAGGGCCACCAGCACGTTGTGCAGCAGATCGTCCTTGCCGACTACGGCACACGATACTTCTTCCAGTATTGCCTGGCACTTGGCCCTGACGGCCGAGATGGTGAATTCGTCGGTCATCCCTCTGTATCTCTTGTGTGGGTCTCTTCTTCCAAGTAGGCGACTATGTCGCGGGGGTCCACTTGCGGACTTGTGGGGCCGGCGCGCGGCGCTACAAAGTCCGGCAGCCAATGCCGATACCGAGCCCAAGGACGGCTGCTTTCCACTTCAGCCGTGAAGTATGCTTCAAAGCGTCGGGGCAGGGCCACCCTCAGCTGTCCCTCTTCCCGACCCGCATCTTCTTCCTCCAACGTCGCTTCCCGATCCAGCAATTCATGCGTCAGGCGGCGCAAGCCGCGGGCCAGCGTCCATTGACCGTATCCCGGCGCCTCTCCTCGTTGCAACAAATGCTGCCACCGCGCGACGGGGCCGCGGCCGCTGACGGACAGTACCGCGCGGGAAGACCGCCGGGACCGGGTCATCGAGAGGCTGCGCATCGCCAAGAAAGCGGCGATCAGGGTCAGGATGCCCCAGAAGATCCCATGGGGCAGGCTGCGAACGACGAGTTCTCCGACCCACGCGGTATAGAACACAGGCCGCAACAGAACCTCTTGGACAAACCCCCTGACCAGGAAGCCGGCTCCCAGCGATACCAGGATCAGGATCCCCAAGGGGGCCCACCGTCCGATCACGGGGTTGCCTCCCGAATTTCCCCAAGGTCGCTTACGACACGGCGCAGGCAGTCCCGGGCCAGCTCGCGATCACGCCCCGTGGCGGGTTTTTCCCCAAAGCGAGTCCGTTCAAAGAGTTGGGAGAGATCATGTACGTGCAGACTGTGCATCCCCAACCCTTGCAGCTGCGCCTCGAATTCCCGCGGCGTCATGCCCTGGGAACGACGCACTCGTTGCTGACGTTCGAAAGTCTGCAGCATAGTGGCATAGCAACGCTGAATGGTGCTGGCTACGTTTTCCCCTGCGTCCAAGGCCACGATGGCCTCTTCCGCATGACCGACAATCTGGGCCGCGGCTTCTTCTTCGCGGCGGCCGTACCGCTGCCATCCGACAAACAGGCCCCAGCCGGCCACCGCGGCGGCCAGGCCGCCGGCGACATAGGCCGGCCACCGCGGCGGATCTTCGGCCCATGCCGGGGGCTCGGGCGGAACCTCGTTCCCGGCGCCGAACTCCAGCAGGCCCCCCTGCTGCGGCATGGACTCGGACTCTAGGGCCCGCTCGCTCTGCGCATCCTGCAGACGCAGCAAAGCATAGGTAATGAGTATGACAATCAATACCGCAGTGATCAGGGACTTGCGATACTGGGGCGAAACTACGGCGTACAGCACGGTCAGCAGCAGCCCGCCCCAGAACAAAGGCAGTATGAAATTGGGCAACGCGGTACTGACGAGCTCCGGATCTTGGCTCCAGGGAGTTGCTCCTTGCTGCCCGAAAGTGCTTGTCAAGAGGGCGCCCAAGCCGGTCTCTTCGCCGGGTCCGAGGCGCAACTCGGATACCAAAGCCACCAGCAGCAGCAAAAAAACTACGGCCCCGATCCCCGCGATGGTCTGATAGCGCGGGTCCGTTTGCCTTTTCTGTAAGGTTTCTTTCAACTTGAACATGAAGTAATCGATCCGGGCCCGCGGACTCGGTGCGGCTTGGGAAAAATCGCCCCGCGCTTGATTATGTCCAGTCCTTGCGTTCCTCTTGAGCGGTCGGTGCGAATGCGGAGCCTCTTGTCAGTGTACCCTCGACCCTCGCAAATTCGACGGGACTTCATATATTCGGACCATGCAAATACACGGTACGGCTCGTCTTCCGGTAGAGAACCGGTCGGACGGGGCAGTTGGCTCAAAATCCTGATTCGGCCTCGGCCGGCCCGAGTCTGTGCCGAGACCGATATCCGATCCGAATACGCAGGGAGCCCGCGGCTCTGGATATATGCTGGTACCGAATGCCGGCACACTGGAGTTACCGCTGCTGGTCGTCGCATTTTTGGCACCAACCTACCGTAGACAGGGCCATGTCGGCTGTCCTTGATCCCAATAGCGCCGCTCGGTGCCCAATGCAAGGTTTCCCGATGGGGACACGAGAGACCCTCTTGCTTCCGCCGATCCCGACTCAATGCCGGCATGGTCTCGAAGCCGACGCGGAACTTAGGAGAGCTAGCGCAGGACACAATCGCGGCAGCGAGATACGCCCCGAATGGACTAGGGATCCAAGGCCGCGGCCGAGCTCATAGCTCTACAGCACAAGACGGCATCGGTATTGGGTCTACGATATGACGATCCACAGGTTCCGCAATTGTCTCTCCGCTCCTTCCCTTTGCAGGAGCGACGGAGCCTGCCTCGGCCTTGATCCAATGGGAGCGACTGTCTGTCAAAACCATAGGGGCGCAGTATTAGGATGTATCCGGCGCTTCGGGGCACTGCTGTTCCGGACGCTCGTCATGGGAGCCAAGCAAGACCGCCTCGGCCGCGGCGGCGGGCACCTGCGCAGATGTAACGGCTTGCATGAATGTTTCGACACTAGGCAAGTCCTCCCACGCACATTTCTTCAGCGCTTCCAAACAAGGGTCCAAGCGTTCTGCGTCAAGATAGAAGCGAGCCACGCTCATGAGGGAATCTATGAGAGTAGCGGCGCGCGCCTTCGCCTGACCTTCCACGTAGCCCTCCGCACGCCCTTCCGCGTGACCCTCCGCACGTCCTTCCGCGTGACTCTGTTTCTCAGCCGAATACCAGTCGTTGAGATCCCGGTCCCACCACTCCAGTTTGTGATTATGGCCTCGCAGACGGGTCTCCAGGACTTCGCTGTCCAGTTCGCTCTCCCCATGGACCGCTATGGGCTGGTACAGGCTTGCATCGTCAAGCCTCCAACCCTCTAGGGCCCGCGTCTCCTTCCGGGGATCAAACAGCCAGAATTCATACACGCCCATCCGGCGGCAGATCTGCCGCTTTTCCCGTCGGTCCACCTGTTCTGTCTGTTCCGAAAGCACTTCGAGGACCAGACGCGGCGCGCCCCACTCGGGCCAGGAAATGGAACCGAGATTGCGGTGAGGCAGGCGTTTGGGAGCAGGGGGCGAGGCCCACAAGCCGATATCAAAGGCCACTTTCCACCGGTACCCCGTCCCTTCCAAGTACGCTGCGGGGATAGCATTGAACTCCAAGTCCGAGGTTAAACGATAGTCCAATTTTTTTTCCTGCAAATACTGCCCCATCTGCGTCCAAATGTGTGCCAGTGTGTCCAAGTGGTTTTCGGCCTGCGACAAACGTACATCCTCCTCGACGAGATAAGGGTCTTCGGTGATAAATTCGTGCGCTTTCCGGGGAGGGGCCTGGGTTCCGTGCTCCGGAGCCGACCACGCGTCCGTTGCGGCCTCAATCATCAGTCTTGCCATGGGCACATCGTCTCGGCAAAATTTCCCGGCCCGTGTCTGGTGGGCCGGTCTGGCATACTTAATTGTACGCTATGGTCAGGCCGCAAGTCGGAGCAGGCCCTGGGGCCCGTCCGTACTGCACAGGGATGGACCCAAAGGGCTGCCACCTCTGAGACACCGACCTTGCAAGGGAGAATGCACAGGATCCCCGACGTACTTGCTTTACAGGATCTCACGGGACACTGTAGACGAGGACACTGCACCAGATTCGGATCCGGTCCTGCCTCGCTGACGGATCGCGGCCATTCTGCGCCCCCATCCGGGCCCGGCAACGCAGAAGCGGAAGTCGGACTACGCCCCGGCGCGTGTCCTCGGGGAGCGGTCGGCCACTCCCGCGGGATCGCCTCGGCGGCGCGTATGCGGCCATAGGTACAAGCCGTGTCTTGCCGCAACGCGGTTCACGACACAAAGTCCCGCTGCGATCGTTGCAGTATAGTAGGGTGCTCGGCAGCAGAGCGGCCGACATGCTACAATTGTAATTGAGCATATATTTTCTTTTTATAACGATGCCTGCCCAGAACCGCAGAATCGAGGTGGTCAGCGACTTTCAGCCCCGCGGGGACCAGCCGGCCGCCATAGATGCCCTGGCGGCCGGCCTGCAGGCCGGTCTGAAGTACCAGACGCTCTTGGGCGTGACTGGATCGGGCAAGACCTTCACCGTCGCGAACGTCATAGAACGGGTCCAGAAGCCCACTCTGGTGCTGGCTCACAACAAGACGTTGGCGGCGCAACTGTACAGCGAGCTGAAGGAGTTCCTGCCGCACAACGCGGTCGAGTATTTCGTAAGCTATTACGACTATTACCAGCCCGAAGCCTACATCCCGCAGTCGGACACCTTCATCGAGAAGGACGCCCAAGTCAACGACGATATTGAACGACTGCGGCTGGCGGCCACCAGCGCTCTCTTTGCCCGCACCGACGTGGTAATCGTCTCCTCGGTCTCCTGTATTTATGGATTGGGCAACCCGGAAGACTACGGCTTTGCCGTCTTTACGCTGCAAGTGGGTGAACAGCGACGTAGACAGACCGTTCTGCGGCATCTGGTCAGCATCTACTACCTGCGGAACGACAGCACGTTGGAACGCGGCCGGTTCAGGGTGCGCGGGGACGTGCTGGAGATCCATCCGGCTCATGAAGAAGCCGGCTATCGGGTCAGCTTCTTCGGCGACGAGATCGAGCGCATCGTACGGTTCGATCTGCTGACCGGAGAAGTCTTGGGGGAACTTGAAGAACTGACAGTTTACCCCGCCAAACATTTCGTTACCTCCGACGAAAAACTGCAGGCGTCGCTCGACACCATTACCGCCGAACTGACGGAATTCGAACAGGAATTGCGGCAACGCGACAAATGGCTGGAAGCGCAACGCATCCGGCAACGCACCGAATACGACCTGGAGATGCTGCGCGAGATCGGATACTGCAACGGCATCGAAAACTACAGCCGACATCTGGACCAACGCGAAGCGGGCTCCCCGCCCTGGACCCTGGTGGATTATTTTCCGGCCTCCTGGCTCCTGATCGTGGACGAGAGCCACATGACCCTGCCCCAGCTGCGGGCCATGTACCGGGGAGATCTGTCCCGCAAGCAGACGTTGGTGGATTTCGGTTTCCGGCTGCCTTCGGCCCGAGACAACCGGCCTCTGAACTTTGCGGAGATCACGGAACGCATCGACCAGGCCATCTTCGTGAGCGCCACGCCGGGCCCTTACGAATTGGAGCATTCCGCGCAGACCGTAGAGCAGATCATCCGGCCCACCGGCCTGCTGGACCCGCTGGTGGACGTACGGCCGACTACCGGACAGATCGAGGATCTCGTGCGTGAAATTCGCCTCCGTATCGGGCGCGGACAACGCACCTTGGTCACCACCCTGACCAAACGCATGTCGGAAGACCTGTCGGAATATCTGCAAGAGCTGGAGTTCCGGGTGCATTATCTGCACAGCGAAGTGGAAACTCTGGAAAGAGTGGAGATCCTACGGGATCTGCGTTTGGGCGTATATGACGTGGTCGTAGGCATCAACTTGCTGCGGGAAGGCTTGGATCTGCCGGAAGTCACGCTGGTGGCCATTCTGGACGCGGACAAGCAAGGCTTCTTGCGCAGCGAGAGTGCGCTCATCCAGAACATAGGCCGCGCGGCCCGCCATGTGGAAGGCAAGGCCATTCTGTATGCGGACAAGATCACGGAGGCCATGCGCCGCGCCTTGGACGAAACGCAGCGCCGGCGCGGACTGCAGGAAGCGTTCAATACCGCCCATCACATAGAACCCGCCTCCATTTCCAAGGAAATCCGCGATCTGTCCGATCGGGTCCGGTCCATGGCCCGGGATGCTGCCACGGAAGATACGGAGGACGAGACGCCCAGTTTGGAATCACTGAATCCCGACCATATTGCGACCATGATCAGGGAGCTGCAGACCGAAATGAAGGAAGCCGCGCGCCGACTGGAATTCGAAAAGGCCGCGGTGTTGCGAGACCAGATCGTGGCCCTGCGTCGCACGGAACAGCTTGAACCGACGCCATGAGCGCCCAGCCCGGTCCGGCCGGAAACCTGGAAGAAGCCCAGCTGACCCAAGAGATGGAGGTGGCGTATCGGGATTACGCCATGAGCGTCCTGGTCAGCCGCGCCTTGCCGGACGTCCGGGACGGCCTGAAGCCGGTACATCGGCGCATTCTCTACGCCATGTACCAGGACCTGCGGCTCTACAGCCACGTACCGCACAAAAAGAGCGCCCGCGTCGTGGGGGAAGTGTTGGGCAAGTACCATCCGCACAGCGATCAGTCCGTGTACGACGCCATGGTGCGTTTGGCCCAGTCTTTCAGCCTCCGCTATCCTCTGGTGGACGGCCAAGGCAATCTGGGCAGCATGGACGGCGACAATCCGGCAGCCATGCGGTATACGGAAGTGCGTCTCGCTCCGGTCGCGGAGCTCATGGTACCGGATTTGGGCAAAGACACGGTCGCGTGGCGGGCCAACTTCGACGACACGCTCAAAGAGCCTGTGGTCCTCCCCACGGTCCTCCCCAATTTGCTGGTGAACGGAGCCAACGGCATCGCCGTGGGCATGGCCACCCAGATTCCCCCTCACAACGTCGGCGAAGTCTGTGATGCCCTGGGCTTTATGCTGGACAACTACGAGCGCGTGGAGCACATCGATACCCGCGAGCTGCTGGAGTACATCAAGGGTCCGGATTTCCCTACGGGCGGGCTGCTGTATCGTTATCATCAGCCCAACAAGAGCGAGAAACTCACGGACAGGCTGCTGCCCGCCTATGCCAGCGGGCGCGGCAGCGTCACGGTCCAAGCCAAGGTGCATTCGGAAGAGGCCGGAATGGGCCGTAGCCGCA
Source organism: Anaerolineales bacterium (assembly GCA_034421855.1). GTDB lineage: Bacteria > Chloroflexota > Anaerolineae > Caldilineales > Caldilineaceae > Bin34. Next base: position 112,868 of record DAOUKB010000060.1, read on the forward strand.
TTGTGGTGTCCGAGCTGCCTTATCAGACCAACAAGTCGCATTTGATTGAACGCATCGTCTATGTCGTCAACCGCAACCAGGTGGAGGGCATAGTGGACGTGCGGGACGAAAGCGACCGGGCCGGCATGAGGATCTGCATCGAACTGAACCGAGCCGCCAATACGCCGGAGGTCCTCCAGCAGCTGTTCAGGCTGACACCGCTGCGCCAACACTTCGGCCTGTCCTTGGTGGCCTTGGTGGACGGCGTGCCCCGTCGCATCTCGTTGCGGGAACTCCTCATGGAGTTCCTCAAGCACCGTCAAGAAGTGATACGGCGCCGTTCGGAATTCGAGCTGCAGGCTGCCCAAGCCCGTATTCATATTGTGGAAGGGTTGCTGAAGGCCTTGGACGTCATCGATCAAGTCATTCAGACCATTCGGCAGAGTCGCCGGCCGCAGGAAGCCCGGACCCGGCTGCAAAATCAGTTTGCTTTCACTGCGGCACAGGTCCAAGCCGTGCTGGCCATGCCCCTGCACCAGCTCGTAGGTATGGAGATTCGCCAACTGCGGAAAGAATTTCGAGAGCTCACGCGCGCAATCCGGCGCCTCCAAGAGGTGCTGGCCACGGATGAATTGTTGCGGACCATCGTCAAGGAGGAACTGGCGCAGGTCAAGCAAGCCCTGACCGACGAGCGACGCACCCGCATCTTGGACCAGCCGGTGCAGAACTTGACCGCAGAGGATTTGGCTCCGGATCAGACCGTCTGGGTCTCGGTGGGTCAAAAGGGCACCGTCAAGCGATATGCCTACCGGGGCATGCGGGCGGGACGCTTCAAGGAGATCGGAAGAAACGGCAGTCTGACCGCGGTCACGGCCAATACGCGGGACGTTTTGTATCTCTTCAGTCAAGACGGCATTTGCCAGCGAGTCCAGATTTTCCGTTTCCCGGATGCGGGTTCCCCCAAGCATGTGGGGGAATACACGGCCTTCACGCGCCGCGACGCGCTGGTGGCGGCGCTCCCGCTGCCACCGGACTCCCGCCGGGCCGAAACCGGCCATATTTGCTTGATCACGCGGCAGGGCATGATCAAACGGATCCATATCAACATGCTGATCGAAGCCCCCGGCGAAGAAATCCGAGTGATCAAACTCAAGCCGGGAGATCGGTTGGGTTGGGTCCTGCTTTCCGACGATGAACAGGAAATGATGCTCTTTACCGCGCAAGGCCGGGCGCTGCGTTTCCGCGAGGCAGACGTGCGGGTGACGAGCTTCAACGCCGCCGGCGTCCGCAGCATGCGGGTAGGGGCCGACGACTGCATGGTCGCCGCGTCGCTGGCGCAGTCCGACAGCACGGTGTTGTCGGTTACCCGCCGGGGATTTGCCAAACGCACCCCCATTGCGGAATTCTCTCTGACGACGCGTACGGGGAAAGGGGTGATTGGGCACAAGCTCAATCCCGGCACAGGGGCCTTGGCCGGCGCCTTGACTATCGGCCGGGACCAAGCCGATGCCAAGGCGGCTCTGAATACGGCCCGAACTTCCTGGGTTTTGGACGTGCAAAGCATCCCCCAGTCAGGACGCTCCACACAGGGCCGCTGCATGACCGCGCCTGACGAAGAAAGCCCAGTCGGATCCGTCACGTTGCTGTGGTCCGATGCCGCAGAAGGCAATCGTTCCCGCTAAGGCGGACGCAGCTATGGTCAAGACCGACCCCACGCGTAGCGACACGCCATGGCGAGGCATTTTCGTCATCTTGGTCACGGCTTTCCGGAAGGATTCCAGTCTGGACGTAGAAAGTCTGCGCCGCCAGGTGGATTACTGTATAGAGGCGGGCGTACACGGCGTGGTCGGGCCCGCCAACGCCAGCGAATTCGGCACCATGTCGGACGCGGAAAAAGGCCATTGGATCCGGATCGTGGCAGACGCCTGTGCGGGCCGCGTGCCCTTTGTGGCTGCCACTTCCGGTCTCAGCGCCAAGGTGGCGGGAGACTTCTCTGCCTGGGCCCTCGAGCAAGGCGCCGACGGCGTCATGGCCATGCCTCCCTACCTTCTCCATCCCGATGCAGAAGGCTGTTACCGCTACTACGCCCACCTCAACGACCAGGTGACCAAGCCCATCACAATCCAAAATTATATGGGACCGGTAGGTACGCCCATGTCCGTGGAATTGGTAAGCCGTATGTGCCGAGAGCTGGAGTGGGTCCAATATGTCAAAGAGGAGACGTTTCCGGAACCCCGACAGATTTCCGCCGTGCTGGCCGCCGCAGGCAGTACCTGCCACGGCGTCTTCGGCGGTCAAGGCGGACTCTACATCATGGACGAGTTCCGCCGCGGCGCCTGCGGCAATATGCCGGCCAGTCAGCTCGCGGCGCAACACGTGTTGTTGTGGCGGCGGCTGGAAGCGGGGGACTATGCGGGGGCACGGGTCCTGTACAACCAGATACTGCCGGTCGTGGCCTTCGAAAGATTGCACGGCGTGGCCGCCTACAAGGAGATTCTGTATCGGCGCGGGGTCTTCAGCACGACCTGCAGCCGCATGCCCGGAGCCGTCTTGGAGGAGCAAGATCTGGAGGAGTTGAACGCAATCTTGGCTCTGGCGGAGCCGGACTTGGCCCATTGAACCCATCGGGACTCCACTGCAATGAGTACTGTCTATTGGCAAGACGGCGTCGTCAAGATGATCGACCAGAGACTATTGCCTGCAAAATTCGTCGTCGTCGAACTGCGGACCTTGACCGAAGTGGTACAGGCCATCAGTCAGATGTACGTACGCGGCGCGCCCGCCATCGGAGCCGCAGCGGCCTTGGGTATGGTCCTGGCGGCGTGCCAAAGTACTGCGCAATGCCGCGCAGATCTGCTGGTCGACATGAGACAGGCCAAACGCGCTCTCGACGCCGCGCGGCCCACAGCCGTGAACCTGGCCTGGGCGACTGCCCGCATGCTGCGAGACGTGGAGCAGGCCCCAGCCGCCCTAGACACGAGAACACTGCGCGTCTGGGTTTTGGACAAGGCCCAAGAACTCTTACGTGAAGACGTGGAGATCAACCGGCGCATGGGGCGCCACGGCGCTTCCGTCGTTCCGGACGGGGCCAATCTCATGCACCACTGCAATACGGGTTCGCTGGCGACTGTAGACTTCGGTACCGCTTTGGGGGTGGTGTACGCCTGCCAAGAGCAGGGCAAAAACGTGCATGTCTGGGTCAACGAGACGCGGCCGCGGTTGCAGGGCGCCCGGCTCACGGCCTGGGAATTGATGCGGGCCGAGGTGCCGATGCATCTCGTAGCCGACAACGTGGCGGGCTCCCTGATGCGCAGCGGCAAAGTCGACGTTGTATTGTTTGGAGCGGATCGGGTAGCGGCCAACGGCGACGTGGCCAACAAGATAGGCACCTACAACGTGGCGGTACTGGCCCAGGCCCATGGCATTCCGGTCTACTGCGTAGCTCCTACCAGCACGGTGGACTTGGCCAAGGCCACCGGCGACGACATTCCCATTGAGGAAAGAGAGGCCGCGGAAGTCACCCATATCGGCGACACGGTCGTGGCTCCTGTCGACGTACCGGTGTACAATCCGGCCTTCGACGTCACGCCCCATCGCTACCTCACCGGCATCGTGACGGAAAACGGCATCTGCTATCCGCCCTTCATCCAGTCGCTGAAATCCGCCAAGGCGCGAGCGCGGGAGGCCGGAGCCGGCGGCGCCAATCCAAGCCGGCAAGCCGATGCCTCTGCGACTCAGAGGTGAAATTCACGTTCGGGCTTTTCGGATTCGACCTCGACGACCCGCCGCGTCGTGGATTGTGCCCTCCAACCCGCCCACAACTCGCTTCGTACCCACTTGTGCTATACATCCAAACGCCATAGTGACATAGACTAATAGACTATCTGTCTGCAACCTGGATCTCAGCGCGCACACTCGCCTTAGCCACCCGGGGAGGAAGCCACCATCGAGTACGACATTGCCAACATCGATCTGGCGGAAAAGGGTCTCCGGCGCATGGCCTGGGCCCAAAGAGAAATGCCGGTCCTGGATGCCTTGGAACGGCGCTTTGCCAAAGACCTGCCCTTGCAGGGAATTCGACTGGCGGCTTGCATGCACGTCACGACCGAAACGGCCCACCTTGTCCGCGTGTTGCAGGCCGGGGGCGCCGAGCTGGCGTTGTGCGCCAGCAACCCGCTGAGTACGCAGGACGACGTGGCTGCGGCCCTACTGTCCCGGTACGAAGTACCCGTCTTCGCCATCCGCGGCGAATCCGCGGAGACCTATCATCGGCATCTGCGGGCCGCCCTGGATATCAAGCCGCATCTCACCATGGACGACGGCATGGATCTCCTGGCCCTGCTGCACACGGAAGCGGATCATTTGTTGGACGACGTATACGGCGGCACCGAGGAGACCACCACCGGCGTCGTGCGCCTCAAAGCCATGGCCCGCGAAGGGGCTCTCCAGTATCCGGTGATGGCCGTCAACGATGCCCGGACCAAATATCTCTTCGACAATCGCTACGGCACGGGGCAGAGCACCTTGGACGGGCTTATTCGGGCCACCAACTTGCTGCTGGCAGGCCGCTGTTTCGTGGTGGCTGGTTACGGCTGGTGCAGTCGTGGGGTAGCTCAGCGAGCCCGTGGCCACGGCGCCCACGTGATCGTGACCGAAGTGGAACCTGTGCGAGCCCTGGAAGCCGTGATGGACGGGTATCAGGTCATGCCCATGGCGGAAGCCGCCGCCGTGGGCGAAATCTTCTGCAGCGCGACCGGCTGTTGTCACGTGCTGGACGAACAGCATTTCGCCGTCATGCGGGACGGAGCCGTGATGGCCAACAGCGGACACTTCGACGTCGAGATCAATCTGGAAGCTCTGACCGCCATGAGCAGCCAGATAAAACGGATCCGAGACAATCTGGACGAGTACCATCTGGAGGACGGCCGTCGCCTCTATGTGGTCGGCGAGGGTCGATTGGTCAACTTGGCCGCAGCCGAAGGTCATCCCTCTGCAGTCATGGATATGAGCTTCGCCAATCAGGCTCTGGCCGCTCTGCACATGGTGCGTCACGGCCCGGAAATGAAACCGGACGTCTATCGGCTCACCCGTGAAATCGACGAGCAAATTGCCCGTCTAAAATTGGAAGCCCTGGGTGTGCAGATCGACAATTTGACGACCACCCAAACCGACTATCTACAGAGTTGGTCTCTCGGAACCTGATTTTTCGACGTAAGGAACAACACGGTGCAAAGCCCATGCGCAACTCTTTCTCCCCGGCAGACAGTATGCTTTTCACCAGCGAATCGGTCACCGCAGGCCATCCCGACAAGATCTGCGACCAGATCAGCGATGCCGTGCTCGACGCCCACCTGGCGGCGGAACCGAAACCGCGGGTGGCCTGCGAGACGGCGGTCAAGTCCAACGACGTCTTTCTGCTGGGTGAAATCACCTCGGACTGCGAGATCGACTACGCCGGCGTCGTGGACGGGGTGTTGGAAACAATCCAGTACCCGGCCGAGGCGGTCTTTGGCCCTGGCCGCTATTGCCTGCATGAACACATTTCGAAGCAGAGCAAGGAGATTGACGAGGGGGTCCGCGACGGGGGAGCGGGCGACCAGGGCATGATGTTCGGGTTCGCGTGCCGGGAAACTCCGTCGCTGATGCCGCTGCCCATTCATCTGGCGCATCTGTTGACCAGAACCCTGAGTCAGCGCCGCAAGTCGGGGGAGATCGACTGGCTGCTGCCGGACGGCAAGGCCCAGGTCACCGTAGAATACAAGCAAGGGCGTGCCGTCCGCATCCACACCGTGGTAGTCAGCGCCCAGCATAGGGACGACATTTCGCATCAGGAAATCGAAGACACGATTCTGGAGCAGGTAGTGGCCCCGGTATTGCAAAAGACGGATGTGCCGTCCGTCGATTTGCGCCACCACATCAATCCTTCCGGCGCCTTCAGCATCGGAGGGCCCGAAGCGGATGCGGGGTTGACCGGCCGCAAGATTATAGTGGACACCTATGGAGGCATGGGCCGCCACGGGGGAGGCTCCTTCAGCGGCAAGGACCCCACCAAGGTGGATCGCAGCGCGTGTTATATGGCCCGGCTGGTGGCGAAGTGCATTGTCGCTGCCGGTCTGGCGACCCGTTGTGAAGTTCAGTTGGCCTATGCCATTGGGCACGACCAACCCGTCAGTCTCTACGTGGAAGACTTCGGGACCGGGTGCCGCGAGGTCGAGCTGGCCCGCGTACGGCAACGGGTGGAGGAATGCTTCGACCTCTCTCCCCGCGGCATCATCCAGGCGTTGGACCTCTGGCGTCCCATTTATCGACCGACAGCCTCATACGGTCACTTTGGGCGCTCCGATCTGACTCCCCCCTTGCCCTGGGAGAACCTGAGGGTCGGCCCCGCCGCCGAATTCATCCGCAGCTGGCAGTAGCCGTGAACAGGACCTTCCGGTGGCCAAGAAGAGCAGCAAGGTAACCACGAACCAAGAAGCCAAGCCGGAACGGATGGTGTCGGGCCACAAACAGGCCCATGAAAGGACGCGGAACCCTGCCCTGCGCCCCCGCGGGCTGGACGAGCTGATCGGTCAAGACGCGTTGCGGACCAAGATGTCCATTCTGGTGGAAGCCGCCCGTCTGCGCCGAGATCCCCTGGACCACGTACTCCTCTACGGTCCCCCCGGTCTGGGCAAGACCACGCTCAGCCACATTCTGGCGTACGAGATGGGGGCCGAGCTCAAGATCACCTCAGGACCGGCTATCGAACGGCAGGGCGATCTGGCCGCCATATTGACCAATTTGAAACGCGCCGACGTACTCTTCATCGACGAAATCCATCGCCTGCGCCCCGTCATCGAGGAAATTCTGTATCCGGCGATGGAGGATTTTCAACTGGATTTGGTGATAGGGGCCGGCCCGGCCGCGCGCACGGTCAGACTGCCGCTGCCCCAATTCACCGTGATCGGGGCCACGACCCGCTTGGCCTTGATCACCGAACCCCTGCGCGCGCGTTTCGGCATTGTGGATCGCTTTCATTTCTACGATCGGCGCGCGCTGCAGAAGATCGTGCAAAGGGCCGGTCGGGAACTGAATATCGACATCGAACAGGCGGCCGCCCAGGAAATCGCGCGCCGCGCCCGCGGCACGCCCCGGGTAGCGCTGCGTATGCTCAGGCGCCTGCGCGACTTCGCCCAAGTCAGGGCGGCGGGCAAAATCGACATGGAGGTCGCCTACCAGGGCCTGAGTCTGTTGGACATCGATTTCCTGGGACTGGACGACATGGACCGCCGTCTTATCGACTGCGTCGTCCATAAATTCGGGGGCGGTCCAGTGGGCCTGGAAACGTTGGCTGCCAGCATCAGCGAGGACACGGATACGGTCATGGACGTGGTGGAACCGTACCTGCTGCAATTGGGATTTCTGAAGCGCACTCCCAGCGGACGTGTGGCGACCGCGCTGGCCTATAAGCACATGGGAGTCCTGCCTCCCCCTCGGACCCACGCCGACCAGTCGCCGCTCTTCGATACCCCTGCCGACTGACCCGGACCGCTACTCGAGAGTCAACTGGTAGTTGTCGGGAACCAACGCGATCCAGGAGCGGCCCGGCTTCAGGGGAATGATTCTGCCGTCCGCCGTACGAAACTTCACCAGTTGGCCCAGAGCCCCGGTATGCCAGGTGCCCTCGTACATCAGGCCGTTGCGAAAAACGTAGACGGGCCCGGACCCGAATATGTCATGGTCCAGGCTGCGGCTGCCCAAGGCGTCCTCTATCAGAAAGGTAGAGGCATGGGGTACATACTGCACGATGACGTTCTGGGGCGCAATCTGATACTGGCCATTCCGATCGACATGCGGCTCGTCGGCCACGAACCGCAAGTATTGTCCCGCGTCGGGGTAGTATCGGAAGTCTACGGTGGCCTGGGTCGCGGCTGGATAGGGAATGCGTACACGGGAAACGGGCATCCCGCCTGCCGGCGGCTCTCCGAACTCGAAGCCCTGCAAGTCCATGGGTTGTTCCCGGGCGGTGTCTTCCAGCCAGCTGCGAAAGCCGGCCGTACTGGTGTGGAAACGGGTCAGTCCATTGCCGACCAAAAACGAGTACGGCAAGAGGCCATGGCTGTTGTCGAGGTCGATGTCGAAGTAGGGAAAGTCCGCCATATCGCGTAAAAGCCGGCGAATGTGATCGCTGGCCCCGGAACACATGGTGCCGGCATTGTACATATGACCGAGATAGAAGTTGATGAGACGGGCTGAACGGATCGGTCCAATCAGGGGTACGTCCTCCCCCCAAAAAATGCCGGTCATCCGGGTCGCCCGATCCCCGTCCACCAGGTATTCGTACACCACGTCGGCCTGGGACAGGCCGGACTGCGGTCGGGCCTGCCGATCGGAAGGAATGCAGACCGCCACGGCCCGCTGGTCCAGACGCGCTGCGGATACGGGCAGACCGGTCAGAGGATTGAGGTTGTCCTGCGGCGGATAGGAAAATCGGATGGTCGGCAGATGGTCAAAGGCCATGTTCACCGTCATGTCCCACAGCGTGTGGACATCCGGGATATTGGCATCGGTCAAATCCAAGGCCTCAGGCGCAAAAGGAATATCGCTGGATGGGGGCTGTAGGGCCGGGGCTTCGGCGGCAAAAGTCAGGTACGCTCCAGACACCCACCCTTCGGTAGCGCCGTCCGACAGACAACAGATCCGGTACCAGGTGCGGTCTGAGTTGGGTCCCAACACCTGCACTTCGTCGGAATACTGCAGCTTACCCAACACCAAGTACGTGATGCCAGGCCCGCTGCGCACATTCAACCGGGTCGCGGTCACGGAAGCGCGAGGATCGAGGCCACCGCCCGAGTCCTCAGTTTCTTCCGGATTGTCGCCGTCCGTGTGCGGCGCGGGTTCGGCTTCTTCTTCGGGTTGCGGCGCGACCGCCTCTGCCTGCCGGGTGGGCGTCGGCACCGTGACGTCGGTTGCTGCCGCTGCTTCCGCCACAGGGGCGCTCGCAGCGACCGTCGTGCATCCTGCCGACGCTGCTGTCGCCAGGAGAACCGCGACAACCGTCAAGGTCAATGTCAAAAAGGAAAATCGAGGTTGCATAAGGATGTAGCGAAGGAGATGTACCATGCAGAAGACCCAATACGGGGGTATCCGTGTCTTTTGGCATTATGGCAAAAAAACCGCCCTTCTGCAGAAGGGTCGGGAATTGCCCTGCGGGGTCAATATCGACAAGAGGCCATTCCTCGAGGAATGGCCTCTTGCCTATGTTCCCAGGCGGATGCGCCGCCTGCGCCCTGCAGAATCGACCGGATTACACAGCCGAGCCGAAATTATCGCTTCGTCTCCATAAGGGCAAAGACCCCGTCCCGTTCGAGGATCCTGCAACGCGACGAGGCAGGTCCATGGCTTCAGGCAAAGCCACATTCCCCAGCGTCAGGACGGGCCTCGACGACTCGGGCTATGCTCTCCACGGAGCAGTACACGCGCCAATTCGGCTGCGCCGCGTCCTACCCCGGCAAGATCTCGATCACCCCGCCGATACGCGCCTTGGGCGGCCACAGAGAAGAGGGCTCCCTAGGGCTCCATGACCATAGCCATACCGGAGGCTGGCGGTATGGCTATGGCCTCCATTATCACCTGCGCTGCCGGCACTCCGTCAGACTAGTACGTACCGTTGCAAGCCGAGATCGGTCCCGGCTTCGAGCGACCTTGGCCCCAGAATCCCACAAGCAACGTTCCGACGGAACACCGCGTCCGAACTCGATCCGGCTGGCTAGGTGGGCATATGCGCCATTTGCATGACGGTAAATACGGCTCCCTGAGGATCCTTGATACCGACCAGTCGTCCCCCCCTGGGAATCTCCACCATGGGGTGCAACTGTTCTCCGCCTAGATCCAGGGCCTTTTGCAAAGCCGCATCTACGTCTGCGACTTGGAAGTACACGTTCCAGTGTGGCGGCACCGGTCCCATCTCGGGCCGGATCTGTAGGATGCCGGCTACACGCCGTTCCCACTCGGCGCTGTCTTCCCGGGTCTCCTGGCTGAACAGGTAATAACCGGGATTGTCGGGATTCGAATCCGCGTCCAAGCTCCAGTCGAAGGCCGCCTTGTAAAATTCGGCGTCTTCGGTCGGCTTGTGCGCGTACAGTTCAACCCAGAGGTAGGAGCTAGGTTCCATCATCACCTGGAATCCCGTATGGGCCTTCGGCTGCCATAGCCAGAATACAGCGCCATTGGGATCGGTCAACGTGGCCAGTGTGCCGAAATCAAAAATATCTACGGGCCCCGCCAGGATCCGGGCCCCCAGCGACTCGCACTTCCGGGCCGTTGCCCATGCGTCTTCCACGCAGACATAGGAGTTCCAAGTCGGCGGCACACCGGCTTCGAGTTGCGGCGGATGCAACTGCCACATGCAGGCCACACGCCGACCATCGAGCAGAATCATGGTATAGACGAGGTTGCCTGCTTCGAACCGATCGTCAAATTCCCAGCCCATCAGATCGCCATAGAACCGACGCGCTGCTTCCGGATCAGTAGTGCCCAAATCCACCCAACAATATCTTCCAAACGAATGTCGCGCAACAGTTGGCATCGGTCTCACCTCTTATTCTTTCTCGGATACCGATTGCATCCGTACCAAGCCAACTATAGTTCATACAAACATATATTTGCAATAAAGAGGGATTCTTGTTCGATAAAAAATTTGAGGCTTCTGCCTCCGGTACAGGCGCGCACAAACCGCCAAAGCAGGACCGGCGTACCCCCGGGGTATCCAGGCTGTCGCGCAGACAGAATTTACCCCCACACCTATTCGATCCGGGAAACCCAGGCCGCCATAAAAATAGTCGATCGAGATCCGAG
>DAOUKB010000061.1:0-1581 GCA_034421855.1 Anaerolineales bacterium
ATCAGGCCGGCGCGTCCCGTGGGGGATACCAGACGCAGAAACGTCTCGGCAAACAGAGCGTAGCTGTTCAGCTTCCCGTACGCAGTCAACGGATACCGTCGTCTACCGCGACAGAAGGCGTTCCGCGCATCGTAGTCTCGTCGATCTAGCTGGTACTGTCGCCAGAGCGGAGGATCGACTTCCTTCCTGAGAACGAAGGGTTACGGAACAGACCGATTGCGCCGGCAGGAAACGGATCGGGAACGATGCAAGGAATGCTCAAACCCCTTGCAAACAAAGAATTACAGATACGTTGTATTTTTAAGGTGGGCCAAGGGGTGATGCACTACGAACTTTTCGATGGATAGTTGTACTGCAGGGTCTGCCGCGTAATCGACCCAGAGTCTGCACAGCAAAGCCGAGGTGCGTTTGACGCCTCTAGCTGTCGAGGCGAGCGGGAGCCTCCCATACATCAAGCATCTGTTCTGCGCAATACACGCGATTGCGTCTCCCGTCACCCACTTGGGCGACGAGCCCGACAGATTCCAGCCGGTCGATGGTTCGTTGGGCTGTGGTATATGCCACACCAAGCCTCTCCGCGAGCCCCCTTATGGTCCAGAAGGGATTCTCCGTGAAGATGTCCAGTGTTCTCTCAGGGAGTCTCGACTGCATCCCGGCAAGATCCCGTTTCCAGCGCATGCACAGTTCGTCGATACGTTGCATCCGTTCCACGGCGTCCGCGCACTGGAGAGCGACGCCTCGGAGGAAGTAATGCAGCCACTCTTCCCATTCGCCTTTCTGGGTGACTCCTAGAAGGCGTGCGTAGTACTCGTCGCGTGTGGCCTCGAAATAGGCGCTCAGATAAAGCAACGGCGACGGCATGACGGCGCGCTCGACGAGCAGCAAGGTGATGAGCAGACGCCCGACGCGGCCATTGCCGTCCAGAAAGGGATGGATTGTCTCGAACTGCGAATGGACAAGCGCAGCATGCACCAGAGGCGGCAGGACATCCGCGTGTAGGAACTGCTCCCACGCGTCCAAGCACTCCATCAACGCATCGGCAGGAGGAGGGACATAGGTCGCATCGCTCGGCGTGCATCCGGAGGGTCCGATCCAATTCTGACTGCGCCGGAATTCTCCCGGGACAGCCGCTCCGCTCCGCACGCCCTGCATGAGCCGTTGATGCAGTTCGCGCACTAGACGCAGAGACAGGGGCAGCGTGTTCAGACGCTCCAAGCCGTACTCGAGGGCAGCGACGTAGTTGCCGACCTCCCGCAGGTCGGCCGGGTTTCGTTCAACGACGGCGCCGGCCTCGGCCGCAAGCAGTTCGCCAAGGGTGGTCTGAGTGCCTTCGATACGGCTGGACAGAACCGCCTCCTTGCGGACGAATGAGCGGATGAGCCGATGGGGGTTGGGCAAGCGCCGTCCTTCACCGGCAAGCCTCCCTATGGCCCTGTCGGCGAACGACAGGGCAGCTATAAGCTCTCCTTCCCACGCTATGGGCGGCGGCAACGGAGCCGGTACATAGGCCTGGTAACCCCCCGGACAGTCTTTGACGTGTCCATGGGGCGTGCGCACTCTTCCGGACACCACCACGAAGTT
>DAOUKB010000062.1:0-66517 GCA_034421855.1 Anaerolineales bacterium
AGGCTCAGCCTCGCCAAGGACGTATCAGTTGATGGAATGAGGAGGATCTTGCGAGCCCAAGGAGGTAAGGCTCGATTGCTCAAGCCTGAGGAGTATCCCGAGGCAGAACCTGATGAATCAGATGAATCAATTTGGCAATGCGTCCATCGCATGCATTGGCTCAACGACAATGGCGGAGAAGAGGCTGCAGCTGAATTTATGGCAACTTTGTTGGCATCCCGCAGAGATGATGCTGCCAGGGGACTTGCATACCGTCTGTTTCGTATCTGTGAAAACCGGAAATGGGTGGACCTGAGTCGCAGCTACAACAGCTTGATAGCATCGTGGACAGGGATAAATCTTCAAGCGAAAGGCCTGGAAGAAGGAATCCAGCAGAGGTTGGTGGAAAACTGACTCTGGCGGAGCTAAACACCGCTGTATTCCGTAAACACTCTCATTCCCTGTCCGACCGCCGCCTGCGCCAGGTCGACCGGAGTGATGCCGCTCCGCTGGAGGACCTCGACGGCTCGGGGCAGGCTCTCGCGCAGCTTCTCCAGCAGGCTGCCCCGGGTGGTCCTTCGGGTTCCGGAGGACCTCTTCCGGCATGCAATGGCAATGGAAGTGGCGAGCGCGTTCGCCCCCAAGGCCACGGGCCGGTTGGACATCTCCGTCCTGATGGGCCAAGTTCCGGTGATGGCGAACCCTGCATCGACGGCGGCTTGGAGGAAACTGGACCAACCCGTGGAGGCGGTTCCACCCCGAGAGGATTCCGTCTGCTTGTAGGCGTAGAAGATCGCGGTCGGGAAGCGGCCGTCCGACCGGTCGGCGATGTTGCGCAGAGCGGAGCGCATCCGATTCATGAAGAAGCGTTGCGCCTCGTCGCGGCCTCCGTGCCGATGCGGCGAGGCGATGAGTTCGGCGGCTTTGGGCGCCTGCACAGTCTTGAACAGGTCGGGCCAGACGGTGCGTAACGATCGCCGCAGCCACACGTAGAAGAAGTCGGAGAGGTCGGCGTAGCCGATGTTGTCGTAGTACGGAGGGTCCGTCGTACAGACATAAGAAGAAGTGCCGACCTTGAGGGCCGGAGATGATGCGTCGTCCTGTACGACGGAGGTTCTTGGAAAGGCGGGCATGGCCGCGATTGCCCTGCCAATTTGCCCGCTGAGATTATTCCAACTGCCGGATGAATTGCTGAAGGGATTGACCTCACAGAAATCCCAGATCATGGGGATGGCTTGGCGGGCAAAGGTGTTCCTGATTTTTAGACCAGAGACGTGCCAAGAGCAGATAGAGGAACCGTAGTCCGCCGTCTTGTCGACTGCCAGAGCCAGGTAGGTGGCGAGGGCGTCGCCGTAGGCTACGGCCCCGGTCCCGCCTTCGGCCAGGGGCGTGTTGCGGGCGGACAATCCTGCCCGCCGCGCATCGTCCACCACCTCCTCCCGCACGGAGGCAATCAGGTCGCTGAAGGTGTTCAGTGCCAGCAGCTGCCGGTCGGTGAAAAGACCGCTGTATTTTCTTATCCCATATTCCTGAATTCTAAAACCAAGAGCCTTTTGCGGTATTTCGCCTTCGGGTTTCCAAACAGGTCGAGCCTTTTGCGCCAAGTCTTCCATTTCCTGTGTTGGAGACAAAAACACCCGGCCGCGCCGCCCCTCGGCCACGATGGCCATGAGACGGCTCCCCATGCGCCCGGCTTGGCCCTCGGCCCGGATATAGGGAAACGGCATGGCCGTGCCGGTCAACAGGCATCGACCGCCTTGGCGGTTCACCGTTCCCTGTGGCACCCTCTTCGTCTCGCCTGTTCTGACGATAAAGCGGTATCCCTTTGAATTGTCTTGAATCGTCGGTTCTACCCATGCCAGATTGCCTTTCTTGGACGACAAACTGAACGACCGCACAAGTGGTACGTGTATTCCACCCAAATCTGGATCTGGGCTGGCTACTGTTCGCGCCCACAGCCAGGCGATGACAGTGAGCTCGCTTCCTGCAAGAGCTTGCAGATCCTTTCTTGATCCTATGATCCCTTCATCAAGCTTGACCTTGGGATATAGAGGCTCAAGACGTTTCCAAGCCTCTTCCCGCAGTCTTTGACCGTAATAAGACACATCGGTTGCGAGGCCTGTTGCGCCTTTCCATACTTGAGAAACGGATAGGCTTCTTGTGTAATCCGGATTGACTGGCGGAAGGCCACGGAAGCGGCCGGGAATCTCACATGTAGCCTTGGACGTCAGGACTGCGACTGGATTGAGATCGGAACCGGTCGCAGGCAGTCCTAGCCGTTGTGTCTCCAAGGGAATTGATCCCCCTCCGCAGAAAGGGTCATGAATTCGGGGTGCGTATATCTGTAGGTAGCATCTGATCGATTCAGGCTCGGATGGAGGCTCCTCGCCTCGTCCCCACGCGATGGCGCGTGCAATTTCCCGCATAGCCTCGACAATGGCTCCTTCTTCCTTAGTGGCTTCCCAACGTACCAGTCGGCCTATGACGGCAAAGAGACGTTCTCTTTCAGCATCCTGTGCTGCTTTCGTCGGAAAGCGGTCGGACCAAACCGACGGATCGTCAACCATTTGGGCGAAGAGGACCGCTCGGCAAGCCGCCAAAGGTCTTCGTGCCCACCAAGGATGCATAGTGGATGGATGACCATGCCTGATGGATTTCTCCCGCATACTTTCTCGATTGATTTCGGCCAAGGGCATGGCCACTTCGATTAGCTTCATCCATGCCTCCTCAAGTCAGACACTGCCTTTGAACGAACCACACAACTTTCCCCAAGACATGTCGAGGGGCTATTTCATGTCAGAGTACGATCCCCGCGTCGGGATCATGTTTTCTCTGGTTCGATTCACAAGGGCAGGTTTTGCATTCAATAGGGACTCGTGGCTGTTCGCATGAGAGCCCCCAGTGAGTACTTGGAAGATCTCAGAGCGGGATCGGGAGTATTCTGGAAAGGTCGTCGGATGTAGAGAGGCTGATCTGCCACTCCGTCGTTGTTGACCATGACCACCGCCAGAATGAACCTTGCGGGTTCGTTCAGGGCCGTGCGAATCTCGTTGGCCGTGACGGTTATGTCGCTGGCCCCGGCCGATCGTCCCTTGACCTCAATGAAACGGCGTGTCTTGGTCTGCGCACAAATCGATTCGATGTCATACCCCAACTTCTTGGTACTGACATCGCAAGGCTGATTGCCCAATGCCTGCTCCGCGACCATGACCTCTTGCATGGCTGCTGCCTCTACCGCGGCTCTGGATTGTCCGTTTGGAATCAAATTGTCCTTGTCGAGATAGCCTTGGGGTATGACCAGAGCAACCCCTTCAATACGAGGTTCCTGTGCCGAGATCTGTCGTTCCAAGGCGAATTCCCGGCTGCGGCGTCGTTTGCGAGCCTGTAACTCGTCTGCTCGCTGGGTGGCTTGGCGTGAACTGAACAAGGGAGTTTGACCAGCCTGTTCCTGGGCTTTGGCTTGGCTGGCCAAAGTGTCCCAATAGGTGATGTTTTGAAACAGATTCTGAGAAATTTCCTGTTCGGATAGATTGATGATCTTTTGCCGTTGGGCACATACCTCTTCCAGATAGCTAGGTATGAGGTGTTCCCGAGCGAAGTCCATGGCACGGGTCTGCAGATGTTTGCGAGGCCAAATGGAGGGTAACTCCTTCTGCAGCTGGCCGATCGCTGCTTCTGCAATGGGTTGATAGTCTAGGTGTGGCGCGGGCCCGGACAGCGAGCATGCTCCTTCGAGGGTGACTTCAACGAAGAGCGATTTGCGAGACAAGACACGGGGTTGCCCGTCACGGGTATGAGTACCGTTTTGGACAGCCAGTTCCATCAGAAACAGGACTCGAATTGAGTCGTTGCCCGTGGGGTCTACGAGTATCGAACCTCTCTGCAAGATGTCTGGATGGCGTTTCAGTATGCATTCCACGGTTACATCGAAAATGTCCTGTCCTGGTCCCAACAGGACCGCCTTTCCCGTGGAAGCGGTCTTGAGATCCTTATCAAAGCAGACGTGTCCTCGAAAATCCGGGGACCAGGAAGATGCCGCGTCCCGCTTTTGAGCCTTACGGATTGGAGTGGGCACGTAGGTGATTTCCCAGATTCCTCGCTTTCGTTCGTGCAGGCTTCCCCCCAGTGCACGAAAAGCCTCCAAAAAGAAAGCCTGGATGTTGAAGGGTTGCATGCGCGTGGCTCTGGCTCGATCCAGATATGCCTGAATGGTGATCATCTGATCAGCATCCATCGCGTTCTGGACGAGGGCCTGGTTGTCGAAGACTTCGGCCAGACGAGATTGGCTCACCGCGGCGTCCAGATTCTTTTGCACTTGGTCGCGCACATGCGGCTGTTCGCCGTAGCGGATGGCTTCAACCATCAACTTGTGTAGGGGGTGGGCATCGAAGACTTGCCCCAATACGTCGTAGACGCGTCCCCCCAAAGTCTTCCGTGCCAGCTCGAGCTTTTCCAACAGACGGGCATAGACTTCGCCCTCTCGCGTGTCCTTGGCCACCAGGTTCCACAAGTGACAGACCTCGGTCTGGCCTATGCGATGAATACGCCCGAATCGTTGCTCCAAGCGGTTGGGATTCCACGGCAGGTCGTAGTTGACCATCAGGTGGGCTGATTGGAGATTGACCCCTTCGCCGGCGGCATCGGTGGCTACAAGAACCTGCACTTCCTCGTCGTGGACAAACTGTGCCACCACTTGTTTCCTGGCTCTGTTCGTCAGTCCGCCGTGAATGGCGACCGTCGCTTCTCCTGATCCCAAAAGGGTCTGGATTCTGGCCAGAAGGTAGTCCAATGTATCCCGGGCCTCGGTAAATACGATCAGCTTCCGTCGCTTTCCATCGCCCAATACAATGGGATCCTCCAGGATACTGGCTAGTTGTCGCCATTTGGCGTCGGTCCCTGACTGCAGCAGGCGGTAGGCGTCGCGTTGCAGTTGATCAAGCACAGTGATTTCGGTCTGCAGTTCTTTGGCCGTGGCAGCAGCCGTGGCCCTGTTGAGAAGCGCATCTTCGACCCTCTCCCGCTCCTTTTCCGGGACCTCTTCAAGATCTACAGGGGAGAATCCGTCTTGGCTTGGCCAAGTTCCATCGCGCCAGTCGGGCAGGCTCTGGTTCGAGACGCGGTGAAGCAAGGTGGTAAGACGCTGATGTCGTCTGCGAATGCTTTCGTACAGCGCCTTAGGCGAGGAAGCCAATCGTCTCTGCAATATCTGAAGAGCAAAGCCAACCGTCTGTGCTCGATGGTCGGCAGTCTCGCTCAGGCGATCGGCCCGATTCATCTCTTCCCTTACGTAATTGGTGACGGATTCGTACAGTGCCTTTTCTTGGGTAGACAACTCGTACTTGGCCGTATAGGCACGGCGTTCGGGAAACAGAGGGGTACCCTTGAAGGTGAGCAGATCTTCCTTGGCCATACGGCGCATGAGATCGGTCGGCTTTAAACGCGGCCTGCCCTTTTTGTGGAATCCGCCGAACCGATCCGGATCGAGGAGAGCCATGAAAAGTTGAAATTCCTCGTCCTTGCCGTTATGTGGGGTGGCCGTCATCAGGAGAAAGTAACGGCTTCTGCGGCTCAACAATTCGCCCAACTGATATCGCTTGGTCTTCCGGATCTTCTGTCCGAAGTAAGTCGCCGACATACGGTGGGCTTCGTCGCATATGACCAGATCCCACTCTGGTGTCTGCTTGAGCCAAGACTGAAAATGGGGATTGCGACTCAGTACGTCTAGCCGGGCCAGCATCAGCGGGTTTTCGTCGAAGGGATTGCTCCGTCGGGCGTCACTCCGACCAGTCCCGGTCAAAACCTTGAATTCAAGTCCGAATTTCGAGAGCAGTTCCCCGTGCCATTGTTCCACCAAGCTTCCCGGTACGACTATGAGGCAACGCTGCACATCGTCCCTTGTCAACATCTCCTTCAGCAGAAGTCCAGCCATAATCGTCTTGCCTGCTCCCGGATCGTCGGCAAGCAAAAAACGCAGCGGCTTTCGAGTCAGCATCTCGTCATAGACGGCCGTTATCTGGTGGGGCAGAGGGACAATATGGGACGTATGGATAGCCATGAAAGGGTCGTACAGATGGGCCTGACGAATCCTGTGAGCTTCCATGACCAGCTTGAATTGACGGCCATCGGCATCGAACGACCAGCCTCCGGAATGGAGGCTGGTCCCTTGGCTTTCTCGAGAATGGGAAGAAGGCTGATGGACCATTAATTAATCATTTCCAACAGAGACACATTGGGTGTCAACGGAAAATCGACGCGGCTCCGCAGAGTAACTATATTGTGGTGTTGGGCACAGATCCCTCAAGCGGAACAAGGGGATCTCAGGATCTTGGGCCAATACGGAACCGGTCTCTGTACCATTGGACGGACTGCATTTGGTCAATTGCCTGCAACCCAATGTACCCAGATCTGAATTTCGCTTAGCTTTCCTCAAACCCTGATGTCTTGAAGTCCAGCTCCGAGCAATTTTCTCCGACGGTTCGTCTAATCTCTTCCTGAAATCCTTGCGCGGCGTTGGCGTGGATCTCCAACGTGACCGTGACCGTGGAGTCTGGGACGCTGTTCAAGTGCGAGATTACATCGTCGGCAATCTTTCCCACGTCCCTCTTTAAGCGTTCCGGATCCGCTTCCATAGAGCCGAAAAAGCGGCTGTAGACCGGATCGGGGTCAGGGTCGGGATTGGGGTCGGGGTCGGGATCGATTGGCCCTACCACGTCTTTGGCCACGTCTATCTTAACGAGGATGCATTCGCCGTCTAGCACGATCGATACTTCGCTCTGTCCCTCGATGGAGAGGTCTTCGTATTCCTGCTCATCTTCATTCCATCTGCGGGCCGTGGCCAATTCATCGTTGGCGAGGCGTTCGACAGCGGATTTGACAGCATTGATCAGTACATTGCTGTCCTTCAAGCGGGGCAAGTACAGGAACGTGCACATGTCCTCCCAGACCCTTTGCACCAGGACGTGATCTTGCTCCCTCCAGAGATCGTGATCGTTGAGGTACATGGCCAGCCGTATGGGACCCAGTGTCAAAAGCAACTGTTCATCCTGAACCAAACGTCGGGACACACGATCAGCCAAACTGTCGCTTCCTCGAACAGGAACGATATGCCATGAAACGTTGCCGGCGGCATCTGTCTCGTAGGGCACAAGTACTCTGGACCAAGTCTCCAGAATCAGGGAATGGACATTAGTCTGGAATTCGCTCTTTCTTTGTTCGGCCAAACGCTTCTGTTGAGCATCCAGATCGAGGATCTCGTAGTCGTTTACGATTGATTCCCAAGCCAGCAGAGATTGGATGGCACTCTTCAGCCCTCCCATCCTGGCTTCGTCAGCCGCCAGAAACACCAGCGTATTCCGAAAGCGTCGCTGTTTTTCATCGCGGTGCAGAAGGATTTCCCGGCAGGTCTGTTCCGCCGGATTCTGTTTCCCGGGGGCAAACAGTCTGTCCGACTGTGGTCCCAGTACCACTAGACGGGCTCGATCTTCGTCGGGCACGTCGGTGCTTTGTTTGGGGGCTATATGCACGGCACAGAAATCGCCCCGTCCTACTCCACGTTGCAACTGCTTGATGATTTTTTTCTCGATGTCCTCGTTTGTAACTATCTCGGCGCGTTCTTCAGCCAGCTTGTTTACGCTGGCTTTGGTCGCAAACCAGACCCGTGCCCCTTCCTCGTACAAATACGTGGATCGTCCAGACAAATGCCGCAAGGCATCGCCAAAGGACCTGTGCACTTCCCCCGGCTGGGTACTACCCAGATTGATGCTTTTCTTGTCGATTCCCGGTTGGATGCCTGTTTCGAAGGTGGGAGCCGTGGCCATAAATACGCACCGGGCTACTCGACACGTCGCGGAATAGCGTCCCAGATTCGCCATCTCGTTGTCGATGCGACGAGGAACGGAATTGGATCCGTCTACGTCGGTGGCCAAGACTGAATCCCAGTTCCGATCCAAGCTCTTCTTGACTTCGGCGAGGACCGTGCCGTCGTTCAGTGGAACGAAAGCTGGGAGAATTAATCGACCTTCGTGAGAGGTTTCCCACAGGACGCGCACAATGGCCGCGACCATGCGCAGGACACCCCGGGTCTTTTGGAAGCCGTCCAGACTGCCCCATACCTGATACAACTGATCGAAGAGCAAGGGATGAATCGGATAGGCCTGCGCCATGCGCGATTCATAACTCTTTTCACTGCACTCTTGCGGAAAATCCGTTTTCGCCGCCCGATAGAATTGGCAAAATGCCTGGATCGTCCGATCCCGTCCCGCGCGCAGCTTTTCTGTAGAAATAGGCTCAAAGAGACGCCTACGCACAATTTCAAAGCTCTCGTCCGACGTGGCCGGTCGCCATGGGCGTTCCATGCGTCCGAAAGTGCTTTGCAGGCGCTGGAGAGCCGAGTTTCCGCCTTCTCCCCCAATTTCGGTTTGGGACTGCGGGAGACTGGCCACCAAGATCGCATTGGGCACGGAGCGCACAGCTTCGGTGAGCGATTGGGCAAAAGTCAGATTGGCGTCGAAGTTGCCGGCCGGAAGACGTTCGTTGATCCGGTACAACTGGCGAATGAAGGCTACCCATTCGTCAATCAGAATCAGACAAGGACTGGTCGTCTTCAGCAGTTCGGACAGAGTTCTCGAACCGGGAGCCGTACCATCCCTGTCCGCTGCCGCGACCAGGTCGAAGCCGGCTCTGCCTCCCAATTGCCATGCAATATCGCCCCAGATGGTGTTTATTACAGTGCCGTCTTCCTTGAAGATCGGTTCGCTCGGACCGCGCAAGGTACCGACGATGACGGCACGATTTACCCGGGGAAGGTCGACCAGTCCAATTTCACGCAGTAGGTCGTCTACCCCGGACAAATTCTTGCTCTCCGCTCCCTCGCCACTCATGTGATACAGGGCCAGCATGGAGTGAGTCTTGCCTCCTCCAAATCCAGTTTGGAGATCGACGACAGGGGCTCCACCTCGACCGGCAAAGCGGTGGGCGGCCGTAGTCAACAGGGCCTTGAGTCCCTCAGACAGATACGTCCGGTTGAAAAACTCCTGTGGATTGCCGTACTCGGGCCTGGCCACCCCTCGGACCACTTGGCCCAAGTCAGCCGCGAACTCTGCTTCCGTAAACGTATTCGACAGGACATCGGTGTGGGGCACCACGATCGAACGCCAAGGCTCGCCTGCGGTGGTCCCGAAACGGATGTCGGTCGTTCGGACTTTGGGCTGTCGGTTCCGGCTTGCAACCATTGTGCGCATCAATTCGTCATGCAGATTGACGGCTTCCGATACTTGCTTGCGCGCGTTCACCGATATAAGCAACTTGCGGGATTCACCGAGCGCACGCAGGGTATCGTGGGAATCAAAACTGCGTTCGTGTGCGTAACGATTCCTGACATCGAGCAGAGCGCGTGCGGTTGTGCGGATGTCCTGTCCCAACTCCGTTCTGAACGCTTGATCCCATAGGAAACACAAGACCTTCAGGAGCAGGTGACTGTCCCACGGTATGGGATCTTCATTGTGCCCGTCCACATCGTTTCCCCATTGACGCAGCCGCGAGCGCCAGTGGGGGCCCCATGCCGCCTTCAGACGGCGTTCAACAAAGGGCTGCAATCCCTCTCGCATCAGGTCGAGAGTTTTCTTGATCCGTTCGTTGTTTGTAATGGCCATAATTTTACATAATTTCAAATAGAATTGAACTTAGCGCAGGAAAATGGCCACAGGCCAAGACGGTACGATCCACTTCGGGCCGGGAAATTCAAGCCAACGAACCACCCCAATTGTATTACTCATTGGTACGATGGGTCAGCGTGCCAATGGTGTTGCCCGGCTTGAATGTCGTCTCGCCACTGGACGTATGCGCCATTGATGGTATGGCTTTACCAAGAGAATGCCTCCGATCACAACTGACGGGAAGGCATATGTGGCAGGCTCATCAACGGCATCGCCTACAGCCCTGTCCCCGGGCATACGGTGTGTCGATTGCAGGACGGCGGCAGCATCGTAATCGATCTTGGCAGGTATCAGTCTTCCCAGCCTGCAAGATTGGGCGGTAAACCGGAGTACTTTCGGCCGCATCTAGGCCCAATGCGATACGGCTGGGAACGGGATTTACGATCCTGACGGGCACTGCGGAGGTCGGGCTGGTGCAGAACCTTTTCCCTGAATCCTGCCGCCTGCAATATTGGATCAGGGAGGACGGCTCATCCTCGAGAAGGCAGGGGCAGCATTGTGTCGGCGAGACAACAGACCCTGTGACGCTTTGCTCGGTTTCATGGCGCGGAACCTTGAGAGGTCGAGTCTGCACCCTCAAGATGCAGCTTGCACTTCAATCGGCAGTGCGCTGGATACCGGTTGGGTCCGGCCACGGCAGCTCATGTACCTTGATACTCAAGCAGAAGCAGTTATGGGTTTTCCGAAGAATAGTGCGGGGCTATGGCAATTTGTCGCTATCCGTGCCACAATATTCAAAAGGCGATACGCCGGTGGGATGGCATACCGTTTTCTGTCAGACGCGGAGACGAAACTTCCATACCTGCCTCGGCTATTGTACCTCAACCCCATTCCGACCCGACCCATCGTACGGTCCGGTTGCGCCTGTTGCCGGGGAGGCGCACGGTGGCCTACCAGCTGGCGGGCACCGCCGGGGCCTGTCGCTGGGTCTGGAACCACTTCCTGGCTCTCCAGCAGTGGAAGTATCAGACCTAGGAGGACTACCGGATTGGCCCTTGCTCCACCATCACGTTCTTCGGGCTAGGCAAGGAGTTCACGACCCTGCGCCGGGATCCCTGCCACGACTGGCTCCAGCATTACGGGCACAAGGAAGTCAAGTACGTCCTTAAGTACCTCGCGGATGCCTACCGGGCCTTTCTGCGCGGCCAACGCGGGCATCCCCGTTTCAAGGCCCGACATCGGAGGCAGGGCGGTTTCACCATTCCGTCCCACATAACGATCCAGGATGGTCGTCTGCGGGTGCCCAAGGCGGGGTGGTGTCGGCTGACCGGGCGCAATCCTTATGTTCAGTATCATGCTCTGCAGGCCCGTATCCGGCAGGAAGGCACCCGCCGGAAACCCAAGTGGTATGTTGTATATCACATACCAGGTTCCTGCCACGCAAGTGAAACCGCGTGCGCCCACCGGCACGGTGGGACTGGATCGCAACGTGGGCCAGTGCACCGACAATACAGGTACCCTGTACCGGCTGATCCCCACCGCGCGGCTAGACGCCAAAATCAAACGCAAACAGCACCATCTGGCGCGCAAGCAAAAGGGTTCAAGTCGGCGCCGGCGACTGGCGGGTCAACTGACCCGCTTGCATCGCAAACGCCGACGCATTCGGGCCAACGATACCCATCACATCAGCCGTGTGGTGGCGGACAAGGTCCATACCGTGGTCCTGGAAAATTTGCATACCCAAGCCATGACCCGTTCGGCGCGGGGTACGCAAGAAAACCCTGGCACGCAGGTCAAGGCCAAGGCGGGCCTGAACCGCGCGATCCTCGCATCAGGGTGGGATCAATTGGCTTGGAAACTGGCGTACCAGTGCGGGAAGATAATCTGGATCAATCCGCGTCATCCCTCCCAAACCTGCTATCGGTGCGGTTGCGTGGATCGGGCCAACCGGCCTGTGCAAGCGCGGTTGGCCGGTGTCCGCTGTGGATGGCGTATCCATGCCGATCACAATGCGGCGTTGAATATTCTGGCCCGCGGGAAGGGGGCATCTGCACGACGAGAGGCGTTCCCGTTGGGGACCTCATTGACCCGTGAACACACGCGGGTTATGGACATGCAAGCCCATAACTGCTTATTCCCAGGCTGTAATTACATCTGGACATGGCAGAGCGGTCTGCTTCCTGTGCAACGCTCAAGTTCTGGCGGTCAGGCAGTGCCGAATCTCACGGGCCAACTTGTCTCGATCCTCTTCCGGTACTCGTTCCGCTTCGTCCCGACCCAGTAGGGCAAAGATGCGGGGGCCCCTGAACTCAGCAGGCAGATCCGGCATGCGCGGCACGATGTGGAAATGTGCGTGGGGATGATCCGGATGTTCAGCGAACTGCATGATGTAGGTCTTGACACATCCTGTCATTTCCTTCAAAGCTGCGGATACCTCGCGCAACATAGAACCCAGTTCGATGGCCTCGTCCTCCGTCAGCTGGTCCATGGATTCGATATGCCTCTGCGGGACAAGCACCAACCAGCCGGGTAGCGAAGTATCGTATGCATGAACCAAATCCCAATGCTCGGTGCGCTGGATGTTGTCCCAGAGTGGGGCTTTGCCTTGACGTCGACGCTCCGCCAACCTGCAGGTGAGACAGTTTTCTCTTCTCATGCCGACATTCACAGGTCAAGGGACAGGACGACTGCCACCCAAAGATCTCCGAATAGGCATGAGGCTGATCTGGGCTTGTTTCCGTGCAGGCTGACGGCCGAGAGTGTCGAAGACATGCTGCTCTCGCCGCACTCGTCTGTCCAAATCCGTTGCGCCGGGCGGGGCCACGCCGGCGATTCTGCCACTGTGGTGCATCCGGAAATCGTCGCACCCAAGCCAAGCGGCAGCGGTCAGGGCCTCAGACCCGCTTGGCGCAACAAGGCCTTCAGACGTTCGATTTCGTCTTTGTCCCGGCGGGCCTGGACTTTGGCCTCCTGATGTCGAGCTTCGGCTTCCCGACGTAGAGTGGCTTCCCGATCCCGTCCCTCCCGCGGCGGCCGATGCCAAGTATCGTTGACGGAATCGAGCAGGTGCAACTTTCCGGAATCCAGCAGTCCCCACGAAGTGCCCAAGACCCGGCTCGGCCATAGCCGACCCGCCAGATCCGCTCGATAGGCCCCGCCCGCGATGGGAACATAGACGCCGCCTTGCAAGTGCCAACCCTGCAACCGCGGCTGTAGAAACTCGCCGAACGGATCGTACTGCCAGTACTCTGGCACTCCGATCGCGGCGTATTCAGCCTGCTTGAAGCCCGAATCCCGGTCTACCGTGCCGGGGAGGCCATCTCCATCACCAGGTCTGGTGGCCTGCCCCGCTCCCAGATCTTGTAGGAGGTGGCCTCGCCCAAGATCATCCCCAAGGCCACCAGCACGTTCGGTACCAGATACGGGGCAATCTGGCGCTGGCGATGCTCAGTCGCCGTAACCGGTCGATAGTACAATCCGGAGTTGGTCGTTACCAAGCATTCCTGCCCCAGATTGCGCGCCTGGTCCCGGATCGCGTCCGCAGCATAGGCAATGGCGGCGGAGTGCTGGGGCGTTTCCACTTCCGGGATGCCATCGCTACCGGGATAGGGATCGTACTTGTCTTGGTTCTGCGCGGAGTGGACCTCGACCTCGGCGAAGGGCGGGGCCACGTCAGCCAGCCTGCCACCATGGCACATACAGCCACTCCTCGGGATGTTGCCTGAGTGTTGGATGCCGTTGTACTCCATGGGTTCGGGTGGGGCGTGGTCTGGCCCGATCCCAGTCATCCGATACTCCACAACCCCAGGAGTGCTTGTTTCCATGCTTGGGCAGACAGGGTTTTGCGGTTCAGCCATGCCGTTCTAAAACTTCACCCGTTCTCCCACAGCAATCGGATGTGCGCTCCCGCACACGACGGGTTGCGCCGTAGACTACGCGGGGCAGTCAGTCCACACGGCCGCGCAAGCCTCCTGGTCCCGTGCACCGTTCAAACTGACTTCCGTGTTGACGTGCTTTGCCGGCCGGGCATCGGCTTTAGTCCACGCCGCGAGGCTTGACCCAAAAGTGGCGGAGAAGAACCCGTGCGCTTTGCATGCAGGCTCCGGACAGCTCCGGGCACGGGTCTCGCCAGAGCAATTTGCCCTCTATATCCGTTCAGTCCCCTCTACCCGCCGACAGCCGTGAGCACAGCCAGAAGCATCCCGTACCGCAACCGCTGCGGTGTGTCGATGCACCACCGAGCTTGTCTGGAGAGCTTGTATGCTTCCGGAGGCATCAAATCATCATTCCCAAGACCGGGTGGTATGTCCTCCCTTTTGCCCGCAGGGTGCCTCTGGAGGATGCCTGTAACGCTCCTGTCCCTTCTCCGGCTTTTCCTGACACACAGCGCCCATGCCTGTGCTCCGGGATTTGGATCGAAGGTACAGAGTGTGCTCTGTAGCCACGGGAAGGTTGCAATCGCGGAGAGACAGTCAGGCAGGGCAACTTGCTGTCTGAGGATGAATCGATTTGCCGTATCCGTACCGATTGCGCCAGCCTCCCAAAGAGGGCAGGGCTGTTTTGATCGTGATGGCCGCAAATTTGTCGGCTGGACCTGAAAAGAGGCGGTGTGGCGGATTCGAATCCGCCACACCGCCTCTCCGTTGATGCCCTGAGAGAGTAGAGACCCCAACGCGGCCGCGCTAGGGTACTACGACCGTGTCACGACCAATCGAGGGACCGACTTTCTTGCCGTCTCTGTGCCGTGCGATGCACTTGACCCGGATGATGTGCCGGCCGCTGGCCGGCGCGCTTATGGTGTACGACCCGGTGGTGCTGGAGGCAATATCGACCGTGGTCCCGCTGTCAGCTGTCCGCAGGCGGTGGTAGACTTGGTAGCCTTGGGCACAGTAATCTCTGGTGGGCCAGGACACTTCTATATTGCTGCCGTCAAACGAGACCGTTATGGCCTTACCGGTGGATACCATCCAGCCGTGGCTGTGGCGGCGCTCAGCGGCATTTCCGTTATTGGTGCGACAACGCGCAGTGGTCCAAACTTTGTACTGCGTGCCCGGTTTGACGCCAGAAACCGTAATGGAAGAGGGCCAAGCCGTGCCGGTGATGAATTTCCGCGTGCCCTGCTTGACCCGCAAGCCCCGTTGCCGGTAGTTTACGACATAGCGCAACGACGAGGCGCAGTTGTCCACAGTGGGTAAATTGCTGTCGATGACCAGTTCTCCGCTGTCCTGCGCCTGCACGGGCCGCAGTCCGACGGCCAGAAGCAAAAAGAGCGCGACTACTGCTACCGTCAAGAACCAGACGGCACCGATGGGGGAGGTCCACATTGTACGGTTGCGAATCATGATCTCTCCTTGTCTGTAGTCTGTGTCTGTTAGTTTGTTACCTTCTACCTCCATAGCCCTGCTGTCTATAGCGTAATCCTACCATAACAGCTGCTGATGTAAGAAATCGCGCCGGAAGATCAAGAATGGACCAAAACTTCCGATGCACGGGCTATCCATCCGCGGATTGCGCCAGAGAGGATTGACAGAAACAAAGCCGTGACTGCCAGCTTATGTTCGTTCCGACGTCGGCTGCATTGCAGATCAGGCCGAGCCTGTTGGAGACCGCAGGACGGTCTGGCATACCGTGCTCTTGGCGCGAGATCCGCATGCAACGATCAGGCCATGGGAACCTTCGGGTTGCACTGTGCCTGGACGATGGAGCGACTTGATCGGCTGCCGCGTTGGGGCATGCTCTTTCTCCAGAAAGTACCGGGGTGACGGATGCAAGCCTCTCGAACCGGTCTGTGTACACGTGGGACCTAAGCAGGACGACAAGCCCATGCTGCTCTTGTGCATGGGTTTCCGAATATCCCCGCGCCCCGAGATGGACCCATCCCGAGGCGGGCCGGTTCCTGAACAGGAATCTTACATGTCTGCGGCTGGCCTCAACACGCTGATTTCGCCGGCGTGGAGGGCCTCGTGCCAGAGCATGAAGTTGACGATGTACTCTATGCTGCGCTCGGCCTCGCCGTAGAAAGGCCTCTTTTCCTCGTGATCCCGCAGCGCTTGGGACTGGAGAGCCACCTCCAGCTTGGCCTGGGTGACGTCGATGGCTTCCAGCAACTGAGGAAGGGTGCGTCCTTTGGCAGCGGCTTCAGCGGACTCTTGGCAGGATGCGTCGGTGCCATAGGCCGTCTTGTCCTTCTCGGACCACTCAAAGGAATCATCGCCTAGGGTTTCCAGGACGAAGTTGCGGGAATTCAGAATGTGTCCGATTGTCCAGTTGACGCAGTTGTGGTCAAACTTCATGGGGACCAGACTGGCCGCGTGGGACATGTCCTGACATTTTGATCTGATCATCTTGGTGTTCAGAGAATAGCAGAGGATGGTTTGCGGGTTGGCGGACATTGAAGATCCTCCTGATGGACTGGATGTCGGGATTACAGAATCTCAGGTTGGACAGAACCGGGAAAAGGCTGGTCCTGGACACGAGAACCCGGGGACAGCCACTCTGTGGGCATGGCACAGGGCACCCTTGAAACCTGCACAGGGCTTGAAGCCCGGAATCCACGGAGGAATCAGAAGAGCCTTGGAAGACCGTGATCGGGACTTTGTCTCTATGCACGGTTGCCTTCCAGTGTCTTCAACCCGTAGAATCCGGCAGATCAGGTACGGGATGCGGTTGCGCAGCGCGCTAGACACCCCCAGGCGATGTGACACTCTGCGCGCTGCACGGCCTCTGAATCTGGTTCCATTTTCGCTGACAGACGTTGTGAACAGCCAAACTCGACAGTTGTTGACAGAGCCGGAATGCCAACGCATTCTGCAAGAGCGACTGGACCAATGGACCTTGGAGTCCGGTCCCGCAGGCGTCTTTGTGCAACGCATCTTTGCCACGTCTTCCTGGAGCATGACGGTGCATGCCGCCAATGCCGTGGCCTTTCTGGCCGAACTAGGATGGCACCATCCTGTCTTGCTACTGGACTACCGGACCCTGACCGTGCGCCTCAGGTCCAACGATGTCCAGGGCATTACCCTGCGGGACATTGAGCTGGCCCTGCGCATTGACGAAACGCTGACTTGGCTGCCCAATCCGGACGATGCCCTTCCGGGACACCGCAAACGCTATGTGCATTGATGCTCTGCAGTACCAGGCACTTCTTGGCATCCGGCCGCACCAAGGCAAAATCCGCCCTTGAAAATCGACGCCGTCCACCTGTGCCCAGTGGACAACCCGCGGTCCTGTTTCGGGATCCCGTGGTGTCCCGTGCCACACTGCGCTCGAGGCCATGGGAAGCGCGGCCATTTGGCATGGATCTGACACGATTGCAGTGTGTTTGACACAAATCTCCCATCTCTTTGCGACACGTCCGGCATCTCGACGACCGATATTTCCTATGTAGGTCGAAACGGGCGTGACAGGAGGCGAAGGCCATGCATATGCTGGACATGCTTGTCGCACAGGAACTCATTCGGGCGCGTGTGCAGAGGATCGAGGAAGGACACCGGTTTCAAGAGCAGATACCGGCGAAGCCCTCCCGCATTCGCATCAAATTGGCCGAGTTGCTGATTGCATTGGGAAATCGGCTGAAGGATGCAGATCGCGTCTCGTACGTCGGAGTCTGACACCGCTCCGACTGCGACAGCAACACAACGAAAGGGACGGCCTCGGGGCGACCGACCGGGGCCGCCCCTTTTTTGTACCCTCGATTCCAGAGCGGATCGGCAGAGATGGGGACGTATCCAGAACACCGATGACCCGTCCCGCGTGCAGCTCGCGCGCCGATGCTTTTCTTGGGACGACTTTGCCACAGTCATGGGACCGGGTTGGCACATACAGAGCCGACAATCCTGCACGAGGAAATGTTCGGAAAACCGGGAGACGAATCATGACATTGCTTGAACTGCATGAGGGACGCGCCGTGTACGAAGAGCGGCTTCGCCAGGCAGAGCGCCACCGCCGGGTCCGGATGGTGAAAGCGCAGCAGCGCGAGAAAGCCATGCCCTTCCGCATGGCGTTGGGCAACGCACTGGTCGGAGCCGGTCGGTGGCTGAAGGGACCGGGACCCGCGGTCCACGCCGGAGTCCAGACCGGAATCCCGGCACAATGAGTGCGGAACGTACGTCGGCGCATTCCCTGCACAGGCCCTGGCATGCCGGGGCCTGTGTTCTACTTGCATTCCCAAGATTAAATCCAATCCCGATTCGGATATAGTCAGATTTGTTTAGCACGTCTGACATTCAGTAGCCGATACTACCCTATGATGGAATTTGACCAGATCGGAGCGTTGCATTGCAGTCGGGAGGCCGGGACTCCCAACCATGACATGCTGGCTGTGCATGTCATGGGGGGCATGCCGTATGACTTGATTGGGAGGGTCCGGTTACCGATGTGCTTTGTGTTCGGACCCACGGCGTAACCTCACCAGACTGCTCGGGCAAGTTGCGATTCCCTACTTGAAGCCTTGATGGAGAGTCTCAATTTCGTCATCCTCGTCCGGGATGGCTTGGTACGTCGTGCCTTGCCTTGTCGTGGCCACGGCATCCGGCGGCGAGACACGAATTATCAGCTGGGGAATACAATCAGGCTGAGAGCCTGTGTGCAAAGGGTCAGGCCAAGCGGCGCAGCATGAGATGCAGCAGGGCCCGGTGGATCCAGGTTTCCATGGTGTCGAGCCGGGCCTCGGAGTCCTTGCTCAGCCGCCGGCACCGCTGTAACAATTGCCCACACACCCCAAATTCCGCAGGATGCCGGGCAGGAGCTACAAGAAGCGGCTCTCTTTTTTCATATGCAACTTGCCTTGACGACTGTCGGTCTATCCCGCGTCTCGTCTCCGTCGCAGGCGACAGGTTGCATGTCTGCTACTTTGAAGAGGGTACAGAACTATTCTGCCTGATGCGGGAGATTGTCAGGGAATGTGCAGAGCTTGCATCAATGTCACGGGCGCGGAACAGGTTGCGTTGCCGACGGAAGTCCAGTCGCCCGCTTCTGCAGCTGACGGAGGGTAATGGATGATGTACTACCAAGCAAGGCCACGGAACGCTAAATCCGTAAAATCCAGTGCTCCGCATCAAAGGTTTGTTGTTTTGTCCTGCCCTGAGACCAAGAAACTGCCATTACCATGCGCACAACCCGCATCGTCCTGTTGACTGTGGTCCTTACCCTGTTGATTCTGTTTGCAGTGACGCAAACCGCTTTTCTCACGATGAACCTGGTGGATGGGCCTCTCCATATCTTCTACCACCACTACAGCCCTTTCCGGGTTGGTCTGTCCTGCCAGGAAATATGGGCACTGAGACCCCGGACCACGCCCGTGCACTATGCCGACCTGACAACTGGGGACGGGGAGGAGGTGTGCCGAGGGGGCTTGGAGTATCTCAATCCCATGCAGATCTGGCTGCTGTACCGGTTCGTGAATATCGGGTGGATGGTCCATGACCCCTGACTTTGATCCGGCAGCGAAAAACCGCAAGGCGGGTATTGGATCCTACAGAGTGAGACCCGCATGACTTCTGCACCTGGCCTCCTGCCCGGCACAGGGAGTTGGGGATAGACAGAATGTCTGGATTCGCCTTTTCCCCGACTCGGAATCATATACGACATTCGTGTCTGACTTTCGTCTTGATGAATCCGATGGGGTGATGACATGAAGAGCCGTATATATGGTGTGATATTCGGATTTTCCGTCTTGTGCATGCTGTGGGCCCTGTCCGGCACGGTATGGGCCCATTCCGAAGAAGAAATCCGGCAATCCTAGGGATTGCCGCGGACCTCTCGGCGCAGACCGGCGGGTCCTGCGCTGAAATCTTGGCTATAGCCGAGGTGCAGTTGCCCCGCAAGGAGTTATGAAGGCTTTGCGCAGATTGGGGACGAGGAATGCCAGATCCTGTCCCGTTACACCCGGCCGCAGCGGGTGCGGTTCTTCGAGGTCACGGAATATGTGCCTGCACGAAATCACGTCGCCTCCTTGGCGGACGATGGAGGGCATCTGTCCGATGCGGCCGCCGAAGAGAGTGGACACTATCATGATGACAACGCAACCCGACATACCGGGCCCGGCAGCCAGTGGATTTTGCACAGCCGGCATAGTCCCAGCCCTCATCGCGAAGACTATATCTATACTGTGAGTTTGCGTCATGGAGGCAGTGTATTCACCGATGTGCGATCAGAAAGCCTTAGGGAAGACGACGCGCCGGCACGTCGGGAATACCGCGATGTGGAATCCTATGGTTACACAACCCACGAGACCTCCGAGGGCAATTTCCGAGAATTCGTGATGCGCGCCACCTTTGATCACAGGCACTGTTACATGACTGTCTGTACTGGGTGGATCTCCTATGACCGCAGAACCACTTGCTATGCGGCACAACACATGCTCGGGTCCTATAGAGAGTGCCACATTCATTAGCTTCATACGGTCAAGCTGCACCGTGAAGCTCTGACCCGAAAGCTCTCTCGGCTGAGCCAAGGGAGGGGACTTGCAGAGGAAAGACAAAGGAGCCTGGCATCATCAGCCAGGCTCCTTTGCTTGCGGTCATCTTGGATCACGACAACAGCCCCCTGTCCCGAATGGCTTGGTATGAAGGCGGGCACGCTGCATCGTCCGACTGTGGCGGACTGGCATCGGGCCTCGAAGCGCGACCAGCGGGCTACCATGGCGGATAGGGTGGTTGCGATGGTCCGAGAGCAGGCAGGATGGGGATCAGGCTCTGATGGTGACCTGAATGGAGCTGCGCACCGTTGCGAAGGAGATGGCTGCCGGGCTGGATCAGATGGATGAGCGCCTTCATGATCCGTCAATAGTCTCCATGACGGTCTTGCGCCGGTGGATGGTGCAACCCGGCCTGTTCGCAGCATAGCGGACCGTCGGGGTTCCCCTGGGATCAAAGGAACCAAGCCCATAAATGCCAATCCCGAAGGGAAAAAACACCCTGAAACCACGCGTCGGCCCAAACTCCTGCACGAAAGGAAAAGCGATGACAGAGGGTATTTGATTGCACAGACCTGAGTTACTACAATGCAACATCGTATGTGCCCTCAGGAGACCCTGTACATGAACCGAGAGCAAATGGATGCCTTGCTGGCCGAGATCCGCACGGCCCGGTTGGAATCCC
Source organism: Anaerolineales bacterium (assembly GCA_034421855.1). Lineage (GTDB taxonomy): Bacteria > Chloroflexota > Anaerolineae > Caldilineales > Caldilineaceae > Bin34. The sequence goes on from DAOUKB010000062.1 coordinate 20,732, forward strand.
TGGAATACTTGACCCAGGTACCCGAATCGGATTTTCCGCTGCCGACGGATCTGCCCCGCTGGGACGAGGTGCGCCGAGTGCTGCTGCGCTTGGGGGAACACATGCAGGAGCATGTCAACCAGATTGAGGGGGCCCGATCCGATCTGGGTCGGCACCGTACCATGCCGCAACGCATGTTGACCGAGGCGGAACTGGCCTATGGCAAACTGTTGGCAGCCACCGTAGGGCTGGAGGATGCCGATCTGGACGCGGAGCCTGGGTCCGAACAGTGGTCCATTCGCACCGTGCTGAAGCACATCCTGTCCTCGGAACGCAATTTTCTGCGGGCCGTGCAGGCTGCCCATGCCGCCCGCGATCAGGCGATTCAGAGCTCATGATACAGGACGGAACCCCACAGTGAGTATGGGAATAAGCAGTCATGGGCTTGCATCGGCCGGGCCGGAATGTTCAACGCCGCATTGTAGTCGGCATGGATGCGCCACCCACAGCGGACACACACAAACCGCGCCTGTGTAAACCGGTTGGATTTATCCGCTATCGCTGCTTGCACCGGATCCTGGCATCCAGCCGGGCGGTGTCAGTCATGCGGTATATGGTGCCGGTACTGTCGGTGCACTGCCCCACGTTGCGATCCAATCCTGTAATGCCGGTGTGCGCGCCGGAGTTGACCTGCGTGGCCGGCACGGCACAGGTGAGATAGACATACCACTTGGGTCGGGCTGGTGTGCCTTCCTGCCGGATGCGTGCCTGCAGGGGATGGCAACCGGCATACGAGTTTCGACCACGCAGGCGGCACCACCCCGCCTTGGGGACCCGAAGACAACTGTCCCGGATTGTGACATGAGAGGGAATGGTAAAACCGCCTCGATGCCGATGCCGCGCCTTGAAGCGGGGACAGCCCCGCCGCCCGCTCAGAAAGGTCCGATAGGCGTCTGCCAGGTATTTGAGGACGTATTTGACTTCCTTGTGTCCGTATTGCCGGAGCCAGTCGTGGCCGGGATCCCGGCGCAGGGCGGTGAATTCCTTGCCTAGCCCGAAGAACGAGACTGTGGGGCAGGGGCCAATACGGTACGCGCACCAGGGCCGGTACCGCCACTGCTGCCGGGCCAGAAAGTGGTTCCAGACCCACCGGCAGGCACCGGCAGTACCCGCCAGTCGGTAGGCTGTCTCCCGGTTACCCGGCGACAAACGCAACCGGACCGTGCGATGGACCGGATCGGGACGCGGTTGGGATACAATACGCTTGGCAGGCATGGAAGTGTTGGTTCCGTGTCTGTGAGAAAGCGGTACGCCATCCTACCGGCGTATCGCCTTCGGATATTACAGCATGAAAGTGCAAAATTTCTCCTCACAGTATCTGCCGAGCCCATAACTACTTGTTCCCATGAGTATTTTAGTCACTGGCGGAGCCGGTTTCGTCGGCAGTCACTTGGTGGATGCCCTGGTCAAGCAGGGGGAGGATGTCATCCTCATTGACAACTTGCACACGGGCCAGCGAGTCAATGTGAATAGTCGGGCTCTCTTTTACCACATGGATCTCAAGGACCTGGACGGGTTGGCCAAGGTTTTCGCCAACAACGAGATCCGGGCGGTTTTTCATCTGGCCGGCCGGGTGAACGTGCGCGAGAGCTTGCGGGATCCGGTCGATTACGCCCAGGTGAACGTGGTGTCTTCCTTGGCCTTGATGGAACTGGCCCGGGTGTCCCAAGTGGAACGGTTTGTCTTTACCAGCACGGGAGGCGCCATCTACGGCAAAGGCCGACGGACCGACGGTGCGGTGTATTCCTTTTGCGAAAAAGATCAGCCGCACCCCTTGGATCACTATGCGGTCAACAAGCTGGCCATCGAGCACCACTTGCACGTATACCGGCAGGCATTCGACTTTCCCGGCGTCGTGCTCCGTCTGGCCAATGTGTACGGGCCCCGTCAGAACGCGGCCGGAGAAGCCGGGGTGATTTCAATCTTCACGGACGCCATGCTGCGAAGACAGGAAGTCTATATCAACGGCGACGGCACGCAGGCCAGAGACTTTTGTTACATCTCGGATGTGGTGGCAGCCTGTCTGTCGGCGCTGCAGTACGGCAATTCCGGGGTGTACAATATCGGAACCGGCAAAGCCACTTCGATCGGCCAGATTTTCGAACGTCTGGCTGCTCTCACCAACTACCATCGGGCTCCTCTTCATGCCGATCGGCCCCCGGGCGAAGTGGAGGTTTCCCGTTTGGACTCCTCCAAGGCCCTGCAAGATTGGGGCTGGTCGGCCCGCGTAGAATTGGAGCAGGGCCTGATGCAGGTCGTGCAGTCGGCGCAGGACCCCTGAAGGTCCTGGCCTTCCTGGTTCCACGCCCTCCAATCCACGGCACGGCGCAGAGGCCGTTGCTGCCGGAATTGCCTGACCCCAATTGTTTAGGTGACGCTTGGGCTGCACTGCCGCGCGTGGGCCCTCGGCATCTCGCCGGAGGGCGTCTCGGCCCTTACGCCAGGCTGTCGGCCGCGGCCAACTTATGGAACAGAATGCCGTAGGCTTCCTGGGCCAACGCGAAACTGGAAAGACGGAAGAACTCGTTGGGAGCATGGATCTGCTCGTCTCGGGCACAGAAGCCGAAGATCAAGGAGTAGACGCCCAATTGCTCCAACATCGCGGCCGTGACGGGAATGGTGCCGCCGCTGCCGATATAAATGGGATCCGTCTTGTACAGCTCCCGATACGTCGCTGCCAATACCTGCACGCCCGGATGAGACAGCGGGAGCAGATACGGGTCCGCTTTGCCGGCCCCCGGTGCGACCGTGGTCCTGACGCCCGGCGGCGCGACCTTCTGCACATGCGAGTCGACCGCTTCCAGGATCTGCTGCGGGTCCTGACGTGCCACCAACCGACAGGAAACCTTGGCATGGGCCGAATTGGGTAGGACCGTCTTGGTACCGGCCCCCTGAAAGCCGCCCCACATGCCGTTGACTTCCAAGGTGGGCCTGCGCCAGGCTCTTTCGTTGGTGGAATAGCCGGGTTCGCCAAATACGGTATCCAGTCCCAGCGGCGTCAGGTATTGCGTCTCGTCGTACGGGGCGCGGGCCAAGCGCGCGCGTTCCTGTGGACTTATGTCCTCTACCGAGTCGTAGAAGCCTTCGACGGCAACCCTGCCTTCGGCATCGTGAAAGGAGGCCACAATGGAGGCCAAGGCATGCAAGGGGTTGGCTATGGTGCCGCCGTAGATGCCGGAGTGCAGGTCCGACTTGGCTCCGTGTACGTCCACTTGGAAAGAGGCCATGCCGCGGAAGGAATAGAGAATGGTGGGTTGATCGGGAGCGTATTGGATGCCGTCGGCATTGATGCAGATGTCACAGGCGAAACGTTCCTGCTCTTGGGCCAGCAACGGCAGAGAGTGCGGACTCCCGATTTCCTCCTCCCCTTCCAGGAACAGTTTGACGTTGACGGGCAAGCCGCCTTCGGTTTGCAACATGGCTTCCAATCCAATCAGGGCTGCAAGCAGATTGCCTTTGTTGTCCGACGCGCCGCGGCCGTACAGACGGCCGTTCCGCACTTCCGGTGCAAAAGGGGGACTGTCCCACAGCTCCACGGGGTCTGCGGGCTGCACGTCGTAGTGGCCATAGACCAGGATGGTAGGTTTGCCGGCGGCATGCAGCCAATCTGCATAAACCACCGGATACGTGGCCGTGGGTACCTGTTCTACATGCTCGAAGCCGATCTGCTCCAGTCTTTGCGACAGCCATCGAGCGGCAGCCTCCACGTCCGAGGCGTGTTCCGGCAACGAGGAGATGCTGGGCAGAGAGACCAACTCCTGCAGATCCGCAATGAACCGAGATTGATTTTGTTTCAGATAGGCTCGACGGCTGGACATGGGCGGAGAGTTTCCTTGTGACGATCAGGGAGAATGCTGCAGGCCTGGGGCTACGATGCCCATCGCAGCTCCAGGCCTACCGATCAGGGCAAGGCTCCGGTAAGCGGAGCCCCGGCCCGGTATTGTAGAACGGGTCCCCTCGCCGTGCCCGACTGTGGTGGTCCGCGAGACTCGAATCCAAGTTCAGGATCCCCTGCAGGACCCGCACTGGATGGGATGTGCATCCGGAATCCGGGTATCTTTCCTGCCGTCTGATCGCAAGGAACTCTGGCTCTCGTCTGGTCTTGACGGCCTGGCTCATGCCTGTGGCAGCGTCAATGACGGCAGGCGCGGTTGGGTGCCGACCGGACCGATTCGGAATGGCTGCCGTCTGGCCAGTCGAGGCGGCGCTGGCTTCGGCCTCTGGGCAACTTGCTCCGTGTTGGCTATCGCCCGTACCGCCTACGCGGGAAGCAATGACGGAAATGAGTCTGGAAGTAGCGGCTGGGTCTGGAAAGCGAAAAGTTCCGCCCATGGATTTGCTCACTGGCCAGCTCAGTGCAAAATCCGACGCTGCCACGCAGATTGTAGGGGAATTCGTATTTTCCACCGGACATGCGGCATCCAGACCATTGGGTCTTGACGGTGCAGCGGCTCTGTACAAAGACGGCGATCCAGCATGGAATTCGGGTCCGACGCGTCCGACCTGCATCCCCCCGGAAGCGAGGATGCATAACGGTGTCGGCGGGTCGTTCGCTGTGTTGCGGGAGAGGAATACCAGGGCACCGGCTCCCGGAGGTCTTGCACAGCGGGCTCAAATGCATGATGCTACACTCGTTCCCGTTGAGACTGTCGCCCCACGAACCTCATGGACGAGCAAATTCCTATATTCGTCGATTCAGATTTGCCGCGTCCGTTGATCGACAATCTCCGACGCTTCAACCCGTGGTGGGAAAACGAGGCCATGCCTGTCCAGCCTGCGACGAGGCGCCATTTGGTGACGCAGATAAGACGACGTTTGAACTCCAATTTGGCGCCGGTGGTCGTGGTCCGGGGACCTCGGCAAGTGGGCAAGACGACTGCGCAGTTGCAAATCATTCAGGATCTGCTGGACAAGGGTGTGCATCCCCGGTGCATTTTGCGCGTCCAGTTCGACGATCTGGAAACTCTGGCCCGGTTGCAAGAACCTATCTTGCGCATAACGGATTGGTTCGAACGCCGCATTGCCCCTCGGCGCTTCAACGCCTTGGCGCAAAGCGGTGAAATGGTCTATCTCTTTCTGGACGAAATTCAAAATCTCAAAGGATGGGACGTACAACTGAAGTCGCTGGTCGACAACTCCACCGTCAAAGCAGTCGTTACGGGCAGTTCTGCCCTGCGTATCGAGTTGGGGCGCGACAGTCTCGCCGGCCGGATCAACACGCTGGAAACCGGCGTGCTGTCTCTGACCGAGATTGGAGCCTTACGGAATCTGGATACACCGGCACCCTTTCTTTCCGAAAACGGCCTGGATGTCCTGCCGACGAAGGAATTCTGGACGGATCTGCGCGAGCATGGGCTCGCCCATCGGGAGTTTCGACAGCATGTATTCCGACATTTCTCGGAACGAGGAGGCTACCCTATAGTCCATCGGGAAAAGGACATCGCATTCGTCGAACTGACCGATCACCTGAACGAAACGGTAATCAAGCGGGTCGTTCAGCATGACCTGCGTATCGGTGAACGGGGACGGAAGCGTGACGCACACTTGCTGGAAGAATTGTTCCGGCTTGTCTGCCGTTATGCGGGCCAGACACCGACCGCCACCATGCTGGCGGCGGAAACTCGCATGGTGCTCGGCGCGAACATCGCCACCCAACGTGTACACAGTTATCTGAAATTTCTCGGCGATTCGCTGTTGGTGCATTTGGTGCCGCCACTGGAAATCCGCCTCAAACGCAGACGGGGTAGTCCGAAGCTGTGCCTGGCGGATCATGGTCTCAGAGCCAGTTGGCTGCAGGAACATATACCTCTGGTACCGGAGGAACTGGCAAGACGACCGCACCTCACGGCACTGGCGGGCCACTTGGCCGAGAGTATTTTCGGAGCCATGGGTTCCACGATCCGTGGCTTGAATGTCGCCCATTATCCCCCGCGCGGCATGGATCAGGAAGTAGGCTTCATTTTGACGCTCGGTGAGAAACGCATTCCGGTCGAAGTCAAATATCAGAAACGGATTGATCCCCTCCGCGACACTCTGGGACTCCGCTCGTTTCTGGAGAAGGCGGTCAACAACGCGCCGTTTGGACTTCTGATCACACAGGAAGATGACGCTGCTTTGGATGATCCCCGCATCGTCCGTTTGCCTTTGTCGACAATCATGATGCTGCGCTGAAACAATGTGATCTAATGGGTGGCGGTGCCGCTCCTTGGAAGCAGCAAGCTGCGCTGAAAAAAGTCAGGGCAATGGGCGAAACGAGAAATCGCTATTGTCTGGAACAGGGCCGCCCTGCACCTGCCGCCCCGCAAGTGCAAACGACAGGTTGCCTGCATTCGATCGAGTACCCTTTATCGTCCGACCGGTCTCGCTCCGACTCCCTGGCCTGTCGTTTCCGGTACGTCCCTACCTTAGGCCAGACCGTGTCGGGATTCATCGTGGCAGTCCGGTGGCCGGGCCGGCGCGCGGCATGCCGACATCCAGGCGCAAGAAATCTCAAATGCACGGGCACAGGGAATGAATACACCGGCCCTGTGAGCTGGCCGGAGCCTGTCTGGGAATCTGGCCGCCGATCTCGACCTGCACCTGAGGCGCCTCGTGTAATGAATCACGGAGACGACACGACATGCATCAACTCACAGTTAGGGGATTCGACGACGAACTGGACGCCAGTATACGCCGCCTCGCCAAGCGGGAGGGCGTCTCCTTAAATCAAGCTGCGCTGAAACTGCTTCGCAAGGGTGCCGGTCTTGCGGACAAAGGCAGCACGGACACCGTCGGATCTGCCTTGGATCCTCTGATCGGGACTTGGACTCCGGCAGAAGCGGACGAGATGGAATCCGCGTTGCAGGAATGCAAAACGATTGACGAAGCGCTCTGGAAATGAGGGTGCTCTTGGACTCCAATGCCTACTCATACGCGGGCACGAACAGGTCGCGGCGCTCGTGCGGACGGCCGAAGAGGTCCTGATCGCCATCGTAGCGGTAGGCGAGTCGACGTATGGATGCCGGCGGGGATCGCGTTTTGGGCGCAACGTCGCCGATCTCCACTCCTTATTTGGACAGAGCCCGTACGTGTCCTGTGCGACCGTAGGGCAGGTCACCGCAGACTGCTACGCGTGCATAGTGATGTCCTTGAAAACGCAAGGGCGTCCTAATTCCGACAAACGATGTCTGGATTGCGGCGCATGCCATGGAGACCGGTGCCGATCTCGTTTCGGCCGACGGACACTTCGCGCACGGCGACGGGATTGAGTGGGTCCGCGTCACCGTGGGTTGAAATCGAAATACAACGGCCCAACCAGGACCCCACAGGGCAATGGAGAGGACAGAGGCGCACTCGGCTTTAGCCGGCCGACACCGATTGCACTACAAAAATCTTTGTCTTGAGTTGCACGGACAATCCGCCAATCTGCACCGAAGTCAGCCTTCTGCCCCAGTTTTGCCCTTATGAAGGAGCTTCCTGGCAGCCATGGCCGACAATTCCGGATTGCGCTGCATTCAGACGACGGGTCCGTCATGTCCCAGTTTGAGACAGCACTGTCCCGTACTGTCCGCGGCATGTTTCCCTGGAGGCATTGCCCCTGATCTCGACTTGACTTGCGCGCGGGTAGAAGGAACTGTCCATGAGAGCATAGAGGGATTTTCGGAATCGGTTCCATGCTGATCCGGTCGGGCCTTGGTGCTCCACGGGGTACTTTCTTCCTGGGTGGGAACGCCCGATGCGGGAACAGATGTCTGTAGATGCCGGCCGGAGACGCCGCCTTGGGCAGATGCATCCCCTGCAGCTTCGGGCTCACTGGCAGGCGGACCGGACCTGACATATCCGATCTGCGTTCGTACCGGCGCGCGTTTCGCTCTAGACCGATGTCCAAGGTCGTCGTCATGGCCCGGCCGAAAGCCCAGGTCCTCGACGCAGCCGGCGAATTTCGGATTTCGGGGAGCACTATGTCGGCGGCGGCGATTTGGACCATGGGGCCGGTCTCCCTGCGCGCTCCGCGCCTTCGGTTCCGGATTGTCGAGGGCATCATCAGTAGCGGCTTCAAGCGGCGGCTACCCTACAGAACGCAAATGCATAGGGGGTGAAGCAGCAGGTGCAGGTCCCGGGGAAACCCGAATTCCGCAAGGCAAGACGGGCTCAGTGGAGACCATCGGACGCGACAGGTAGGGCTGTGCGTGCGCCGCCTCCTCCGTCGCCGTCCCGGCGTTTTGCCCGCAGGATGCGTTTCCGTTCAGAGGCGGACAGATGCATCAATTTTGCCAGCGGCACGCGGTAGGGTTCGTGTTGCCAGCGGCGCGCTGCCTGGTCGTATTGTCCCAAGAACCACGCGGCACTGGCATGGAGAGTACGCTGGCCGGGCTTGAATTGCAGCCCCCACACCGTGACGGGTTTGGCCTCCTGCCGGTACCTCTCCGCATATCCTTGTGTCCATGCCTGGGCCAAGGCATCGTCCGCGGTCATCCCCGCTTTGCATTCGATCAACACGATGTGACGCTCCCAGGCAATCACCAGATCGATGCGTCCCAAGGCGGTAGGTACCTCGGCCTGCACCGGCAGGCCCATAGCCCGACAGACAGCGTACAGGGTGAGTTGCCAATGGACTTCGTAGTCGTACGGCCCCCGCGTGCAGGGAAGCATGTAGTGCAGGGGATAGGGAATTCCGGGCATGAAGGTGTCGATACAGTGGTGTAGCCGAGCGGGGTCGCGAGCGGTTTGCCAGGCCTGCGTCCACTCGGCAACGAGCGCGGTCTGGTCCCGGGCTTGCCGATACCATTCCCGGACCAGCTCTTTTTGCCGTCTTTGCAGAGAGTCCGTGAAAGTCAGCCGCACTTCTTGGTTGGGGAAATCCAGGCTAGGTTCGGCCTTTGCGTCGGCGGTCGTTGGCGGTTTGAGCGTGAGATAGCCCGTGTGATACATCAAAGCCGACAGATCGGGATGCGCCGTGTCGCAATTCGCTCTGCGCAACACGGTCAAAGGCCGGTCGCTGCAGGCTGCTTCCATGTCGGCGGCATCGTACTTCCCTTGCCGCCACAACCGAAACAGCATATCCGGCGTACCGGACTCCACCCAGGCGTTGGGCAAGTTCGTCAGAGTCCAAAGGGTGCCCGGTTCGTCCTCACGCAGGGTTTTCAGGCATTGGGCCAACGAGAACGGGTTGTACACTGCCTTCCCGCGCGGGCTGAACCGATATCCGTTGTAGTACGTCTGCAGAGCCTGACGCAATGCCGCCGGGGTGCACTCCAGCACCTCGGCACACCGGTCCATGTCGGCCGTCAGATCGGGACTGCCCGCGATTTCGGCGTCCGTGAATCCCAGCAGGGCATGGCACTGGGGACTGAAGGACAAATCTTCCAGATGGTTGGCTCCCGAGAACAGGTCTGCGCGTGCGAAGCGCGTGATCCCGGTCATGAAGGTGCATTGAATGTAGGGGGTGCTGTCTTTCAGGGCTCCGTACAAAGCGCGCATGACGTCCAGAATGCCGTCGAGCACATCGGGCCGATCGATGTTTTCCGTGATCGGAGTATCGTATTCGTCGATCAGCACGGCCACCGGACGGTCGTGTTTCCGGCACAAGCCTTGAATCAGGTTGGCCAGCGTACGGCCCGGACGAGAGGCCGGCACGATGTCGATGTCCTCTTGGCGAATCAAATCCGACAGGTATTCCTGCAAGTCGTCCTGCAGCTCATGCGGATTGTGGATGCCCCGTATCCCCATGTTCAAACGCAGGACCGGACATTGGCGTTGTACCCAATTCCAATTCTCCGGCTGTCCTATCCAGGTATCCGCAAACAAAGCGCGCCTGCCTTGAAACAGGGCCTGCAACGTGGACACCAGCAAAGTTTTGCCGAAACGCCGCGGCCGTGCCAGAAACAGGTGCGGATGGCGTCCTGGGGAATCGCCCAACATGGTCGCGATCCGTTCTGTTTTGTCGATATACAGAAACGCGGGATTGGCACGCAGACTGGGAAAATCGTCGACGCCTATGGGCAGATGACGGGTCATGGCAGAAATCCGCGACGGGTAGAAATCATGCCTTCATGGACAGACAGGCGTATCTTGCGCCCCGGCAGGGGGCCGACGGGGCGGGGTGCTTCGTAGCGTATCATCGGCCCCGTAACGGTACAACACAGATCTATGCAGGAGGCCTCAGAGACCGTCGATACGGTCTGGGGCTCTCGGAAAGGCCGCCCCACCTTCCCTAGGTATCTGGCCTATGCAGATCGCATTGAACGCCGGCATGCGCAGTTCTCCCGAGGGGGCAGGTGGTCGGTTCGATCCTCCGCCGGCCTTCGAAGTGCGGGTTCGGCGTGCAGGCGGGGATTGGCTGCTCCCCGACTTCCGTGTAGCATGTAAGGCAAGCAGCGGGACTTTTGCTCCCCGCTGCCGGCGACACCGCTTCCAGTTCCGAGGCACCCTATGACACACACGCACTTGCGCAGTCGGCATTGGTTCGGACGAACCGATCTCATGGGCTTCGTCAGTCGCGGCTGGATGAAGAATCAAGGTCACGCCGAGCATCTCTTCGACGGCAGACCGGTCATCGGCATCTGCAACACCTGGTCGGAACTCACGCCGTGCAACGGCCACTTCCGCATTCTGGCGGAACAGGTGAAGCGGGGCGTTTACGAAGCCGGCGGCTTTCCGGTCGAATTTCCGGTCATGTCGCTCGGGGAGCCACTGATGCGGCCCACCACCATGCTGTTTCGGAATCTGGCCAGCATGGACGTGGAGGAGACTTTACGGGCCAACCCCGTGGACGGCGTAATTCTGCTGGCCGGCTGCGACAAGACTACGCCCGCTACGGTCATGGGAGCCTGCAGCGTGGACTTGCCTACTTTGGTGGTCTCCGGCGGCCCCATGCTCAACGGCAAATATGCAGGCCGGGACGTGGGGTCGGGGACCGACGCCTACAAGTTCACGGACGATCTGCGTGCCGGGGCCATGACCCTGGAGCAATATCTGGAGGCCGAATCCTGCCAGGCGCGCAGCGAGGGTCACTGCATGACCATGGGCACGGCTTCCACAATGGCTTGCATGGTCGAGGCTCTGGGCCTGACCTTGCCCACCGGGGCCGCCATTCCGGCAGTGGATGCCCGCCGGAAACGATTGGCCCACCGGGCCGGCAACCGCATCGTGGAAATGGTGCACGAGGACTTGCGCTTGTCTCACGTCCTCCAACGCGCAAACTTCGAAAACGCCATCCGGGTGAATGCCGCCATCGGGGGGTCCACCAATTTCGTGATTCACTTGCTGGCGATTGCCGGCCGACTGGACATTCCCCTGGATCTGCAGGATTTCGACGACCTGGGCAGCCATATGCCGCTGCTGGTCAATCTCATGCCTTCCGGTTCCTATCTGATGGAAGACTTCTACTACGCGGGCGGCCTGCCGGTGGTGATCCAGGAACTGCAAGATCTCTTGCACATGGAGGCCCTGACCATCACCGGCAAGTCGTTGGGCGAGAACACGGCCGGAGCGCAGCGGTTCAATGCCGACGTCATTGCCACCTTGGCCCAACCGGTCCAGGCAGACGCGGGCATCGCCGTCCTGAAAGGCAACCTCTGTCCCGACGGCGCCATCGTCAAACCTTCGGCGGCATCGCCGCATTTGTTGCAGCACACGGGCCGGGCGGTGGCTTTTGCCGACATGGACGATTACCGCGCGCGCATAGACAGCCCGGACTTGGACATAGACGAAAATTGCGTGCTGGTCCTCAAGAACGCCGGTCCCAAGGGATACCCCGGGATGCCGGAAGTAGGCAATTTGGGCCTGCCGGCCAAACTGCTGGCCCAAGGCGTGCGGGACATGGTGCGGATATCGGACGGCCGCATGAGCGGCACCGCGTTCGGGACCGTAGTGTTGCATGTCGCCCCGGAATCCGCCGTGGGCGGGAATCTGGCCCTAGTGGAAAGCGGAGACTCGATCACGCTGGACGTACCGGGGCGCAGTCTGCAGCTGAACGTGGAGGAAGCGGAACTGCAGCGGCGGCGGGCGGCGTGGCAGCCGCCCGCGGCGCATATGGACCGTGGTTACGTCAGCCTGTATACGTCGCATGTACAGCAGGCCAATCTGGGAGCCGACTTCGACTTTCTCAGAGGCGGATCGGGAGCACCTACACCCAAAGACTCGCATTAGGCCCCCTAGGCCCCGCGCCTACGCCGCGGATCTGCCAGCCAGACCTCGCATCCGCTTGCCGGCGAGCCTGGGGACCCCTAGACAGCGACTGGTCGCTGCAGGCGGTACGCCAAGAACAGCAACACCAGGCCGCCCAAGACGGCCCAGACTCCCAGAAACTGGAGCAGGAAGACACCGGCCCCTAAAGGACGGACCATGATCAGGACGCCGAATCCAATCTTGAAGGCTCCTACGATCAAGACGCTCCACGCGATACGACGCATCCCCCGCTCGTCCGTATGCCACACGCGCACGAAATGGGTGAGGCCGCTGCAGACGGCAGCAATGCCGACGATATAGCTGAGTACCGTCGAGGTCACATAAAAACCCAGCAGGGGATTGGAGATCGCTACCAATCCCCCGAGGGCGCTCAAGAGACCCCCCAACCAGTGCCAGCGAGACCGATGCCGTTTCCGGCGGACGAGAGCATTGAGCAGATTGCCGATGCCGTACAAGAACAGATACAGGCCTACGGCCATCCAGAAGAAAGCTGCCGTGCCCTCCGGCTCCAAGAACAGGAAAAGGCCCAGAGCCAGCGCGGCTACGCCCTGCAGACCGACCAGCCACCATAGCGAAAAAGCCCGGGACAGCAGACCATAGGACATCAGGCGGCGTCTCCCCCGGCCAGACGGAGGATCAAATCCCGGGTCTTGAGGACGGCCGCCGCTTCGTCGCCGTCGTCCGGGACGCTTTCGATGCCCCAGACCCCGCTGTAGCCCGCGTTCGTGAGGTGGGCTACGCAGAGGTCCAGATTCTCGTCGGGCTCGTTCCCGTCCGCATCGAAGTTGAAGGTTTTGATATGCAGGGCTTGGGCCAGATGCGCGGTCTGGGCCCATGCTTCGGCACGTCTTTCTGCCATCCAGTTATGCGAGTCGAAGAGCAGCCCCAAGCCCGGCACGGCTTTCAGCAGTTTGAGGGTGTTGTCCGGATTCTTGGTCGGTCCCCAATGGTTTTCCGTCAGCACGGCAATGCCCATGGACTCGGCTCTGGAGACCAGATCGGCAAATCCTTCCACGATAACCGCGAAGGCCGCCTCCGGCATGTCCTCGGGACCTCCCGCATCGATCCGGACCTGAGGGGCGCCGCAATGGGCCGCCGCTTCCAACCAGTGATAGGCGTTGTCGCGCAGTTTCTGTCTCTCCGCGGCCGAGTCGTCGTAGATGTGCGCTCCGTCGATAGCCAGACACCCCACGGCCACACCGGCATCGCTCGCTGCCTGTTGCACTTTCCGGGTCCAGGCCGCGTTGTCTGCGGCTTGGGGCAGATGCCGATTCCAGGGCTCTACGACCTCCAAGCCATGGGTGTGGCAGAAGTCGATACATCCGAAGATGTCCATGTCGCCTTTCTCACAGGTGCGGCGAAAACTGTAGGTCATGACGCTGCATTGCATAACAAAGAACTCCTGACTGTGCGGGAAATTCGGAATTTGTTGGGCATTCTAATGCAGATGCCGTACCCGATTGTTCTCGCAACGGTGTCGGGACAGGATTCCCGGCTGTCTTCCAGCGGATGCATACCCGGTCCAGACTGCCGCTCCCGCCGACAATACTGTCGCAATCGTTGGCCTTCCCTTTACATCCCGAGGTCTAGTGCAAAGTCCAGAGGCGGCCGACGAGCGTCCTGCCGATGCCCGTTCAACTGCTGTATGTACTCCCCCGCGCCGGCTGGACCTCGTTTCGGGAGAGTCGGCTTCTGTGGCAACTTCCGGCCGCGCCCTCGGGAGCCGTCGCGGTGCAGTTTGGACGCGCGGCTGGGGCGGCTCCCCGGACGCCGCGGTATAGCGGGACTCGGAGCCAGGACGTTGCGTGGACAGGAAATGCAAGTCCTCGCCTTTGGGCCCGGATGTTGGGCGCGCCGCAGGCAGCCTGCCTGCATAGGTCGCTACCGCGCCATCGTGGACTATCCTCGATATGTCGTCTTCAGGGCGTGCAGTATCCGCATATGGCAGCCGGAAGGCCAGTGACCCTGCACACTGTCCGGGATTCGCTGACGAGACGGCGAAGTTGCAGGCTCAATGGGAGCGTGGCGGACGTCGATCTGGTGGGCATGCGGGATCCGCCCGGCACGGCCCAAATCGCTTATGCTCTGGAATGCAACCCTGAGCAGGGGCCTGCAACTCGCAAGGGAAAGAGACCGCGTGGCCGCCTTTGGGTGGCCACGACGAGGTATAGGCTATGGCTACCACCCTTTTCTTGGAGGCTTTCGGCCGTCTGTCCCCGCATCAGGCGGTCGTCGTGGTTGAGGAGGAAGACCTCTACAGCGTATTCTATGGGCGGTCGGAATTGATGGGATGGTCCACCAAGGATATTCCCCACCAACCGTTGTTCTGGGATATGCATGAGGCTGAACTGACCGCGGGGCAGGGTCTGGGGCGGATCGGCTGGGTCCAAGTCGGCCTGGCCAGTCGTATCGTCGGGATCGCCCCGATACGTCCACCGCGCACCCCGGACTGGGCCGCGTGGCCGGAAATCCGCCACAACACAGTCACGTCCGCCCAAGTGGTGCCCGCGTTGTGCCAGTGTCTCGCGGACGCGCTGCAGCGTTTCGGGGCATGTACCTTGACGGGCTTCCAACTGACCGTCAGGGATCTGGAAACCCGTTCCCTGCCCCAAGTCCCTTATCTCTCCGGCCACAACTGGTTCACCCTGATTCCAAAGCAACGCACCGCGGCCTTTGTGGCCTTTGACCATGCTTGGCTTGGAGACTCCGTCGCACAGGAGGAGCTGCTCGCCCGTCTGCAGCAGTACAACACGGGGTCGTGCAAGTTCGGACCGATGGTTCCTTTGGCGGCACCGTATCGGATCGCAGTGCCGGACGAGGCGCTGGTGCCCGCGCGGTGCGGCGCGGCCGTCATGCTGCCGGAGTGGACGGCTAGCGCCGTGGGCTGGGCCATGGCCTTCGTCCTCGACAAAGCGCGCACCCTAGTACCCCATGTCGGCCACTTTGCCCTGCGTGTCACCCGCAAGGGGTAAGTTCGCTTTTACGGCAAACCCTACCCCTGCCCGCGGACAGGGGGCGTCTCCCGGTGTTTGTCTTCCGTTCCGCTTCAAGTGCCGTAATGTAGCGGCGGGACGTCTTTGACCTCCGCCCGCAAGACGTACATGGGTCCTGCAACACGCTCCTCGCGTGGGTCCAAGTTACGGACAACGACCGCCAAACGCCTTATGTCTTCATACACACGCGCAAAATTGTCCTTGCGCATGGCGTCGACGACTGCCAAATCGTCACTGTCCCGATAGCGTTTCGCAGGCGCTGCCGGACCGCGCGTCTCCCTTCCCCTGCCTGTCGGCGGGTTTGAGTCCCGTTCCTGAATATCCGGGAAGCTTAAGGAGCAGCCACACAGACACAGCACATTAGACATAATCTGGTACGACATAGGCGTATCAGCCTATGTCTTCGGGTGTCTCCGCATCCCGGAGCGCCCTCCTTCAAGCTCCGCTTGGCCTGTTCCTTAGGGGCGGCAGTTGCCTTCCTGAATTTTGGTCCTTGCCCTCTATGCCTGTCGCAGAGCACATCCGGGCAGTCGCAGAACGGATGGAGGCGGCTTGCCGTCCTCCGTTTGACGTAAGCGCCGTCGCCAGCCCTGGACACGGATCTGCCTGCTTCGTGCAGTGGAGAGCCGGCAAATTAGTCCCTAGGCTCGGATCGGCGGCCCTGCAGCCGGTGGTCCGCGGCTTTCTCGCCTTGGTGTACGCTTCTGGTGCCAGTAGAAACGAAACCATGCCCAAGGGCGCGTTACAGTTACTGCTCAACACGGGGGAATGCCCGCAACCGGCATTTTCCGCAATAGGCCATCGGCGCGCAATGAGGCATCATTGTCGACAGGAAAAGACAGGGAGACGTCCACACGTCTTGCAATGACCTGATCCTCGCTCGCCTCTCGTCTGCCAGACATGCTGCCCAGGAGTTCCCATGCGCAGATTGCAATCCGTCATCATCGGCCTGACGGGCATCGGTGCCGCCCGCCCGAAAGAGCCGTCAGCCCTGCCTGTCTACGGCGGCAAGGCACGTTCGCACGCGGCAGCCTACCAGCAACATCCCCAGACCGACTTGGTCGGCGTATGTGATATCCGCCAGGAAGCCTTGGATCAGTTCCGTGCCCTCTGGCAGGACGTCTGGCCGGACATGCGCTACTACACCGATTATCGGGAGCTGCTGGACCGGGAACAGCCGGACATCGTGAGCGTGGTCACCCCCGATCACCTGCATGCCGACATCACGGTCTACGCCGTGCAGGGGAGCGCACGGGCTGTGTTGTGTGAAAAACCCATCGCCACCACCTTGGCCGATGCCGATCGCATGATCGCGGCGGCGGAAGCACATGGCGTATTGCTTTCCGTCGAACACACTCGCCGCTGGAGCCACAGCTTTCACATGGTCCGGGAAATGATCCGGAGCGGCTCGGTAGGCGCGCTGCGCAACATCGTCTCCAATCTGTACGGCGCGCGCGCCATGCTGTTCCGGAACGGCACCCACATGATCGATATGATCTGTTTCTTCGCCGAATCCGATCCGGCCTGGCTTTACGCGGTCATGGAACCCGGCTTCGAGCACTTTACGGAGTACAAGGGCGACGGCGGTCACGATCCGGACACCGACCCTGCAGCCAACGCCTACATCCATTTCGCCAATGGCGTACAGGCGTACTACAATAGCGTCAAATCGGCTTTTACCGGTTCCCAGTTCGAGCTGGTCTGCGACGATGCCCGCATCGAGATTTCCGATCGGCAGGCCACCCTGATCCGCAGCACGGGCCACACGGAGTGGTCCTACATGTCCCTCGTGCCGCCTCAGGACTTCACGTTGACTCATCAGGCCGGGGCCGTGGCGGAATTGGTGCATGTGCTGGAGCACGGGGGGCAACTCGTCTCCAGCGGCCGCGAAGCCCGCAAGACGCTGGACATCATGTTGGCCGTTCTGAAATCGCATACCCAAGGCAACGTCCGCGTGAATCTGCCTATGCAGCACTAAGGTGTCGTCCCCGCCCCGTGTCGAAACCCCACCCCTTTGCCGAGGAGCAATCCCATGACCCCAGTCGCCTTGCTAGGCGCGGGCGAACCGCATTTTGATGCCCATTTGCGTACGTTGCAAGCCCTGCCGGAAATCGAAAGCATTGCCGTCTGGGGGACCGACGAAGCCCTGGCCACCGGGCCTTGGGCGCGTGAAGACAAGGTGACGGCTACTTACACGAATTTGGACCAAATGCTGGCTCAGGAAGACATTTTCCTGGCCGTGGCCAGTGTCCGTACCGACATGAAATCCGCCGTCTTTACGCGCCTGTTGGAAGCGGGCGTCCACCTCATGGCGGAGAAACCCCTGGCCCTCACAGCGGCGGAGACCGCCGATATTGTGGCTACCGCAGCGAAGCACAAGGTGCAGTTGGGCATCTGCTACCAGAATCGCTACCATCCTCTGGTACGGCAGGCCCGCAACTTCTATCGCCAGGGACTGCTGGGGGACCTCATGACCGTGGAGATCCGACAGTTGACCACTCAGGTGCAATATCGTCTTTCCACGCCGTGGATGTTCCAACAGCGATACGCGGGCGGGGGGATGCTGGCATGGCTGGGATGCCACTACATCGACATGATGCACTACATTGCCGCCGACGACATTGTCGCGGTGTCCGCGGAAGTCGCCACCCGGAGCGGTGAAGAGATCGATGTCGAGGATGTGGCTGTCCTGTCGTTACGGTTCCGCTCCGGCGCCGTGGGCACCGTTCACGTGGGCTACACCTTGGCGCTCAAGGGCGCGCGGTATGGCGATACTCCCACCTACGATAGCTACGTCGGCTTCAACGGACGGCGAGGGCGCATGTACTGGTCCACAAATTTCGTCCCCGTCACTCTGCACGTAGAATCCACTCACGCATCTTGGGCCAGCGCCCCGCGCCGGATCTTCAACTACACCCTGGGCGAATCTCCGGCTTACGGGGGCGTGGGGGGCGAAGAGTTTCTGCGCGATTTCCTGAAAGCCGCGCAGGGGCAAGGTCCGCCGCCCACGTCCGGTGCAGACGCCCTGCGCGTCGCCCGCGTCGTGGAGGCGGCCTACGAATCAAGTCGTACCGGCCGCAGAATTGCAATTTGAACGTCTCGGCCGTCGCTATGGGTCCCTACGCCATGCCTGGGCCCCGCCTGAAATCACCGTGGAGAACGAGGGGAACGTACACTGCATGACGAAATCGACGTTGATTCACGTGGGCGTACGCGCAACGGATCTGGAGCAAAGTATCCGCTTCTGGCGCGACGCGCTGGGTTTGACCGTAGTGTCGGCCACGGACGGTGCCTATCTGTTGACCGACGGCTATCACAACTATACCGTTTTCCAGCATGCAGGGCCGGCGCGGCCGGACCATGTGAGCGGCATGCTGGACTACCTGCACATTGGGGTCGTCGTACCGGACTTGCAGCAGGCCCTCCAGCGGTTCGTGGACTTGGGATTCCACGAGATTCTGGACGACGTGGGCGAGGGTCGTCCCTACGATCCGCAAAATCCCCCTCAGGGCTCCTTCAAGGTGCACGACCCCGACGGCATTGTGGTCGATGTCACCGCCAGTCGACAGCAGTGGCCTGGCGTTGCTCTGCCCTAAAGCGGCCCGTTGTACATCGATCGCCCGCGGAGGCAAGTCGGGACGGCACCCGCCTGCTTGGCGCCGGAGGCCGATCATCACTAACACGACTCGACAAGGAACAGGTTCAACATGAAACTAGCAACATATGTCGTTGGAGACGCCGTACGCGCGGGAGCCGTCGTCGGCGAGACCGTAATCGATCTCGCGGCGGCCCTGCAGCAGAGCGGGACGGGGGATCCGGTTTGGGCCGCATCCGTGCAAGCGTTGCTCGCGGCCGGCCCCAGCGGCCTCGCGGCGGCCCAGGAGGCGGTGACGTGGGCACAGGCTCAAGGCTCCGACGACCTGCAGCGGACTCTGGACGATATCACCCTGACGGCGCCCCTGCCCTGTCCCGGGAAACTGATGTGCTTGGCGGGGAACTTCGCGGATCACATCCTGGAAGGCGGCGGGACCGTTGCCGGCAAGGAAAAAATGACGCCCCACTTCTTCATGAAGCCTTGCAGTGCGGTGATCGGCACCGGAGGCGTCATCCGCATTCCCGCTTCCACCAAGTTTGCCGATTGGGAGTTGGAATTGGCGGTCGTGGTCGGCCGCACAGGGCGTGGTTTCTCGGTGGCCGAGGCCCAGGACGCCATCGTCGGATACACCATCTTCAACGACATTTCCGCCCGTGAGTTGACCTTTCGGGACGAGTTGCCGATGCAGGAGGGCGACTACTACTTCGACTGGCTGGTGGGCAAATGGCTGGACACCTTCGGCCCCATGGGGCCCTGGGTGACGACCGCAGACGAGATTTCGGATCCCACCCGACTACGCATGCGGTTGTATTTGAACGACGAACTGCAACAAGACGCCAGTTCGGGCCAGATGATCTTCTCGCCGGCCGAGGCCCTTGCCTTCATCACCCAATTCGTGACGGTAGAACCCGGCGACGTCATCAGCATGGGTACCCCGGCCGGCGTCGGCCACTCCAAGAAGCTGAAACTGCAACCCGGAGATCGCATTCGAGGCGAAATCGCGGAATTGGGTACTCTGGAAAATTGCGTGGCCGCGCTTTGAGCAACACAGGGCCCCCTACCGGCCCCTTGTCCCTCAGTACAGCCACCTCCGAGGCCCCCCGATAGAGGGCTGCACGCCATGGGAGGGCACTTTGGGGCATGTCGGCACACGCGGCCCGACGGCGGGATTCAGCTGCGGTGAAAATCTATTCGGGAGTGCATCGACCGCACCGTAGCGGGGGCAGGGCCAGAGGATGCAGCGAGAGCCGGCATTCTCAACTGATGCTGCCCAGCGGAGCAGGGCGTCAGCTCAGTCGATAGGAATATCGTCTGTAATGCGCCTGGGGTGTTGTCGACTGCATGCCGAAGTTTGCCTGTCGGTGATTGCAAGTTCGGCTCGCCAGTGCGATTGATTCCGCGGGTCCGGCAACCACGGGCGTATGCCTGGCAGGATCCCCGCCCCTATCGGGAAACACCGCGGGTTCATTCCCAAGTGAAGAAAACGCTGAGCCAGTCGCTTGCGCTGCCTCGCTCGAGCATGGCGTAGACGGACGCCGCGTCCGTGTAAGGCACCACGTGACTGATGAGGGGGCGTACCTGCAGGGCGCCGCGTGCAATCATCTCCAGCACTATGGCGCGATTGCGCGCACGGGTCCAGGGCCAGTACGGATGCGGCTCCAGCTGGCCGGTCTGATATGAACCGCGCACCGTCAACTCGCGGCGCAACAGTTCGTGGGCCCCGATTTCTACCGCGTGCTGTGCCGCACCCACCATCACCAATCGCCCTCGGTCCGCCGCCGCGGCCAGCATGGTGCGATAGGTCTGGATGTTGGAGGAAGCTTGGATTTGCACTTCGGCCCCGGTGCCGGGCACAACCTGGGGCAGCCACCCGGTCCATGTCCGAGGGAGCCGGGTGAGGTCGTGGATCGCGGCCGCCGCGTCCTCACGCGCGGCGTCGACGACATGCGAAGCCCCCAGTTCCTGGGCCAGCGCCAGCCGCGCGTCCACCACATCCACGCCGATTACGGGATAGGCCCCGGCGCAGCGCGCCAATTGCAAGGCGAGCAGTCCTACCGCTCCCAGACCGTGCACCGCCACCGATTCCCCAATCTGGATTTCCGCGCGGCGTACTCCATGGAGCGCTACGTCCCCGAGCACCGCGAAAGCCGCTTCGGTGTCGGTCAAGGCCTCGGGTACTCTTTCCACCAGATTCTGGTTGGGAATGACGTCCCCGCCCGCCCCGTCTCCCTCCAGCGTGACGGTCCAATGCGATCCATGATTGCCGAAGCACAGCACACGTTCGCCGATCTCCCACTGGGTGACCGCAGCGCCCCGCGCGAGCACCCGCCCCACCGTGGTATAGCCCAGCGTACGGGATGCCCCCGGTCCGGTCGCTCCCGGTATCTGCCGTCGCTGGCGCACGACGTTCATCTCGCTTCCCGCGCTGATCTGGCTGCAGGCGACCCGAATCACGATTTGGTGATCGGTCGGCGGCTCCACGCCGAACGACTCGATGTGCACGGCGCCTTGTTCGTCCAGCGCCAGTCGCTTGCCTTCCATGATCATGGCGTTCCTGTCCTTCGGTCACGGGCGGCAGGGCCCCTTTTCGACCGCGCCGGCCCGTTCAATCGAGGGTCATGCGCGGATCCAAGGCGTCCCGCAGTCCATCCCCGATGAAATTCACGGACAACACGGTAATGCTAATCATCAATCCGGGCGGAATCCAGAGCCAGACGTACTTTTCGATGATCTCGATCGACTGTGCCTGATTGAGCATGTTGCCCCAGCTGGGTATCGGGATTTGCACTCCCAGCCCCAGGAAACTCAAGGCGGCTTCCGTCAAAATGGCCCCGGCCATCCCGAAGCTGGCGGCTACCGTGACGGGCGCGATGATGGAGGGCAGCACATGCCGGACCAAGATCTGCCTGCGGGGCACGCCTACGGCCTGGGCGGCCAGCACGAAATCCATTTCGCGTACGGACAGGATCTGGCCTCGGGTCAGACGGGCGATACCGGTCCAGCCGATGAAGCCGATGGCCAGCATGGAATTGAACAACCCCGGTCCGACAATCGCCACCACGCTGATCAGAATGACGATGACGGGAAATGCCATCACGGTATCCGTGATGCGCATGAGCAGAGCGTCCACCGAACCGCCGAGGTAGCCGGACAGGCATCCCACGGTCAAGCCGATGGCGGTATAGATGAGGACGGCCACCAACCCTACCGAGATGGATACCCGGCCGCCGTAGACGAGACGGCTCCAGACATCGCGGCCGGTCAGATCCGTACCCATGAGGTGCTTGCGACTGGGGCTCTCCCCGACTTCCCGGAGGTCGATCTTGTGGGGGTGAATAGGGGCCACGATGGGGGCCAAGGGGAATATGACCACCGTCATGCACAGGATGAAGGCCAGACTGCCTATGGCCAACCGATGGCTGAGGAAACGCCGTAGGGCGCGGTGACGCGGCGAGTCGCTGCGCTGGGTGGCCGGCAGGCCGGCAGTCAGCGCCGCATCGGCGCTGGAGGATGTTTCGGGGGCAAGGTTTGCGGCGCTACTCATAACGGATCCGTGGGTCCACCACGGCGTACGCGATGTCGGTCACGAGGTTGCTCACGACGATCAGGCACGCCGAGATCAACACCAAGCCCATGATCAAGGGGTAATCCCGCGTGGAGACCCCATCCATGTACAACAGTCCCATGCCGGGCCAGTTGAAAATGGTCTCGATAATGATGGCTCCGCCGAACAGATCCGGCAGCCGTAACCCCAGAATGGTCAGGACGGGCAAGAAGGCGTTGCGCAGGGCATGGCGCACGATGACGGCATACGGCTGCAGCCCTTTGGCCTGTGCCGTCAGCATGTAGTCCAGGCGAATCACTTCCAGCATGCTGGAACGCGTATACCGCATGATGGCTGCGGTGCTCTCGATGCCCAGCACCAGGCTGGGCAACAGAATATGTCCGATTTGATCCTGGAGGCCGCCCCAGAACCCGAATTCCTGGCCCGGCGTGGTGTACCCGCCCGTAGGAAACCAATTCAGCTGCACGGCAAACAGGTAGATTACGGCCAGCGCCGCAAAGAAACCCGGTACGGAAATGCCAATGAACACGAAGGTGGTCAAGGTGTAGTCCAGACGGGAATATTGCCGGAGGGCGGACAAAGTACCGAGGGGAATCCCGAGAACCAGCGAAATGATCATCGCCGAAACCATGAGCTGTACGGTCGCGGGCAGACGGCGCGTTATCTCTTCCGCTACGGGTACGCGGCTCCGGATCCGCACGCCTAGATTGCCCTGAAACAGGCCGGCCACCCACTGCAGGTACCGCACCGGCGGCGGCTGGTCCAACCCGTAGGCGGCCCGTAGCGCGGCGATGTCGAGCTCGCCGGTCAGCCCTTCCTGCTGGGAGAGAATCATGGACGAAACGGCATCGCCGGGGGCCAGTTCGGTAAAGGTGAAAGTGACGATCGTGATCCCCAGCAGAACGGGAAGCGCATGCACGATGCGCCGAATGATGTATCGGTTCACGAATATACGGTCACATTGAAAGGCCGCAGCGCGCCTTGGGCTGCCGCGACCCTACCGCGGTCCTGCGCAGGACGAGCGACAGACCGCTCTCCGGTCGCGAGGACCGTCCGACGGCCGAGCTCGGCCCAAAGAGAAAATCCAAGGCAGGGCAACGCGTTCGTGCGCGTTGCCCTGCTCCATGCTCAAACACCCACGACCCTAACGGGTGCGGCTCGACAAGACCTATTCCGCCAGATACCAGGTGTGGGGACTGCGATCCGGCCATACGATGTTGGTCCACTGCCGGAACTGGTAATTGCAGACGTTCTGGTTGATGGCGTGGCGCCGATCCTGCTGAAACATGGTCAGATGCAAGAGTTCGTCGTTGGTGATCTCGCTGATCTCGTACCACATGGCGCGGCGGGTTTCCGCATCCGGTTCGACGAGAGACTGGGCCACCATTTCGTCTACGGCGGCGTTGCAATACTGCGATCCGTTGTAGCCGGCAGGCGGCAAGTTGCTGCAGGAATAGCGCGGGTACTCGAAGGGCAGAGCCACGCCGCAACAGCCGTAACCGAGATCGAAGTCGGGTTCTTCGTAAAAACGGGCTACGAACGTGGGCCCATCCATGTGCGACACGTTCACGTCGATTCCCACTTCGGCCCAAAACTGCTGCATGGCAGCCACGACGCGCTGGTCGAGTTCAGACTGGTAATAGGTGATGAATTCGAGTTCGGAGCCGGGCTCCCATCCGGCCTCGGCCAGCAATGCACGGGCCTTGTCGGGATCGTATTCGTATTGCGGCACATCCGGACTGATCCAGCTCGCGGACGGGTCCACGGCCGTGTAGTCGTAGGCCAGCGCCTGGCCTGGACCATAGATGCTTTCCGCAATTCCCTGGCGATCCACGGCATACACCAAGGCTTGCAGCAGGCGCTTGTCGGTCAAGCGGGTGTGATTGGGCCAAATGGACATGGCGCCGGGCAGGGGACCACCCACTACGGTCAGGTTTTCGTCTCGCTCGACGCGCTCGCGGTCGGGCCCGTTCACCATATTGCCGACATGAATTTCACCGGCTTCCAGACCCGGCAGCCAGGTGGCGACCTGGTTCAGGCCAATGCGGAAGATCAGGCGATCCAAGTAGGGACGGCCCAGGAAGTAGTCTTCGTGGGCTTCCAGAATATAGAACTGATCCGGCTCGAATTCGCTCATCTTGAACGGACCGGACCCGATGATGCCCTCCCGCGCCAAGTCGGATGCCTGCATTTCGGCATAGGGAATGCCTTCCCATACATGCTGCGGGAACAGATTCAATCCCCCCATGCCGTAGAAAAAGTCGGCGCGGGGAGTCGACAACGTAATCTCCACGGTGAAGTCGTCGATGACCTTCACCCCGGTGATTTCATCCGTTTCGCCGTTGGCGAATTCGTCCACGCCGGCAATCGCGAAGAGCGGCAAGGTGGTGCGGGTCGGAATGTTGGTGTCGGGGTGCCAGAACATCTCAATCGTGAATTTGACGTCGTCCGCCGTCAACTGTTCGCCGTCGTGCCACTTGACGTCGTCCCGCAGATGGTAGGTAAAGACCAATCCGTCGTCCGAGATCTCCCAGCTGTGCGCCACGTCGGGCGCAATGGTCTGGGCGTCCATTTCCAGGTCCACCAGCTGACTGAAGACGAATCCTTCGTTGGTCGAGGAACGCGACAGCCAGTTTTGGCCCCGCATGGCCGAGTCGGCAAAGGCCAACGTCACGGTCCCGCCCTGAGTGGGGGCGGTTTCCGTACATACGTTGATCCACGGATTTTCCAAGTCCGCGTCGGTGTACCACAGGTCACCTTCCATGTCCGCTTCCTCAGTGCTGATGTCCACGGCAGGACTTACGTCCACTTGCTCCATTTCTTCGACTTCGGCCGGGGGAGCAGGGGCAGCGCAGCCCACGATGCACGCCAGGGTCAACAGCAATGCCAACGGCAGGCCGAAAGTCCAAGTCCTCTGGTTCATACCACACTCCTTTGTGTTGTGGGGATCGAAAACGGCGTCATGCTGCAGACTTGCTCTGGAGTCCCGGCATCAAGAAACCGTGAAGGAAAAGGGGCTGGCTACACGCCAATTGCGGAACGGCTGCAGCCGTTCCGCGGCTGTCAAACCAAACTACCTGCCAAAGGCAGGACCACCCCGTCACATTGAAGGGGGTGCATATCCAGAACTGAATTTGCGATGTGCCTATTCCTTGGATATTAACATGCCTTGGGTCAAGGCGCCTACTCCAGGCTGTTTTCATGGGGCCGTCACCGGGCAAGCCGGCCCCCTCGACCTTCGCGGAAGCGCCCCTTCCGCGCGTCGACCGCGTGTCTGGGACCTTCTGCACGACAGAGCGGCGGCTACAACTCTGGAAGTCCGTCTGCTTCAAGCCGCGTTGCGTTTGAACGACATGGCGCCGCCGCGGCGGAAGGCCGTCAATCCAGGCCGGCGGCCCTGTGCGGTGTGCGCGGGGGCCGGCCCTGGCATCTCCCTCATGACATGCTTTTCCTATGCTAGGATCCTTGATATTTATGAGGCAGGCAGCACGTAAGGTCCGGATTCTGTGAATACACTCACGGTCGCAGCCCTGCAGATGGGCATGCATATGCCCCTCACCCGCAAGGAATTCCGCTCCGATTTCGAACGGTTTCTCAAAGTTGCCGTTGCCAAACAGTGCAGTCTGGTGGTGGGCAGCGAACTGGGCGCGGCCATGGTGGGGTTGCCTTTCGTAGACCGCAAACACCGGGAATCGCTGCTCAACATTCGCAAAGGCAAAAGCAGCCGGGCCGGGTTGCTGACCCGTATCCGGGGCTCTGCCGAACGCTTGAATCCCAAATGGTCCGATGCGGATACGCCGCGGCTCCTGCAAAGAGCCTTGCGGCAGCACCGGGAAGAGATTCGGGACTTTTACGATGAAGTCTTTGGTCAGTTCGCAGCCCAGTACAAGGTCGTGTTGGTGGCCCCCAGCGCCTATCTCGCGGATCCCGTGGACAACGAGATCCGCCAACTGGCCGGCGTGTACGACACTTCGGGGGAACGGGTCGGGTATCAGGCCAAGGTCTTGCTGACCCAGCCCGAAAGCAATCTGGCACGCCCTGGGACCTTGTGGAAACCGATCGAAACCAGCGCCGGTACGCTGGGCCTTGCTCTCGGCTACGACAGTTTGCTCCCGGAAGTGGCGCGGCTGCACGCCACCCAAGGCTCCTCGCTCCTCGTGCATCAACTGGCCCCTTCCAGCCAGACGGCATGGAACAGGGCGCGCCGGGCCGCCGTGTTGCGCTGCGTGGAAAATCAGCTCTTCCTTTGCGTCAGCAGCACCGTGGGACCCGACAGACTGAGTGCAGACCCGGACTTGGCCTACGCCGGGCGGTCCATGCTGCTGGCTCCGCTGGAGCTGTCGCCGGCCGGCGACGGCATTCTGATCCGCATGGAGCACGCGGATCGCGAAGGACTGGTGGTATCGGCTCTGGATTACCGGGCCTTGCAGGAGACGTGGCAACAGACCGTACCGGCGTTGCGGCAGGAATTTTCCCGGGTATGGCGGGTCTACAACGATTCGCAGACTCAGGTCGACGACATGGAACGCATGTTGCCTTCGGAATCGCTGGCGGAAGACATGGCGGCCGAAGACGTCACCATCGTGGAGGCCAGGACCGTACCCTTGGTTACCGAACCCCCGGTGCAGGCGGCAGAGCCCGAAGACGAGACGGAGGCCGTGACTGCCCAATACACGGAAGTAGAGAACGGGGTACTCAGCGAAGCTCCCACGTTGAACGACTTGCACGTGGTCAGCTCGCAGGAGTTTCCTTGGTCCCCCGAGAGGGCCCGGGAATCGGCGAGCCAGCGCAAGGGGTATCACTCCAAAGGCAATCTGGACGAAACGCAGGAACTGGATTCCGTTCCCCGATCCGCGGAGTAGGGACAGCCGCTCGCAGCTGGCGCGTGCCAGACCGGCCCGTATGGACACGTCTCCGGAACCCGCAGGAATAGCGGGACACGGTTCTGTCCGTTC
Source organism: Anaerolineales bacterium (assembly GCA_034421855.1). Classification (GTDB taxonomy): domain Bacteria; phylum Chloroflexota; class Anaerolineae; order Caldilineales; family Caldilineaceae; genus Bin34. Next base: position 48,047 of record DAOUKB010000062.1, read on the forward strand.
CTTCGCTACGCTGCGCCGTCTGTACCTGTACCTGGTGGTCTCGATCTGCCTGATCGTCCTGCAAGTACACTTCCGCGGCCTGGCGGGCGATCTGGCCACCTATTGGGGCGTTCTGGACGGCCAATATCGGCTCCCCGTACTCGAACCTCTCAACCGACGTTTGCTGGAAAAGGGCAGCTTCCTGTTGACTGCGGCCCTGTTCCTGGTTGTCCATTACGGTCTCGTCTTGGGCTGGATCCGGCGCGATCCGCAGGAACTGGACAGTTCCGTGCGCAAACTGTTCTTGTTCGTCGCTACCCTGGTCGCCTTGGGATACTGCATGTCGTTGGTGGCCGGCCTCATCGCCCCGGCCTTGCGCCGGCTCATGGGCATGGGCCAGGAGGTTTCCGGCTTCCATGGAGCCAATTACGCGGCTTTGGCTCTGCAGTTGGGCCTTTCCGGCGCCATTCTGGTCCAAAGCAGCCGTCTGCTGTATGCAGAGCGCCACAGGGGCCTGGCCAGTGTGCGCTGCCAGGCTCTGGAAGCCGTCTTTTTCGCCTCGGCCAACGTGGCCGGGTTCCTCCTGTTGGCTTCAGTCGTGCATATGGGCCTGTCCCGGGCCTTGATTCCCCTTCTGCTGCGCAATACGCCTCCTTCCTACGTACCTTGGGCGGCCTCGGTGGCGGCCGCCTCGGCTCTGCTGTTGGGGTTGCACCAAGTAGCCTGCTGGCGGCTTCGTCTGGGTCAGGGCCGATCTCATGCCTGGGGCAATGTGCTGCATACTCTGGTGCTGTACGGCGGTCTCTTGATTGGGCTCGTCACGTTCCTGTACGGCCTGGTGTCGTGCCTCCAAGTTCTGCTCGCTCTGCTGGACGAGTCCAGTCCCGGGACTCTCGACGTGGGGATCCAGTTGGCCTCCGCACTGTCGACGAGCGTGCCTCTGGGCGTGGGATATTGGCTTTGGTTCCGCCGGAGTCTGGCGAGGGCCCCGGAAACTGCTCGGCTAGACCGATGGCGTACTGTGCCGCGTCAACTGTACTTGTACAGCGGCATCGGCGTGGCCCTGTTCTGGGTGGCGGCGGGAAGCCAGGCGCTGCTCCTGCCTCTCTTGGAGCCGGATAGAGACTTGGCGTGGACGGAGCTGGCGCAACTGCTGATCGGCGGCCCGGCGCTCTTTCTGCTGTGGCGGCAGATCAGACGGTCGGGTGCGGAACCGGCGGCTCCGGCCTCCCGCCTCCTGTATCTGTTGCCGCGCCGCCTGTATCTGTATGGGGTCACGATCGTCTCTACCCTGACGCTGTTCTTCTTCAGCGGTCAGGTGCTGCGGGGCGCGCTGGCGCGCCTCTTGGGTTGGGAGGATACCTTTGGCGTCCTGTCTGCCCGGGATTCGGCAACGCTGATCGTAATGGCCGTCGTTCTGGCCGTTCATGTGCGCCTGCTGCGCCAGCCTTGGGGAGCCTTCCGTGCAGCGGCGAGTCAGGAGGCGGCAATGATGTCCTTACGCCAGGAATTGGCGGCAGCGTACGAACAACAGCGTCGGGCGACGGATCGCATTCGCACTTTGGAACGGAAGCTGGCGGAATTGTCCCCGCCTACCTCTACTACGGAGTACCCAGAACCATGAACGATTCTCCGCAGGCCGGCCTGCTGCAGTGGGATCGCTTCACCGGGATCTGGCTGGCCTTGGTCGGCCTGCTCTTGGTCGCCGCTCTGGTTACGGCCTGGGTCGGCGGCGAACCGGGTATCGACGACATGATCCCTGCGTACTCCCGCGGGGATACGGTAGAAGATTTTATCTACAATGCCTACTTGGCGCACCTGCGGGGAGATCTGGCCCGTTTGCAGTCCATGTATGCTGCAGATACTTGGGCCGCAATGGCGTCCGAAGACAAGAATTGGGAGCGTACCAGTCTCTTTGCCGCTCCCGACGTGTTGGGCATGCGTATTCTGGATACGACGGAAGGACCCGACGGCCTGCAGGCCCTGGTGGCGTATTACCACGCCTGGCCGGATGGCCCGCTGGCCATCCGGCACGTGGAAGTTTCTACCCGCTTCATTCTCCTGGAACCTGCCGGCGACAGCTGGAAGCTGCGGCAGTTGCTGCCGCGCTCTGCATATGGATATTGAGCCTCCGCGGTCCCGCCGCCTCTACTCCGTACTTGTCGGCGGCTCGGGTAGCCTCTGCAGCAGAGCCCGGGCTGCGCTGTGCGGATCCAGTTGTCGCCGATGCACTTGCGCCAGCGCTTGCGCCCGCTGGTCCGGTGTGATGAAGTGGGACAGAGCCTGGGTCCAGCCCTGCTGCACGAGCCGATCCACCTGATACGCCCACCGGGACTCGTCCTGAAGCCGTCGCTGGCCAGAGCAGTCGATATGTTGGAAATGCGCCCGTATCTGTTCCCAGAGCACGGGCACTCCCGCACCGGACAAGGCGGCCGTCGTCAACACCGGTACCCGCCAGGCGCCGTCCGCCGGCATCGATCCGAGTTCCAGCATCTGCCTTAGCCGCCAGGCGGCCGTACGGCTCTCGGGCCGGTCTTCCTTGTTGACGACGACAATGTCGCAGATTTCCAGCAGGCCGGCCTTCAAGGCTTGAATGGAGTCCCCCAGACCTGGGGCTTCCACCAGCACGGCAGTATGTGCCAAAGTCCGGATTTCCGATTCGTTCTGACCCGCGCCTACGGTTTCGACGAAGATCGGGTCGAAGCCCAGGGCGTCCAATACCGTGACCGCGTCCCATGTCACTGCGCTCAGAGCGCCCGGCGCTCCGCGCGTAGCCAGACTGCGGATAAAGACATGGGCGGCTCCCTCCAGACGGGTCATGCGGACGCGATCCCCCAGCAAGGCTCCGCCCGTGACGGAGCTGGTCGGGTCTACGGCCAGAATCGCCATTTTGGGTACCGTGGCGCTCAGGTGAGCCGCCAGAGCCGTCAGCAGCGTGGACTTTCCGCTGCCGGGCGGTCCCGTAACGCCGACGATTTGCCCTTTCCCGGTGCATGGAAAGAGTTCCGCCAGCAAAGCCTCGGCGGCGGCGTCCTGCCTTTCGACCTGCGAAATTGCGCGGGCCAGCGCCAGGGGGCTGCCGGCCCGGAGCTCAGCGAGGGAAATCGACATCGGAGCCTGCGACCGCGCAGTGGGACCGGAGAAAGCGGGCCGTGGCCTGGATGGTTGTGCCGGGTCCGAAAATCTCGGCTACGCCCAGAGCCTTGAGCGGTTGCCGATCCTTGGTGGGGATGATGCCTCCCACGACCACCAACAGGTTCTCCTGACCTTGGGCGGCCAGCAGTTTCAAGATCTCGGGCACCAGAGTCATGTGGGCGCCGCTCAAGATGGAAATGGCCAAGACGTCCACGTCTTCCTGCAGAGCGGCATGGGCAATCATCTGCGGTGTCTGGCGAATGCCCGTGTAGATCACCTCGAAGCCTTCGTCCCGCAATCCCCGTGCGACGACTTTCGCGCCGCGGTCGTGACCGTCCAGTCCTGGTTTTGCTATCAGCACACGGATGGGGCGATTCATGACGGGGTGACGGGCAGCGCCTGAGCACAATCCAGAATCAGCTGCAAAGCGGCTTGCGCACTGCACTGCTTGTTGCCGGTTCTGTCCTCTGTCCACACGTAGTGGGCTCCCCGGCCGTACTGCTCCGGTCCCTGAACATGCAGATACACGGTACCCACGGGTTTCTCTGCCGAACCGCCGCCGGGACCCGCCACGCCCGTGACGGAGACGGCAATGTCCACGGCATAGAGGTCTCTGGCGCCTGCCGCCATGGCCTGGGCCACCTCCGCGCTCACGGCGCCACGGGTTTGCAGCAGACGGGTCGGCACGCCCAGGACGCGTTGCTTGGCCGCGTCGCTGTACGTCACGGCACTGCCCCCGAAACAGGCGGAGCTGCCGGAAACCTCGGTCAGCAAGTGCCCCACCAGTCCCCCGGTGCAGCTTTCCGCGGTAGCGCAGGTCAGGTATTGGGCGGTCAGGGTCCGCACCACCGCTTGGGCCAGCGGAACCAGATCCCGATTTCGATCTGGAGAAGCGGGGATCATGTCGCCGGAGCCGGGAAAGTCGAGGCGGAGTGCCGTCGGAGTTTGTAGTAGCGGAGCAGTACGTTGCCGTACTTCCGCTCGTCCAACGAAATTATATGCTGCAGAGGCCGGTCCCTGCGTTCCTTGGGATCGATCTGGACTACGACTATGCTTTCTGCTGTCAGCAGCTCGGGGCGTTCGTCCACGGCCATGAGCGCCTGGATCCACATATCTTTGAATTGGGGAGGAGCAATGAAGACGAAATCGAAAGGGCCGATGTCGGGCCGAGTCAGGTAACGGAAGCTGTCTGCCCGCACAAGTTCCATCTGCGGAAACAAGCCACAGCGCCGTCCGTTGCGCCGCATGGCAGAAATGGCGCGCGCATTGGAATCCACGAAAGTCGCCTTGACCGCACCCCGGCTCAGGGCTTCCAAACCCACGGCCCCGGTCCCCCCGAAGAGATCCAAGACCGTGCGCCCCGGCAACCAAGCGTGCAATTTCCCAAACAAGGCCTCCTTGGCTCTGTCCGTGATCGGCCGCGTGGAATCTCCCGGTACGGGAAACAGGCGTCGGCCTTTGGCCGAGCCGGCTATGATGCGCATGGCGGCTCCTTCGAATCCCGGCCGCAGTCGTCCGTCCGGGCGGGATCTACGGCCCACGCGACATCGCTGGGGACATGCATTGGCGGTCTTCCCGAGGCATTCTCCCGTCTGCTCCGCCGGGCTGCTTCTTTACAGGTCATGAGAGACAGTCTATAATCCCTGACTGGTCGCGTAGACAGACGGCGGTCCCTGTCGTATTGTCGTTGCAAGGAGTCTTGGATGCCTAACTTAGGACCTCTCGAGCTGATTATTATCCTTGTCATCGCCGTCATGATTTTCGGTGTGGGGCGGCTGCCGGAAATCGGCGGCGCCGTGGGCAAGACCATCAGGGAATTCCGCAACAACATGGGCAGCAAGGAAAAGGGCGAGGAGACCTTGGCCGCCGCAGACGGAGAAGTCGAGGAAGCGGCGGAAGAGAAACTGGCCTGATCCCGGCCCTGTCTTGCGTCTTGCACTTGCCTATCTGAAGAGCGTACGCCGTGATCCTGATCGATTTCATGCTGGTGGCCATGATGGTCTTGGCCGTCGCTCTGATCGCCATAGTTCTGATTCAGGCGCAGGATGCCGGTCTGGGCAGTATGTTCGGCGGCGACAACAGCATGTATCGTACGCGTCGGGGTCTGGAGAAGGTGGTCTTCAATATCACGGTCGGCTTGGCTGTGGCCTTCATGGTGTTGAGCCTGTTGACGGTTTTCCTGCAGAATCGGCTTTAGCTCCACTTGCGCCCGTGTGCCCTGGCACACAATCCCCCGCCCCCTGTAACCGCCGCTTCGCCGGTGTCGCTTTGCTGCCGGGCTCATGACTGCCGAAGCAACGCGTCCCGACACGCCTCGCCCTCCGTTTCCGCTGGCAGACTGCAACCGCTGGATTGCCGCTCTGATGTTGGCAGGCCTGGCCCTTCTGATCGGGGTCTATGGCCAACCCCAGTCCGAGGTCTCGTTTCAGAATTTGCCGGTCTATGGCGGCGTATTCCGGGAAGGCGTGGAAGGGACTCCCTTGTACGTCAATCCCGTCATCTGCAGCTACAACGAGATAGACCGCACGCTCTGTCGCCTGCTGTACCGCGGTCTGATGCGCTTCAACCCGCATGGCGAGCCGGTATCGGATCTGGCCCAGTCCTACGCGATTTCTCCCGACGGCCTGACGTACACTTTTACCTTGCAGCCCGATCTGAGCTGGCATGACGGCATGCCGCTCACTGCGCAGGATGCGCAGTTCACTTTTGAAGTCCTGCAGGATCCGGATTTCCCCGGGGAAGCGGCCTTGTCTACCGCAGCCCGCTTGGCCCGTGTCGAAGCAGTGGGCGCGGACACCTTGGTTTTTGTCCTGGAACAGCCGTTCGCGCCTTTTTTGGACCTCACCACTATCGGACTGCTGCCCCGACACATCTACGGTCGTATTCCGGTAGCCGACCTTTTCGCGCGCACTCCGGTCTTGGACATCGTGGGCAATGGACCGCTCGCGGTAACATACAGAGACAGCAACTCCATCCGCCTCGCTCCTTTCAACACGCGGGGCGCGCGCAGGCCCTTCATCTCGGCTCTGGAATTGCATTTCTACTCCCATGTCGCAGATCTGTACTCCGATTTTGCCCGAGGCGAGCTCGAGGGCCTCAGCACCGGTATCGCCCAGAACCTCGAAGTATTGCCCAACCGGGAGGAATTGCAGCTGTTTTTCAGCGAAGAGTCCAATCTGGTCATTGTGCTCTTCAACCACCAGTCCGCAACGTTGCCCACGCTCGGCGAAGTACAGGTACGGGAAGCCTTGGTGCAGGGCGTGAACAGGGCCCAGGTGTTGGCGGACAGTCCGCAAGGCTGGGGCGTAGTGGCCCATTCACCGGTGCCTGCGAACAATTGGGCGCACAAACCCGATATGCGGCAGATTCCCTTCGACCCGCAGCGGGCGGTACGCTTGCTGGACGATTCCGGTTGGCGAGACCGGGACGGCGACGGAGTCCGTGAGCGCGACGGCGCTCCCTTCCGCCTCGTGCTGCACACCAGCGACGACGCGCTGCTCGTTGCGTACGGCGCCGCCATCGCTTCCTACTGGCGCGACATGGGGATCGACGCGGAAGTGGTGTCGCGGCCTTTCGACAGACTGGTGGAGGAATACTTGGAGCCTGGGAATTTCCATGCTGCCTTGGTCCGCATCTCGGACCTGGAAGGAGATCCCGATCCCTTCCGCTTCTGGCACAGTTCGCAGGTCTTGAACTACGGGGGCTGGACCAATCCCTTTGCGGACCAACTGATGGTGCAAGCCCGCATCACCCTGGATCAGGAGGCGCGTCGCCGCCTCTACTATCAGTTTCAGGACATATTTGCGGCCGACATTCCCGCCATGCCTCTCAGTTATCCGGTCTATGCTTATGGGGTACATCAACGGGTCAAGAACGTGCAGGTGGGCTTGTTGAACGATGCTTCGGAACGGTTTGCCTCGTTTGCGGATTGGACCATTCTCTCGGCGCGCGTCGTGGCCCCGACCGGTGTGGATCCCTTCCCCAATTGAAGACGGGCGCGGAATCCCGCGCGGCGAGTCTGCCGGCAGCCCGGAAGTTGTTTAGAATGGAATGGATGGGACAGCGCGGACGGACGACTGTCAGCCAATCAGGGAATTGCAAGGTGGGTTGCTATGAATTCGAAGAGTCTTTCGCACCGGTTTGGTCCGCAGCGTGCTTGGCTGGCCGGCACGTTGCTGCTCTTGCTGGTGGCTGTGGCAGGGTGCGACAGCGACCGCTTCGTGATACCGCCGGCCGATGCGAAAACAATGACCATGGCGGCGGTGGGTCTCAATTGCCAGGACGGCACGGCCTCCTTCCAGGTCGACGAGACCAGTGTGCGGATGCGTACCGGGCCCGGCCTCGACTATCCCGCCTATGGCCTAGTCCATTTGGGGGAATCCTATGCGGTCACGGATGTGTCCGAGGACTTTGCCTGGGTCGCTTTCGAACTCGAAGACGGCAAAACCGCGTGGATCTACGCTGAATTGACGCGGCTCGTCTGCATGTAAGCCGCCCTGGCGCTTCGGTCTCCCGCGGTGCGGGACCGTGGCAAGCCGCAGTATCTGTCGGTCGGCACGATCTGCGTCCTCCATCGAAAGACAAAAGAAAGCCGGGACATGCGAGAGCCCGGCTTCGACTGCCGACCGAAAGAGCACCCGGTTCAGGCCGGCGAGGCGCTTATTCCAGGTCGGCCACGCTGAAGACTACGCGGAACGGTCGGCAGTAGATGACGACCGACTGGATGGGGGCCAGGTCCACATCGGCGGGAACTTCGTAATTCTGGTTGCCCACGTTTCCTTTCAAAAGGCCCAGATCAATATATTCGCCGACATCGGCGAAGGTCTCCCTCGCCGTGCCGGTGGTCAGGATCACATGCAGTTCCGGTCCGTTGGTGGAACTGAAGTCTTCCAGCCGCACGACGTGTTGGCCATCCGGCAGTCTGTACAGGGTGGCCGTGCCGCTGGCTTTGTGAATGGCATCGATTTGTCCGAATTCCCCGCTGCGCAGCGCCGTGGTCTCGGGATCCATCCCGGTCATGGGTTCCTCCATGACTTGGGAGTCCGGTTGCATTACGGCCAGCGTGGTTTCCTTCACCATCTCCGGCGCTACGGCTTCGTCCGCGGCCATTGCCGTCAGGGCGGTCTTCATATCGTCGGGCATGGCGCGATACGTCTCCTGCTGCGCCTCCGTCATGCCCTCGAAGGGAAAGGCCTCGTCCACGGTCGTAGTTTGGAAGAAGGCCCAAGGCCTGAAGACGACAGCCCCTGCGGCCACGACGGTGAGGACCAAGATCAAGACGACGATATGGTTGCGTTTCATAAGGCAATTCCGCGATTGTGGAGTCTGCAGTCACCGCGCAAAGCGACCGGCTGCCGTCCGCCATTATAGTAGACGGCGATCTCAGGACTTTCGGTTTGACAGAGGCCGATCAGACCATTAGGATTCCGTTGCGAGCCGCAGTGGCGGAATTTGGTAGACGCGCTACATTCAGGATGTAGTGAGCTTACGCTCATGGGGGTTCAAGTCCCTCCTGCGGCATCCTACGTACCCTTCGTTGGGCCCGGCGAGATCGGACGCCGGGCGTGGTAGAATGCGCCGGCGGCCCGTACGGCTCCGGTACAGTCCCCTTACGCTCGCAGGCGATGGCATGACAGACACCGTTTCTGCACCCTTGGCGCGTCGCACCCAAATTCGGAATCAGATTTTCGTCGTCATCTTGGTGGCTCTGCTGCTGTATTTCGTCGTTTCCTATGTAAATCTGGTATTGGAACACACTGCGTTGCGGGAGGAGATTGCACAAGCCCAGACCGACCTGCAGGTAGTGAAGGAACTGGGCTTGCGTTTGGAGCGACAGTTGCAATACGTGCGTACCGACGCGTACAAAGAGACCGTAGCCCGCGAACAACTGGGCATGGCGCGGGAAGGCGATCAGGTAGTGGCCATAGTTTTCGACGGCCTCCTGCTGCATGCCCCGGGATTTCTTCCCGCTGTAGACGGCGTCGTGGATATCCGCTCCCTGCCCATATGGCAACAGTGGTTGACGCTCTTCAACCTCGAGACGGACTTGAGGCCGGAAACGAACCTCCCGTAGGTGGACGGCTGGCCTGCATCCCCGGGGGAGACTCGAGTCGGAAATCGCATCTTCCCTTCCCCCGCCCGCTTCTTGTTGTATACTATGCATTGTCTTTTACGCCGCGGGGTGGAGCAGCGGTAGCTCGTCGGGCTCATAACCCGAAGGTCGTAGGTTCGATTCCTACCCCCGCTACCTCCAGCTGCCGACGTTTCAGTCGGCAGTATTGTTGTTACGGCGATGTAGCTCAGGAGGCCAGAGCGAGGGCTTCATAATCCCTAGGTCGGTGGTTCAAGTCCACCCATCGCCACCAAGCTGCCCCCGATCAAGAACCTTCCAATCGAGATTCCGGTCGACTCCCTAAGCCTGCCCGTATCCCCTGGCTCCGTTGCCTGGGGTCGCGACCCCTGCAATCCAGTCCTGTTCGAAGGGAAAGTACGGGTTTGTCCGACGGGATCCTGAGCCTTCACGGCATGGATCCGATTTGGCCTACAGGCGAGACGTTTTCTGCCATGTAGAGGCAGTATCTCGGCCTGATATTCCCGCGTACACTCGAACTGGGTCTGGGACCGTGTTTACGCACGGACCGCGGGGACGGCGGCGGACGGTACTCACGCCGTGGTGCGGGCCGCCGCGGCGGCCCAGGCGAGGGAGCCTGTGATGCCGCCGCGCCGCCCTCGGCAGCATCCCCCTCCTTATGACCGGGATCTGTACCCGCTGCGGCCTCGGAGCGAGAACGCCTTCCTGGCTTTCACACAGTGGCGGGGCGTGGCCACTCGCTAGGCCAAGCAGGCCGCTTCGTTCCTGGCCCTCTGCCCGAGCCGGGCCTTGGAGCTGTGGGCTGCATGGTTTGGACGACACCCCCCTAGGTGCTGGATGTGGCGTTCCGGGCAGATGCTCACCGCATCCGGCGGGATCAGGCGCCTTGCCACAGGGCCATCTTGCGGTGCATCGCCCTGCGTGTGCAGCAGCAGAGCCATCGCAAAGTCGTCAAAACTCTAGGATTTTCTCCCTGCAGGTCCGATCACGACCTCGATCGTTCTCAATATCTCATGTTGTGGGGATGTCCCGCTACAGAAGCAGGCGGACTGTGTGTCGCCAGATTACCCTATAACAGCCAGCATGCTCCCTTACGGAATCGACATACATCCTCCTCGACAGCCCCAACCCGCCCCTGTGCGGGAAGTTTCCTCGTGCCAAGGAGTTCCAAGTTTTTCGCAGAGGTACTGCCCACCCTGCCGAAAAGGAGCCGGGCCCTGCTGTGGGCTTACGACAAGATATGATACTGGCGGCGCAATGCAGTGGAGCGCCTGTGCTGGCGGTTGCAGGGTTGCGCCGGGTCTATACCCGCTATGACAAACAGGATGCGCTTTCCCTCGGGTGCATCCTGTGGGCCAGCCTCTTCGCGGCCTTGCGTAGTGTTAACACACCCCAGTATCCGCGGCCAGCCATCTTCGTTTTGGCCCCGAAGTAGGAGTGGGCCCGAGCCAAGAGCCTGTGTGCCAAGGGATGGAGTGCGTATCTCATGGGCCTGCAGACCCTTTCCCATGGGGAGTGTCTCAGGGTCTGGCCCCCTTGTTCCCACGCTCGCACGGCGGCCCCGTGGCAGATTCGGGTACCCTGGAGCTCCCCGGCCCTGCCGCAGGACTGTCCGTCTTGGGGCACGTTCTGGCACTGCTGCCGGCGGGGGTGCTGGGACGGCCGCGCGGCCCCGCCCAAGGCCGCCACCGCTGGACCTATGGGAACCAAGACGAAGTCGTAGAGCGGCGCTCCCGGCTGGACCGATCGCCCGACGACCGTCCGACCAGTTCCACGACGACCGTCTGCGGCTGGCTGGAGACCGGCCGAATGGGCCGCTCCGGGCGGGCCTGAGAGCGTGAAAGGCGGATTGGCTGCCTGCGACGCTCGCTTCGTGCTCTATGCGGAGCTTCTGTACAATGCATGCCAAGTCTACAGCGATTACTTGGCCGAGACACAGACCGTAGATCGGCTACGCGGCGTGAACAAGGAGATTGACGATTTCGCGCCCGCCTCCGCATGAAGCACCGCCGTCCCCTGCACGCAGCGCTCTGATGGCCCGCGTGCGCCAGAAGGACACCCGGCCTGAAATTACCGTTCGCCGCTGCCTGCACGCGCTCGGCTATCGCTTTCGCCTGCATCGCCGCGATCTGCCGGGCACGCCCGATATCGTATTGCCTAAACGGCGCAAGGCGATCTTCGTGCACGGGTGCTTCTGGCATCGTCACCCGGGATGTCCCAGAGCCTCCATGCCCAAGACGCGGATCGAGTACTGGGAAACCAAGTTCCGCCGCAACGTCGAACGGGATCAGCAGGCGGTCACGGCCCTCCAAGCCGCAGGATGGGAACCGATGGTGATCTGGGAGTGTCAGACGCGGGATCTCGCTCGGTTGCGGCGCCTGCTGATCGAATTCTGCGACGCGGCGCCTCGATCCACTCCGCAGACTGCTGCGGGGGCAATGGATCCGGACTAGGCCAGGACGCCGCCCCGCCGGCAGCTCTCCTGGCCGGGATGCCGCGGCCGGCTACAGCATCCCGCAGTGATCCTGCAGATAGTCCCAATTCAGATCGTATCCCAGCCCGGGCAACGTGGGTACCGCGACGAAGCCTTCGGCATCCAGCGGATCGCAGATCGAATTCAGATAGGGCGGGGGCGTTTCATAGTCCAGTCCCGGCGCCAGCAGGCCGCGTTCATAGTATTCGCACGTATCTTCGCTGCTGGCCCCCAGCATCGTCAGATTCGCATGGCCGCTCATATGCACCTCGCAGCGCACCCCGAACGCCTCGCAGACGGAAATCATCTTCTTCACGCCGGTCACGCCCCCGCGCAGCACGTCTATGCGGCTCATGTCCGCAGCTCCGCGCCGGATCCAGTCCGCCCGCGTGTAAATGGAACCGGCGGCAATCTCCGGCGCCAGCACGGGGATGGACAGAGCTTGCGTCAGCTTCTCGTAGGCGGATACCCGGTATTCATTCATGGGATGCTCGAACCAGTAGAAATTCAGCTTCTCCAGCACACGGCCCACCTTCACTGCCTCCTCGTACGTGCGGTACGTGCCCCAGGGATCGAAGCTGAGCACCATGTCGGACCCTACGGCTTCTCGCACCTGACGGCATATCTCGATATCCCAGGCGGTGTGGGAAGGTCGCCCCGGGGTCGGCTGCCCCGTGGCGGGATCCCAGAAGTAGTAGGGGTGAATCTTGTAATGGGTATAGCCTGCTGCCTGACACTCTTGGGCGTGAGCGGCATACACCTCCGGCGGTCCCAGATTGGGAAAGGTGCTGCCGTAGGCCTTGACTCTGCTGCGGGCTCCGCCCAGCAGTTTGTGCACCGGCACGCCGTAATATCGGCCCTGCAGGTCCCAAAGAGCACAGTCCACCACGCTCAGGATGTGTTCCGGAATGTTGGCCACCCATAGCCAGTGCCAGATGGCTTCTCGGTCAAAGGGATCCACGTCCAGCAGTAGGGCGCGGATGCGTCCCTGCAGCATGGCGACGTCGTCTCGAGACAAACCATGCCGGTCGCCATGTCCGTGGCCGCCCAGAAAATAGCCGGATACGCCGTCGCCCGCCGTGATCCGCGTGATGGTTTGAGTGACCATGGCATCCGCCTGCAGCTGAGCATTCTGGAAGGCTGGCTCTTGCACCTGAAAGGAAAAGACGGTAAGGTCGTTGATTTTCATGCAATCCTCTGCGGCGCGGGGACTTGGGCCACTAGGTCGGCCTAGGGTTCAACTATACAGACAGTCGGCCCCTTGCCCAAGCGGTCCGCGACGGTACGGAGGCGTCGTCCGCCGGAGCCATGCGCAGCAATGCCGGTTTCGCCGTCAAATTCGACTTGACGCCTGGACGCGTTTGTATGAAACTGACGCTGCGCCTCCGACAGGCATCGGCGCGGCATGGCGCCCCCTAGGCAGCTGCGCCGGGCTTGCAGGGCACCGGCCTGGGTACTGGTCGACATCTTTCTGTCTCCAGAGGAAAACACATGACTGACGGCTACCATGAAAGCGATTTGCAGCATTACCTCGAGTATGGCTATGTCGTCATCGAAAACGCCATGCAGCATGTAGGACTGCAGAACTCCGTCGCGGCCTACGAAAAAATTCAAGCCCTGACCGAGCCCGCCTGGCGGGCCATGGTGGCCGCAGGCGACATCAAAGGCGGTTACGGGCATGGTCCCAACGCCCATACCATGAGCAATATCCATCAGTACGACGATCTGTGGCTGGAGCTGGCCATGAACCCCTGTATAGTCCCCTTGTTGAAACGGATCGTAGGGATCGATGTGCAAGTGATGGAAATGGTCTGCCACTGCCATCATGCAGGCACCGCGGCGCATACTGCCTGGCACCGGGATTGGCCGGCTTGGACGCACCCGGTACACACCCTGAAGGCCAAGGCCTTCTATTTCCTGGACGACCAGACCGAGGATATGGGGTGTTTCGCGTTGGTGCCGGGTACCCACAAGCTGCCCGACGGCCCGCCGCGTGCGCAATACCAGGACGAATTGCTGGAAGACATGCCCAATATGCAGAAAATTGCGGCCCCCGCCGGCAGCGTAGTCGTCTGGAACGTGCTTTGCTGGCATACCGGGCTGGCCAACACCAGTACCCGCGACCGCCGCATCGTGATTTACGGGTATCAGCCTTTCTGGGTCAAGAAGTGGGGGCATGAACCGCCTCCCGCCCGTATCGTCGAGTGGGCGGATACGCCCCATAAGCGCCAATTCATGGGTATTCACGCCGTAGAAGGTCGGGCTTCGTGGGACCGCAAGGACGTGCCCTACCTGCCGGAACATCTGGAGCTGGTCAAGCGGAAGCGTTTCTAGGGCTCGTCGGCATCCATCGATACACGAGACAACGGCCATGCACGATTACCGCCCTGCCGCAGACCGCTATGCCGCCATGATCTACCGGCGGTGCGGAACAAGCGGCCTGCTGCTGCCCGCCATCGCGCTGGGGCTTTGGAACAATTTCGGTCACGGCCACGGCTACGACAACGCCCGGGCCCTTGCGCGCACTGCCTTCGACCTGGGTATCACGCACTTCGACTTGGCCAACAACTACGGTCCTCCCCCCGGCTCCGCCGAGGAGACTCTGGGTCGCATTCTGGCTACGGACTTGCGGCCGTATCGGGATGAATTGATCATCTCCACCAAAGCCGGCTACGGCATGTGGAAAGGACCCTACGGCGACAACGGGTCCCGCAAGTATCTGTTGGCCAGTCTGGATCAGAGCCTGCGACGACTGGGCCTAGACTATGTGGATATCTTCTACAGCCACCGTATGGATCCGGCAACGCCTCTGGAGGAAACCATGGGCGCGCTGGATACCGCGGTGCGCAGCGGCCGGGCTCTGTACGCAGGCATCTCCAATTACGACGCGACACGAACCCGGCAAGCCGCGCAGCTCCTGTCGGATCTAGGTACGCCCTGTCTCATCCACCAGCCGCCCTACAACATGCTGCGCCGCGACGTGGAAACGGGAGTTCTGGCTGTACTGGAAGAGGAGGGGGTGGGCTGCATAGCCTTTTCGCCACTGTTTCAAGGCATCCTCACGGACAAGTACCTGCAGGGCATACCGGAACGCTCGCGGGCGGCGGATCCTCATGGTACTTTGACTCGCGCGCGCATCACGCCGGAACTGGTGCGCACGGTTCGGAAACTGAACGAAATTGCGCGTACCCGCGGTCAAACCCTAGCCCAGATGGCGTTGGCCTGGGTCCTCCGACATCCCGTCGTCTGCTCGGCCCTGATCGGGGCCAGTCGACCGGCCCAGCTGAAGGAAAACGTGCAGGCCTTGGACAATCTCGACTTTACCGCGGCCGAGCTGCGGCACATAGACACCGTCTTGGAAGATGGGTGAGATTTCCCCTCGGCGTCGGCCGTAGGTCGGTCGGCGTCAGCGCGGCATTGCGTACGGCCCCCTGTCGAGATTGCCCCAAGCCCCGAAGCGGTCCCGTATTGCGCGTAGACCGTCGCCCCTTCATGTGCTCTGCGGCAATGGGAGGGGACAAGCTGCCCAGTACGCCGTTTGGCATGAAGCCTCGCATGCGGCAAATCCGATTCTGCGCCCGCCCATGGAGTAGTCTCGGTGGACCACGGCCCCGGCCAACGCTGCGCCCCAGATCTTCCGGTTATACCGAGGCAGGTCCTGCCCCATGCCGGTTCCCTGCAGGCTGTTCCCGCTCATATTACGAACTGCAAAAGCCGGCATCCGGGCAATCTGCTGCTTGTCGCTCCACCCTGTTGGTTCCTCGCTTTGCTTGTCGAACCCAAGAAAATGCGCCGGCCCTGGCTTTTGCGCCGGGCATCCCGCTTCCCACGCGTCGTTCTGCGCCGGACGGCGGCCGACCCGGACGAAACCGTCGCTGGGATCGGCGTATTGCGCGTGTCCGTCCGGCCCCTCGGTCACCCAGCCCGGACACTGCAACGGCGTGACTCCTGTCGACGATGTGCTTGCCCTACTGGTAGGTCGCCGGGAACCTCGTCTCGGGTAAGCAGAATTGGTTGTCCATGGTTTGCTGCCGGGTTCTCGCTGGAGGTTCGCCGTAGGGTTTGGGGAGACTGTTTACGGGCAGCGACCCGAGATGCCGTCGGGAGTTTCCACCTTAGGCCGTCACGTCGGCTTGCGTCCAGTGTCCGTCGATCAGACGCCACATGCTCCCTGTGGGATTGGGATCCTGCAGCTCGACCGGCAACCGATGCTGCCGTACTTCGTCGTAGCAGTGCAGGGCCGCGAAACGGGTGAGCGAAGCCGGAATGCCGACCGCCGTAAAGCCGGGATGACCCGTGGCCGGGAACGGTCCACCGTGATTCATGGCCGAGACCACGGCTACCCCGGTCGGCATTTTGTCGTTCAGGACACGGCCTACCGTAGCCCGCAACTCCGGAGCCACCAAGTCGTATAGGGCGTCGTCGTCGGTGCCTGTATGACTGTACAGACACCCGGTGAGGTTCCCTTCCAGACAGCGGGCGATCTCGGCCATCTGGGCGGCATCCTGGGCCTTCACCAGGAGACTGGCCGTGCCGAAAGCTTCCGTCTGCAGTGCTGCGGGTGCCGCCAAGAACTGATCTCCCGTCACGGTCAGCAAGGTATTGGCAAATGCGTAACCCGGCCCCTCGACGACAGTCCCCCCCACCTGCACTTCGGCCCCGTGAGTCTGCAGAGTCTGAATCGCCTCTGCCAGCTCTCGCGGTCCATTGGGGCCGAGCAGGGTCTGCGGCGCTCCGGCCGCGAAGAGCCTGCAGGCCTCTGCCGTGAATTCCCGCCCGGCTGCGTCGTCCACCAACACCAGCAGGCCGGGATTGGTGCAGAACTGTCCCGCGCCCATGGCACAGGAAGCGAAGAACTCGGCGGTCAGCGCGGCTCCTCGTTCCCGTAGGGCCCCGGGCAACAGAAAGACGGGATTGACGCTGGACATCTCCAGGTAGATGGGCTTTCCGGCTGCGTCGGCTGCGGCCTTGAGCGTCAGGCCCGCACTCTTGCTGCCCGTAAAGCCGGTGGCCGCAATATCGGGGTGCGAGACCAGCAGAGCACCGACGTCTCGGGGGGTCCGGTACACCAGCTGCACCATAGCCGCCGGCAGATCGAGGTCCGCCAAGGCCTCCGCCGCCAGCCGAGCCAACAGGAGGGTGGTGCCAGGATGTCCGGTGTTCGCCTTGGCTATGACGGGGTGTCCGGCCGCAATGGCCGCGGCAAAATCGCCCCCGGCCACCGAATTGAAGGCAAAAGGAAAATTGTTGGGCCCGAACACCACCACGGCTCCTTCCAAAGGACTGAGGAGGGACCGGATGTTGCTGGCGGTGTCTATGGTGGCCCGCCGCCAGGAGCCGTCTCGGGCCGCCGCCGCGGCCTGTCGCAGCTGGTCCGAGGTACGCGGCAGTTCGATGGAGTTGAGGCGCGGTTCTCGGGGTAGTCCTGTTTCCTGATGGGCCATGTCCACCAACGATGCGGCATGGGCCTCGATGCGCTCCGCGTAGTGTTCCAGAAAGTCGGCTCTTTGCCGGGCGGAGACGTCCCGCATGGCGATCGCGGTCCGCTTGCCGGCGGCAATGGCCGCCAGGACTTCCGCCCGGCTCGATACCGGGTATACCGCCGGCAACTCTTCTTTCCGTACCGGATTTACGGTATGCAGTTCACCCGCCGGGTCCTGGCTGGCACGCCATTGGCCGGCAATCAAGACAGGTTCCAAAGCCATGGTCAGAATCCTCGTCGGCAATACGGAGCAGGCAGATGGACAGACTCGACCGCCGTCCCTGCGGGGTAGGGCAAATCCAAGAACCGCCTCCGGTGGGCAGGCGCGGCAGGTACGCGTCAGATGCGTTTGAGCATGCGCAGCAAGGTCCGCACCAAGCCCAACACCTCTATGCCCACCGCCACTAGGTCGCCGGCCCCTAGGGCCGGGGCTGCTTCTCCCTGCCGGGTCTCCTCGCGGCGCGACTGGCCGGCATACCAGGCCAGAACCGCCCCTAAGGCTGCTCCCAAAGAAATGCCCAGCGCCAGGCGCTTCCAGCTGCCCGCATCGGCGTCGGGAGTCTGGAGTGGGGCTTCCATGGCGCAAGCGGCGGCTACCGGATCAAGAAGCCAGCGAACGGCTGGTGCTCTTGATTTGCTCGGCTTTCTGTTCGACCCAGATTACCGGTTGCACGATCTTCGTGCCGACGCGGTCCACGCCGCCGGCCGCTTGGGCGGACAACGCGCCGCCGCGTTCCAAACCGGTCTCCACTAGTCCGTTGCAGCGGCCGATCAGCTTTTGGAGGGAATAGATGCACACCACCAGCAATCCGCATGTCAGCAGCAAATTTACGGCAATGACAATCAGAGCGAATACGCTGGCCGTAGCCAGTAAAGCCTGCACGGGAAACCTCGTTTGCAAAAGGTGTGGGCCATTGTAGCAAAGGGTACGCATCTAGGGGATGTCGTCAAACTTGGGATTTGCGGGTACACCGAGGGGGTACACACATTAGGGAGGAACCTCGCATGACCACCACACACCGGCGCCACGACCTCTCGGACCGCGTCGGGCCACGTCTGGAACCCCTGCTGCCCGGAGGTCCGGGCCCGGTGGGGCGCCCCGCCGCGGACAACCGGCGGGTTCTGAATGCCGTATTGGGGATTCTGCACACCGGGGCGCCGTGGCGCGACCTGCCCCCCGACTCCGGCGACGGGAAGCATACCCACCGCCGCTTCCGCCGGTGGCGGGATCGGGGCGTGTGGGCCGCCCTGCGGGAGGCAGTGCGGGACGAACCGGATTGCGCGGCGTGGCTGAGCGATGCCCGCCTTATC
>DAOUKB010000063.1:0-1627 GCA_034421855.1 Anaerolineales bacterium
GGTCTGCAATCCCGAGACGGGCAGAGTCGATCAGATCAACGCCCTGAACTTCGAAATCGGAGATTGGCTGGCCGCATCGGCCCTGGCCGCGTTGGAAATCGCCGGCATCGGACCCCGAGAGCTGGATCTGGTAGCCTCGCACGGCCAGACCCTCTATCACGCCGTAGGGGCCGACGCGCCCCGGGCGGCCACCTTGCAGATCGGCGATCCTTCGGTGATTGCTCACGCCACCGGCGTAACTACCGTGGGCAACTTTCGTACGGCCGACGTCGCCGCAGGCGGACAGGGCGCTCCTTTGGTCAGTTACGTGGATTGGTTGCTGTGGCGTCACCCGAGCGAAGCACGCGTCATTTTGAACATCGGGGGCATCGCCAATCTCACATATCTCCCTGCGGGAGCCAAGGCCGACGATGCGCTTGCCTTCGATACCGGTCCCGGCAATTTGCTCATCGATTTCTTCGTCGCGCGGGTCACCGGCGGGAGGCAGTCTTACGACGCGGAGGGCCGTCTGGCGGGCACAGGGCAGGTAGACCGCTCCTGGCTCCGCGAGTTGCTCGCCGATCCGTATTTCAAGGCGTCTCCGCCCAAGACCTCGGGGCGCGAAGATTTCGGCGTGTCCTGCGGTGAACGGCTCTGGCAGGCAGCGGAGGGGCGTCGTCTTTCCGCGGCCGACCGCCTGGCCACGGTGACGGCCTTGACCGCCCATTCCATTGCCTATGCCGTCCGTGAACATCTGCCCGGCCCGCCAAACCATGTCTACGTAGGCGGCGGCGGGGGCCACAACAAGACCTTGATCCGCACGCTGCAGACTGCCCTGGAATCCGTCTCCGTTACGGTTCTGTCCGGGCAGGAGGGGGCAGGCGACGCCAAGGAAGCCCTCTCGTTTGCTGTGCTGGGGTATGAGACCATCCACGGCAGACCGGGAAATCTGCCGGGCTGCACCGGGGCCGACAAGGCAATGGTACTGGGACAAATTGCTCCCGGCAGGAACTACGGCGAATTAATGCGGAAGGTGTACCAAGGTGCCGATCGCCGCACGACGTCGGACTTCATATGAATAGTCTCCACCATGCACGGCAATCGCAGAACCCGACTCGGTCCGAGAAGCAAGCACACCTCCCGGCCTCTTCCGGAGTCTCCCGGAAGACCCAAGGCAATTTCCCGAGTCGTGGACGGTGGGGAGGGGAAGGGAGCGGCCGGTGTGCCGGGAGCGCGCCGGCACTCTCTCTTTCGGATCGGGCCCGCAACGCACAAGTTCGGCAATCTTGTGGACGGATCGGGATCCCCTGAAATCCCGACGTGCGGTTCGGCCACCGGACCGATTCCCAAGCCAGGCCGGAGTTCAGCGGGTCGTGACGAACCGGTACAGGGTCCGCAGGGTATTTTCCAAAACACCGACCCGCAAGGTTTCGAGGCCGTGACTGTTGCCACAGGCCCAACCAAAACACAAGGCCCGGTCCGTCGCCCCCACGTTCAAGGCGATGGAAGCATCGCTGGCCGCCTGTTCATAAACGGCAGTCTGCAATTCTATGTCCACTTCACGGCCCGCCGCGATGAGTTCCCGCACCAGATCGGGGTCATAGTGCGCATGTGAATCCTTGCTCCAGATCGCCGGTCGACTATCCAG
>DAOUKB010000064.1:0-3585 GCA_034421855.1 Anaerolineales bacterium
AGCCGCTTCCTTCGCGGCTGCTGCGGTACCCGCCGCCGTCCCGATTGCGATACCCGCCCCGGTCGCGACCGCGATCTCCACCGCGGTCCCGACTGCCTCGGAAGCCGCCGCGGCTCCCCCGGTCGTCGCCGTCGTCCGCCTGGGCTTCTTCCAGGGTCATGTCCATCAACACTGCCTTGCGGCTCATGCGGATTTTGCCCCGCACCGGGTCGATCTGGGTCACCATGGCGGTCAATTCGTGGCCCACGCTCGCAATGTCCTCGACTCGGCCTACCCGACCCTCGTCCAGTTGACTGATGTGAATCAAACCGGTGTTCTGGCCGACGATGTCCAAAAAGGCGCCGAAATTCTCCACGCGGGAAACCGTACCCGTGTAAATCTTGCCCAGTTCCACTTCGGCGGTCAGTTCACTCACCTTGTCGTAGGCGACATCGGCCTTCTCGCCTGTGCCGGCGATCAGCACTTCGCCTTCTTCGCCCACTTCGATCCGCACATCGAACTCGTCCTGCAAGCCCCGAATGGTCTTGCCGCCGGGTCCGATCAAAGCGCCGATTTTTTCCTTGTTGATTTGCAACTTGCGAATGCGGGGAGCATACGCGCTGAGCTGCACCCGCGGCGCCGGAATGACTTCCAGCATGGCGTTCAAGATATGCAGACGCGCGGTCTTGGCCTGTGCCAAGGCCTCCTTCAGGATGGCGAAGTCCAGACCTTCGATCTTCATGTCCATCTGCAGCGCCGTGATCCCGTCCGCGGTACCGGCCACTTTGAAGTCCATGTCCCCCAAGTGGTCTTCCAAGCCTTGGATATCGGTCAGGACCTGGTACGCCCTGGTCTCCGGGTCTTGGACCAGCCCCATGGCGATGCCGGCTACCGGCTGCTCGATCGGGACGCCGGCATCCATCAGGGCCAGCGTGCTGGCACAGACCGAAGCCATGCTGGTGGAGCCGTTGCTGCTCATGATTTCGCTGACGAGGCGCAGCGTGTAGGGAAAGTCGTCGGGCAGCATGGAGACCAACGCGCGCTCGGCCAAGGCCCCATGTCCTATCTCCCGCCGCCGCGGACCCCGCATCATGTACGCTTCGCCGGTGGAGTACGGGGGAAAATTGTAATGGTGCATGTAGCTCTTCTCGCTGTCCCCTTCGTAAAAGGAGTCGGTACGCTGCGAGTCCGCAGGCGTACCCAGCGTGGCGATGGTCAGAGCCTGCGTTTCGCCCCTTTGGAAAAAACCGCTGCCATGCACGCGCGGCAGACGGCCCACCTGAACGTTCAAGGGCCGCACGGTCTTGGTGTCCCGACCGTCGCTGCGAATGCCGGTTTCCAGAATTCTCTGCCGGACTGCCGACTTGACCACGTCCGAAAAGGCCGAGGCCAGATCCCCTTTGGCCACTTCGCCGCTGTCCACGCGCGCCGCGTAGCTCTCGGCCAGCCTCGTCTTGATGCTGCCGATGCCGCGGTCGTAGCTTTCCCGATCCGGATTGTCCGCGACCAGATGCTGCACGTCTTGCAGGGTGTCCGCGGCGACCTGCGCCTTCAGATCGGCGGCTACCACGAAAAGCGGATAGTCTTTGTATTTCGGCTTGCCCAGTTCCGCCTGCATCTCCGCGATCAGGGCAATGGCAGGTTGCATCGCCTCGTGCGCCAGCTGCAAGGCGTCCACCATCACGTCTTCAGTGACCTGCTCGGCGCTCGCTTCCACCATCAGGATGTTGTCTGCCGAACCGGCCACCTGCAAGTGCAGGCGGCTTTCCTGCAGCTGGGTGTGGGTGGGATTGACGATCATTTCGTCATGCACCAGTCCGATCGTCACGGCGGCGATGGGGCCCTGAAAGTCGATGTCGCTGATGGACAGCGCCGCCGAGGCCGCGGTAATCGCCAACGGCGCCATCATGGTTTCGGCATCGCTGGAGAGCGGCGAGAGCACCACCTGCACCGGGTTGCGGAATCCCTGGGGGAAAAGCGGACGGAGGGGCCGATCGGTCAGGCGACACAGCAAAATCGCGGCTTCGCTGGGGCGTCCTTCACGCCTGAAAAAACTCCCCGGGATACGGCCGGCCGCATACATACGCTCTTCGAAGTCCACGGTCAAGGGGAAGAAGTCCGTGTCGGGTCGGACTTCATAGCTCATGGTGGCCGCGGCAAAGATCACGGTGTCGTCGATGCGGGCCGTTACGGCCCCGCCCGCCTGCGGCGCCAGCCACCCGGTTTCCAGCGCCAGGGTCTTCTCCCCGAAATCGGTCGTAAATACTTTCGAACCGTCAAAAAGTTGCATGGTCAATCTCTATCTCCGATGGAAACCGCAGGCCGAAACGCCAGCGGCGTACGTATAAGTAAAAGCGTATTGATTTGGGATGGCGGGCAGACAGCCGCTGCCGGACGCCCTCGAGGCATTCAGGGTTCGCTTGCCGCCGGCCAAGCAGGACGCAGCCGACCTCGTCGCGGCTACTTGCGCAAGCCCAGTCTTTGGATCAGGGCGGTGTAGCGAGTCACGTCTTTCTTGCGCAGGTACGCCAAATGGCGCCGTCTCTGGCCTACCAGTTTGAGCAACCCGCGCCGGGAGCCCTCGTCATGCCGATGGGCCCGCAAGTGTTCCAGCAAATCGTCTATACGTCGACTCAGGAGTGCGATCTGCACTTCCGGCGATCCCGTATCGCTGTCGTTGATACGGAAATCCCGCGTAATCTTCAGTTTTTCGGCTTTGGAAATGGACATCCTCTGTGGTCTCTCCGCCCGAAGCTCCCGGGCGCAACATGCTCCTGCCTCTCTCTAATACCGCGCCATCTTAATCCAAGAACCGCGGCAATGCAAAGATTCGGCCTTTTCCGCTCCCGGCCGAGGGCTGTCGACATCGATCTACAGACTACCGCGCGAATCCGTCGGGGGCCCGCCGAAAACCATGGTCCTATGATAAACTGCGCTACTGCCCGGACAGTTCAGATTTGCGCGATCTGTTTCCTCATGTTCAGAGGACGGATCCGCGGGTTGTTCCCGAGAATCCCGCAAATCTCGGAATTGCTCCGGTGCCTCTTTATCTCTATATTGTGTCCCAACCATTTCGAGGAGGGTTTTTATGCAAGTGCTGAGCAGAAGCGCAGGTCGGAGAGCCTGGTGGCTCCTGGCCCTGAGTGTCCTATTGATTCTCGCCCTGGCGGCTTGCGGCGCGCCCGCTGCTCCCGCGGAAAGCGAAATGCCCGCCGCCGAGGAAGGGGAAGAGGCACCTATGATGAGCGACGTCAGCTCGCATCAGGCGCCGGCCCTCCAACAGATGGTAGCCGACGGCACATTGCCGCCTTTGGCAGATCGCCTGCCTGCCGAACCGCTGGTCGTCGAGCCGGTGGAAGCCATCGGCAATTACGGCGGCATCTGGCGCGCAGGGCTGCGCGGCGGCAGCGACAACGCCTGGATTTACCGCACGGTCGGCTACGACCAGATGGTGAGTTGGGAACGCGATTGGTCCGGTGTACGGCCCAACGTAGCCAAGGGCTGGGACGTGTCCGACGACGGCACCACCTACACCTTCCATCTACGCGAAGGCATGAAGTGGTCCGACGGCGAACCCTTCACGGCGAACGATGTAGTGTGGTGGTA
>DAOUKB010000065.1:0-19896 GCA_034421855.1 Anaerolineales bacterium
GCGTTACGCGGACCCCCCCCCGCCGGCCCCGGGGACGCCGCCTCTGACGGCGCCGGCGGGGGGGGGTCCGCGTAACGCGGGGGACTGTGGCGCATCCGCTGCAGGAGCGCGAGGTACCGGATCTCCCAGCGCCGATACCGTTGCCCCCAGGGCCTCAGATCCACATTCCGGGAACGCAGCCAGACGTAGGCCCGATAGATCCGAGTCTCGGGCCAAGGCTTAAGCCGATAGTCCCCTTGGGGCACACGGCCCAGCAGCTCCCAGCAGCGCAGCAGAATGCGCTGTACCACCGCCAGCCCCTGCAATAACCAGGACTTCTGCATCATGTAGAGGCTGGCGACAGTCAACGCCGTCAGGATCAGCCAGGCTCCCCAGGTGCCCAGCAGTTCCTGCAGTTGTGCGCCCAGGACACGTCCCACCCAGCCGCCGGCCGAGTCGGTGAAAGGGGACAGCAAACGGGCCGTTTCGAGGAACAGATCGCCCGGAGCCAGCGCCATAGCCACCACGGAGCAGAGATACAGCAACAGGAATCCCCAGGGTTTTCGCCAGTCCAGTTCCGGCATCTGCTCTACGGCGCGAATAATGATCCAGAAGCCGAGAAAGCCCAGGACAAAGGGAATGCCCCAGACGGCAGCTCCAAAGCCGCGTTGCAACAGATCGATCCAGAAGGAGGTCAGCCGGCCCTGGTTGCCGGACATCAGGCTCAACAGGGTCAACGCCGAAACCAAGACTAGGACGGCCCCACTGAACTTCGCATTCGGCAGCTTCAGCGAAAAAGCTTCTTTGGACGTTTTGCGGCGGGCCATCTGCGTACACCGGGCCTGATCGAGCTGGACGGGACACCCGCTACGCCCCCCTGTCGAGCGCAGGAAGAAGGGGGCGCGGGAAGTACGCTCCCTTCTTCATTGTACAAAGGATTCGGCCCGCTGTGGTCGCGGTGCCGCGCGGGCGGCTCCCGCCGGATCTCCACGCAGGCACCGCGCAGCGGCAAAACGCCACTACTTCAGAGTCAGCAGCTTGGTCATGATCACGGGACGGCGCCCGAATTCGCTCTTGCAGAAGCGGTTCAGTACCCCGCGCATGTCCTGCTCTATGTCTCTCTGGCTAGTGCGGACGCCGCGGGCGGTCAGTTTATTGAATTGCTTGGTGACCAACTTGCGGGCTTGGCCGTGAAACTCGTGCTCTTCTTCGGGATACAGGAAGCCCCGCGTGTTGATGAGGGGATGGCCCAGCATCCGGCGATTGCGCGCGTCGTAGCCAATCACGCAGCTGACGATCCCGCCTTCCTTGAGCCAATGCCGTTCCTTGATGATCTGCGTACTGTCGCTGATGACGTTGCCGTCGATCAAGATGTGGGCCGTGGACACTTTTTGGTCGTACCAAGCCCGGGTTTCCGGCAGCCCGTCGCCGTGGGGCGCGCCCGTGTTCTCTATGGCCAGCATCTGCCCGTCCTCCAAGATGAAGACGTCGTCCTCGTGCATGCCGGCCTGATGCGCGTTGCGGGCATTGAGCAGCAGATGTCTGTACTCGCCATGTACGGGCACGAAGTAGCGCGGCCGCAACAGGGACAGCATTCTGCGGTTCTCCCGCTGACTGCCGTGACCGGAAACATGAATATCGACCAGACAGTGGTAGACGACGTTTGCGCCCAATCGGAACAGCCGGTTGACCATGCCGTAGAAGGCCACCTCGTTGCCCGGGATGGGGCTGGCCGAGATGATCACGGTATCCGTGGGCCGTATGTCGTGATCCCGATGGGTTTCCTTGCTGAGCCGATTCAAGGCGCTCAGGGGTTCGCCCTGACTGCCGGTGATGAGGACGCAGACGTCTTGGTCCGGCAGAGTATTGATTTCCTGGGTAGAGAGCAGCTCCTGTTTGTCGAAGTCCAGGTAGTTGAGACTCACGGCGTTGTTGCCGTAGGTGAACATGGAACGGCCCACCCAGCCCACTCTGCGGCCGTTGCGCCGGGCCAGCGTGATGACCTGCTGCAGCCGACTGACGTTGCTGGCGAAAGTGGAGACGAAGAGGCGGCCGGGCGCTTCTTCGAAGAGTTCCTGCAGCTTGTCTTCAATGGTGGCCTCGCTGCTGGTAGGACTGACTTCCTCGGCGTTGGTGCTGTCGGCCATCAGCAGCAACACGCCTTCTTCGCCCCAACGGCGCAGCCGTTCTTCGTCGACGGGTGCGTCCACGATGGGCTGTGCATCGAACTTGAAATCTCCGGTGTGGACGATGCGCCCCACCGGAGTCCGGATGGCCGTGCCCATGCTGCTGGGAAAGCTGTGGTTGACTTGAAAGAATTCCACCTCGAAGCAGCCGAGCTGCAGTCGGCTGTCCACGTCCACTACCCGTAACAGGTCCAGCGCGTGGCCGGGTACTTTCTGATCCCGCAGCTTGTGGCGCACCACGCCCATGGTCAGATCCGCCCCGTAGATCGGGACGTCCAGACCGAAGTCGTTGATCAGAAACGGCAGGGCGCCGATGTGGTCTTCGTGACCGTGAGTCAGCAAAATGGCCCGCACCCGCTCCCGGTTGTCCAGCAGGTACTCCACATCCGGAATGATCAGGTCTACCCCGGGTTCTTCGGCCGTGGGGAACATGCTGCCCGCGTCCACGACCAAGAGATCGTCCTCGAATTCCACCAGCATCATGTTCTTGCCGATGGTGCCCAAGCCGCCTAGGGGAACTAGACGCAGCACCCCCATGTCCGTGGCGGAGGCGTAGTCTCGTTTTTCCTTCATCCGTACCTTCATGACCGTAAGTTCTCTCGTTCGATAGGTCTGCAGCCGCGGCGTTGTCTACTGGTCGCGGCTGCAGTGGAGTGTCTGCAGGGGTGTGGGGAACTCGTTCTAAAACAAGGATGGCTGGGTCAGGGGCGGCGGCTCTGCCGGATCCTGGTAATCCGGATCTCCTGGATGGGGGACGCCGGCCGGTAAAATCTCGCCCCGCCGCGCTCGTTCATTGGCCTGCACGGCCCTGCGTATGAGATGCGGCAGCCGATTGAAAACCTCGCGATATCCGTGCATCCAGGCGGGATTGCGCAAGACCGCCGCCGGATGAAAGAGCGGAATCACGCAGCGCCCCCTTCCGATGTTGCGGGCTTTGCCTTGGGTACGGGTGATCTTCTCCCCCGGCAGCCATCGTTGCATGCTGAAACGACCCAGAGTCACGACGATGCGGGGATTGATCAGGGCAATCTGTCGTTCCAGAAAGTCCCGACAGGATGCAATCTCGCCCGGCAAGGGATCGCGGTTGCCCGGTGGGCGGCACTTCACTACGTTGGTGACGTAGACGCTCTCCCGGGCGATGCCTACTTCTTGCAGCATTCTCGTCAGCAGCTGTCCGCTGCGGCCCACAAAGGGCCGCCCTTGCCGATCTTCCTCCTGCCCCGGCCCCTCGCCCACGAACATGACCACGGAATCCAAACTACCCTCGCCGGGCACGGCATGCGTACGCCCCTGACAGAGACCACACGCGGTACAGGCTTGGACTTCGGCCTCCAACGCAGCCAAAGCGGTCTGCCGGTCAGTACTCGCCATGCCGATCCTCCAGCACGTAGCGGCCCTTCGTCTGGGCATCCTGAGCGCACCGATATTGCCGCCGCAGTACCTGCCGCATTGTCGACGCCTGCAACCGGGGAATGGACATCAGCACGGCGTCTTCGCCGTCGGGATAACCACCCGGTTGTATGTCGTCTTCCTGAAACCCGTGTTGACGATACAGATGGCGGGCCACGGCATTCGAATCACGGACTTCCAAGAAGACTTCCGACACTCCGGCGGCCGTCATCTCGCGCAAGACCTGCAGCAGCAACCAGCGGCCCAGACCCAAGCCGCGCACGGCTTCGAGACAGCCCAGTTTGAGCAGATGCGCCTGCCTGCCGTAGTCGGCGTAACAGGCATAGGCCACGGTGAAGAAGCCGGGAAGCAGGAAACGCGTGGCGTCCTCGACGCGCAACACCCGCCACGTGAACTGCTGATCCAGACGCCACAAACGCCTGATCTGGGCCAAGCTCATCGGGGGCTCGAAGCACTCCCGATCCACCCGGGAAACAGCCCTCAGATCCCGCCGCGCCATGGGGACGCAGCGGACGGTCAGAGGGACTTCCGCCTGCCGCGGGGCCAGCTGCACGGCCATCAGAGTTCCCGCGGGTAGATGGGAACCAGACAGCGCGGCAACCGCCAGCGCCGATCCGTTTGCCACCGGTGCCACGCCAATTGCGCCAGTTGCGTCGCGGAAGGCGGGGACGCAAAGGCCGCCAGATACTTCATATGCGCCGACGCGGTTACCGTGGCCTGCAGCTGGGCCGACAGTTCCCCGCCTACCCAAACTTCGGTATCGGCAGCGGGACGCCAATCCTGCAGAAAGGTTTCCAAGTCCTGTGCCGTACCCCAATGGTGATCCTGTCCCTCCAGATACCGCCACGGGTTCCGAGCAGCCAGAACGGCCCAATGGTAATAGCGCCGTCCGGCCGGTCGAGCAGCGATCAGATCGGCCTGGCAATTCAGAGTCCGCGCCAGTTCCCACAAAGAATAGAGGACCGGAGACAAAGCCGGCAGTCCCATCAAAGGCAGCGATTTCGGGGACCCGACCGCCAGGCCTTTTGCTACACTGAGACCGATACGCACTCCCGTATAGCTGCCGGGTCCGGTACAGACGGCTATCAGATCCATGTCTGCCGCCGACCGCGCGCAATAGTTCCAAGCCTGCTGGATGGCGCCGGCCAGTTCCCGAGTTTGGGCGCGGACGGATTGCCAGGCAAAGGCATACAGAGGACTGCGGGTATCCGTATCGAACAGGCTGATTTGGGCCAGACTGGTGGAAGTGTCAATCGCCAGAATCACCATGCCGCCTGAGATTTTCCCTTCTGCCGCCTGAAACTGCAAGGACTCGTCTGTGAACCCACACCCCGCTCAGATCGGCGCTCATCTGTCCGTGTCGGGAGGCCTGCATCGGGCCGTAGATCGAGCCCTGGACCTGCATATGACCGCGGTTCAGATTTTCACCAAGAACAACCGACGCTGGCAGGACAAGCCGCTCACGGAGACTGCGGTCGCCGCTTGGCGCGCGCGCTGCACGGAGTCCGGTTTGGCCGCTGCCGTGTCCCATGCCAGTTACCTCGTCAATCTGGCCTCCTTGGAACCACCTGTCCAGACCAAGAGCCGCCGGGGCCTGCTGGACGAGCTGCAACGCGCTCATAGGTTGGGCATCCCGCAGGTAGTCCTGCATCCCGGGGCGCACAAGGGAGCGGGTCCGGAGGTAGGCATAAAGCGGATCGCGGAAGCCGTGCGCGCCACCTACGGCGAACATCCCGAACTGGCCGATACCCGACTGCTCTTTGAAATCATGGCCGGCCAAGGCACCGTGATCGGCCGCAGCCCCGCTGAACTCGGGCGACTGTTACGGCAATTGGAGGGAGAGGCCACGGTAGGTGTTTGCCTGGACACCTGCCACGCTTTCGCCGCGGGCTTCGATCTGCGCACTCCGGAAGGCTACGCCGACTTCATGGCGCAATGCGACCGGGACTTTGGCTTGGCGGCCGTGGGCTGCTGGCATCTGAACGACAGCAAAGGCGCACTGGGCAGTCGGGTGGACAGACATCAACATCTGGGCGAAGGCGAATTGGGCACAGCCCCCTTCGCCTGTATTCTCAACGACCGGCGCTGGTTCGAGACTCCGCTGCTGCTGGAAACGCCCAAGACCATCGAGCGCACTTCAGACCTCAAGAACATGCAAGTCCTGGGCGGGCTGCTGGCGGACGCCCGGCGGGTGCCGGCCGGACTGCTGGCGGAAGAGTTGCCCGGGGACGCGGCATAGCCCGTCAATAGATCTGGACAGACGAATCCACCTCTCGGGCCCAGCCGTTGGTCCCGCCTTCCATGGACTTCACATGGGTGTAGCCGCGTTCCATGAGCCAAGCCGTGACTTTGGCGCTACGGCCGCCCATTCTGCAGAAAAACACGGCGTCTACGTTCTTGTCCTGCAGTTCCGCCGGAATACCGGCTTCGCCCTGATCACGCAAGGTGCTGAGGGGCAGATGCAGCGCACCGGGGATAGACGCTATCTCCAGTTCTTCCGCTTCGCGTACATCCACGAGCTGGAAATCCTCCTGCTGGGTCCTGCGCCGTGCAACTGCTGCGGGACTAATCTCCGGGGCGTTGAAATCGTTAGGCATGAAAAGGGTCGCTCTATTCAGGCGGCCAGGAAAGGGTCTTCCGGCGCGTCGTCGAAGTCCTCTTCGACGATGGGCCGACGCCCTGCGAAGCCGGTGTCGATGTCGTGCCAGTATGCCAGTTCTTCTTCTCCATGTTTCCAGCACAGATAAACGCGCCGCCCCTGCCGCAGGGACAAGAAATCCACCAGACCGGCGTCCACGTCCTTGACCAGAATGCCCATGGCCACGATCTGGCGCACTGCCGACGTCAAGCGCGCGAATTGCTCCGTGAGGTCCGTGATCTGGGCGTTGCCGCCATTGACGGCGCTCTCGCGCAGAATCGGCCACACCGCGGGCCGCAGATCCATGATCCGACTGCGCGCCTCCTGCATGCCGTCCATGAAAACCTTCACGCGCGGCAAGACGCGTCGGGCTTCCGCAATCGTATAGACACGCAGGCGGGCCGGCTCAGCCATAGGATTCGTCACGGCCCGCGGGACAGTCAGGCGGCGAGGTTACTGGCCGTAACCTCCGCAACCGGCTCCGCCGGCGGTTTGGTCCTGTCCCTCTGTCGTGCGGAAGCTGCTGCCGCACCCGCAAGTACTGACGGCATTGGGGTTCTCGATATGGAAACCGCCGCCCATCAGAGAGTCCACATAGTCGATATGGGCTCCGTCTACATAGAAGGAACTGGTCGGGTCCACATACACGGTCATGCCGTGTTGCTCGGAGATTTCGTCTCCGTCCCGCTCCGCGTCTTCAAAGGTCATGCCGTACTGCATACCGCCACAGCCGCCGCCTTTCACGAAAACGCGCAGTCCATGAGTCTGGGCCATGCCTTTCTCGCTCATGACCTGTTGCAAGCGCCCGGCTGCAGTCTCAGTTAAGGTAATCAAGTCGGGTCCTCCTGTGTCCAACGACCGCTGTTCTTTACTAATTATAGGCTTAGAGACTGAAGTTTCCCTAAACAAACTATAAAATCCATTTGCGGCACAGGTCCGCTGGGATTAGGGGGAGCCGAACGACCGCCCCGGGCCCAAACGGGACAAACCTGCGGGAAGAGACCCGGGCTCCCCGACAGCGCTGATCCGCGACCGCGGCACAGTATGCCGGAGCCGATCCAGGCGTCCCTGTCCGCACCCCCGGAGAACTGTACGGCGACGTCCCTGTGTACGTGACCGCCTTTCAGCCGCCCAGCTGGTTCATGGCGCGGTTTTCGGCGAAGGCGCCCCGCGCCAAGTCATGCCCCCAAGGTTTATGGAAGGCTCCCTCCCACATGATGCGCTGCATCTCGGCCCGGGAACTGCCGGCCCGCAGAGGCGTAATCAGGTCTACTTCGTCCTCTTTGAGCAAACACAGACGCAATTTGCCGTCCGCGGTGAGACGCAGCCGCCCACACCCTTGACAGAAAGGCTCGGTCACGCTGTTGATAAAGCCCAACGTGCCTTGGGCGCCGGAAATCCGGTACGGTCGACTGGGATCCGCGTAATCGTAGCCTACCTCTTCCAGGGGGCCGAAGCATCGCTCGATATTTTCCTGCATTTCGCGGAAGGGCACCACGTTGGACTGCTGAAAATCGGTCACGGCGTCGAAGGGCATCATCTCGATGAAGCGCACTTCCCAGTCGTGATCCAAGGTGAGGGCCGCCAGATCCAACATGTCCTGTCCGTCGTTGAAGCCCCGCACGATCACGGCATTGAACTTCAGCGGAACCAACCCGGCCGCGACGGCCGCGTCCACGCCCCGCCAGACGTCCGCCACCTGTCCCCAGCGGGTCAGGGCGTGAAATTTCTCCGCGTCCAAGGTGTCCAGGCTGATATTGACTCGATTCAGACCGGCGTTTTTGAGAGGCGCCGCCAATTCGTCCAACCTGAGCGCATTGGTGGTCATAGCCAAGTCCTGCAGCCCCGTGAGAGCCGCTAGCCGCCGTACCAGGTTCACAAGACCGGGCCTGACGGTGGGTTCACCCCCGGTAAGCCGAATGCGGGTGACGCCCAGACTGACCGCCACTTCTGCGAGTTCCAGAATTTCGTCGTCCGTCAGCAGTTGGGACTTGGGCATGAACTGCATGTGTTCCGGCATGCAGTAGACACAGCGCAGATTGCAGACGTCGGTCAAGGAGATGCGCAGGTAGTGCAGGGTGCGCCCGAAGCTGTCCGTAAGGTTGGCGCCCGGCTCGTATCCTGGTATCGGATCGATGACGATCCGACCACGCGGGGCAAAATCAACGAGGGCAGACATGGGGGACGAACGTCGTGTCCCAAGACACAGGCGGCACGATCCGGTGAAGAGAAGCAACGGCCCCTTAGGCCAGGTCGATGTCGGTCACGCTCGGCCCTGCCAACTGGAAGGTGCAGCAGTTGTCGCCCTGCGCCAAATTCTGGTCGGGGGAACACGGTCGGCCCACCAGTTCGCTCACCAGAGCCAGATCCATCTGACACAGTTCCTGGTGTTCCTGCGGCAGATCCCCATAGGGGCAGTTGCGGGTTTGCAGGAACAGGGCGGACTCGTCGTCGGCCTGCTTCTGCGTCACCGTGGCCCCATATCCATAGGCGGAGAGAGTCTGGCTGGCGCGTTGCAGACGCTCCATCAGCGGCATCTCCGTCCAGTCTTCCGACGCGAAATCGTGGGCCAGTTGTTGGCCCATGTTCTGAAACAGGCTGATCATCTCGTCCGGAGAGGACAAAAAGCGAATCTGGCTCAACAAACCCTCCACCAGCCAGGGGGCACAGTGTTGCACCTGCCGGATGCCATCCGGGGTCAAGGCGTAATGCACCGCGGGACGTCCTACATCGCCCGACGAAGGCAAAGAGATCCTTTCGATATAGCCGCCTTCTTCCAAAGCCGACAGATGATAACGGAGAGAAGGCGGCTTGACATCCAACCAACGGGCCAGATCCCGGACAATACCGCTGCCTTGCTCTTGCAGGATTTCTAGAATTCGCTGTTGCGTAGCATGCATGGTGCTGCTCGGCTTCTCGGCCGACTGCCGGCCGACCGCGGGAGTCGCATTTTAGCACAGGAGATTTCGGCCTCCAGCACTGGAACGCGGGGCCCTCCAAACTCCCAAGGCGAGGCGCAGACCAAGGCCTCCCAGTCCCTGCCCGCCTTCCCTGCGTCTCAGGAAAGAGCACGGAAATTCCGATCCGGTACTGCAAGCAGGCGCGGCGGGCCTGCGATTGACCCCTCGCGTCGTAATCTTGTCTTTGTACCCCCTATTCCCTCCCATGCGCCTCAGTCCTCGTGTGGCGGCGACTCGCCGCCGGGCCGGGCAAACCCCTCACTACAGTCGAGAGGCAATATATGCAATACACTGACTAGCAGCAATGTTCTGTCGGACAACGGGCAGGAAGGCAACGGCAGCTTTGCCGAGGCTGCCCGCCGTACCTGGTCTTCTGTCCATGGGGCCTGTACCGACACCGGGCAGACCCCGGCGCCCTCGTCGAGGGGAGCGGGGGCGGCGACGGAGATGCTGGACAGTTCTGCACATTGCGACTCTCTGGACTCGGAATTCCATGACGCAGAGGAAGCCCCCTGTGAATACGCTCTCCACGGCTCAAGACCCAGGCACGGCGTTTCCAAGCCGTGCGTCGGAGACCGAGCCGAGCATAGTGCGCCGAGCCGGCGGGTGCCCCCGCGCAGTGTGCAACAATTCTGCATTCAAGCAGGAGCAGGGACTGCCAGCTGATGAACCGCATCGGGAAATTGCCGGTGAACTGCGAGGGCAAGGAGGGTCGTGGGCGCATGGAGCGAGAGGGAGCAGCGCGCGGGAAGTCGCCGGCTCTATCCGCCGGAACCGCTTCGGCTATGACCGCTTCGAGTACTGCGCCGCCCGGTACGGATGCGAAATCGGGGGAAGGCACCAGGACCGTCGGTCTCCCCGGCAGGACATGAGAGAAGATTGGACGACGATTGTGCCCATGTTGGCCGCTCGGCTGTATGGCCGGTAGCGGAAGCAGATGCGGCAGGCGGCCCAGAATGGCGAACGTCATCCACAGACTGTTGAGCCGAGGATTGAACGCGGCCCCACAGGTCTGGGGGCAAGTACCGGCGGTACGTACGGAAGCGGGACCCGCGGAGGCTGGGCCGCGATGCGCGGGCGGGCAGTATGCTGCTCTGCTCTCCCGACAGAGGCAGCGAGACAGGTAGATGCCCTATCGGGACGTCGAGAGTCGGCTCACGGGAAAAACCGGGCTGTCCCTGGAAACTAGCTCAGAATCGAATTGCAAGGACAGATAAATGGGTGCCGATCAACCGCAAGCGCAATGCTCCGAACTTCCGGGTTGCGAGGAACAGAGCGACATGCAGGGCGGAGCCGAAACTCGGGACGTTGGGCGGAATCACGCGGGGCTGAAGGCGTCTCGTCGGGCCTGGATGCCGATCTTGGTTGCAGTCCTGTGGCTGACGGCAGCGGGCTGCTCCGCTCTGCCGGCCGGCGAGTCGTTCACCTTCGTGGTACCGCCGCGTTCCGCAGAAACCGGGTCCGTGGCAAATTTGCTGGTGATACGGGAAGGCGACGGGAATCTGGCCGTCCTGAATCCAGAAACCGGGAACAGGACGCGGCTTACTTCCGATGCGAGCCGCACCGTGATGTACGGCCAGCCCGTCTGGGCGCCTGCGTCCGGACGGCTGGCCTGGGTGCGCTCCGAACTTAGAGGGCCCGCTCTCCGTGGTCGGGTCATGGTCGCGGATACGGCAGGAAATGTTCAGCTTCAGGTGGAGACTCCGCTGCCGCCTTTCTACATGTACTGGAATCCCACCGGCACTCTACTCTCTCTGCTGGGCAACTGGTCTGCAGACGGCGTGCCCACGATAGCGCTCACCATGATAGACACGAACAGTCCGGCCGCCGGTCGGCCGCATCTGTGGGAGACGGGCCAACCTTTCTACTACGCCTGGGCGCCTGACGGCCAAAGGCTGATCGTGCACCGGGACGAGAACACGGTGTGGGCGGGCCTCGTCGAGGAACCGCGGTTGCTGACTGTTCAGGCCGCCGGCTTCGGCGCCCCCGTCTGGCTGGCGGGTGCGGGTTCGGAAGAGGTGATGTACGGCGAGCTGCGGGACGGGGTGGCCGCGTTGGTACGGGCAAACTTGGAGACCGCTGCCGAGGAGGTTCTCACCTGGTACCAAGGCTCCCATCTGGCGCTGTACCCGAACTCGCTGGGAAACCGCCTGGCGATTGTAGAAACCAGAGACACGATGGCAGTCAACGCCTTCGGTCCCCTCTATGTATATTTGCTGGATCAGGGAGCCATGGAGCAGATTACCACTTTGCCCGTAATGGCCGCCTTTTGGTCTCCTGACGGCACCCAACTGCTGTTTTGGGAAGTGGACGAGGACGGCGATATCGGCAGCTTTCACCTGCGGGTCTGGGACGACGCCGGAATGCGCGATCTGGCGCTGGTCACGGTGACGCCGGACTTTTTGCGGCGGTATCTCGTCTTTTCGGATCAGTACGCACTCAGTCACACCCTCTGGTCTGCCGATTCGCGCATGATTGCCTTTGCCACGCGCAGTGCAGCCGGCGAAAACGAAATCTATGTTCAGGATGTCGAGGCCGGTACCCGTCCCGAACGGGTGGCAGCCGGCGATTTGGTGTTCTGGTCGCGGCAGGCCCCCGCGGAATGAATGGTCTTCTTAGGGTTCCGTCTCTGCACGGCCTTCCGTTTTCCGTTGGCCTGATGCATACCAGGCCGCAGTGTCCCTTGCCTTCGACGCCGGAACGGAAGCCCAAACGGGAAACGGCCATGCCCATGCCGAATCGGGCTGGTTTGGGAGCGTTCCGTCTCGACCCGCGGGACGGCTAGGAGCAGGATCGGGCTGTCCGGAAGCCCGCGGCCGCGACCGGTCTGGGGGTGCCCCTACGGCGACACACCCCTGCTCCGTCCCGTTGGGCCGGCCTTGGGAAGGATCCCGCAAACCGCTGGAGACAACGATTCTCCGGGCATCGAGTAGGACATAGCCTGGGCGGCGGAAAGGCTGCAGGTACTTTTCCGGATCAGGGATGTGTCTCCTTTGCCTACCCCTGCTATGCCGTATCTGAGGGATCCGGGAGCGACACATAGGAATTATGTACCCTGGTCGTAGCCCGGGCAGGACGCACCCGCGGGGAACGCCGTCAATCGCGACGCACACCATGCAGGTCACGTGGCCGAGATCGACGCGCGCCTCGCTCCGAAGGCGCCGGCTTCTCCGTCGTGTTCCGGCGACGCGCAATGGTCCGAATCCGATCCGCCGCGGGGTTCACGCCCCGTTGCACGCGGAAGATGCAAGCATGAATTCCGCCGCCGGCTCGACTACTATCCCACAGATGCGAGAATGTTTTCGACGGGCCGCCGACAGCCTCTGGGGCCGGTGGACTGTTTCCTTGCCCTGCGACGGGCGCCGTCACAGCAATCGGGGATTGGGAACCACGCCAAATCCCGGGCGATCGTGGGGAAACAGACACCCGTCGCTGACCTCTGGTTCACCCAGCCAACAGCGGCGACCATCGGTTTCGCGTTCCGCCTGGACGATTTCAGCCAAGTTCATACAACCCGAGGCCACGATCAAGTGCAAACCCCAGACTTCACCGCCTCTGTGGAGACAGACGGATATGCCGTTGCTTGCGGCTATGTCCAATATGGCCAAAGCCCCCGTCATGCCTCCGCACCAGGTTATGTCGGGCTGCCAGACGTCGAGGGAGCCTGCCGCGGCCAGCGCGTCGAAGCCCGCGGCAGTAAACTCGTGCTCGCCGCCTGCAGCGAGCACAGGGGCTATGTCGGACCGCAGCTCCGCCAATTCCCGATGGTGGTCCGGCGTGAGCATGTCCTCGAACCAGAATACTTGGTACGGCGCCAGTCTCCTGCGCATCGCCAGCGCTATGTCCGTATCCCACGACATGTAACAGTCCACCATGACCCGGCCGTCCGGTCCCAACACTTCTCGGGCGGCCGCGACCAGCGCTTCCGTACGTGCATAGTCGGCGGAAGTCCGCCAGCGCACGGGAATCTTCATATTCTTGTAGCCGAGAGCCCGGTAGCGTTGAAAACTGGTGCCGGAGGCATAGGCCTCCACAGGCCCCGACTTCGGGCCGCCGAGCATATCGTACACCGGCACGCCGGCTGTCTTGCCCAACAGATCCCAGAGCGCGAGATCCACACCGCCGAGAGCCATCATGGCGACGCCTCCCCGCCCGTAGGGCAGAGAGGCGCGATACAACGACTGCCATACAGCGCGGATGTCCTCGATCCTTTCGATACTGCATCCGACCACGAATCGGCTCAGATGCCGGTTGATGATCTGCACGGCCGGTTCGCCGCCGCCGCCATAGCCCCAGCCGACCAGACCCGTGTCGGACGTGACCCGAACGGCAATCTGCCAGAAATGGGACTGCCAGGCATTGGAGACAGGCCGGGTCCAACGGGGATATGTCGCCTGTACTGCTCTAATTCGCATCTGCCCTGCTCCCTGCTGCGTAGCGACGGGCGCCACAATACCGCCGTGGAGTCGAATCCGCGGTCTCTGCGTCTCTTCCCGTCCTGGAACGCGCAGGTCCATGACTGTTTCGGGCCGGACACGTCCAAACCCGGCCGGGGATAAATTCCGGCATCAAGCCCGGCCCTCCAGCCCCTTCCGCGACGGCGGCGCCAGGCGTTGCGTTCCACTCTGACCGTACGCGCGGCGGACCATGCACAAGGTTGCACGACGGGGTCGCGCAATCACCGTTGGCGTCTGCCGCGGGCGTCTGTCCCGACGTCGCCGACCGCGGCCAAGTGCACCTGGGCCTCCTGCGTGCCGGTCCCGGATAGCCACATGCAGCACGAGATTGACCATGCGAACGGGCATCGAACGGCCTTGCCTATTCGGCCTCGCCCTGATCTTCGTCCCGGTCGACAGGCAAACTCATCACGATACGCAGGCCATGCGGTACGGCCGCCTCGGCCCATACCTCGCCGCGCTGTGCTTCCATCAGGGACTTGACGATAGCCAAGCCGATGCCGGAGCCGCCGCCGACCGAAGTGCGGGACGCGTCCGCACGATAGAAACGATCGAAGATGCGGGGCAGATCGGCCTCCGGCACCCCCGGGCCGTTGTCGGTCAGAACGAAGCGGACTGCTTGCTCGGCGGGAGCCGCGGTCAACGTCACGGCGCCTCCGGCAGCCCCGTGCTGGAAGGCATTGGCGGCCAGATTGCTCAGCACTTGTATGAAACGCTCCGCGTCCACGTAGACCAAGGGCAGATCGGCGGAAGCCGTCACCTGCAGCTCGATCCCCGCGCGCCGCGCCGGTTCTTGATACATGGCGTGAAACCGCGCCAGCAGGTCTTCGGGAGCCACAAACTCTCGATGCAGACGCAGACGTCGGGAATCCGCCTGCTCCAGGAAATGCAGGTTGCGCGTGAGGACATCCAGGCGATCCGCTTCCTGCCGGATGACTTGCATATTCTCCGCGGATTTCGGGATCACCCCTTCCTGCATCGATTCGGCCAATCCCCGAATCACCAGAATGGGTTGCGCCAAATCGTGCACGATGTCCTGGGTCATGCGCCGTTGTTGCTGCTGACTGCGCTTCAGCTTCGCGTTCATGGCATTGAAGGCCTGGGCCAGGGTCCCCAATTCGTCCTGGGAGCGGACTGGGACCCGGTATTCCAGATCCCCTGCGGCTACGGCCTGCGTGGCTTTCGTGAGCTCCAGCAGGGGGCGGGTCATACGGCGACTCACGAAAGTGCCCGAAATTCCCGCCGTCAACAGGATAGCCCCGAAGCCCAGCCACGAAACGGGGGAGCGGGCGGTCCCGGCTACGTCTTGGATGTTGCGGGCGGGCGACAGATGCTGCATGCGCAGAAACCCGACGATTTTGCCGTTTTGCGTGATAGCCACATCCCGGAAATTCCGCGGCAGCCAGCCGGCGGGCCGGCCCCGTCGTCGGCGCCGCGGCTCGACGGGCTGCTGGTCGATGTCCAGCAACACGGCATTGGGCGGCAACGGCAGATCTGCGTCGGGGCCCTCCCAAGATTCGTCGTGATCCTCGTAATAGACGGCCAACCGCCGCGCCAGTTCAGAGAGATCCTCCCGATGAAATTTCTGCCGATTGAATTCGTCGGCCGTGTTCCAGATCCCGAAGGCGCCGGCCAACACCATGACGCCCAGACCAAAACCCGTAAAGGCCATGCTCAGCTTGCCGGTCAGAGAATGGACGAACATAGGGGATCCTACCGGGATTGATCTTGCAACCGATAGCCCACGCCGTAGACCGTGGCGATATAGCTGGCATTCCGGGCGGAGCTGTCGATTTTGGCCCGCAGATTCTTCACGTGTACGTCCACCGTGCGTTCAAACCCTGCATGGTCCGCATACACGTCCCCAAACATGGATTCCATCAACTGGAGACGCGACAGGACCCGGCCCTTGGCCTGTACCAAGGCGGCCAGCAGCTCGAATTCCGAGCGGGTCAACTTTACTTCCTGGTTCCGCACCGTGATCTGGCGGCGGGCTCTGTCGATGCGAATGTCGCCGACCTGATCCGTTTCGCCGGCTATGCCGCTGCGCCGCAGCACGGCAGTCACCCGCGCCATCAGCTCGCTCATGCTGAACGGCTTGGTGAGGTAGTCGTCCGCTCCCAGATTGAAACCCGTGAGCAAATCCATTTCCTCCAAGCGCGCCGTCAGCATGATGACCGGGATATCGTGCTGCGGGCGCAGGCGGCGCATAAACTCGAATCCGTCCATGACCGGCATCATGATGTCCAACAGCACAAGGTCCGGCGGACGTTCGGACACCTGCGCCCAAGCCTCCTTGCCGTCTTGGGCGACAGCCACCGAGAAGCCCTGACCAGTCAGGTACTGCTGCAGCAGATCCGTGATCTGCGGATTGTCGTCTACGACCAGCAAATGGCGAGGCATCGGCTTTCCTCACTGCTCCTGGCTCTGAATGCGTCGCATCGCGGGGCCGGGCCTTCTCGGCATTGGATCCCCATGGCTCCTATGCTGATCGGAAATTGTGAAAAACAGGTTAAGAATTTCCAGAGAGGCGTTGTGGGATACGGGGAGACCGGCGACGCCGAGAGGCCGTCATGGCCCGCCTCGGTCGACGGAAGCCGGGAGCGGTATCGGAACCGTTTGCGTCACGCAAGATCTTAATCCTCGCCGGGCGTGCAGGACACACCGGTACACCACCAGGCCGGGGCATACCGCGGCCGCACCCGATCCGCACCCGGGCTCCCGGTAGACGGCAGCCTCTTCGGCGGTGTGTCTTGGGCCGCCGGACCCGTCCGGCGGCTGCGCTGCGTCGCGAGCCGGTATCAGTATACAGTTGCTCTTGGTGGCCATTGAACCTTAGGAGCCCAACGCTCGTCTGCCGTGCGTTCTGCGCAAAGTCGCCGGCCAGTACCGGAAACACTGGTCCGGGCGGATGTGCCGGGACAACGTCGAGCCGCCGCACGGCCGTGTGACACAGTGCACGCGGCGGCGCGGCGCGAATGAACGGCGTCGCATCCCAATCCACGGCTGCAGTCTCCCGACGCGTGACTCCGGCGGCTCTCGAAATGGTATCCTGCAGTCGATGTCGTGCCGCCGTTTCGATGGGGGGAGCTTCCGGTTCCTGCCGTCTTCGCATTCTGGACGGCGACAATCGGCCTCTGCTCTCGACTTCAATGCCGTTGCGCCAAGGATCCGCAAAGTGCCTGTCCAGCTCCGTCGGCTGCCGTTTCGATCTCGGTATCCAGGGGGCGGCAGGGTTTCCACCCCGGTGCTGCGCTCTTCCCTGGTCCTTCGGCGATCCAGCACATAATCCTGCGGAGTGACCTCATGTCTGCACGTGTCGAACGTCTCCTGTCTCGCCTTGCTCCGGAGGACAAGGCCGCCTTGACTGCAGGCGACAGCTTGTGGTCCATCCCGGGGTTGCCGCATCAGGGCATTCCGGCCATGCGCGTGACGGACGGTCCCAACGGCGCACGCGGGTTGTCCGGCCCCTCGACCTGCTTTCCCTGTGGCAGCGCGTTGGCTGCCACTTGGAACACGCCCCTGATCCAAAGGATCGGTGCAGAACTGGGTCGGGAAACCAAGAGCAAGGGGGCCTCGGTGCTGTTGGCGCCCACGGTCAACATTCATCGATCTCCATTGAACGGGCGCAACTTCGAATGCTTTTCGGAAGATCCCTACCTATCGGGCCAAATGGCCGTTTCCTACATCCGCGGCCTGCAATCGCAGGGGATAGCCGCCTGTGTCAAGCACTACGTCTGCAACGATTCCGAGTATCAGCGTATGGCGCTCGACGTGGTGGTAGACGAGCGAACCTTGCGCGAGATCTATCTCGCGCCCTTCGAAATGGCCGTCAAGGAAGGCGGCAGCTGGGCCGTAATGGCGGCCTACAATCGCGTAAACGGGACATACGCCACGGAAAGCGTCGCCCTGCTCAAACGGATTCTGAAAGAGGAGTGGGGCTTTGACGGCTTGGTCATGACCGACTGGTTTGCCGCCAAGACCACCCAGCGTTGTTTTGCGGGCGGCTTGGACCTGGAAATGCCGGGTCCCCCGCTCATGTTTGGACCGCGACTGGCCCAGCAGGTGCGGACTGGGGAATTACGCGAGACGGAGTTGGACGACAAGGTCCGGCGCT
Source organism: Anaerolineales bacterium (assembly GCA_034421855.1). Classification (GTDB taxonomy): domain Bacteria; phylum Chloroflexota; class Anaerolineae; order Caldilineales; family Caldilineaceae; genus Bin34. Next base: position 17,748 of record DAOUKB010000065.1, read on the forward strand.
ATCTGTTGTTGGCGGAACGCACCGGAGTGCTCGACGGCGACGGTCCCAGGGAAGCGCCGTCTCCGGATCGGCCTGCGTCCCGGGACTTGATCCGGCAAGCCGCCCGCGAATCGGCGGTCCTGTTGCAAAACGAGCGGGAAGTCCTGCCTCTCGCGCCGGATGCCGTATCGTCTCTGGCCGTGATCGGGCCGACGGCGCGCACCGGCGCCATCATGGGCGGAGGCAGCGCCTTTGTAAATCCCCCGTATGTCGTGCATCCGCTGACGGCGATTCGCCGAGCGGTGGCGAAAGACACCGCAGTCCGCTACGAGAAAGGCTGCCACAACCACCGGTTGACGCCTCTGCTCGAACCGGAGTGGATGGGGGTCGAGGACGGCGAAGCCTGTATCAAGATCGAGTATTTCGACAATCAGGATTTCGCGGGGGTGCCGGTGGCGCAGGAAATGCGCGGATCGTCGGATATCTTTTGGTTCGGCGCACTGCCCGACGGCGTGGCACCGGGATTTGCGGCGCGTGTGACGATCCCGTTCCGGGCCCTGACCTCGGGGGAACACCAGTTCGGCCTGACCACGGCAGGATTGGCGCGCATGCGGTTGGATCGCGCGCCCGTGCTCAACAACTGGGAAGAATTCGAAGCCGGAGATTCCTATTTCGGCATGGGATCGGTCGAAAAGATTCACAAGGCGCATCTGGAAGCGGGACAACCCCATGAACTCATGCTGGAATTTGGGGCCGTCCCCGGCAGACCTTTCGGCGCCGTGCGTCTGGGGGCCGTACCGCCGTTGGCCGACAATGCCGTGGAACGAGCCGCGCAAGCCGCGGGGGAAGCCCAGGCCGCACTCGTCTTTGTGGGTTTGAACGCAGATTGGGAATCGGAAGGCCATGATCGCCTCGACATGGATCTTCCCGGCCGTCAAAACGAACTGATATCCGCGGTGGCGGCGCGCAATCCCAACACCATCGTCGTCGTCAATGCCGGTGCGCCCGTGACCATGCCCTGGATCGACGAGGTGGCCGCGGTCCTGCATGTTTGGTACCCCGGTCAGGAGTACGGCAATGCCGTCGCCGACTTGCTGTTCGGCGCAGAAAGTCCCGCCGGCCGTTTGCCTATCACGTTTCCCAAACGGCTGGAGGACACTCCGGCCTTCATAAATTATCCTGGGCAAGGCGGACAGGTCCGGTACGGGGAGGGTCTCTTCGTCGGCTATCGATACTACGATTGCAAGGATGTCGAGCCCCTGTTTCCTTTTGGACACGGACTGTCCTACACTTCCTTTGCCTACTCCAATCTGCAGATCATGTCCGAGGGGCCAGACCGCCAAGACGGGTTTCGACTGACCGCCGACATCGAGAACACCGGGTCACGCAAAGGCGACGAAGTGGTCCAATTGTACGTGGGGCCACAGCACGCCGCGCGTTCACGCCCCTTGAGAGAACTGAAGGGGTTCCGGCGGACAACCTTGGATCCGGGAGCGCAGACCAGGGTCGAATTTCGGATTTCACCCCGGGATCTGGCTTTTTTCGACGTCCGCACCAAGGGCTGGAAAGCGGTGGCGGGAACCTACGGCGTGTACCTGGGAGCTTCCTCGCGTGACATTCGTCTGACGGGGACAGTGCACCTGGAAGCAGATTGGTTTGCACGTCCCCAGGACACCGCGAGAGGCATTTCGCTGAATACGCCGTTGCCCAGGGTGATGGCGCACAAACGCGAGGCGTTGTTCGCCGGACTGGGAGAGGTGGCGCAGATACCCCAGATGATGATGCTGGTGGCCTATGCCGTGGAGGAAGGGCTGACTCTCAACGATCTGTCCGACTTTGTACCCGATCTGCTTACCGACGAAAAGTTGGAGCAGCTCGCGACCCTGCTGAAGGCCTGACGCAGAAAGGGGCCGGCGGCGCAACACTGGGGAGGACTTTCCGGACCGGGTCGACCCTAGTTGCTCGAGGTTCTAGGGGTGTCGTCAAACTAACTGAGGCCCCAGCACCCAAGCCCGGAGCGGGCAGAGCACCCGCAACGCAGCAGCGTGCGGGGCCTACTGCGTGGCCATGCCCCGCCATGGCGGGAAGGCCCGGCAGGCGTGCTCCCCGAGGCCGCCACAGGTACCGCTCCGGGTCGTAGGGGCGGGGGTGCCGGCGATGGCGGCGGGGC
>DAOUKB010000066.1:0-7699 GCA_034421855.1 Anaerolineales bacterium
TGATACAGGTGCCCTGAACAACGAAAACAATCTGGTGTTTCGCATTCAGGTCGATGACGACTTGGAGCAGAGGGCAGTGGAGCTCAAGGCCACGGTGGACCCGCCTGCATGAGTTTCCGATACCGCCTTTTGCCGTGGCCCCTGTTGGGGCTGTACGACTACGGGCCTGCGGCGACCTTCCGTTGCGAAGTCGACGCGGCCTTACAGCCCGCGCAGGATCTGATTACCGTGGACATCCGGTATCAATTGCAATCGGCTGAGATGCAGGACTTGATTGACCGCAGGCAGGCAGATTACGTAGCGCAGTTTACGTGCAAACGTACAGGCGCGCGCGTGATCAGCCGGGCCGACCATCACGATGCCGATATCCATCAGCTGACGGCATCGGAGTTTCCGGACGAATTTCTGCTTACCCCGTATGTGGTGGCGGTGCAGGACATCAAAGGATTCCGCTGTGCCGACATGGTTCCCGAGATCCGGCAGGCATATCCGGCCGGCTTCGACGTACCCAAGTGGGGCTACTTGGCTGTAGGGCGAGCCCATACCCTGAACCCTGCTCCCTTCATACAAGCATTCAGTCTGGCAATCGGCAACCGCATACCGGATGGCATGTATGACTTCGATCTCAGTAAGGACGCCATTCAGATCACCGTGTCCGAGTCCGATTACCAGACCATAAATCGTTGGCGGCACGGTACGACCAAGGCCAGCGACAGAGTCCGAAATTCCCTCTTTGCCGCTCTGTATCAAGGGGCTTTGACTCATGCGCTACAGCAATTGCCGGAGGCCGACAGCGAATTAGGCTGGGTATCGGTTTTGCGCAACGAATTGGAAGAGTTGGCTCAAATCGAAAAGCTGGGACAGGTGCCTTGGGACGACATGCACAATGTAGCGTACGAGTGGGCGCAACGCCTGTTGCGCAAGGCCAGCGAGACCGATTATCCCTTAGGTCTGTTTTTGCGCGCTCAGGACCACCAAGCCGAGGACGACTATGGCGATTGACGTATTGCGTTATACCGACGAGGCGTACCAAGTTCTTCTGGCACAAGCCAAGGAACGTCCGAAGACCTATGAGGATCCCAATGCTGATTTCGGCGCGATTCTGCAATCTAAGGGCGTATCCAATCCGACGCAGCCGACCGGGCTGCATGCCCGAGGGCCTATTGGCTTGACTCTGCCCTCCGGCGGTCGTCCGCATCTCGCGGACTCACAGGCCTTGGATTTCCATGCCAACCTACCAGGCATGAATCCGACTTGGGCTACCGACAAGTACCTACTGGCTTGGCTGTGTCATGCGCATTTGCATGCCTATGGCATGGCGCGCTGGCCTCAAAAGAAGAAATTTGACCATATCCGCCAGCATTGGTTTGGCGAGTCGGCTCGCAGCCTGAGGGCCTGGAACACAGCGGGACGCACTTGGTGGCTGGCGTACAAGGCCCAGAGAGCCGCGGAGCAATCCCTGGGCGGATTCACGGCTGAGGAAGCCGTACAGGGCTTCGCCCGCAAGCCCGAGTTGTTCCACCGTTTGGAGGACTACAATCTGGCTCAGAATCCGCTGATCATGAGCGAAATCGTACGTATTGTCTTGGGCGACATGCAGCATGCGAGCTTGAAGGGATTGCGGCATCTCTTCAAGCGATTGAACCTGATAGCCGGCACCAAGATGCTGGATGCGATGCCGAGGGAGGAAGTACGCTCTCTGATGGCGGCGCTCGCCGACGATATCATGCATACTCCCGATTTTGTCACCAAAGGATATCTGCGCCATCGGCGCCCTCCCTTTCGCATCCTGAGCTTGGGCGCGGGTGTCCAATCGTCGGTATTGGCGTTGATGGCCGACCGCGGGGCGTATGGTCTGGCCAAACCCGATCTCGCCATTTTTGCGGACACCGGATGGGAGCCGCCGGAAGTGTATACCCATCTGGATTGGTTGCAGACTGAACTTTCCTACGAGATTGCGATTGTCCAGGCCGGCAACATCAGGAACAACATCCTGGCCGGCAAGTCTATCGACGACTACCCCTTTATCGGCATACCCGCCTATATCCGGGATGCGGACGGTTCGACCAAAGTGGGGGGACGCCGCTGTACCACCTGGTACAAAATCAATCCCCTCATGGCCGAGGTCCGCAGGCGCTTACACATCGCGCCCGGCAAGCCCGCGCCCAAGACGGTACACTGCGAGATGTGGCTGGGCATTTCCCATGACGAAACGGCGCGCCAAAAACCGTCGCGCTATGCGTGGCTGCCCTATCGCTACCCTTTGATTGAACGGGGGCTCACGCGAGTCCAACTGTACGACTGGTTCCAGCGACATTATCCTGACCGCACCTTACCGCGTTCCTCATGTATCGGCTGTCCTTATCGCTCGAACATGGATTGGAAACACTTGCAGGCCACCGATCCCGCAGCGTTCCAAGAGGCTGTCTTTGTGGATCGGGCCTTGCGTGAGTCGCCGGTCGTACGTCAGGGCATCACGCGCAACGGGGGTCAGGCGTACCTGCACAGTACGCGCATACCTCTGGCCGAAGTGGATTTCAGTCATGCACGCGACCGTGAAATCTGGTTCCAAGAAGAATGCGAAGGCATGTGCGGCGTCTAAGGCTTGCCTTTCCCGTTGCGGGGAGCTCTCGACGCCTGGAGACTCACTGTCCCGCTCGATGCACGACGGGTCGCTCTCAAGGGGCGACTGCAACCATCGGTCTTGCGACCCGGCACTCGATTACAGAGAAGCGGGAGATGCCTTGAAACGGTAGGTACGCCGGGAGCTCGGGTTGGCTCTGGTACGTCCCCGACTGCATGCCAAGGCGACCGGGAGACGGCATACGGAAATCATTGGGTCTAGCGGCAGGCGAAGCGGCACCGGTCCATGAGGATGCCTTCTGCTGTAAGCAGAAATCACGTTTGCCGGAATTACTCGCGCCGGTCGAAATCCACGGCGGCACGTGCCGCCGTACGCCTACGCGCCCCCCAGAGTTCAAGTGCACTGCCGGTGCACTGCGTGTCGGGAGGGTGTCCATCTCGACCTCCCAGGGGCAGCGCATCTGAGGGATGACTGCGCGGAAACTGTCGATCCGGTCGTTCGCGGTGCGCTAGCAAGTAAGGGGAGGGAGGCGCACCAACCTGCAGTGTTGCAGTGCAGGGGATGTCTTCCAAGCAGAGGGGGAGCCCAGATTTACGGACGCAGCGTAACCTTTACGGATTCGCTGCCGTTGGCCACCAGATCCAAACCCTTTTGAAATTCAGACAACGGCAATTCGTGACTCACGATCTGGTCCATGGGCAACAGCCCTTGTTCCAGCATGCGAATGGCGACGGGATAGGCGTGAGGGCTCAGATGAGCCCCGTGAATATTGAGGGCCTTGCCGTCCCCGATCACGGTCCAGTCCACCGTGACCGGCTCGCGCATTACGCTGAATCCCACGAAGGTCCCTAGTTTGCATATCATTTCCAGTCCCTGGGGGACGGCCGAGGGCTGCCCTGTCGCTTCGATATAGACGTCGCAGCCGTACCCCTGCGTGAGGCGCAAGACTTCGGCCACGGCGTCCACCTGGCCCACGTTGAGAGCCAGATCGGCCCCGCAGGCCTTGGCCAGTGCAAGGCGTCGGTCGTTTAGATCCAACGCGATCAGCTGCGCCGGATTCTTCATGCGGGCCGCGGCTACCATGCCCAGTCCCAGCGGGCCGACTCCCGCGATTACCACGGTGTGATCCAGCTCGATCTCGGCCCTTTGCACGGCATGAATGCCGCAGGCCAAGGGTTCTACGAAAGCCGCCCATACGGCAGGCATCGTGTCCGGCACTTTGTAGTTCAAGGCATTGCCCGGCAGCTTTACATATTGCGCCATGGCTCCCGGCGTATTTTGGCGAAAGCCGTAAATGTCGTGCCGCTGGCACATCCAGTATTGCCCGCGACGACAATATCGGCACTGCCGACAAGGCACTATCTGTTCCGATACCACGCGGTCCCCTAGTTGGAGCGGCTGTACTTTGCGGGCCTCGGCTCCCATGTGTACGACGGTGCCCGTGAATTCGTGGCCCGGCACGATGGGGGCCTGGCAATAGCCCGGCGCGTCGGCCGTGCCCCAAAACATGGGGGCGCCCAGATAGCATTTCAAGTCGCTGGCACAGATGCCCACGGCATCCACCTGCAACAGGATTTCGTCTTCCTGGACCACAGGAACCGGCAGAGTCTCCAGTCGATAGTCCAGCGGCGCGTGGCATACCACGGCTGCCATTTCGGGGGGCAGGTCTGAACGAGTCATAAGTTCGATAGAGGCAGAGGTTCAATCCGCAACTATGCGAGAGCGAAATTCCGGCAGGCCTCGGGAGATGCCTGGCAGCCGAAACAAGGCGCCGGCTGCTTCTCCATTGGTCTGCTTGTCTTGGCCGCCGGCGGTGGTGACGTACATGTCCGTCAGCTCGGGCCCCCCGAAAGTGACGGAAGAGACCTTCAAGGTCGGGAACCGAATGGACCCTGCCACCGTGCCTGTTGCGTCCACATGGACGATCTGCGACCCGTCCCAGTGCGCAATCCACAGATGCCCATGGGCATCCACGGTCATCCCGTCAGGACGTCCTGTCCCCGGTTCTTGGGCCGCCGCGTACCAAACCTCAGGTCGCGATCTGTCGAAATCGCCCTGTGGATCCGACCAGGGATACCTTGTCACTTTGCCTGTCTTGGTGTCGGTGTGAAAGAAAAATCTACGATCCGGTGTAAATCCCATGCCGTTGGACGTGCCGATACCTCCCATCAGTTCCGTCAACGTCCCGTCGCGGTCGAGGCGATAAAGTACTCCGTCTGCCTCGGTCTGTCCGGGCGTAGACATGGTGCCGCAAAACACCTGGCCCTGTGGACCGGCTACGACATCGTTGAACCGGTTGGATTCCTGGCCGGATACGCCTTCGATCAGGACGGTGGTCTCGCCTTCCTGGAACGACATGACGCGGCAGCCTTCCATGAAGAAGAGCAGATCGCCGTTTGCCTGAATAGTGAAGCCGCCCACCTGCCGGTCCGCCTGATACACCAAGCGGGATTGGCCGGTGGCGGGTCGATACCGATACAGTTCGCCGTCCGGAATATCCAGCCAGTACAAGCATGCATGTTCCGCATGCCACAACGGACCCTCGCCCGTTTTGCAGGCGAAATCTGCTATTACTTCCATTTCCATCTCGAGAGGTGCTGGGGGATCTGTCGTCGGTGCCGTGGGTCAAGGAGCCATCCGGGACTCGACGCCCGGTTGCGCGGGCCCCGGAACCGGGCGGCTTTCCCCTGTCTAATACTTAATAGTCCAGAGGGATTTCCTTGCCTGCTGCCTGACTCTTGTAAATCCCGTTCAAGATGGCCAGCACCTGCAAGGAGTGTTCGGAAGGTACCGGAGACGGCGCGCCGTCTATGACGGCTTGCGCGAACTCTACGCATTCCTGCGCATGGGGCTCCAAAGCGTCACGCGTGATCTGCAACGTGCGGTTGTACAGCTGTTGGCTCTCGTAATTGGAAGCGAGGAACTGGGCAGAGGGATAGTGGCAACCGCCGCCGTCTCCGTACAGCCAGATCTGCATGTCTTCGCCTTCGATGTCGTGGTGCAGCAGCCAACTGGTTTCCAGGATCAAGGTGCCGCCGTGGTCGAACCGCACGAAGGCTACGGCATAGTCTTCCACATCCCAGATCTTGGGCAGCGGAAGATCGGGACGCCATGCCGGAAATTGTCCTGGAATATGGGCTAGAGGGGCGCCGGCCACCCCGGAAACGGCCACGGGTTTGGGGTTGCCCATCAGCCACAGGGTGAGATCCAGCACGTGCACCCCGATGTCGATACAGGGACCGCCGCCGCTATGCCGCTTTTCCACAAAAGAAGGGGACGGAATAAAACCGTTGCGGCGCAGCATCCAACTGCGGGCGTGATAGACATGGCCCAGCGCCCCTGTCGCGATTTCGCGCTTCATGGCCTTGGCAATGCCGGAGAAGCGGAAGTGCTGGGCAGTCATCAGGAGTTTGCCCGCCTCGTCCCGGGCGGCCATCATTTCCTGAATGTCCTCGGCGGTGGGAGCCAACGGTTTTTCACAGATGACGTGCTTGCCGGCCTGGAGGCCGCCGATGGCCAGTTCCTTGTGGTACATGTTCGGTGTACAAACGTCCACGATATCGATGTCCGGATCACGGAAAAGGTCCTGCACGTCGGTGTAGAGCCTATCCACGCCGTACGTGCTGCCCCAGGATTTCAACGCGGGTTCGACGACGTCGGCGCCCGCAATCACTTCGGCGTTTGCGGAGGCGGCCCATCCCGGCATATGGGTACGGGCGATACCGCCCACGCCGACGACTCCGACTTTCAAGATTTTCCCCATGGCAATCCTTGTCAGGGTTCAGGAAATGGTTGGCAGAGTTGCAGAATCAGGAAACTGATCGGATGCAGGCAGAATTCTAGCCCATGTCGCCGCGAGCCTCTAAGACGCGCCGGGTGGCGCCGGCGGCAAACCAGCGTCTCGAGAACCTTTGAGTACAATACAAGGGTCTCTGCCCCAGTGTGCAGCAACCGCAAGGAGAACAGGGTGTCCGCCACCCGTTGCCGGCACTCCCGGCTCATACCGGCACAGTCGACGACAGCCCCCCTGGGCCATGCAGTATCTCGCCTTTGACTTGGGCGCCGACAGCGGCAGAGCCGTGCGGGGCGATTTGTCCTCCGCGGGGCTGGAATTGAAGGAAGTCCATCGATTCCCCAACGTGCCGGTGGCCGTGCGGGGCACGTTGCATTGGGACACCCTGCGCCTCTGGCACGAAATTCAGCAAGGTCTGTCCAAAGCCGTACACGCAGAGCCGGGCATCCGGAGTCTGGGTCTGGACACATGGGGATGCGACTTTGCCCTGCTGGACGCCCAGGACCGCGTGATGAACACTCCGGTCCATTACCGAGACGAGCGCACGCTGGGCATGATGGAAGCCGCTTTCGACACCGTGTCCCGAGAGCGCATCTTCGCCTTGACCGGTACCCAGTTCATCATGGTCAATACGCTGTTCCAGCTCCTGGCGGTGCAAAGAGACACTCCCGCCGATCTGGACCGAGCCCGAACTTTTCTGACCATGCCGGACCTCTTCAATTTTTGGTTGACCGGCCGGAAGATGAACGAATTCACCAACGCCTCGACGACGCAATGCTTGAATCCCCGCACCATGCATTGGGCGCGCGACCTGTTGAACGCCTTTGGATTGCCCACCGGCATCTTCCAAGAGGTGGTGCACCCAGGATCCGTGATCGGCGTCTCTCAGGTGTCCGATTGTCCGGCCCTTGAAGTGGTCGCGCCGGCCTGTCACGATACGGGATCGGCCGTGGCGGCCGTACCGGCAGGCAATACCGACTACATCTGGATCAGTTCGGGGACCTGGTCCATCATGGGGGTCGTAGTCCCCGAGGCCATACTCAGTGCGCAGGCGCTGGAACACAACTTCACCAACGAAGGGGGCATCGACCGCACCTATCGCTTCTGCAAGAACATCATGGGCCTCTGGCTGCTGCAAGAGTGCCGCCGCACCTGGGCAAGCGAAGGCGCGCGGTATTCGTACGCGGAGTTGGATGCGCTGAGTCGCCAGACGGCAAGAGCGGTCGCCATCGTGGATCCCGACCACGACAGCTTCCTGGCGCCCGGCGAGATGCCCCGGCGGATCCGACAATATTGCCAGGCGACCGGCCAGCCGGTGCCCG
>DAOUKB010000067.1:0-28660 GCA_034421855.1 Anaerolineales bacterium
CGGCAGGGGGTCCGGCGGCCTGGGTGGTGGGCGACAGTGTGTACGGGCATGCCTCGCACCTGCGACAATGGCTGGAGAGCCCGTCTCGGCCTAGGTGCGGGCCATCCCCGGCAACGAATATGTATGGCTCGGGTTCCAGCAAAGACAGGTGCAGGCCGCCCTGCCGGAGACGGACGGGCCGCCCCGGCCCGGTGGCGCCGGTGCCCAGGGCCCCCGGGTGTACGATAGGCCGTGTCGGGTGCTGGCACAGCCCGCCCGGAGCCGGTGGGGCCGGTATCTGCTGTTCCGCCGTGCGCGCGGCCCCGGCGGACATCCAGGCCTATCTCGTGCATGCCCCGCAGGACACGGACACGGAGATCCTGGTGCGCGTGGCCGGCACGCGCTGGAGCATTGAGAGTTGCTTCGCGACCGCCCAGGAGAAAGTGGGCCTAGACGAATATGAAGTCCGCCGTGCGACCGGGTGGTACCGGCATGTCACCCTCGCGCGGTGGGCCCTGGCTCTGCGGGCCGTGATCCGGACCACGACCTTGGCCGCCATGCGGCAGTTGCTGTGGCACATCCTGCTCCGGATGGTCCCCCCGCGCACCATGGGTGGGCTTGGCTGGACGGGAAACGGTCCTCCATGGACCGTCCAAGGCTGTCATGATCGCCGGTGGGCCGCCCGGAACATTGACTTACAATTGTAGTATAGTGTCCTGTCTCTGAAGTTCGTTGACAAAAGCGGGCCACATGGGCCAGAATCCGATCGGCCGTCTGGGTCCAGACGAAAGGCCTAGGGTTCTGGTGGGTCACGTCCAGGTACTGGTGGATGGCGTCTTCCCAGGCGCGGCGGCTGCGATGCACACCCCGCCGCCACGGCTTTTCGGTCCGCAGGGCGCACCCGCGTTCCACCTGGTTGAGCCAGGAAGCATGGGTAGGCGTGAAATGGATCGGGAAGCGCGGTCTCTGGGCCAACCACTGCCGAATGAGGGCAGTTTTGTGGGTGCTGTAGTTGTCCACAATCAGATGCACATCCAGGTCGGGGGCACCGCGGCCTCCACCTGGTCCAGGAACTGGCAGAACTCCACGGCACGATACCGTCGACAGCATTGGCCGATGACACGGCCGGTCTGGATGTCGAGAGCCGCGAACAGGGAGGTGGTGCCGTGCCGCACATAATCATGGGTGCGGCGCTCCGCCTGTCCGGGGCGCAGGGGCAGGAGCGGCCGGGTGTGGTCCAAAGCCTGGATCTGGGATTTCTCATCCACACACAGGACCAGCGCGCGGTCGGGGAGATTGAGGTACAGCCCCACAATGTCCCGCACTTTTTCCATGAAGCACGGGTCGGTCGACAGTGTGAAGGTCTCGGTGCGATGGGGTTACAGGGCGAAGGCACGCCAGATGCGGGGGGCTTTTGAAATGCAGGTATCCTACGAGCACCGCAAGTACCACGAGGATTGGTGGATTTGCCTGCCGCCCTGGCAGGAGTATTCAGTGAGCAGCAATTGCTATGTGGGGTGGCATCTCGCTCCCGAAGATGAGTGCTACGTCGACAACGACTAACGCCTGTTGACGAGACAAAAGCAGGAGGCAGTGATGTTTCACTACTCCCTGTGCCTTTAAGGTAGGAGGACTGTGATGTTGCGTACTTTTTTGACTGCAGCCCTGGTGTGGCTGATGGTGTTGGGAACGTCGGTGTTGGCCCATTTAGAGGATGATGAAGAACGGGTGGTGACGACTTGCGAGGAAGTGATTGCCATCGCCGAGCCGCTGATGCCCCCGGACGCCTATGAGCAGTTGCTTGTGCTGTCCGAATCGGACTGCATGACGGCCTTTGGCGGATACTCGTATGGCGAACTGATAAATCTCCTGTCCAAGGAAGCCATTTACGTGAGCGCGGATGAGGAGGGGGGCATCACGTACGTCAAGCGTCCCGAACGACCCGAAGGATTGCCCAGGCAATCCCTGAGCCCTGAGCCTGATGCATGTCCCGCGATATCCTGCGAAGCTTGGCATGGATTCCCGCTTTTGCTGGTTGCCACAGTCACGCAGTGGATTGGATTTATGGTCTCGGTCCTGAGTGGGCTGCTGTACCTGATGCCGACATGACATAGAAACTATCTCAAAAGTCGGAGTTTCCCACCACCGCCGGTACCCTCATTGGGTACCGGCCCGCTGCCGCAGGGCCAGACAGTTGGGGCCTGCTTCTCGTAGCGTACCCGAAGCCCGCGGCATGGGGAGAGCCAAGCCCAGGTGCGTGCCACGACCCACCGGCGGGCCGGATCGCGTTGCTCGCCCGTGTCGTCCCCTGGCTCTTCCCCCATGCGCCGGATAGGGGTCCCATAGGCGTGGCGGGCCACCGTCTCGTGTCCCGTGGGATGATCGTAGCCTTGGTCCAGGCACCGAGGCGGGGGCCGGTCGGGGCTTGGCCCCGGCCCCGACCAAGCTCCGCGGGTCCCCGCCGGCCGCGACCCGGAGACGGCGTGGGGGGCCGGGTGTGCCCCGCGCCGTCGGATGGCGGCCTGTGGCCCCCCAACGGGCCTGGCTCCTGGAGGTGTCGGCCGCTGCCGGCCACGCTCCGGCGACCCCGTCCCGCGCGGCCCAGTGCCCCTGGATGGGGGTCCAGAGGCGGGGCAACACCCCTGGGGTCTCCCGCGCGGGCAGGTGCGGTGCCCCGGGCCGCCGGCAGAGGAGGGCATGGCGCAGGCGGCGCGGGTCGGCCCCGGGGGTGGGGGGATCGAGGGCCTGGAGCACCGGATTGATCTCCGCCCCGCGATCGTCCGGGACTTCCCCGATCGTGTCGAGGGTGTCGGATGCCGCCAGGGCGGGGGTCCCTCGTGGGGAGCAGGCCACGACCACCGGAGGGCACAGGCAAAGCAAGGTCAAACCCGCTGTCTGACATTTTGAGATAGTTTCTTATAGTGTCGTCACTTCCACCACCGTGCGTTCCATCATCAATCTCCCTGTACAAGGAGACGGATCATCATCCACTCTGCCTCAAAGAAGAAGGGAGATGATCCCAAAACGACAGCCGTATTATGGCGCAGTCCGCATGGACCTGATGAGGCTACAGCTTGCGTTCTCAGCTCGACTTTGTACAAAGTCTACCAAGCAAGACTGAGGACTTTTCCCTTGTACAGCACGGCTTATGTGGAATTACAGGGGATGCGCGGTATAGGTCTGGACATCGATGCCGAAAGCTGCGGCGCAAGAGATGCTTGAGGGTATGGCTGGCCATCTCGGCAATGACATGGGTCGTCAATCCCAGGACGGTCTTGCGCCACAGCCGCTCCAGATTGCGCCCCGTGTTCTGCACTGCGTGGAAGGTGCTCTTTCAATGCGCCCGCGCTGGCAATGCAGCCAGCGGTTTAGAGCCTCGGACTGTGGATGGCGTTGATTGCGCCGGGTGGGGGTCCGGATGCGGTGGCCCTGGGTCTCCCGCTGGGCCTGTGGCCAGTCGGCTCCTAGGAACCCCTTAGTCCCCGCAGACCGCGCCGTGCCAGAGCACCGACAGCACCGTGTCGGCCGCCGCCCGCTCATCCGTGTGGGCCGGCACCCGCGCGGAGGCCACCGGGAGACCTGCGCATGTGGACAGCAACACCCACTGGTAGCCGAAATACTGCAAATTCCGGCTGACGCACACGCCGTAGGAGGCCGACCCTGCGAAATCGCTGCGTTTCTGGCTCCGTTTGTAACCCACCACGGGGATCGTCTGGGTATCCCGCAGGAACCGGGGGTCAGGGTGGCTCCCAGTGCCGTCGTCCAGTGCCGCCGCAGCTCCGCCACCGGCAGGCGCAACGCGCGGGCCCGGCGATTGAACTGGCTCTGGTCCAGGAGCCGGGGAAAGAGCGGCAGGGAGTGGGCGCGCACAAACCCCAGGCGCTGGTGCGCGCCCGGAAAGGGCAGAAAATCCCTCAACAGCAACAACGTCATGACTTCGCTGTAGCTGAAGCACGGTTTGGCGCCGCGTTTGCCCTGCCGCAGATGCACGCCATGCTCTTGATACCAGTCATCCACCAAGACATACACAATCGTCGCCCAGTCTGCAAAGGATATACTGGCTATGGGGAAGACCTCTGGAATGTGGAGTAGATGCCTTTATTTTGGAATCTCGACTCCCCCCTCCGATACTTTTCCCCCCTCACGGGGTCCCCGGCAGGGGTCCCCTAGACTCTGTCTAAGTCCCCGTCCTTCGGGTCGCGTACGCGTCCCACTACGGCATTGAGCAGGGACGCGTAATGTCCGCTGCCGTCCCCGTTGTACAGTCTGCCTACCGTCTTCGTATCGTGTGCTTGGAGCGCGTCCGTGAGCGCGGGGACGCTATTATGGACACAGGGACGGAGGAGCAGGTCCGTTGGGACCCTTGGACCTGCGGCACGGCACACACGACACCACCTATGTGTTCGAGGTGAAACTGGACAAGACGGTAGAGGAAGCGGTAATGCAGATACAACGGCAACGCTATCTGGACAAGTATGTTGCACGCAGGGAGCGCGCAGTGGGCATCGCCTTGAACTTTCTCTCGGCTCCGCCCAAAGGGGACACGCGCGCGTTGGACGCCCCTCAATACGAATGGACAGCCGTGCCCGCCTCAAATACCTGCCTGCGGGAGGGAGAATATCCCGCTGCCCAGCGTTGCCTGGAAGCAACAAAGGACGAACCGAGCGCGCGTTCGAACTGCAGTGAGCCACAAAGTTCGCCTCTGCAATGTCGATGACTTCACGTCCTTCTGCCACCAACGTTACGCAAGAAAGGATCTGCCTCTCCGGAAGCATGCCAGGCCTGGAACAGGATATAGTGCCCCTGTGATTGACTATGAACTTGTGGAGATGCCTATTGAGAAGAGTCCTCCCCGCAATGGAGCAGCCCAATTTCAGCAGGGAGGGGTCTTGGTTGTCACGCAACGGGCAGGGCCATCCTGTGCGCGCTCCCATCAAGAAGAAAAGCCAACCTCCGGCAACGCCATTGATTCCCAACCAGCACAGAGCGTCCCAGAGCCAGCATGTTTAAACAGAGACCTTTGGCGGCCCAACTGATAGACACGCTGGTCCAAAACCGCGCCGCCGGCATCAGTGTCGTCTTTCTGTTCCTGCTTTTCCTCTGTGCCGCCTTCGCCGGTGTCGTAGCCCCCTTCGATCCTTTGGAGATCGATGCGGAGCAGGTCTTGCAGCCCCCCAGTGCAGACCACTGGTTTGGCACGGACGACACGGGCCGAGATGTCTTGAGCCGCGTCATCTGGGGGGCCCGGCTGTCTTTGCGCATCGGTCTCATTTCTTCGGGGATCGCCACCTTGGCGGGACTGGTCCTGGGGTTGATCAGCGGGTTCCTGGGCGGGGCAATCAGTTTTGTCATATTGCGCGCCATGGATCTCCTGCTGGCGTTTCCCGGGGTCCTGCTGGCCATCGTCATTGTGGCCATCCTGGGGCCCGGTCTGGAAAACGTCATGATCGCGGTGGGCATCAGCGCCGTTCCTGCCTTTACCCGGGTAGTCCACAGCAGCTCGCTGTCCATCAGCCAGTCGGATTTCGTGGAAGCGGCGCGCCTGATCGGCGGCTCGAAAGGTCGCATCATCGCCCGCCACATACTGCCCAACATTCTGGCTCCGGTCATTGTCCTGTCCACCTTGCAGGTCGCAAGCGCCATTTTTGGGGCCGCCTCGCTGAGCTTCATTGGTCTGGGGGCCCAACCGCCTACGCCGGAGTGGGGCGCCATGGTCAGCCGGGGCCGTTACAACCTGCGGGATGCGATGTGGTTGTCGACATTCCCGGGGCTGGCCATTGCCCTCGTGGTCATTGCCATCAACATCCTGGGGGACGGCCTGCGGGATGCCCTCGATCCCCGCATGCGCATCCGCTGACTCCGCACCCGCACCGGTGCCCCGATTAGACAGGGTCAACCCCGGCAGAGCCGTGCTCAAGGCCGGTTTGCCGTTGGGATACAATGGGACAGTGCACGAGACAGGCGAGAGTCGAGCCGGCGTGGCGGCACGCCTGGCATATGGCCGCCCCGTCCGTACTGTGGATTGTTTGTCGTTTGCATACCAAGGAGAAATGGAATGCCCAAAATTATGCACCGTGCCCTGTGGGTACCGCTGTTGTTGTGTGTCGTGCTCGTCATCGGCGCTTGTGTGGCCCCCACCGGCACTGCGCCTGTGGCTGAGGAGGACATGGCCGCCGCCCCCGCCGAAAGCATGGGATCCGGCACTTTGACCATCGGGATCCGCAACGTGGACTACGACACCTTCGACCCGCACGCCAGCGCTTTCACCCAGGCAGCCTATGTGTTTCGCAACATTTTCGATCGGCTGATCTATCTGGACGCGGACGCCAACTACGTGGGCGGGCTGGCCACGGCCTGGGAGGCCTCCGACGACGCCACGGAGTGGACTCTCACGCTGCGCGACGACGTCACGTTCCACGACGGCAGCGTCTTGACGGCCGAAGTGGTCAAGTTCAATTTCGATCGCATGAAAGATCCCGCCACGGAATCCAAGCAGGCGGGTCCGTTGCTCGGCTCCTATGTCGGGTCGGAAGTAATCGACGACACGACCCTGAAGGTCACGTTCGAGACCCCGTATGCCCTGTTCCCGTTCGCCCTGTCCTCCCCCTTCATGGGTATCGTCTCGCAGCAGGCCGTCGAAGAACACGGGGCCGCCTTCAACGAAGCGCTGGTCGGATCCGGCCCCTTCAAGTTCGTCAGCGAGATTCCGGGCAACGAGGTCGTGCTCGAGCGGAACGACGACTACGACTGGGGGCCGGCCATTTTCCATGCAGGGCCGGCTCACCTGGAATCCGTGGTCTTTCGGTTCATCCTGGAAGAGGAAGCGCGTCTGTTCGCCCTGGAAACCGGCGAGGCGTTGATTATCGACGAAGTACCGCCCGGGGCCGTCGACCGCGTGCAGGCGAATCCCGACACTGCGGTCTTGGGCGCGCCCAAAGTCGGGTTGGCCCGGGGCATCCACTTCAACACCACGTTTCCGCCCACGGACGACATTCGGATCCGGCAAGCCGTCATGCATGCCATCGATCGTGACGAGATCGATCAGATCGTCTTCAAAGGCGTCTATCCGGTGGCCTATCAACTGCTCACGCGCGGAGTGAAGTTCTACGACGCCGACGCGGAAAACATGTTTCCCTTCGATCCCGACCGCGCCGTAGCGTTGCTGGAAGAAGCGGGCTATACCGAAATCAACGACGACGGCTATCGCATGAAGGACGGCGAAGTGCTCTCGATCTTCCATGCCACCTTCCCGGGCTATGTGGCCGAATTGCCGGCCGAAGTGATTCAGGCCCAGTTGAAGAGGGTGGGCATCGAGTTCCTGGTCAACGTGATGACGGGTACGGCCATGATGGACGGCATGGCCTCCACGGACAGCACGTTCAACACGGCTCTGATCGGCACCTACAGTCCCGACCCGGGCCTGTTCCTGGATCGCATGTATCACTCCAGCACCATCGGCACCCGCAACTGGTCGCACTGGGCCACGGACGAACTCGACGCCCTGCTGCGGCGGGGTCTGGAAACCGGAGACGAGGCCGAGCGCACGGAAATCTACCAGCAAGTACAGCAGATCATCAACGAAAACGCCTTGGGAGCCGGCATCTATGCCAACGTATCGGTGTTCGGCGTAAGCTCCAAGGTAGAGGGCTTCCAGTTCGATCCCTATGCGCATCCCGAAATCTTCGACATTTCCCTTACCGAATAAGCGTCTGTCGTGACCGGAGAGGAGCGGGGTCGGTCCCCGCTCCTCTGGTTTCCGTCCGGCTCTCCGACGGGGGACGCTTGAGGAGCACAGCATGAAATACCATTTGAGCGAGCACGAATTCGCACGCCGGCTCGACCGCATGCGGACTTACATGGAGCAGCACGGCCTGGCCGGCCTGGTGGTGTTCAACGCCACCCGCACTTTCTATCTCAGCGGATTCCACCATCTGGCCACCGAACGTCCGGTAGTGCTGGTCGTGCCCTTGCAAGGGGAATTGGCCCTGCTCGTGCCGCACCTGGAAGAGGAAAATATCCCGGTGCGAAATCCCGGCATCAAAGAAATGAAGGTGTACCGGGAATATCCGGGCTTGAAGCATCCCATGACGTATCTCGCGGAGTTGCTGGGGGACAAAGGGCTGGCCGAAAGCACGCTGGGCGTGGACAGTCCGGGGTGGGGCGGCGGCATGGGGTACCGCGGCCCGAATCTGGCCGCCGTGGTCCCCAGGGCCACTTTGCAGGACGTCGGCCGGGTCATCGACGACATGCGGACCGTCAAGTCCGCGGAGGAGGTCGAGCTCATTCGCCTGAGCGCCCTGTTCGGGAACGTCACGCACGGGTTTCTGCAGGATTACATGAAGCCGGGGGCGGTGGAAGTGGACGTGGCCCTGCGCGCCACTCGGGACGGCACGGCCTTCATGATCAAAGCCCTGCCCCCGGAATGGGAACCCCACGGCCGCGCCGAAGGTGCGTACGCCAGCTTCACGTCCGGTCCCAAGACCGCCTTCAACCATCGGCGCGCCGGGGGCCGGCGTCTGCGGCCCGGCGACGTCGTACTGACCTATGCCGGGGCCGAAGTGGGAGGCTACACCAGCGAACTCGAGCGGACCCTGATGATTGAACCGCTGACCGACGATCATCGCCGCTATTTCGAATTCGAAGTGCAAGCGCAGAATGTGGCATTCGACGCGATCCGGCCCGGAGCCCAAATGCGCGACGTCGAGGCCGCCGTGAACGCGTTCCTGGAAAAGCACGATCTCCTGGATTTGACCCGCACGCATATCGGCCACGCCATCGGCATAGAGGGTCACGAAGGACCTTTCCTGGATCTGGGAGACGACACGGAAATCCAGGTGGGCTTCTGCTTGACCGTCGAGCCCTGTCTGTTCCTGCCCGGCTTTGCCGGCTTCAGACACTCGGACACCGTGGTCGTGACCGAAGACGGCATCGACATGATCACGTACTATCCCCGGGACATCGAGAGCCTGACGATTCCGGGCTGAGCGCGGGCCGCGGAGCCCGCCGCCCAGGCTGGGCAGCGGCAGCGCGAGACCGGGTCAAAGCAAGGGAAACCGGCGGAAACGCATGTCTGAAGATCTGATCGTCCTGTCTGCGCAGGCCCAGCTCACCGACCCGCATGTCGTCACGGACCACGCAGAGAACCTGAACGTGCTGCAGGCTCTCTTCGAACCCTTGGTGCGCCGGTCGGTCTCAGGCTTCGAACCTTGTCTAGCCGAGTCTTGGACGGTGACCGCAGACGCTCGGACTTGGGATTTCCAGCTGCGCCCGGACGTGCGATTTCACGACGGCGAAGCTCTGCACGCCGAGGCGGTGGCCGCCAGCCTCGAACGGGCCCGTTCTCCGGGACGAGGCGGAGTCTTGGGTACGGAAGGCCTGTTGCACAGCTATCTCGGGCACGCGGAAGTCAAGATCCTGAATAGGCATGCGGTGCGGTTGGTAACGGCCGAACCCATGGCGGATCTCCTGGATCTGATGGCGGACATTCCCATCCTGCCGCGCGCTCCCCGCGACGTACTGCAGAATCCCGTCGGCAGCGGACCCTACCGCGTAGTCGCAATGTCCGCTACGGAAATCAGAATGGCGGCGCATACCGCCTATTGGCAACGCAAGCGGCCGGCTTTTCCCCGCCTCACATGGCAGGTCGAGCCGGATGTCCAAGCACGAGTCCGGCGACTTCTACGCGGAGAGGCGGACCTGATCACCGGGGGGGCGCACGGCCTGCCGGACTCGGTGCAGTCCGCCGGCCTGTGCGAAGTAGTCACCGCTCCGAGCAACGTCTGTACCGTTTTCATGTGCAATGCGGGCGCGGGCGTGTGTGCCGACGTCAGAGTGCGCCGCGCCCTCAACTACGGCTTTGACCAAGCGCGGTTGATTGAACAGTTTACGCGGAACACCGCTTTCCCGCTGAGCGGCCCGCTGACGACCAAACACTTCGGTTACGACTCGACGTCGAGCCCCTATCCCTATGCCCCCGACACGGCGCGCGCCCTGCTGGCCGAGGCCGGTTTCGGACACGGCCTGTCCTTGACGTTGGATGTCCCCTCCGTACTGCCCGACGAAGCGCCGGCCCTGGCACGTCGGCTGGCCCGACAATACCGACGCATCGGCGTGGAAACTCGGATTGTCGAGCATACCGAGCGGGCGGTCTATGCCCAGACCGTCAAGACCAAGGGCATTCACGACGCCTGCTGTTTCGACTCGTCGCCCATCAGTACGTTCCGTTTGCTGCGCGAAAAGTTTCGTTCCGACATTCAAGGGCCTTGGTGGCTCGGATTCGACGACGCATCTCTGAACGACGTCCTGCAACGGGCTCAAGCCACAGTCGATTGGGCGCGCCGGGAAGCCTTGTACAAGTCGGCCCACCGCATATTGCAGGCCCAAGCCCCATGGATCTACCTGTACAATCCGGTCGACACTTGGGGCGTTTCGGCCAGACTGAAAGGCTGGAAACCTACCATCCACGGCTTGATTTCATTCGTCTGATGCCGGCGGTCTACGTCCCCGGCCTGCGCGGCGCCGTGCGGCGCAGGGTTCCCCGGCCGGGGGCCGCGCTCCCCGGCCGTTAGAGCTTCGAGTTCATGGGCGCTTTTGTCCTGCAACGTTGCCTGGCCTTGATTCCGCTCTTGGTCGGAGTGTCGTTTCTGGTGTTTCTCATGGCGCAGCTGGTGCCTGGGGATCCCGTCATGATGATGCTGGGGGAATACAGCGTAGCGTCGGCCGAGGACATTGAACAGCTGCGCGCCCAGCTGGGCTTCGACGATCCCCTGCATGTGCAGTACGGTCATTATCTCGGCGGCTTGATCCGGGGAGATTTGGGCGATTCGATGCGCTCGCGCAAACCGGTCTCCCAGCTGATCCTGCAGAGGCTGCCCTATACTCTCGAACTCACGCTGGCCGCGTTGGCCTTTGCCGTCGTGTTCGGTACGACCCTGGGCATCGTCGCGGCCTTGAATCACAACAGCTGGTTGGATTACGTCGCGGTCACGATTGCCTTGCTGGGGGTATCCATTCCCGGATTCTGGCTGGCCTTGCTGCTGATCCTGGTGTTCTCGGTCACTCTGGGTTGGTTGCCCGTCTTGAGCTCCCCCGGGATCCAGGGGCTGATTCTGCCCATGCTGGCTTTGGGGTTATGGGCCGGCGGCACGATTGCCCGCCTCGTCCGTTCGGGCATGCTCGAGGTCATCCGTCAAGACTACGTCCGGACGGCGTATGCCAAGGGGTTGTCCCCGCGGGCGGTATTGTTCCATCACTCCTTGCGCAACGCTTTGCTTCCGGTCGTGACCGTCGTGGGCTTGCAATTCGGTCAGGTCTTGGCGGGTACCGTGATTATCGAAGCCGTTTTTTCGCGCCCGGGACTCGGCTTGATGCTGGTCAACGCCATCGTGGCGAAGGATTTTCCGCTGGTACAGGGCATCGTCATGTTTGTAGCCGCCGCTTACATCGTCGTCAACTCTCTGGTGGAGATCCTGTACGTCTGGATCGACCCGCGTATTCGATACGCGTAGCGACAAGGCGACGGGAACGGGTACCGGAAAAATCCGATCGGGGCTGTCCCACTCGGGGGGTGCAATCCAAGGCGTCCGGCGGAAGAGGGCCTGGGGCCTTGTCGCATGTCCGGTAGCGACGGGAACCCGGACAGAGGAGTCGGCCGGCAAACTCACAGGACGTCGTGCCCCATGAAGTCGATAACGGGGGTCGGAGCCGATGTCTGTGCGGCATGCCGGGAGCTGCACACTCTGTACGCCAAAAGCCGCCTTCCCTAGGCTCTGAGAGCGGCGGATGCGAGCTTCTCCGACAGAAAGGTGTATTGTCCGGCATCGTCGCACGTGCCCGCCTGTGTACGCCGGGTCAGTCTCCGAACCCTAGACGACTGTCGAAGCGGCGTCGGTGCTCAAATGCATAGGACGCCGCCTCGACCACAGACCGACCGGACTGCGCATATTGAGGCCGGCGGCGAGTTCCCGGCTTGCCTGGCTTTTATCTACTGCGTGCGATCCGGAGGACACCAGAACGGGCACGCAGAAAGCTCCTGGCAAGACCGGCAGATCGGCCTTACCAGTGATCCCTCCCGTCGGGTTGGCCCAGTCACGCCAACTCCAGAAACGGCTGGCTGGCCGGCTTCCGGTACTCCGGGGCCTTGGACGCATCCACCACAACCAACGTCTCACACCACGGCAGAGTATCTGCCGGCGATTCCTTGCGATCCGATCCGCATCGTGCAGTATGGAATTCGGGGTAGGGGAGCACAGTGTCGATGTGGTCTTTTAAATCCGGCATGGAACCATGTAGAACATGAAGTACATCGCAGCTCCTCGTCTTTTTATGCATGTGTGCCTTTATGCTCACGCCCGGCCCTCTGCATATTCAATCGGCCTCGACTCGACACCACAAAGTATGCTGTCGGCACCACTGGATCCGCTAGCGGCAAGCGGAGGGCATGAAATTCCATGCCGACACGTTCCCATGCTCTTGCTCGGATGAAAATGGTTTCGCTCCCCTTCCTCCTAACCTAATACACGGGGTACCGGACCGGCTACCCACACCACGTCTCCGGCGAAAATCCCTGGAGCCGACGCGTAAATGTGCTGGCGACACTGGCGTGATCCGGTAAGCGGAGGACACACCATCCCGGTCCAGTGTCCGACTCTCGCCGCTGGGATTTCCTAGGCTACAGCAGGGTTTGTCGGCAAAGCAGGCAGTGCAGGACGAGGATCAAACTCTGGGAAAGGACCAGTCGAGAATAATCCTGCTTGCCCGAAGCCTATTTGCGGTTGTCGAAAAGTGCAAGCTGCTGCTTGCGCCTAAACCGCCCGCATCGGCTTCACCACCCGGACCTTCCTACACCGAGAAGTCTACGTCCGACGCACCAGCGTCGGACGGCCCTGAGCCCAGACTTCAATCGTTCACGATGTCGTGGGGCGACAGCTGGTCAATCTGTACCGTACTATATCTTCCACTGCATGATGCCGAACCACATCGAATCCGACAGGGAGCGACGTCTCAGTTCGGGTCGGACTGGGCGTTCAGCTGGGCGCGCAGGCGTTGCATTTCCTGCTGCAGGCGGGCTTCGTGCTGCCGGGCGCGGGCCTGTTCCTGCCGGACGCGGGCTTCTGCCTGGTCGGCGCGGGCCTGTTCCTGGTCGGCGCGGACCTGTTCCTGGTCGGCGCGGGCCTGTTCCTGGTCGGCGCGGGCCTGCTCCCGCCGGAGCGTGGTCGGCGTCATCCGGTACCAGTCCGCCCGGACGGGGTCCCGCAACCGCAGTTCGTCGGCGTACTCCAAGCCCCAGGCGGTGCCCAGTACCGTGCTGGGATACAGCAGGACTGCCTCGCCGGCCACCGTGGCGGAACGCCCCTCGATCGGCGCATAGCCTGCATCCGTCAGCCGCCAGCCCCGGAGCGGCGGTCCCCCGGCGTAGCCCATCGGATCGTACAGCCAGTATTCCGTGATGCCCGCCAACTCATAAATCTCGTACTTGGTGTCCCGATCGGCTTCGACCGTACTCTCCGACGTCACTTCCAGCACCAGCTCCGGACGCCACTCCGCCGACAGCGCCAGCGACCCGTAGTCCACCTGCGGATCCAGCACCTGCCGGCCGGGCCAGAGCGCGATGTCCGGAGCCAGCCCCGCGCGTAGCGGCACGTTCCGGATCAGCAGATCGCTGGTGATCGTGTACGCCAGATCCTGCATCTCGAGATGCAGCCGCAGGTCGCCTTCGATGCGCACCAGCCGGTCGTGATGGACGGTCGATTCCAAAGTCTTGACTCCTTCGCAGGCGCAGAAGGGGTCCTCCGTGAACCAAGGGGTCCGGGTCTCTTGTTGAGCCGGCAACGCCATGCTCCGCCTCCCTGCAGCTGGGCCGACGTCCCGAGCGACGGCCGGCCGTCCCCGACATGATACCACCGCAGGCCGCCCAGCCGCGGTGGCCCTACGCTGTTCCCGAAGGCTTCCTAGGGCACAAGACGGGTTATCATAGAATATCGATCGGGGCGTCATGCACGTGGAGAGTGGTGCTGTGCACTGTCAGGGCCCGTTTCCGCTTGTTCCGTTTTGCACACAGTGACCGTTGTCGTTTCTGGAGGGCAGTGGGTGAGAGCTTTACCTGAAGGTCGTTCCCTGGACCTGACCTACAACTTGCTGCAGGGCGCAATCGACATTCACGTGCACGCGGGGCCCCACCTGACGTCGAGTCCGCGCCGTGTGGACCCCTTTGAGGCTGCCCAAGAAGCCAAGGCCGCTGGGATGCAGGCCATTGTCCTGCTGGACGTGTTTGCAATGACCAACGGCACCTCTTGGCTCGTAAACAAGATCGTGCCCGATTTTCGGACCTTTGGCGGCTTGATCCTAAATACCGTATACGGCGGCATGAATCCCAGGGCCGTGAAGACAGCATTACATTACGGAGACTGTGCCAAGTACATCAGTTTCGGAGCCCATTCCACCTATTTTCAGGCCTCTCGCGAAGGTCGCTTTGTGAATGGCCGCTTTACGCCCTTGTCCGAGATCTATCCGAAGTTCAAGACCGAGGAACTGGACCGCTGCATCCGCATACCTCTGCACGAGGCTCCGGACGCACCGTTGGACGAAATTTTGCAGCTTGTCGCCGCCTCCCCTCATGTCTATGTAGACACCGGACACGTCTCGGTGGCAGAGGCGATGCGGCTCGTGGACCTCAGGGAACGATACGGATACGGCAACGTGATCGTGTCTAGTTCCGTAACCAAGATTGCGCCCATTGCAGCATTGCAGGAAATGGCGGCCAAAGGCGCTTTTATCGAATTTTCTTTCGCCGCGTATACCGCTGCTACGCCCATTCCCCTGACTCATTACTACGTCGAGAAGGAATACATTTCTATCGACGAGGGCATGCAGGAGGCTCCCAAGGGGGGCATCACGGAAGTAGCACGTCAGATCAGTGCCGTGGGGGCTCGCCACTGCATCATGTCCACCGACTTCGGTCGCTATGCCTTGTCTACGCCTGTGGAAGGGTTACGCCAATTTATCGCCTGCATGTTGGATCTGGGGATTTCACCCGAAGACGTCAGAACCATGGTCAAGACGAATCCGGAACGCCTTCTGCAGCTGTAGCGCGAGCCGCGACGTCCCAATTTCCGGCGCCGCTTTCCAACCGTCCCGGGCACCGATAGGCCATCCCCGAGTGCGCACTGCCCCAGCCCGCGCATCCGTGCCCCTGCGGCCGGGCGGTCCGCGGTGCTATCATGTGCGGGGACGGCCCAGCCGCAGGGAGGTGGAACATGGCGCTGCCGGTTCAGCAAGAGACCCGGACCCCTTGGTTCACGGAGGACCCCTTCTGCGCCTGCGAAGGAGTCAAGACTCTGGAATCGACCGTCCATCACGCCCGGCTGATGCGCATCGAAGGCGATCTGCGGCTGCATCTCGAGATGCGGGATCTGCCGTACACGCTCACCAGCGATCTGCTGATCCGGAACGTGCCGCTGCGCGCGGGGCTGGCTCCGGACATCGCGCTCTGGCCCGGCCGGCAGGTGCTGGATCCGCAGGTGGACTACGGGTCGCTGGCGCTGTCGGCGGAGTTGCGTCCCGCGCTGGTGCTGGAAGTGATGTCGGAGAGTACGGTCGAAGCCGATCGGGACACCAAGTACGAGATTTATGAGTTGGCGGGCATCGCGGAATACTGGCTGTACGATCCGATGGGCTACGCCGGGGGACCGCCGCTCCGGGGCTGGCGGCTGGCAGGCCCGGCCTACGTGCCGATCGCCGGGTGCCTCGACACGGTGGCCGGCGAGGCAGTCCAGCTGTATCCCAGCACGGTGCTGGGCACCGCCTGGGGCTTGGAGCACGCCGACGAACTGCGGTTGCGGGACCCCGTCCGGGCGGACTGGTACCGGATGACGCCGGCCGCGCTCCTGCAGGCACAGGCCCGTGCCGACCAGGCAGAAGCCGAAGCCCGCTTGCGGCAGGAAATACAACGCCTGCGCGCCCAGTTGGACGAACGGACCGACCGGAACTGAACCGCCGCGGGCACCGACGGACCGTCCCCGCCGCAAGGCACCGGTTTCTCCGCGGACATTGCGCTGGGCCGATTTTTCCGGGTTTCAGGATGAGCGCATAGGAGACGGCAAGCCCGACATGTAGCACACTGCTTGTCTAGCTACGGAGCGCTGTCGTCCTGTCGGAACAGGGTCGAGGCCGATTCCCAAGGAAATCGAGCGGGGAATACCATGGACGGACAGTGCACGGTGTGGCGGACAAAGGGTTTTCCTTGGGAAGTTCGTCTCCTTCACAGGAGAGCGTGGATCACCACCAACAGCAACGGATGATGAAACCAGCAGACACAAACTTGCAAATCGATGGTCCGAGACTACTTCTGGATTTGGAAGAGCTCGCGGCTATCGGCGCGGATCCCAGGGGAGGCGTTTCCCGCATCGCCTATAGCCCCGAAGACCGAGCGGGGCGGGAGTGGGTACGCACCCAATTTGCGAGACTGGGATTGGAGGTCCATACCGACCAGGCCGGCAACGACACTTGGATCTATCCTGGTTCAATACCCTCGCTGGATCCGATTGGGCTCGGTTCGCACACCGACACGGTCCCCAACGGCGGACGCTACGACGGGGCCTTGGGCGTCCTGTCCGCGCTGGCCGTCGTGCGAGCTTTGGACCAGAATGCCTGCCGCTTGCGGCATCCCGTCGAAATCATCAACTTCGCGGCGGAAGAAGCCACCATGTCGGGGGCGACTTTCGGCAGCCGGGCCATGGTCGGCACTTTGGCGGCCGGGGCAATTCAGCAGCGGGCCTGGGACAGCCGCCCGGTGGCAGCGCACTTGCGAGACGCAGGCATTGAGCCGAAACATGTCGGACGGGCCCGGCGGCAGACCAGGCTGGCAGCCTTTCTGGAATTGCACATCGAACAGGGCAGAAGACTGGAAACCGCGCGGATTCCGATCGGCGTCGTGGAAGGCATCGTCGGAATTCGCAGGTACGAAGTCGCATTCCAAGGCTATGCCAATCATGCCGGCACCACCCGAATGGAGGATCGGCAAGACGCCTTGGTCATGGCCGCGCCCTATGTCCTGCAGGTCAAACAAATCGCCGAAAAGCACGGCATTGTCGGCACGGTGGGCCAAATGGATATCTCGCCCGGCGCGCCCAACGTCATTCCAGGGCAAGTCGTTGTGAATCTGGAAATCCGGGGACTGGACCCAGAAGTCCTCGACTGGGCCGAAACCGAGCTGGCGGAAATTGCGCGTGCAATGGGCGGCCGCCTTGAACAGACTTCCTCCAAGCCTCCCGTGGATTCGGATCCTTTGTTGGTCAGGGTGCTGGAAACAGCCGCCGAAGCCAACGGCTTCGCATGCATACGTATGGCCAGCGGCGCAGGTCACGACGCCATGTGTATGGCGGAAATCGCTCCCCAAGCCATGGTGTTCGTACCCAGCCGCAACGGCGTCAGCCACGCCCCCGACGAATTCACGGCGCCGGAGGACTGCATAGCCGGAGCGCAAGTCTTGGGTACAGCGCTCTTGACGCTGGATGCATGGTTGGAGGCTCCGCCCCCAACCTGAATCAAGACGGGGAACCGGAAAATGACAGGGGAATTCGATCTGTTGATTGCAGGGGGGCAGATAGTGACTCCCGACCGCGTGATCGCCGGTTCCATCGGGATCACGGACGGCAAGATTGCCCGGGTGTGCAGACCCGCCGAGCGTCCTGCGGCGCGCACGCGCCTGGATGCCCGCGGGTTGCACATCCTGCCTGGCTTGATTGATACGCACGTGCATATTCGAGCCCCGGCCCGTCCCGACCGCGAGGATTTCGTGTCGGGTACGAGCGCCGCCGCCGCAGGGGGCATCACTACGATCCTGGAAATGCCAATCTCCGACCCGCCTGTGAATTCGGCGGCGAGATTGACCCGGCGCAGGGCACAACTGCAGCCTCACGCCCTGATCGATTTCGGACTGTACGGCTCCCTCTCTCCCGACAACGTGGCCGAGATTCCCTTGATGGTGGAGGCGGGAGCCATTGCCTTCAAGACCTTTATGACCAATCCGCCTCCGGGGCGCGAGGACGAATTCGTGGGATTGTGTTGTCCGGATCCGGCCGATCTGCACGACCTGATGGCGGCGGTGGCCCAAACTCCGTTGCTCCACTGTTTTCATTGCGAACATGCCGGCTTGCTGGAACTGTTCCTAGGCAAGGTGCGCGCCAGCGGGAAAATCACGGGCCTCGCGCATGCGCGCAGCGCGCCCCCGATTGTGGAAGAGCTGGCGGTAGCCGACCTGCTGGTCTTTGCCGAACTGTTTCGCAGCCGCGTCCAGATCGTGCATCTCTCCAGTTTCAAGGCCGCCCAGTTGGCCAAGGAAGCCAAGGCCAAGGGTGTAGACGTTTCGGTGGAAACCTGTCCCCAATACCTGTTTCTGACCATGGAAGAACTGGCGAAGCATGGACCTTTCGCCAAGTGCAACCCCGCGCTGCGCACCGCCGAAGAGGTAGCCGCGCTGTGGCCTTATCTTCTGGACGGCACTATCGACGTCGTCGGTTCCGACCATTCTCCCTACGTGGTATCGGAGAAAGCCGTCGGCCAAGACGATATTTTCCGGGCCACGGCGGGCGTCCCGGGCTTGGAATCCATGTTGCCCTTGATGTTGACGGCGGTCAATCAAGGCAGACTGACGCTACCCGCCTTGACCCGCCTCACGAGCCTGAACGCCGCGCGGCGTTTCCGCTTGGCGACCAAGGGTCAAATCAAGACGGGCCTGGATGCGGATCTGGCTTTGGTGGATATGGACGCCGACTGGTCCTTCGACCGCCGTCGCACCTTTTCCAAGGGGGGGATCAACATGCAGGCGTATCACGGTCTGCCCTTGCGGGGTCAAGTACGGACCACCCTGGTGCGCGGGGAGGTGGTATTCCAAGAGGGACAAATCACCATGCACCCGGGTCATGGCCAATGCCTTGTGCCCGATGCACGGTCCGGGTAGACCCCCCATCGGACCTGTCTGCGGCGACGAACGGAAACAGCATCTTTCCGGCACAGGTCCGATGCTGATTATAATTGAGGTTCTCGCACGTTCCCCCGGGGACTTTGCACCTGCATACCCAGTCTTAGGAGGTTCTCCATGACCCCGATGCGCGTTTTGTGCTCCAAGTTCGGGCTTTTGTCTCTGTTTCTGATGCTGACCTTGTGGGTAGCCGCTTGCGGATCCCCGGCAGCTCCCGCCGCAGAGAGCGACGACGACGCCATGCCCGCCGCGCCCACGGACAGCGCCGCCATGACGGCGGACGACGGCGCCTATGGGGAATCTCCCTTGCTGGCCGCACGGGTCGCCGCCGGCGAGTTGCCGCCGGTCGCAGAACGTCTGCCGGTCGAGCCCTTTGTCGTCAGCCAGCGCATGCTGGTAGTCAGTTACGACACCGAAATCGGCCAGTACGGCGGCACCATGCGCTTGCCGCAGGAGGGATCCGGTGGCGATCCCCACATTTACATCGGTTCCGTAGAACCGCTGGTGTGGGCTCCAGGAGCCTTCAACTACGACATGGGGGTCTACGGCAACGTGCTGGCGGATTGGGAAGTCGACGCCGAGAACAAGGTCTTCACCATGCATATGCGGGAAGGTCTCAAGTGGTCCGACGGACAACCCGTCACGACCGGCGACGTGGCGTTCGCGTGGAACGACGTGATCATGAACGACGAAGTCACGGCCAACGTGCCCGGCTATCTGCGCACCGGGTCTTCGCCGGAAGCCGCGGTAGCCACCGTGGACATCGTCGACGACTATACCTTCGTAGTCGCTTTCGACGACAAATACGGCAGTTTCCCGGCCCAGCTGGCCATCGCCGGCTGGCGCGGGTACCAGGATTTCATCAAGCCCGCCCATTACCTGCAGCAGTTTCACGGCGACTATGCGGACGCGGCGGATCTGGCGGCCATGATGGAGGAAGAATCCATCGAGGACGGCAACTGGGTCACCCTCTTCAACGCCAAGCAGATGGCGTACAACCTGTGGCGGGCCATCAACGAAGAAGGCTTCGGCCATCCGGTGTTGACCCCCTGGGTCTTGCAAGACTTCGGCGGGGGCGTCTGGAACTTCGAGCGCAACCCCTATTATTTCAAAGTGGACGCGGCCGGCAACCAACTGCCCTACATCGACCGGGTGCAGATGCTGCTCATGCAGGACCGCGAAACCACCGTGCTGAAGGTGCTGCAAGGCGAGGTAGACTATCTGGGTGAACGCAGTTCGCTCAAGAACCTGCCCCTGCTCAAACAAGCCGAGGCCGACGGAGTGCTGAACGTGTTCATTCCGCGCATGCACCGCCTGCCCATCAACTTCACGCTGAACCTGACCTACGACGACGCAGTCTTTCGGCAGGTCACCAACGACGTGCGCTTCCGCGAAGCCATGAATCTGGCCATCAACAACGAAGAAATCATCCAGACCTTCTATTTGGGGGCCTTCGCCCAGCCGCCTTCGGATTCCAATCATCCCGAATTCAATCTGGACAAGGCCAACCAGATTCTGGACGAGATGGGTCTGGCAGCGCGCGGAGAGGACGGCTTTCGCCTAGGACCGGACGGCAATCCCTTCGAAATCATCTTCGAACCGGCTCCGATGTCGCAGGACCACGTACCCATGACCGAGCTGATCGCCGAGTACTGGAAAGCCGCCGGCATCAACACTTCGGTGAAGTCGGGCGAATGGAGCCTGATCCGCGAGAAGTGGCTGAACAACGACGTGCAGGGCATGTCCCTATGGGCGCACGAGGACATCTGGCCCAGCGCGGGCTGGGACGACTATCTGCCCGGCAACTTCTGGGGCCGTGAATGGGCCCAATACATGACCGCGCCCATCGGGACGCTGGGCGAAGAGCCGCCCGCCGCAGTGTTGGAGCTGTACGACCTGCACAGGGCCTTCCTGCAAGCTCCCATCGGCACGGCGGAAAGCGCCGACGCGCTGGCTGCGCTGTATACCAACATCCGTGACAACCACTGGACCTTCAATCCGGTGGAAGAGTCCTATTACCCCACCAGCACCCACGTGCGGATCAAGAACGTCCCGCTCGGCCAGGTGGAGGAAATGGGCATCGTCATCATGTACGGCATGGAAGAGTGGTACATCGATGAGTAAGGCCGCTCCACGGTCCCTGCCATAGACTTCCCGGGAGGGGCGGGCTCCGGAACCGCCCCTTCTGATTTTTCGCCTTGGCGGGCCAGGCCCTATGACGGAATACGTCCTACGCCGTTTCCTGCTGCTGGTGCCGATGCTGTTCGTCATCTCGGCCGCCGTGTTCTTTCTCATTCAGCTGCCTCCCGGCGACTTCATGAGCACCTTCATCGCCAATTTGGAAGAAAGCGGCATTCGCGTGTCGGACGAGCAGGCAGCCGCCCTGCGGCGACAGTACGGACTGGATCGTCCCGCGGTCCTGCAGTACGCCATCTGGATTCGGAACATCGTGCTGGAAGGCGACTGGGGACGCTCCTTCAGCTGGAACCGGCCGGTCGCGGACGTGCTGCGAGAACGGATCCCCTTGACGGCCGCCGTCTCGCTGGCCTCTACGCTGTTCGTGTTTGCGGTGGCCATCCCCATCGGCATCTTTTCCGCTACCCACCAGTACTCCTTTCTCGACTATTTCTTCACTTTCTTCGGGTTCATCGGCATTTCCATTCCGCCCTTCATGCTGGCCCTCATTTTGATGTGGGGCGTCTTCGTGCTGTTCGACTGGCGGATAGGCGGCCTGTTGGCTCCCGAATACCTGGACCAGCCTTGGAACTTGGCCAAAGTGGGCAATCTGCTGACGCGCATCTGGTTTCCCGTGTGCATCATCGGTCTGAGCGGCACTGCCGGCCTGATGCGCGTCATGCGCGGCAATCTGCTGGACGAACTGCGCAAGCAGTACGTGGTGACGGCCCGCGCCAAGGGCATCCCCGAGCTGCGGGTACTCTTCTATTATCCCGTCAAGATCGCGATCAACCCCGTCATCAGCACCATCGGCTGGATTCTGCCCAGCATCGTGGCCGGCGAGGTGCTGGTCTCCATCGTGCTGAATCTGCAAACGACCGGACCCGTGCTGTTCGACGCCTTGATGGCCCAGGACATGTATCTGGCCGGGGGCATCACCCTGATCCTCAGCCTGTTGGTGGTGATCGGCAATCTGGTCGCCGATCTGCTGCTGGTCTGGGTCGATCCGCGTATTCGTTACGAGGGCGCTGTAGAGTGAGCGTAGCCGAACTCGACGTTCCGGCGACCCACGTCCCCCCGGAATTGGCAGAGGACAGTTACTACCGCGCCACCCAGTGGCAGTTGATCTGGTGGGCCTTTCGCCGCCATACGTTGGCCCGCATCGGCCTGGCGGTCTTGGGCGTGCTCTATGCCTTGGGCATATTCTGCCAGTTCGTCAGCCCCTACCGGCCGCTGGACCGCTTCGCCGGGTATCTGGACGCGCCGCCGCATCGCCTCCGCATCATGGCCGCCGGGCGGATCGTACGGCCCTACATACTGGACGTGGAACCCATTTTGGACATGGAAACGTTTCGCACCGTCTACACCCCCAAGGAAGACGGCGTGCAGCATCCCGTGCGCCTGCTGACCCTCGGTCCCGAGTACAAATTGCTGGGGCTCTTCAAGACCCGGCGTCACCTGTTCGGCGCCGGCGAAGCTCCCATTTTTCTCTTTGGCACCGACCGCTTGGGCCGCGATCTCTTTACCCGGACCCTGTACGGAGCGCGCATCTCGCTGACCATCGGTCTGGTGGGCGTGGCCCTGAGCTTCGTGTTGGGAGTGCTGATCGGCGGGGCGGCGGGTTATTTCGGCGGCATCGTGGACCAGGTCGCCATGCGTTCCATCGACTTCATCCTGTCGATTCCCACCATTCCCCTATGGATGGCCCTGTCCGTGGCTCTGCCCCGGGACTGGTCCGTAGAGAACACTTATTTCTTCATCACCCTGATCCTGTCCTTGATCTCGTGGCCGGCGCTGGCCCGGCAAGTACGCGGCAAGTTCCTGTCCTTGCGCGAAGAGGACTTCGTGACCTCCGCCCGGCTCGTAGGTTCGCACGAGATGCGCATCATGGCCGTCCATCTCTTCCCTTCCTTCACCAGCCATATGATCGTGACCTTGACCCTGATGATTCCGAACATGATCATCGGGGAAACGGCCCTCAGCTTTTTGGGTCTGGGCATGCAGCCGCCGGCAGTCAGTTGGGGCGTGCTGCTGGAAGACGCCCGCAACGTAGTCACGCTGGCCCTGCATCCGTGGAAACTGTTGCCCTGCCTGTTCGTGATCGTGACCGTGCTGATGTTCAACTTCCTGGGCGACGGCATACGGGATGCCGCCGATCCGTACACTCAGTGAACCCCGCGCCCCGTGAACGACCCGCACGACTGGGTACTGTCCATTCGGAACCTGGTAACCCACTTCGAATTCGACGAAGGCACCGTGCGCGCCGTGGACGGGGTCTCTTTGGAGGTGGCCCGCGGCCGGACTCTGGGCATCGTGGGCGAAAGCGGGTGCGGCAAGAGCGTAATGGCCCAATCCGTCTTGCAGATCGTGGGCAGCGGCGGACGCATCAAGCAGGGCGAAATCCTGCTGCAGGCAGACGGGGAGGTAGTCGATCTGGTGGACTTGGAGCCGGACAGCCGTGCCCTGCGCGAGGTGCGGGGCCGGGAAGTGGCCATGATTTTCCAGGAACCCAAGAACGCTTTCTCGCCCGTGCATACCATAGGCTGGCAGATCCGGGAAGCCATTCTGTTCCACGAGGACATCTCGAAGACGGCCGCCCAGGACCGCGTAGTGGATCTGTTGGGCAAGGTAGGCATCCCCGACCCGCGGCAGCGCGTCGACGTCTATCCCTTTGAACTCTCCGGCGGCATGCTGCAACGGGCCATGATCGCCATGGCGCTGGCCTGCGGGCCCCGGGTCCTGATCGCCGACGAGCCCACGACGGCCTTGGACGTCACCATTCAGGCCCAGATCCTGGACCTGTTGCGCGCGCTGCAGGACGAGACCGGCACGGCCATCCTCTTTATCACCCACGACATGGGCGTGATCGCGGAAATGGCCGACGAAGTCGTCGTCATGTACCTGGGGCAAGTCGTGGAAAAGGCTTCGGTCTGGTCCCTCTTCGACGAACCCAAACATCCCTATACGCAAGCCCTGCTGGAATCCATTCCGCATTTGGGCGAAGTCCAGCAGCACCGCCTCAAGTCGATCGTGGGCAATGTGCCCGATCCCTACGCTCTGCCCGGCGGCTGCCGCTTCCATACCCGCTGCGAGTACATGAAGCCGGGCGTCTGCGACACCGCCCCGCCGCGCACGATCGACCTGGGCCAGGGTCACACCGTAGCTTGCACGCTCTACGACGAACGCGTGGACCATGCCTGACCGGGCGCCGCTGCTGGAGGTGCAGAACCTCAGAAAGTATTACCCCATGCGCAAGGGGCTGCTGAAGAGATTGGTGGGCGAAATCAAGGCGGTGGACGACGTCTCTTTCCAGATTCAGCCGGGCGAGACTTTCGGGCTGGTCGGCGAGTCCGGTTGCGGCAAGAGCACCGTCGCCAAGTCCATCATTCGCGCCGTGGAACCCACGGCGGGACGGGTCCTCTTTCATGTAGGAGAGGTACAGGACCTGGCCGCCTTGGACAAAGAAGAGCTGAAGCGTGCCCGCCGCCACATTCAACTGGTGTTTCAGGATCCCTTCGCTTCGCTCAATCCCCGGCAACGGGTGCGGGACATCGTAGGCGAGCCGTTGAAGGTCAACGAGGGGACCAAGGGCGCAGCCTTGGAGAATCGGATCAGCGAATTGATGTCGGCCGTGGGCCTGCGTCCCGAACATATGGTGCGCTATCCGCACGCCTTCAGCGGCGGGCAACGCCAGCGTATCGGGATCGCGCGGGCCTTGGCCCTGCATCCCCGGCTGATCATCTGCGACGAACCGGTTTCGGCGTTGGACGTCTCCATTCAGGCGCAGATCCTGAACCTGCTGAAAGATCTGCAGGGGGAATTCGGCCTCACCTATCTCTTCGTCTCCCACGATCTGGGCGTGGTGCAGCACATCAGCGACCGGGTGGCGGTCATGTACGTGGGGCGCCTGGTGGAAATCGGTCCCACCCACGACTTGTTCGTAGCGCCGCAACATCCTTATACGGCGGCTCTGCTGGCGGCTTCGCCCAAACCCCATCCGCGGTTTCGCCGGCGGACCCTGGCCTTGTCGGGAGAAGTACCGGATCCCATGTCCGCGCCGGCCGGCTGTCATTTTCATCCCCGCTGTCCCCATGTACAGCAGATCTGCCGGGAAGAGTACCCGCCGCTGGTACAGACGGCCGCTGGCGCCGGCCGGGCCGTGGCCTGTCACTTCGCCGCCGAAATCGCCTTGGAAGGCATTCCGACGTTCCATCGTCAGTCCGCGCCGGCCGAGTGACCCGCCCTCGGGGCGGTGGGCCTACTGCGGATGCGATCCTGCGCGGAGCATGGGGTGGTCGGTTTGTATCGCGCCCCCGGCGCACCGAGGCATCTCGAACGGGCCGTCACTGGGGTGGACATGCACGGCTGCCGCAGCGGCAACATGGACCTGAATCAGAGTTCTCTTGCCTTGGGGCCTGTAGAGAATCCGGAACGTGCTCGGGAGATCGTCTGGGACAGCGTGGTCGACTCCCAGATGCACGTCACGATCGGTATTTCGGTATTTTTGCGTTTCCATGTGCTCGGAGCCGTTCAATCAGTCCAGAGGAGACGGCTCCCCAGCCGCGTTGCCGCCGGCCCGGCGTACCCAGGCACACGAAGCCGACGGTCTGAAATATCCGAGCCGCCCACCGTATTGCGCACCACCTTGGGCGTCCCTGCACGAAGGGGCTGCTTACGGCCAAGCCAACCAGGAACTCAGGATACGACTCTACGCGTCGAACACGGCCCAGTGCAATGTGGGGGACGATCGGGAGATCTACGTCCAGCAGAAAACGGACTAGCCCTGGGACGGCGTATCTTCGGATCCCAGGCCGGACCGCCGACGCTACCGTGGCCGGGAACGACGACACCGCGGAAGCTGCCGAAGCCGACACTTTCCCCATCCACGCCAACGCCAGCAGACGACGGACGACTGCATTCACCGGCAGTTGCCCATGAAAGTACGTCGTCCGCGGGCCCGTCCCAGGTGGGAGGACTCCCAGAAACATGTGGCGTTCGCCCAAGGACCGCTGGGGTACTGTGCCGAGACGGTGGATACGGACGCGATATCGAAACCATTACGGAATTGCATGTGTCCCCTCCGGGAACCTGGAGCCCTACCGAGAATCCGGCAGCTGGGGAGACGTAGCGACCTTGAAGGGGCAGGGGCCGAGTCGCCCGCGGCCCCATACGAAGAGGGGAGGCGAGGCGATAGAGACCCGCAGCCGATGCCGCTTACTCTCGTTCCCTATGCTCCCCAGAACTCCGTTGGCGACCGCGTCGAAAAGAAACAAGGCGTCCTCTGCTGCGGAACCGTCAAATCTTCCAGGGCGGCGTAGGCGTCAGATGGGTCGGACCTAGGCAAGGCGTCACACCCAACGCGATCCGCATCAGAGGCAAGTCTGCGGCACTCCCACGGCCTACGCGCCGAACCGTACAGCCTGCTGCAGCGGGTCGTCGACCGCCAGAATGCCGACGACCGCGGTACGGTATGGAGCTTCCGGGTCGTCGTGTATTAGGCACCCCGGCCTTTCAGGTACTAGCGGAGGCTGAGCGGGTACAGGATAGAACTGTATCTCGATCGGGTCTGCTGCCTGCAAGGCCGATGCTTCAGTGTACACAGGCCTAGTCTATTGCGTTGGTCGGAACATCCAAGAACATTGCACGGTCGCCTACCAAGCCCCGTCTGGTGCCTACGCCGCCGCCCTTCCCCGTCACGCGCCCCCCACCGGAGCATATCCAAAGGCCATTCCGCCTTGCGACAGATAGGGGCGGCTCAAGCAAGCTCCTCGATGCGGGTCTGAGCCTGCCGAGTCAGGGTGGCGACGGGGGTCTGGCTATCGACGGTCTCCAATACCAGCAGATCGATAATACCCGCCACTTCATGCCAGTTCGGCAACCGCGGCAAAGTGCGGGCGACTGCATGCAGAGTTTCCATGTCCTGGTAATAGGGGATCTCGCGATGCACCTCAGGGTCCGTCCAGGTGGAGCGCCGGCAGCCGATGCCGCCCCCTAACGTTAATCTCCGGTCTGCGGCCGGCGAAGCACAGTGACGCAGGAATTTATAGGCCAGTTCCTTGCGCGGACAGCCCTGCGCAATGGCCAAGACCCAATAGACGTTGAGAGAGACGCTCTCTCGGCCCGTGAGAGAAGGCAGGGAGGTGATGCCGACCTGGCCCTTTACCTTCGAGTCCGGGATGGTCTCGCACATGCCGGCGAACCCGAACCAGTTCACCATGAGGGCGACTTGGCCGTGGGCGAAAGCCAAGCCGGCCTTGACCGAATCCAATGCGCGGGCTTGAGGATGCATCAGCGTGGAGTCGTCGATCAGCTCTCTATAGAAGGTGAGCGCGGCTATGGCCTCGGGTGTGTCCAGGCATATGCTGCCCTCGGGCGTCTGGGCAGAGCCGCCGCGGGTCCAGAGCTGCAGATGGAAATCGTAAATGGTGTTGTGGGCATCCGGAAAGGCCGCCAGCACCGTGCCGTACAGTCCTTCTGCCGGTTGGTGGAAGAAGCGGGCCACATCCACGAAGTCGTCCCAAGTGCGGGGCACTTCCAGCCGTCTCCCGTGTTTCCGGGCAAAGGCCCGGCGATGCTCGACGTCGGCAAGGAGATCTTTCCGGTAGACAAGACACTCTGGGCCGTCGTGGTAGGGCAAGCCCAATGTGGTCTCCCCGTATCGCTGCATCTGCAACAGCGAATCGGTCCAGCCGTCGGGAAAGTCGACAGGCGGATCCTGCCTGATATAAGGAGTCAGGTCGGCGAGCAGGTCTTCCGCGTGGAAGAGGGCCAACCAGTCCGTAGGACAGAAGGCGATATCCCAAGCGCCGTCCGCGAGGCCCCGCTGGGTATACAAGGAATCGAAGAGGGGATGCAGATCCAGAGATTCGGCTTGCAGAGGGATATCGAGGCCTTCCTGAGCGCAAAACCGCCGCCATTCCTGCGTCATGGCAAGGGCGAAAGGTTCAAATTGACGGACGGCGATGCGGAAGGGGACTGGAGGCTGAGACATGTCGAGGGAGTGGTGCGGAAAGGCCGGCGGCAGGATTGTACGTGAGTATGGTGGGTGAGAGAGTGTCGCGTGTCGTTCCTCTGCGGCCCGGATCGCCAATGCACGAAACGACTACTTTGCCCCTATAGATCAAGCAACGGAAAGGCCGGCGGCGGGTGGCCTATGCAGACGGTCTGCGGGCGCGGCCGAGACTCCGCGTGCGGCCGGCAGTGTCCCCAATCCGTCGTTCCGCGTACTGCACAACGACCAGACCCGGTAGGCAGCGCGGGGGCTGTGTCCAGGTCGATGCGACGGGGCCGTGATCGGAAGCCGGTGCGGCGGCGACTGTCTGGCTCCGGCGGGTCGCAGAGTACGCGTTTCAGGAATTCGCCATGGATTGCAGGTAGCCGAACAGGGCCTCGATGCCCGTTTCGCTGACCTTGGTGGTGCCGAACAGATGCTGGTTGCCCAATCCCCCTCCCGTACGCAGCAAAATGGTGAATTCGTCTCGGGCCATATCCAGCGCAGCCAGGGCTCCTCCCTCGTCCGTGCCTTGG
>DAOUKB010000068.1:0-28242 GCA_034421855.1 Anaerolineales bacterium
GGTCGGCGGCACAAGACCCTGACTGACGGGGACCGGGCTGCCGCGGCGGGTCGTCGTACCGCGCCGCATCCAGGCGCAGCCGGGGGATGGCGGTGACCGGCCCACGGACGGGGTGGGCTTGTCCGTACCCTGGTAGACGGGACCGTCCAGCACAGGGCCGTCGTCCCCGGCGTGGCTCTGTGGTATCGGTCGGGCCAGACTCCCGTGCGCCTGTACTGGGTGCTCTTGCACCGCCAGCCCGGATCCCAGGCCCGATTCTGCACCGATCCCGCCCTGCCGGTGCCGCAGCTGCGGCGCTGGTTCCTGCGCCGCGGGCAGATGGAGGTCACCTTCCCGGCCGTGCGCACCCCTCTGGGGATGCAGACCCAGCGGCAGCGGCCGGACCTGGCATCCCCGGCGAGCGGACGGGTACCCCAAGACCGCCCCGATCTTTGCCGATGCCCTGGCCCTAGTGCGCCGTACCCTCTGGACCGGGCTCCCGCTTTTTGCCCGGTTGCCGTCCCCGCCGCCCGACAGCTCGCAAATCCCGCGCCCGCCGCTGCAGCGTCTGCGGGAGGCATTGTGGTGCTACACGGCCTGATTTTGTATAAAGTCGCGCTTAGTCATCGTTATGAGAATCGGCAACGGGCTCGGCCCTACTGCGCCCCTGTTCGGCTGCGTCAGGACTGGCTTCATCGAGCTCGCTTTCATAGAGCAGATGCACCCAACGTTCCCAGGCCGCGTCTTCCCAAGTCAGTCCCAAGCTCGCCATATTGCCCTTGCTGGCCTCCATATGCGCCGCACTGAAAGTGCGAATGCGCACTTTGCGCGCGCTTTTGGCCAACTGAGTACAAAAAGAGGTCAGAATCAGCTTCTCGAATTCCGTTCCCCAGAGTTCCGGCTCCAAAGCGTAAATAAAGCGTGCCTGATTTTGGTGCGTTGTTCCTTGTACGAAGCCCACCGGCTTTTCGGCCATCCGGATCTCGTACACCTTGGCTCGGGAAGGAATGGAGTTGTGGACTGCGGCAACGACCTCCGCCACGTTTTGATCTGCATATTCGACCCTGATCCGCTCGGTTTTGGTCTCCTTGTAGGCACGGTCGACTTGGAGGGCCAACGACAATTCCAAGGTGCCCCTCTCCGAGGGATTGGCCAGGGGTAGATCCGTGACCAATTGCTGGTTTTGATAGTCGAGCAGGAAGAAATCCTGCTGCGCCACCAGGGTACGCACCGGTCCTTCGTTTTGCTCCATGCCGAGAACAAGGTATTCCGTCTCCTCATTGTCGTAGGCGCTGTCCAGAATCCCGTCTAGCAGGACTTGAAAAGCCTCTTCCGCGGCCCCGTCCCAATGGAGCGCGAGACCCCAATCGAAAACGCTGATGGTGTCTTCGTCGCGCTGCAGGCCCACATAGCCACACAGCCCTTGATCGGTTTCGATGACGTAGGTGTCCATGTCTTGGACGAAGATGCGCCGGCCCGCTACGTACTTGAAAAGCAACTTTTTCCACCAGGTGTCCGCGATCGAGGCAATGGCCACCCGGTCGCTGGAAATGCCGGCCATCCACATCTCGATGACTTTGGGATAGTCGGCGCTTCCGGCCGGCCGGAAGCGATACGTGTCTGACATGGAACTCTCCTCGGGCAAGATCTTCAGATCCATCGGCGGCGCCTGAAGTACAAGAGCATGATCGATGCTACCAACAGGCAAAAGACCATGACCGTGGGATAGGCCCAAACCCAATGCAGCTCCGGCATGTTGTGAAAGTTCATGCCGTAGATGCTGGTGACAAAGGTCAACGGAATGAAGATAGTAGCGATGACCGCAAGCACCTTCATCACTTCGTTGAGGCGGTGGTTGGCCAACGTCAAGTGCGTAGTCATAGTGCTGGTGGCGAGATCCCGCAGGGAGTCGGCCTTGGAAACCAGGTACTGAATCTGATCTTGCACGTCCTGAAAGAAAATGCGGGAGCCGGCCGGCACGACGGCGTAGTGGGAGTGACCCAAGGCTGCCAGCACCTGAACCTGCGGCAGCAGTGTCCGGTGCATGCGCAACGCGGTGCTCTTGGCCGTGAGGATTTCATCCATCAGCTGATGCTGGCCGGCCGGCGAAAGACCGCGGCTAAAAATAACATCGCCCAAGCCCTCCAACCGCGCTTCGAATTCCTCCATGTGCAAGCGGCTGGCCGCTGCCTTGCGGTCGACCAGCCTATACAGAAGACCTGCCGGCCCCAGATCTTCCTGGGCCACGACGTGCTGTGCGGCGCTCAGCTCGGCCGCCTCTTGCCCGAAAGTTTCTTCGGAGACATACCGGACCGTAATCAAGTATTGGCGGCCCATGACGGCGACATACTCCACAGCCTCCGGATCCAGCGCGTCGTCGGAGACTTCCCAGGCGTGGAAGACCACCACGACGTAATCCCCGAAATTGTCGATCTTGGCCGTGCCTTCCTTCTGACGCACATCGTCTAGGGCCAGGCTGTGAATAGGGAAGTCGCCGGCAAATACGGACTTCAACTCCCTTTCGGACGGACACGTCAGATGGATCCAGGCATAGCTGCCTTCGTCCCAGAGATAACCGGCTAGTTTCGAAAGAGGCAAATCTGGGACCACGTCGCCGTTCGGCTTGCATAGGACCACTTGCAACATTGAAAATTTCCCCGCCGACCCGTCTCTTTCCACATCGTTCCCCGCAATTTTAGGACATGAGGACTCTTCCAGTCATGTACCGGAGTGGAGGAGACAGCCGCAGATGCGGATTCAAGCGCTTCCGCATGCTCGCGACAGGCTCGGAAAGGCCCTGGAAACACTCGATTTCGGATAGACGATTCCACTGCGATTGACACCGTACGGACGATATGTCTATAATCGTCGGCAGAGAGCAACTGCTGCGGTTGCGTCCCCACGTCGAAGCTGTGCATGGCAACATTCCCGGTATCCTTTCTTACGCGCAACGATCGGGTTCGTCAGCCTGATTGCGTGCTCGTCGATTCCGAAGACACGCTCCAGCAGCTGCAACGCGTCCTGCAATTTCACTCTCGGATTGCGCTGGACACGGAAAGCAACAACTGCCACTGTTATGCACCGCGCATCTGTTTGGTGCAGTTGGCCGTGCAGAACGATCTGCCAGGGCAAGCCGGCAGTGCCGAGCAGGTCTTCCTGGTGGACCCGCAAAAAGTAGATCTGGCGCGGCTGCGGCGCTTTTTCGCCGATCGCGACAAATTGTTCGTGTTGCATTCCGCGGCCAACGACTTGGGGCGCCTCTGGCTGGAATACCGTATTTCGATCGCCAATCTCTTCGACACGCAGGTGGCTGCCCGCCTGATCGGTCTACAACGCACGGCCTTGGCTACCCTGCTCGAGCAGGAGTTTGGGGTTTCCCAGAGCAAGAGCATGCAGACTTCCGACTGGGGCAAGAGGCCCTTGAGCGCCTCGCAAGTCACCTATGCCTGTCAGGACGTAGTCCATCTGATTCCTCTGTATCACTCCCTCCTGCAGGCATTGCACGAAACGGGAAGATTGTCTGAAGGGTTGGCGGTGATGGAAGAAATTGCCCGGCGAGACTATTCCCGGTTTGGCAATTCGACCAAGACGTTCTGGGAGCATCACGCCACCAAGCGCGTTCCCTTGCATCTCATGAACGTATATCAGAGCTTGTGGAACTGGCGGGAGGACAAGGCGAAGGTGGCCGATCGGCCACGACACAAAATTATGGGCGACAAGTCGTTGCTCTTGCTGACCCGGGAACAGCCGAGTTCGCTGGGGCAACTGCGGAAATGTGGCGGGCTGTCCAGTTACCAGCTCAAGAAGCACGGCGCGGAACTG
Organism: Anaerolineales bacterium; assembly: GCA_034421855.1. Classification (GTDB taxonomy): domain Bacteria; phylum Chloroflexota; class Anaerolineae; order Caldilineales; family Caldilineaceae; genus Bin34. The sequence goes on from DAOUKB010000068.1 coordinate 3,802, forward strand.
CTGGCGGTGATCGAACAGGGGCAGCGCGTACGTCGACCTGTTCTGCGCCAACCGGCTCCCCGAGTGAAAACCGCAAATCTCCAGCAAGAGCAGCAGCGCAATCTGATGCAGCAGCTGCGAAAGTGGCGTCATGAGATCTCCCGGAGCCGCGGAGTGGATTCCGACTTTGTGCTCAGCAAACATATATTGCAAGTCATCGTGGAAGCCGCACCGGCTTCGCTGGACGATTTGGCCAGCAGCAACTTGCTGGTGGATTGGAAGCTCAAGCATTACGGGAAAGACGTAGTGCAGATCGTCAAAAACGTGGTACTGCCCAAATACTGAACTGGCAGTGCCTTGCCCGTGCCTCGAAGCGGCAGAGGCCTTCGGGGTGATCGTGCCCCTGCATTTTTCGGCAAGCCTGTGACGTTGGCTATACTGCTCGCCTGCCGCAAAGGGCAATATCGACCTTTGGAACGAGACTTCCCGAGATGCTGACCATTAGACGCTTCATCTCTACCGACGCCGAATACGAAGCTTATATACGGATCGCCAATCAATGCTGGCCGGATCAACCTTCCAGTACCGTCGAAGAAATGAAATTCGGCGATGCGGAATGGCGCCAGGACAAGTTGTTCCAACGTTTTGTGCTTGAAGCCGGAGACCAGATCGTAGGCGGCGGCAGTTATCTGGAGCCCTACTGGCTGGATACCAGCGACAAGTACCAGTTTCAGTTCGACGTGTTGCCGGAATACGAAGGCAGCAGCCTGCAGGGCGAGCATGTGTTCACAGGCATAGAAAACTACGTTTTCCGCGAATTGGCGGGACGGAAGATCAAGGGCTTGAAGACCAGCGTACGGGAGGACAAAGACCAGCGCATCCGCTGGTTGCAAGAACGCGGCTTTACCTATCTGATGCGGTATCCCATTTCGAAATTGCAAGTGGCGGATTTCGATTTCGCGCCCTATGCAGGCCATATCGCGGGAGTCGAGAACGCCGGCTACAAAATACTGGATCTCGCCTTTCTGCAAACCCACGACGCGGAATGGCACCCGAAACTGTACGACGCCTGGGTCGAAATCGACTTGGACGTACCCAGTCCAGATCCGCCCAGGCCGGCTCCGATCGAGGAATTCGACAAGATGTTCCGGCATCCGGCCTTCGCGCCCGACGGCTGGGCAATAGCCGTAGTGGCAACTGAAGATGCAGCGGGCTGGGGAGACTATGTGGGAGTTTCCGCCAACAACGCGCCCAAATCGGATCCCGCGATATGGTCGATATGGCTGACGGGAGTGCGGCGCGCCCATCGCCGCAAAGGATTGGCGACGGCTTTGAAGCTGAGATCGATCGAGTGGGCCAAAGCACGCGGCGTGCGGGAGTTCGAGACCGGCAACGAAGAAAACAATCCCATGTACGAGATAAACTTGAAGTTGGGCTTCAAGCCGGAGCCGGCGTGGCAGGATTGGGAAAAATTCTTTGAGGCGCATTGATTCGGCATCGGGAGTTGTGCGGCATGACCATAGTCCAGTTTGAACCTGACAGGTATTACAACACGCTGGGGGAACACCCGCCGGCCGTTTCCATCAGCCCCGGGACACGGGTAGAGACGACTACGGTAGATGCCCGAGGAGTGGATCGAGCCGAGCAGGTCAAGTCGCGAGGACCTAATCCTATGACCGGTCCTTTTTTCGTGGAAGGTGCCCAGCCCGGCGACACTTTGCAGGTCGAGATCGTCGAGATTGCCCCGAATCGATCCCGCGGTTGGTCCCGGGACGTCATCGCATCCAATGTGCTGGAGCCCGAGTACCTACGGAAAGTGTTTGTCGCAGATGCCGCGAGCGAACTGATCGACTGGCGGGTCGACGTGGAGGCGGGTACGGCCCGGGTCGAGTCGATGGACGACGGCTCCCCTTCCCCCGTTGTGCAGTTGAGGCCTATGATCGGTTGTTTGGGAGTGGCTCCGGCCGACGGGGTCGCGGCTTCCACCGCCACTTCAGGGCCCCACGGGGGCAACATGGATTACGTGGGGATATGCAAAGGAGCGACCGTATATTTTCCCGTAGCGGTACCCGGAGCCTTGTTCTTTCTGGGTGATGTCCACGCTTTGCAGGGAGACGGTGAAATTACCGGCACGGGTATCGAAATCTCCAGCGACGTGACCTTTGCAGTCGAAGTGATCCGAGGCTGGCAGCACACATGGCCGCGCGGCGCAGACGTCGAACACCTTTTTGCCTGCGGCAACGTGCGGCCCTTGGACCAAGCCGTACAACACGCCACTACGGAAATGTCCCGATGGCTTTGCGAAGATCTGGGAGCAGACTTGCAGCGCGTCCACACCATGTTGGGACAGTGCGTCAAATACGATTTGGGCAACATCTACAATCCCGCTTACACCATGGTGTGCAAAGTGGCCCGGGCCGATTTGGCGGCCTGGGGCATTCTGCCCTGATGCCGGGCGGTACGGCGCCGGTACGATTCAGCCATCCGGCGTGCGGCGTAAGCGGCAGTTCGCCTGGTCCAATACTTCCGGATTGACTAGATTGGCCGGCCTGCGTCCCAAGAGCACCTGCGCTACGTTGGCGGCTCCTTGGTAAGCCAGTTCCTGCAGCGACTCGGCGGACAGGAAAGCCGAGTGCGGAGTCGTCATCACATTGGGGTGGTCCTGCCAAGGCAGCGGTCCCCGCGGCGGTTCGTGCACCAACACGTCCAGACCGGCTCCCGCGATGGCATGGTTCTCCAGCGCCTGCGCGAGTGCTGTTTCGTCTACCAGATCGCCCCGGGCAGTGTTGATCAGGACCGCGCTGCGCTTCATGCATCGCAGAGCAGCCGCATCGATGAGGCGAAACGTCTCCCGCGTCAAGGGCGCATGCAAGGACACGTAGTCGGCCTGTTTCAGCAATTCCTGCAGCGAAGGAGCCAGCGTCACGCCGGGCAACAGATGTTGCGGTCGCAACCTCGGCGTATGGGCCAGAATGCGCAGTCCAAACGCGGCGGCTTTGGGCACCAGGGCTCTGGCGGAGCTGCCGAATCCCACCAAACCCAAAGTCTGCCCCCTTAGCCTACGCATAGGAGGATCGAGGGTCCGATCCCACAAGCCGGCCTTGACTCTCTCGTTGAGCACCGAGATTTGGCGGGCATGGGCCAGAATGAAGGCCATGACTTGATCAGAGAGTTCGTCTTGGCAGAACCGCGGCACGTTGGTCACCAGTATGCCCAGCTGCGTGGCCAGTTCTACCGGTATGTTGTCCAGACCAATGCCGTATCGGCCCACCACCTTGCAATGCGTAGCCGTATGCAGAGCTGCCTCAGGCACTGGATTCCAACAGGTAAGGATTGCATCGGCCGAGGACACCGCTGCCAGCAGGCTTTCGTCCGTGTATGCCGGCAGCCATTCCAAGTAGGCTCCAATGGGCTTAAGGACAGACAATTCCACTTCCAGCGAGGGCCAAGCGAAGTCCGTCACGAATACTTTGAGGGGAGCGCTCATCAGATGCACCGTGCGCGGTCGTCGTCCGGAGGATACGCGACATCCGGGTCAGGGTTTCACGCATCGTCCGATGGACCCTAGCATAACTGCCCTCGTGCCTAAAGACAATCTCGGCGTCCGGCGCACAACGGCAATGCGGATTTGTTGTCGGCGGCACGACGCCGTGGGGAGCGTGGATTACGAGGAGCAGTCGGCCCAAGACCCAGACGGATGGCCGGGCCGGACGGCAGAATCGTATAATTGGCGCAGGACGGTATGGAGATTGCCCCGAGACCGCGCAGTATCACGAATGTCGTCTGCGCCGAGCAGGGGCCGACAGGGAGAACCGGAACAGTCGATGATAGTGGTCAAGGTCGGCGGCGGGAAAGATCTCGACGTGTCTGCCATCGCGGACGACTTGACGGAATTGAATAGCCGGCCGGAAAAGGTTTTGCTGATCCATGGCGGCGCCGAATACACCAATGAAGTCGCGACGGCCTTAGGACATCCGCCGCAGTTCGTCACCAGCGAAAGCGGTATTACCAGCCGCCGCACGGACCGCCGCACTTTGGAGGTGTTCTGCATGGTGTACTGCGGTCGGCTCAACAAAATGTGGGTCGAGATGCTGCAGGCCCGGGGCGTCAACGCCGTGGGTCTCAGCGGTATGGACGGGCGGATCCTGCAGGGACGCCGCAAGAGCAAGATCAGAGTCAGACGCAATGGTCGGCGCATGGTGATCCGAGACGACTGGACCGGCGCGGTCGACACCGTAAATCCCCTGTTGTTGGACACGCTGTGGGACCACGGATTCTTTCCCGTCGTGACCCCGCCCGCTTTGTCCCACGACCGAGAAGCCATCAATGTGGACGGCGATGCCGCGGCGGCCCTCCTGGCCATCCACTACCAGGCGCGCATACTGCTGTATCTCAGCAACGTGCCGGGGCTCCTCGCCGACTTTCCGGACGAGAATTCGTTGATCGACCATATCCCGGCCGCCGACGTCGACACCTATGTCGCAGTGGCGGAAGGTCGCATGAAAAGAAAAGTCATGGGAGCCAGTCACGCATTGCACAACGGGGTCGAGACCGTCATATTCGCCGACGGCAGACGAGCCTCGCCCGTCCGCAGCGCGTTGGCGGGAAGCTCCGGCACGTATATCGGGAAAGCGGAGACCCGTACCTGATGGAAACTGCAGATGCCGCCTTGGTGGCTCTCGAAGACCAGATGTTGGGAGGCGTAGTGGCCAAACGCAGCCCGATAGTCTTTCGGAGCGGCGAAGGCATGTTCCTCTTCGATACCCAAGGCCACAAGTATCTCGACTTCACTTCTGCGCAAGGAATAGCCTTTCTGGGCCATGCTCATCCCGTAATGCAGCAGGCCCTGGCCCGCCAAGCCGCCCAACTGACGTCCCTGCCTTCTTTTCTGTACGGAGAGACTCGAGGTCGGTTCCTGCAGAAACTCGCCGCGATTCTGCCGCCGCACCTGCCTCACGTCTATTTGTGCAACAGCGGCGCCGAGGCGATCGAAGTCGCCTTGAAGTTCGCACGGCTGGCTACGGGCAGAGATGCACTGGTGGCGGCCAGCAAGGGGTTTCACGGCCGCACGGCCGGCGCTTTGACTCTCACCTGGTCACCCAAGACCAAAGAGCGGTTGGCCCCGCTTTGGCCTACGGCGACCTACACGACGTACAACCGGGCCGACACGCTGGCCGATGCCGTGACGGAGCATACGGCGGCTCTCTTTCTCGAGGTCGTACAGGGGGAAGGCGGGGTCAACGTAGGGCAGACCGAATTCCTGCAACGTGCCCAAGCCGTGTGCCGGGAGCGGGAGGCCTTGCTCGTAATCGACGAAATTCAAACGGGTTTCGGCCGCACGGGACATTGGTTTGGGTTTCAGCACGACGATTTGCGACCGGACATCGTCTGCATGGCCAAGGGCCTGGGAGCCGGTTTTCCCATGGGCGCCGTGGCATTTACGACCGCAGTGCAAGAAAGACTGTTCGTAGGGGCTCACGGCAGTACTTTCGGAGGCAATCCGCTGGCTTGCGCCGCCGGGTTGGCTGCGCTGACGGCGTATCAGGAACTGGATACCGTGGGCAATGCCCTGCGCATGGGAGAGTATCTGCTGCATGGCTTACGGCACAAAGCGGGCCCCCTCAGGATTGTGCGGGACGTCAGGGGCCGGGGCTTGCTGCTGGGGATCGAGCTGCGTACGCACGTACGACCCTTTTTGCAGACTCTCATGCTGGAACATCGAATACTGATGCTGAATGCAGGACCGCGGGTCCTGCGTCTATTGCCGCCGCTCGTCTTGGAACAACGCCATGCGGACATGGCTATCGATGCCGTCTGCTCCGTCTTGGCCGCCGCGTGATGGATCTCTCCCGCCTGGATTACCGGGACTTTCAGCAGATCCGGCGGGCTCGCCAAAGGCGCGGCCGGCCCTTCGTGATAGCCCACCGAGGGGCGTCGGCCGCGGCTCCGGAAAACACGCTGGCCGCTTTTGCCTTGGCGCTCCGGCAGGGAGCTCACCTCATCGAGACGGATTTATGGTTCACGCAAGACGCCGAAATCGTTTTGCATCACGATCGTACGTTGCAAAGGACGATGGGACGCCCCGAGGCAGTCGGTCAGCTTTCCCGGCATGAACTCCTGCAGTGTGCCGCGCTCGAACCTTATCCCCACGCGCACGGCTCCGTCTGCATTCCGGCCTTGGAAGAACTCTTGGAATTGGCCCGGACCGCAGGGGCAGGATTGCTCCTCGAACTCAAGGATCCCCTCTTTTCGCAAGCGGCATACGGCAATATCTTGCTGGGCAAGTTGCGAGAATACGACCTTCTGCATTCCTGCTTCCTGGTGTCTTTCTCGCCCGTCTGCCTGGAAGCAATGCGCGGCTTGGACCCGCACATGCCCTTGGGACTGATATCCATGCGCATCGGTCTGCCCGACGGACCTTGGGCGTTGCTGGGCCCCATGTATCTCAACTTGCTGGTCAATCCCTTGTATCCCTGGATGGCTCACCGTCGGGAGATGCTGGTCGCGCCGTTGGACCCGCAACCTCACTTGCGTGCCCGCCTGTACAAGCAGATGGGCGTAGATGCCGTTTTGGCCGACGACGTGGCCCAGATTGCATCGCTGCTGCAGGACTGAGACCGGGCCTGCTTGCCGCTCAGATGGGATGGAGTCCCGGGAAAGACAGTCCCGTCGTCTCGTCCCAGTCCAGCATGATGTTTACGGCTTGCAGAGCCGTGCCGGCGGCTCCCTTCATCAAGTTGTCCAGCGCACACAGCGCGACCACCCGGCCGGTGTCTTTGTCCCACGCAAACCCTACGTCGGCAAAATTGCTGCCGGCCAGTATCTTGGGCTCCGGCAGTCGATACAGTCCCCGGGCTCCTTTGACCAGCCGCACGAACGGTTCCGAGCCGTACGCTTGGCGATAGGCGTGCCAAATGTCTTTCTCCGGCAAAGCGGGATCCAGAAACAGGTGGGAGGTCGCCAGCGCCCCGCGTACGTTGGCGACGGCCGTGACGCTCATGTGAATGGCCAGGTCGGGAGCCCACGGCGCCAAGGCCTGCAGCACTTCGGCCGTATGGCGGTGGCCCACCGGAGCGAAGCTGCGCATGGCCTGGGCCCGCACCGGGTGATGGGAACCGGCGTTGGCTTTGTTGCCGGCTTCGCTGCTGCCGACTTTGACCTCGCAGACGACATCGGACCTGACGCAGGGCAGGCCGACCTGGAAGAAGGGCAGCAGGGACAGTATGACGGCCGTCGCATTGCACCCTACGCCCGTCACCCACTTGGTCCTCCGGATGCTCTCCCGGTTGACTTCGGGAAGACCATACGCGAACGCCGCCAGGAGTTCGGGGGCGGTATGGGCGTGACCGTACCACCGTCTGTAGGTGGCCGCGCTGTCCAGCCTGAAGTCCGCGCTGCAGTCGACGAGATACTCGGTCAAGGACTGAAAAGACCCGATCCGCTGCATGGCCGCTCCATGCGGCAAACACAAGAAAAGAATGTCCGTAGGTTCCAGATCTTCGACGCTGCGAAACTTCACGCTGGTAAATCCCCGCAGGTTGGGGTGGGCGAGGTGCACGTAAGACCCGCGTTGTCTTTCGCTGGTCACCTGCCGCAAATCAAAACCCGGGTGTTGCAGCAGGAGCCGTAGCAGTTCGCCGCCGACGTAGCCGGAGCCCCCCACGACGGCCGCCGTCATTCTTTCCGCCATGTCGTACTACCTACTTTGTCCCTAAGCCTGCGGTCGGCATGGGCGCGCGAGTCCGTGCTGCCGGGACGCCACTACTGTCGAAACGCGACGCGGACATCTCTGGAAACAGCAGGCGCTCGAAAGCCTTCAATGGTCTTGGGCGCAACGCAGGATATATGCCGCCACGCGGCCCGGAATATCCACGCCGGTCGGATGAATGCTGTTGCGGAATTCCATGGTGTGATTGACCTCGTTGACCAAGAGCCCCCTTTCCGGATCTTCGAGCACATCGACGGCGACTATGCCGCCGCCTACGGCTTGGGCCGCAGCGATACAGATTGCGTCGAGCTCCGGAGTCACGGGACAGTTGCTCGACGCCCCCCCACGGGCCGTATTGGTAATCCAGTGCGGGGAATCCCGGTAAATGGCGCAGATGGTTTCCTCGCCGACGACAAAGGCGCGAATATCTCGCATGGGTTTGGCGACGTACTCTTGAATGTAGTGGATCTGATGATGGTAGGAACCCAACACTTCCTTGTGTTCCAGCAAGGCTTCCGCCGCCTCGCGATCGTTGATCTTGCCGAGTAGCCGCCCCCACGATCCCACGGCCGGTTTCAGCACTACGGGATAGCCCAGCTCTTCGATGGCCTGCAGGGCGGTTTCCGCGGTGAAGGCCACTGCCGTGCGGGGCGATGGGACGCCGCGGCGCGACAGAGCCAGCGTGGTCAGGATTTTGTCGCCGCAGGTCTCTACGACCCGACGGGAATTGACCGTCCTGACACCGGCGGCTTCCAGTACATACAGACTGTTGAGGGTACGACTCTGGGAGACGCTGCGCATCAGAACGGCATCGTAGGCCGCGAGGTCCTGCGGCCGTGACGACACCGTGGGAGCGACCTGAAACGTAAGCCTGCGGTCGTCGATCAGCGTAAAGTCGGCTTGCAAAGCCTCAAAGGCCGCGATCAACAGCTTTTCTTCGGCTCGAATGCGACTGACCAGGATTCCCACGCGCATGCGCTGCATTGCTCCCTACTGCATTCCGGCTCGGCTACTCGCCGTAGTCCTCTTCGTCCTCGTCCATCTGCTCCAGTTCCAAGGGATCCAAGCCGATGATCTCAAATTCGGCGGCACAGGCGTCGCACTCGACCACTTCGTTGATCAGGACTTCCTCCAATTCGATCTCCCCTCCGCAGTGCAAACAACTGGCGGTGCCACTGGCCAGCGACATATTGACATCCATGAACCTCGATTCCTCCGAATACTGAGAAGACTTGCCTTACGACTGTGAATTCAGTTGCTGTTTGACGAAGGCGACCAGGCCTCCGGCCTCCCACATGCGGATTACGTCCGGGCTGAAAGGTTTGAAGGCGACCGGTTCGTTCTGCCCTTCCAAGGCGATCGTGGCGTCTTCCAGTGAAATCGTGGCCTGGCGGGCCGCTTGGGCCACATCCACGAATGCCGGACATTCGATGGCCAGTAGACCGTTGTTCAACGCATTCCGATAGTAGATGCGGCTGAAACTGCGGGCCACGACGGCGCTCACGCCCGCATATACCAAACAGGTAACCGCTTGCTCGCGACTGGACCCGCACCCCCAGTTCGACCCCGCTACGATAATGTCCTGCGCCTGCACCTGCGCAGCGAAATCCGGCTGTAGATCCTCCAGGGCATGGGCCGCGATTTCGGCAGGCTCCTGCAAGGTATACGTGTACTTCCCTGGGAAGATGACGTCCGTGTTGACGTTGTCTCCGAAAGTCCAGATCCGGCCTGTAATGGATTGGATCACCGGTCACAGCTCCTTGGGATCCGTGATGTAGCCGGTCACGGCGCTGGCCGCGACCACCGCGGGACTGCTCAGATAAATATCCGCCTCCGGTGTGCCCATGCGGCCCCGGAAGTTGCGGTTGGCGCTGGAGATCGTCACCTCGCCTGGAGCCGGGATGCCCAGATGATTCCCCATGCAGGGGCCGCAGCCCGGTACACCGAGCATGGCTCCGGCGCTGAGCAAAGTATTGGCGTATCCCAGGCGTAGACTTTCCTGGAGTACCTGGCTCGAAGCGGGCACGACCAACAGCCGGACGTGCCGGGCAATGTTCCTGCCGGCCAGAATCGCCGCCGCCGCCGCCAGGTCTTCCAAGCGTCCATTGGTACAGGTACCGATAAACGCCTGATCGACCCGGACTCTCGCCAGTTCTGAAACCGGAACCACGTCGTCGACCTGATGCGGACAGGCTACGTAGGGCTCCAGCACTTCGGCGTGGTAATAATGTTCCGCCTCCAATGCGCAGTCGGCGTCTGGATACAGGCAACCGGCCACCAAGTCCTCTCGGATTTGCTGGTGTTGCTCCGGGGCGGCCGCGGGGCCGTAGAGCCGGCGGGTCAGCCTGGCGGTGCAGTAGTCCAACGTAGTTTCGTCAGGCGCGATAAAGGAATTCTTGGCGCCGAACTCCGCCATCATATTGGGCAGCACGCAGCGCGAATCAATGCTCATGGCCTGCACCGTGTCGCCGGTGAATTCCACCGACCGGTAGATGCCACCGTCCGCGCCCAGATCGCCGATCACCCGCAACGCGAAATCCTTGGCGCTCACACCCGGAGGCAGGGTTCCGGTCAAATGAATACGAATGGTGTCGGGCACCTTGAGCCACAGAGTGCCTTGGGCCCACAATGCCGCCACTTCGCTGCGTCCGATGCCCGCGCCGAAGGCGCCCAGCCATCCGAAGTGGGGAGTATGCGAATCTGCCCCCAGGATCACCTGGCCGGGTTTCACCACGACTTCCTCCGAGAGCACCTGATGGCAGATGCCCCGCCCCGCATCAAAAAACTGGCGGATGCCTTGTTCCTGGACAAACGCCCGGATTTCCTTGTGGTTCCGTGCATGTACCGGCGTAGGAGCCGGTACGGCATGATCCAAGGTTATGGCCAACTTGTCCGGATTTAGAACCTGTGCCTGACCGAACTCGGCCCAAACTCTGCGAATCGCCGCCGTGTTGTCGTGGCTCAGGATTACGTCCGGAGTGACATCCAGAATTTCGCCGATCTGGACGTGGGCGCGTCCCGAGGCGCGCGCCAAAGCCTTCTGCGCGAAGGTTTGTCCTGGCTGAACGTCGTTCGACATGAATTCTGCATCCCTTTCAAGCCGCCAAGCTCTTTCGGCCCAGATTGGCGGCGTCTTTCAACAATTGATCCACATCTTCCAGACTGACCTTCATCTGGTAGCTCAGATCTTTAATGCGCGTCGTGACCGCTTTGATTTCGTCCTCGGAAAGCTGCAAGTTGAGTTGGCTGGCTCTTTCTTTGATGCCGTTCCAGCCCGCCAGCCGATTGGTGATATCGATATATCGCTGCAGTCCGAAATCCTTGGGATCCAGAATTTCATAGGTCTTCGGGCTGTTGATCATAGCCTTGGCGTGAATGCCGGCTTTGTGGGTGAATGCGGTGGCCCCGGTAATATAATTGCTGAACGGTACGCTGATTTCCACGACGTCCGCTACGTAACTGTCGATTTCCACCAGCAGCGGCAAGTCGTATTTGTCCTTGACCAATGCCGGATCTTCCGCGTAGAGGCGCGCCACCAGGCCGCCCAGGGGGGTAATGCCGTTGCGCTCGCCGATGCCCAATACGGAAGTATCCACGTGGGTCGCGCCGGCCTCCAGCGCACAGTACGAATTGGCTACGGCACAGCCGGTATCGTTGTGGCCATGAAATTCAATGTCGCAATCGACCATGGATCTCAGCACACTGACTAATTCGTAGACTTCACGCGGACGGGCGACGCCCACCGTATCTGCGATCCCGACGCGGTCCACGCCCAAGGCGTCCACGGCGCGGTAGACGGTAAGCAAATCCACCAGTTCGCTGCGAAAACTGTCTTCGCTGCTGAATCTTACTTCGAGTCCAAAGGACTGGATATAACGGATCACGTCCTGTGCGCTCTCGACAATGGCGCGGATGTCCTTGCCATGCGAGAATTCGCGCAGAATGCTGCTGGTACCAAAAAGGATATCAATGCCGTCTACCCCGGTTTCGATAGCCATACGGGCATCATCCATATGACATCGCGTGTGGGTCAGGATTTTGGCGTTCAGGCCTAGATTGCAGATGAATTCAATATCCTTGCAACTCTGCGGATAGGCGGCCGGAGAGGTCAATTCCAGGTACTCCACTCCGAATGCATCCAGGCGCTTGGCAATTTCCCCTTTTTGCTGCTGGGTGAAGAAGGCGTTGGCAAACTGTTCGCCTTCCCGCAGAGTGGATTCGATAATGGAAAATTGTTGGACGCTCACTGCCCGTTTCCTTACTGCACACCGGAAGAAAAGTCCCAGAAAAAACAAAACCGGCTGGGTCAGCCGGTGATAAGGCCTGCACCGCAGCAGGCTGCCTGACCCGAGGCCGATCTATATGGGGTACTTGCTCTTGTTGACGAAAGGCGACCAAGCCGGCCTGACCGTAACCATGTCGGCATAGTACCACATTTGCGCTTGCCGACCCTTACCGGCGCCGGCAAGGGCCGGCGGAGAGGCGTCGCAAGCCGCCCCGGCTGCCTCACCGGACAGACTGGATTACAGCCGGCCGGTCTTGCGCCGCTGGTGCTCGATACTTGTCGGGTGCGGCTCTGAGTTTCGCTGCGGCCCTCGAGCTCCGGGGCAATCTAGGGAACCCCTCGGTGGTTCACCACGGAAAATCAGATCTCGGGTCGTCACAAAAGAAGACGCCGGCACTGCCGGCGTCTTCCTTTATGCCGTTCGCCCGCAAACGGGCATCCGACCTATCCTGTCGACTAGGGCTGGAACACCAGTTCCGGCGGCCATGCTCCCTCCAGGGTGGCGTCCGTAATCTGGAAGACGCCCAGCGCTTCACCCGTCGCGCAGTCGCCGGTAGGACCGCAAGACAGATTGCCGGTGATGCCGTCAAAGCCATCCACGGAATTCAGATAGTCGCGCACGGCTTGGAGGCCAATCAGCAGATTCCCGCTGTCGTCGACCTGGGCCACCGCAGATATGGCGTCCAACAGCATGATCGTGGCGTCATAGGCATGAGCATGAAAGGCCGAGGGGGGATTGCCGCCATGCATGTCGGCCCACTTCTGCAGGAGTTCGGTATAGGCCTCGTTCTGCACCACGGGCGCGGTGAGATACATGCCGACGACGGCCGTACCGGTGTTGCCCGGAAAGTCCTGCGAAAACAGGCCGTCGGCTCCCATCAGGATCACTTCTTCCAGACCGGCAATTTCGGTGGACTGTACAGCTACGAAATTGCCCTCAGGCTGGAATATGGGAAAGAACAGCAGATCCGGCGCACCGGAGGCGATTTCCGTAAGCAGGGGACGCATGTCCGTGTCGCCTACATTGACCGCTCCCTGGTAAGTGACGGTACCCCCCAAGTTTTCGAATTCAATACCCATGACTTCCTGCAGCTTGTCTGCGTAGGGACTCCCGTCATGGATAGTGGCCACCGAACGGGCTCCTAATTCATGATAGGCGTACTCTGCCGCCAATTTGCCTTGGAACAAGTCGTTGTGGGCAGTCCGGTAATATCCCGGCTGCCACACGCCGCCGGCGTCGTGATCGGGATCGGTCAAGGTCGGCGACGTGTTCGATGGGGAGATCATGCTCAAGCCGGCTTCGGAGATTATGGGCAATGCCGCGGTCGCGGCGCTGGAACAAGCAGTCCCCAGCACACCCACTATATTCGGGTCCGAGGCCACTTTCTGAGCCGCGGTCTGACCGCCTTCCGCGCTGCACAGGGAATCTTCTTGGCGGAGCGAGACTTCGTGCCCATGGATGGGACCATAATCTGCGACGGCAATTTCAAGGGCGCCGATCTGGTCGTCGCCCAGGAAGGAAACCGGGCCGGAACTCACAATCATCGAGGCGATGTTGATCAGTTCACCCTCTTCCACCTCGACGCACCGAATGTCGTCGGTGCAGGTCAGCATGTCGGTAACGGAAGGGGCCGGGGCGACGGCACAGGCTGCAGCCAGCAAGATCGCCAACGACAGTGCGGCCAATCGCAAAACGGAAATCTTCATAAGTGATGCTCCTATTGATTTTTACACGTTACCAGCGGCTCGCGCCCATGGTTGTTTATAGCACAGGTCCATATAAAAACGACATGCGGAATTCCGCAGGCGCCGGCCGGTCCCGGCGGTTCTCTAAGCCGAAGCGCCGGAATAGCGGCGAATGCCCCACCGCCAGCACAGCCGGGCCCCGATGCAGAAGCCTACGGGTATCAACAGGGACCATTGGATCACGGACGTCTGCAAATGGCCCGACAGCGTAGCCGCCGGCATGGTGACGGCCCAAGCCACCGGAATCACGAACGTCAGCAGGATCCTGACGAAGTCGGGATAGATGGTCACGGGCCATTTGGCGGTTTGAAAGAGGGAGTCGAACACCACGAAAATGTTGTCTACGCGTACGAACCAGAAGCTGGTGACGCCCAGCATCAGCCAGAAGGCCATCACGACCACGAAGCCCGCAAACAGGACGACCGCAAACAGCAGCAAGGCTGCCGGGGGCACGTTGAGGCCCTGCACGGCGCCTGTCCATACCACCAGCGACACGCCCAAGACAATGTCCACCAGGCTCCAGATCCGAAACCGTTGCACACAGACGAACAACTGGACATCCACCGGTTTGAGCAAAAGAAAGTCGAAATTGCCGGTCCGGACTCCATCCAGAAAGCTGCGCAGACTGGGTCCCAAGAAGAGACCAATGAAACCGCGGACTATCTTGTGAACTCCCAGCAGCATGACGAGGTCGGGTTGGGTCCAGACGCCGAGGCTGGACGTATGCCGGAATACCAGCAGAACTCCGACGACGGAAAGGGCCAGACTGACCAGAGACACTACCAGTTGATGGAAGAAGTTCACACGGTACTGCAAATCGTTCAGGACTCCCAGTTTGGCGTAGGCGTATACGACCCGGAGAAAATGCATGGTCAGAGACCGACTGCCCCGAACCGTTTCACGCCGGCACGCCAAACCAGCATCATGCAGGCTCCAATGGCGATGCCCCAGCAGGAAAGAACCGCGTACCCCGAAAGGATTTCTGGCAGGGTCAGATGGCCCATCATGATTTCGACCGGGAAGGCCACCAGCCACCAGAAAGGCAGCCACTTGCCGAAGAAGCCCAACCATGCCGGGAACAAGTCGATAGGAGCAAACCTGCCGGAAAAAAGCAACAGGAGCGTGGTAAAGCCAAGATTGAAAGCACTGGTGTCCACGATCCAGAAGGCCGCCTGCGCCACCGTCCATTCCAGGACGAAACGCACGGCGGCGGCCATGACCAGGGCCAGCCCAAAAGCGGGCAGGTGCCACAGCTGGAAATCGAATTCCGGATGGAACACTGCACGCAGCGTGACGAAGGCGGGAATCAAGAAAATCAGGCCGAGCAGCTTGTAGGCCAAATTGTTGCTGACGTCCTTGTGAATAGGATGCAGGGGATGCATGAGGCGGGCCGCCAAATGGCCTTCCCTGATTTCAAAGGATATGGAGTACATGATCCACGTAAACGTGACATGATTCACCACCATCACCAGCATGAAATAGGCCGCGAAGGTGCCGATGGTGTAGTTGCCTGCTACACCCCCCTGTGTCCTGGCCACCGCCTGCCACACCATCAGAAAAATCAACGGCTCCATGATCAGGCTCAGCATCCAAATCGCCATCGACGTGCGATATTGCATCTGTATGAGCAAGTCTTGGCGCAATGCGGCCCAGTAATAGCGAAACAAGCGCATTGCGGCATCAGGACTCGGGATTGGTGAATACGCGGTCTATGACTTGCTCGATCGGGGGATCCTCGATGGAAATGTCGGATACGTTGAAGCGGGTCAACACTTGGTCGGCCGCAGGCACTGTTTGGTCTTTCGCCACTTCCACGGTGTAGCGGAACCCGTCCTGACTTACCCGGTTGCTCACCTGGCTGAGGTCGGCTGCCATGGTATCCAGTTCGAACGTCAGAATCTTGGTGGGAGCAAATCGTTCGATCAGATCCGTAAGCCTGCCGTCGAAAAGAATGGCGCCCTCATGGATCACGACGACGCGTCGGCACAATGCTTCGATGTCGGCCATGTAGTGGCTGGTGAGCAGGATGGTGGAACCGGTACGCTGATTGTAGTCTGCGACGAACGTACGGATGCGGTGCTGCATCGTCACGTCCAGCCCTAGCGTGGGCTCGTCCAAGAACATGACTTGGGGGCGGTGCAAGAGGGCGCCCGCCAGCTCGCATTTCATTCTTTCCCCCAGCGAGAGATTGCGGATGGGCTTGCTCAGCAATGCCTCCAAGTCCAGCAACGCCACCAACTCCTCCAAGGTCTGCCGAAACTCCGGCTCCGGTACTGCATATACGGCCTGCAGCACCAGATAGGAGTCCAGCGTAGGCACGTCCCAGGTCAACTGGTGACGATTGCCCATTACCATATTGATCCTTCGGAGGTAGGACTTCTCCCGCTGCCAAGGCGTGAATCCCAGCACCTCCACATCTCCGGCCGTAGGATGCAGCAGGCCCGTCAGCATCTTGAGCGTGGTGGTCTTGCCGGCGCCGTTGGGGCCCAGAAAACCCACTACTTCGCCTTCGGCGATATCGAAGGATATGCTGCGTACGGCCGCCACCGTCTTGAATTCGCGCCGGACCAAGCTACGCAGACCCGCTCGCAAGCCCGGCTGCCGTACGGGAACCCTGAATTCCTTGGTCAAGTTGGCAACCCGGACGATCACATTCGTCTATCGCCTTGTGCTTGGGGGGCGGCTCAAACGAAGGGCAGGCGCACAAGCTGGTTGTCGGCCTGATTTGTTCCCGCGCCGACACCACCGCCCAGAGGCTGGGAGCCTCGCGCCAGCCTCTGGCCTAAGACAGCAAGTCGGCTAGAGCCGCCTTCAGGTGAGGAAATTTATGTTCGAAGCCTGCCGCCTGTAGTTTGCGAGAAGAGGCGTTCTGACCATAAAGCAATAGATCGGCCATCTCGCCGAACATGGTGCGCACTACCCAAGAGGGAATGCCGACGCAGAGGGGGCGATGCAAAACCGCTGCCAACGCCTGGCTGAACTCTGCGTTGTTGTCCGCAGCGGGAGCCGTGACGTTGAAGACGCCCGCCACCTCTTCATGTTCCAGTACAAAGAGAAACGCCAGCGCGGCATCATGCAAGTGGATCCAGGGAAACGGCTGCTTTCCGTCTCCGAGCGGTCCGCCCAAGCCCAACCGGAACGGAGGCAACATACGGGGCAAGACACCTCCTGCCGGGGACAACACAATCCCCAAGCGCGTGGTTACATGGCGTATCCCATGGTGCACAAGGTCTTGGGTCGAGGCTTCCCAGTCCACACAGACCGAAGCCAGAAAATCATTGCCCGGCGGCAATGCTTCCGTTAGGACCTCGGGACCGTACAGGCTGCCGTAATAGCCTACCGCAGAGGCCTGCACAAAGACTTGGGGGGGATGCTCGACCTCCTTGACCGCCTGTGCCAAGGTATGCCCAGTCTGTATGCGACTGGATCGTATGAGCTGCTTGCGCGGTTCGTTCCAAGATTTCGCGCCGATGTTGGCTCCGGCCAAATTGACGACTGCATTCGTCTTGGCGATACAGGGGACGATTTCCCGCACGTCGGTGCCGGACCATTCGACATAATCAATATCCGGATCGGACCGGGGAGTGCGGGAGAGAATGGTGACGTCGTGCCCGGCCTCGAGCAGCAGACGGCTCAAATAGGACCCTATAAGACCGGATCCTCCGGCGACGACAACCCGCATAGGGGCGTGCTCCCTATCACTAGATGGGATTTCTCGGCCCACGTAACCAATCCGGAATGACTCGGCGAAATCAAGTCCGAGTGGGCGGGCCTAATTCTAACACCCAGACCCAGATTCCCGTTTTGCCGCGGACAAAGTTCGCCCCCGTAGAGCTCTCGACCGTCTAGGCTGCCGCAATGTCGCAACGTCTGCCGCGACAGGAGCTCTACGGCATTGTCTACTCCATACCGATATACGACCACCTCCACGTGCGCCTCCGCGGGGGAAATGGAGTCCAGTTGCACTGCGGCTTCAATCTGCACCGGATTCCCGACGGTCAACTCCGAATCCGAGATCCGTATGCCGTCGAACGCGACGCCGGGCCAATGCACGCGCATGAATTTCGTCCAAGCCGCCAAGCGTACCGCTCTTTCGAAATTGCTGCTGTGTGTGCTTTGGCCTGCCGCTACGGCAGGGAAATACAGGTGACGACAGTACTCTTGCAGCATCCGGCGAAAACTGAAGCGCGGCGCACAACTCCGGATCGATTCCTTCATGATCCGGAGCCAACCGTGGGGAATACCCTCCGCGCTCCGCTCGAAGAAGAGCGGCAAGACGTCGCTTTCGAGAGTCTCGTAGAACGAGACGGCATCTGTCTCGTCCTGGACGTTTTCGTCCGGGAAGGCGACGTCGGATCCGATCGCCCACCCGTTCCGGCCGTTGAATCCTTCCGCCCACCACCCGTCCAAGACGCTGCAATGCGGCACGCCGCACATGGCCGCCTTCTCCCCGCTGGTGCCGCTGGCTTCATGGGGCCGCCGCGGCGTATTCAGCCATATGTCTACGCCGGCCACCAAGCGGCGCGCCATGCGCATATCATAGTTTTCCAGGAAAACAAACTTGTCCTGGAAGCCGGAATGGGGATCGCGGGCGAGCCGGAACAGCTCCTGAATCAGATGTTTGCCGGCATCGTCCGCCGGATGCGCTTTGCCCGCAAACACAAACTGGACCGGGCGTTCCGGATCGTTGACCAAGTTCCGCAAACGGTCGAGGTCGCGCAAGATCAAAGTGGCCCGTTTGTAGGTGGCAAAACGACGCGCAAAACCAATAACCAGCGCGTTGGGTTCCAGGACCGGCTTGCCCCGGACGAGATCGGTGGGGTTTTCGCCGAAGCGTTCGCCTTGGCGGATCAGATTTTGCGCCGCGAATTCGTTCAACGCCTGTTTGCAGGCAAGATGGGCCTCCCATAGTTCGCGATCCGGTATGTGCTCGACGTCTTGCCAAGTCTGGGGCACATCGATTTCTTCCATGTACCCGGGTCCCAGATATTTCCGGTAGAGGCGTTGCAAACGTTCCGGTATCCATGTGGCGGCATGCACGCCGTTGGTGATTCCCTGGATGGGTATCTCCTCCCGCGGGGTATCGGGCCAGACGAATTGCCACATTTCACGGCTCACCTGGCCGTGCAGCCGGCTGACTCCATTGGCATGGCCGCTCAGACGCAGCGCCAACACCGTCATGCTGAACCGCGTTTGCCAATCCAGATCTTGGCGGGCAAACTCCAGAAACTCGTCCCGGTCGATGCCCAGGTGTTCCCAAAACCGGGAGAAGTACTTGCCGATCAAGCCATGCGAGAAGGTGTCGTTGCCCGCAGGTACGGGAGTGTGGGTCGTGAAGACCGTATTGGAGCGCACCACTTCGACCGCCTCGGGGAAAGTAAGACCGTGATGATGCACCAATTCCCGGATGCGTTCCAACCCCATGAACGCACTGTGTCCTTCGTTCATGTGCCACACGGCCGGTTCCACGCCCAGAGCCCGCAAGACGCGCACGCCCCCCAACCCGAAGACGGTTTCCCAGGCCAACCGCGTCTCCTCGTCGCCGTGATACAAGCGGTGACTGAGCTGCCGGTCCGCCGGGGCATTCTGCTCGACGTCGGTATCCATGCAATAGACCTTGCAACGGCCCACTTGGATCTGCCAGACTCGGATATGCACCAGCCGGGCCGGAAGCTCCACGGCCACCATGACTTGCTGTCCGTCGGCTCCTAACGCAGGAGTCACCGGCAAAACCTCGAAGGGAAGATGGTCGTAATGGGCCTGCTGCCAACCTGAGGCGTCCAACAGTTGATGGAAGTAGCCTTGGGGATACAGGAAACCGACCCCGACCAAGGGAAGCCCCAAATCGCTGGCTTCCTTCAAGTGATCTCCCGACAAAATGCCCAAGCCGCCGCTGTACATGGGCAGAGACTCGTGAAGGCCGTACTCGGCGCTGAAGTAGGCGATGACTTTCTGGCGCTGGTCGGGATGCCGGTCGTGGATCCAAGTCGGGGCATCCTCCGACATGTAGGCGTCGAAGCGGCGCACGACGTCGGCGTACCGGCTCCGGTACGCCTCGCATTCGGCCACTTGGTCAAGACGCTCCTGGCTAGCCTCGGACAGCAGCAAAACGGGATTGTGGTTGGTGGCAGACCAGAGCTCCGCATCGATCGCGGCGAAGAGCTCCGGGGCTCCGGGGAGCCAACTCCAGACTAGGTTGTAGGCCAGTTCTTCGAGACGCCCAACGGCCTGCGGCAATGAGGGTTTTACGGATATGTGCTGAATAATGTGCATTACAGGATCGACGCCTACGGGTTAGTGCGGACAGGGCGATGCTCGCCCATCATTTCGAATGCGGAACGCGCTTGTTCCGCTCCAGCCAGAGATATGCTACTCGAAAGCGTTGCGGGGAGGCTGCCTGGCAGACAGACACATGCCTTGCGGGATCCCGCAATTCCCGCCGGATTTTCCTGTTGCGGCAGACAGTTCCCAGGCGGGACAAGCAACTGGGGGCTTGCGCACGACAGGCCGCCTCCCGGCGCCTCGCTGTATAGCGCCGATGGCTACGGCAGCAGCGGAAATCACTTCAAGCGGGCAGCCCGAAGAGGGATCGGGTACGGGGCCATAGCAGCCACACCATTCCCAAGACGGGCTGGATCAAGGGGAAAAAGGCGAAATCCACTCCATACAAGCGCCAGACCGACCTTCCCACCAAATCGGGCGCAGTGAGGCTCAGGGTGCCGACCAGCAAGGTCCCCAACGACTCTATAGCCAATACCGTCAAGGACAGGCTCCAGGTCCAGGGTCGGCGGTAGGCAAAACCCAAAGCGGCCAGGAGATAACAAAGGCCGGCGAAGGCCGAGAGCAGCGGGCCGACCTCGAACGAGACGCCAGTCTTGAAAAAGAGCTGATAAAGGGACCGGCCAGCCGCCGAGAAGGCCAGCAGAGGATAGGAGACGGCCAGTATGTATCCTATGGCTTCCAAGCCCGCGGAAGACCGGGTTTTCTCTGTCGTCCCCCGAATACTTCACCCAGACCGTTACAGTTTGTGACAGAGATGCACGCCGTCCGACATGGGCAGCAAGCAGGTATCTACGCGGGGATCTTCCAAGGCCCGCTGATTTACCGCCCTGATCCCCGCGGTGTCTTCGTCCTGCACCGCCCGATCGGCTACGCTGCCCCCCCAGAGAGCGTTGTCGATCAGGATTACGCCGCCTGTACGGACGAGTTGGAGACACAGTTCGTAATATTTGACATAATTTCCTTTGTCGGCATCGATGAAGGCCATATCGAAGGATTCTGCCGCTCCTGCATCGAGCAGGCGTTGCAACGTATCGACGGCAGGGCCGAGCCGCAGCTCGATGCGGTCTGCAACTCCGGCTTTCCGCCAGTACTCGCGTGCCGTAGCCGTCCACTCTGCGCTGATGTCGCAAGTGATCACCTTGCCGTCCGGAGGCAGCGCCTGGGCGACGGCCAGAGCGCTGTAGCCTGTGAAACAGCCGACCTCGACATAGCGTGTGACCCCCAGCAGACTCGCCAGGAACTGCATGAATCGGCCCTGGTAGGGAGGAATTTGCATGCCTCCGGCCGGCATCTCGGAGGTGACTGCCCTGAGCTCCTGCATAACGTCGTCGTCAGACGGTGAAACCGACAGCAGATACTTCCCCAGGGCGTCACTCATTTGAATCGATTTCATTTCCGTTCCTCGGGATTGACCTCGCAGCGCGCACAGTCCAGAAAAGCTCTGGCGACTTCACTCGGACCCAAGCAGTTCTTCGTCGATCAAGGTTTGCAGACCGGCATAGGTCGTACAGCAGCGCAGGTCGGCAGCGGCCACTCTGATGCGTTCGGGAGCGTTGAACAGGGCGCCGGAATGTGCAGCCCTGATCATGGTCAGGTCGTTGTAGGAATCGCCCGCGGCGAACGTTCTAAATCCTAATCCGTGGAAGGCTTCGACGGCTTTGCGCTTGCCGTCGGCTTGACGAATGTGAAAATCCTTCACCATGCCTGAATCCAAGTCGACCGCCAATGTATTGCCGAAGATCGTGGGAAACCCCAATTGCTCTTGGATTGGCGCCGCCAGCTCCATGAAGATGTCCGAGAGGATGACTACAGGGGTCCGTCTTTGCAGCCAGTCCAGGAAATCCCGTGCGCCGTCCAGCGGCTTTACGGTCTCGGCAATAATGCCCTGAAGGTTACGCAGCGTAATTTGATGCCGATCCAGCACTTTGATGCGCATTGTCATCAACTTGGCATAATCGTCGATATCGCGGGTCGTCAATTCCAGTTCTTGCAACCCGGTGCGGTCTGCAACGGCCAGCCAGACTTCCTCCAACAGTACGCCTTCCAAATCCAGGGCTACAAGCGTCGGTTTCGCCACCAATCTGTTCCTGTTCGGTATTGCCAATGGGGAATTCAAAGTGCGGACCGCGGCCTAAGGATTTTGCAAGCAAGGGCGTGCCGACGATCGGTTGCCCAAGCCCTGGGATCAGGCAAAACGGTCTTCGGGGAACATCCGATTATAGACAGCACTCGCATCCGCAGTGAAAACTAAGCCCCTGCAGCTCGATGGGGAGACTGGACGAGCATGTACCGGCACCATCGATACACCGATGCGTTTGCCCCCTGGCGCTGTCTGCCGGCTGTAAGTTTGCTCTGGCCGGGCTCATTAGCGAAAAAGTACCGATCGGTATATATTTGGTTATTTCAAATGCCAATATGTCTTCGGGCCGATCCTGCCGGGGACTTGGCATTTCGTCAGCCGTCGTTAGGAGCAATCATGTTGCAAAAGGGTTTGAGTCGACGAAATTTCTTGCAGTTGAGCGGCACGGCGGGGGCTCTGAGTCTCTTGAGCGCCTGTGTAGCCAATGTACCGGCCGGAGGGCCCAGCACCGATGCCGGGATGGAAATGGCCGAAATCGACATTTGGTCTTATCCTCGCACAGAGAACGACTTGGAACTCGTGTTCCAACCGCTGATGGAGCGGTTTCATGCCAGTCACGCATCCATCAAGGCCAATATCGAAGTGCAGCCTTGGGGAGGCCGTCGGGAGAGTCTCTATGCGGCGGCGGCCGCCGGCGAGGCCCCGGACATTTGGGACGCCACGACCGACACGATACCCGCCTACATAGAGAAGGGCGTCATCCTGGGGGTTTCGGATCTCTTGACCGAGGCCGATCTGGCCGATTACCAGGCCTCTGAATTGGCGGCTGCCAGTTTCGACGGCGTTCTGTATATGCCGCTGTTCGAGTCCGAGGTGAACGGTCCGGCTTACAGCGGCAGTCTGCTCCGCGAGCTGGGCTTGGATCCCGCCACTACCGTGCTGGACACCTGGGACAAGCTTTTCGCCTTGGCGGAATCGGCGGCCACCCAAGGCTACTACCTGGAATCCCTGAGTACTTTCAGCTGGGGCGAATTCATTACGCAGGTGCATGAAGCCGGCGGTACTGTGTACTCCGAGGACCGCACCAAGTCCTACTTTACGGAAGATGCTTGTCGCCAGACGTTGGAGCGTTGGGTGACGGAATACGAGAATGGTTGGGTACCCATCGAATTTGCGATCGGCAGCGTGGACGAACAGGGCGGCTTGCCTAATTATTGGCTTTCGTTGGAACAGGTCACGGCCCGTACCGAAGACGCGGCCTGCATTACGCATGTCGAAGCGCAGCCGGATCTGGAGTACTTCCTGGGGCACCCGCGCACGCGGACCGGTGCGGAGTTCCCCATTTCCGGTACGGTGTCGGGACAGGGTTGGGCGATCACTTCGCAGAGCGACGAAGTGGAGGCTGCGGTGGCTTGGGTCCGTTTTATGATCCAACCGGCCCAAGTAGGCGAATACTGCGAACTGGCAGGCTCCACGCCCATAGGCAACCGGTCCAAGAGCGAATTCTGGAATCCGGAACCTTGTGTCCTGGAACATGTCAATCGGCACAGTCCGCATCTCTTTTCCGACCAGGATTCGAATACTCTGTGGCAGGAAAGCAAAGTGGTGTGCGGTCCCCAATTCCAGGCGGCCGTGTTGGGCCACAGTTCCGTAGACGAGGCCCTGGAAACGATGCAGACCGAAATCGATGCCCTGCTGGCGGCCAAAGCCTAGTTTCGGCCATACACGCCATACCGTGTACCAAGCCGAAGCAGCGGGACAGGCAAGAATAGATCTTGCCTGTCCCGCTGCCCATATTTGACATAAATCAGTTATGGCGCCCAGCTCTATAAAGGCCCTGCCCGCGTCGGATATGGGGCGCCGGATCAAGGAATCGTTGCCTTGGTACCCCTTTATTCTCGTCAATCTCGTCGTCTTCTTGACGTTCAATCTCGTTCCCTGGCTCAGCATGTTCCGGAATGCGCTGTACAAAACCGATCTGTTGAGCTACTCGGAATTCGTGGGGCTGGGACACTTTGGCGATATGGTGGCCGACGAACGCCTCCACCAAGCTCTCAAGAACACCGCTCTTTTTGCTCTGCTGTATGTGCCGCCCATCGTATGCGTATCTCTGGTGGTAGCCATTTTGGTCAACCAGAGACTGCGCGGCATGCGCTTCTTTCGGTCTATTTACTTTCTGCCGAACGTCACCAACATCGCCGTACTGGCCCTGGTCTTCCGGCGCTTTCTGTCGCCCCGGGAGGATGCCCCCATCAACTACATGCTGGGCTTGGTAGGAATTCCGGCGCAGAAGTTTTTGCTCGACATTCACCAAGCCTTGGCTTCCATTGCCGCAGTCGGCGTTTGGCAGTCTTTCGGCTT
>DAOUKB010000069.1:0-30227 GCA_034421855.1 Anaerolineales bacterium
CCTCGACCCCGCCCAGGTGCCCCCCAGGCCACGGCGGCAGGAGTTCCTGGGGTGCAGTCAGGATCGGGAACCGAGTGGTCCTGTATGCGGGGGTATCGTCAAACTAATTGAGTCCCCAGCACCCCAACCCGGCATGCCGAAACTACCGGGGGTCCGCGGCGGGGTGCCCCCCGGGCCCGGACCTCCCGGCCGAGGGGGTTCCCAACGTGGCCCGACGCGGTCCGAGAGGGCGGGCGCCGGGGCGCGGCGGTCAGGCGAGGCTCCTCCCTACTGTGTGTCCCCTCAGGGTACCTGCAAAGCCCTAGTTGGACGACATCCCCTAGATTGCAGGGGTAGCCTCCGACCCTACGCGCATAGCACAACTCCCTGCTGCCGTCGTCACCCCCCGATTCATCCGCACTCTTGCCTAGGGCGGAAGCATAGGCAGCAGACCCTGTGTCCCCTGGGTAGGGGCATGTGGGCCTAAGGGGGAGTATTCGTTCCTATCCGTCTCCAGGTCGTAGCGCAGCCGGAGAACCCAGGGCTTGCAGGCCGTCTGCGGCCGCGGAGACCGAGGGGGGCACCGAGGTCCCCGGACGACCGAGACGGCGGGCGGGAAGGATTCATGCGGCCGCCGGGGATAGCTATCGGGAAGATCTACCAAATAGGGCTCAGCGGCTTCCGCCGCCTTCATGGCCCTGCATTGTCGAATCCCGCAGTTCCAGCCCAATAGTCCGCATACCTACGTCCCCGGATCCGCCGTGGAAAACAAAGGGCGGCCGCACGCCGGCGTGCGGCCGCCCTAGCGGGACTTCTGCTGCCGGAATCGCCGGAATTCATGCCCTCACGGTGTTAGAACCACTTGTCGAAGAGATCTTGGAGCGTGCCGTCCTCTTCCATGGCTGCCAAAGCCTGGTTGATGCTGGAGGTAAGATGGCTGTCCTTGGCCAAAATAAAACCCAATTCTTCATTCTGGACCGCCGCGCCCGTCACCTTCAGTTGGTCCGCGTTGACTCCCATGTAACCCATGCCCGCGACGCTGTCGATCATCACGGCGTCTACATCCCCGCTCAGCAAGGCCTGGACCGCCGTCCCGAACTGATCATAGGCGACGATCCGATCTTCGCCCACCAAATCCACCGAAGCATAGTAATTCGTGGTGCCCAACTGGGTACCGACCATCAGGTCGTCCATCGCCGCAAATTCGCTGGGCTGTGCAAATCGATCTTCGTCCAACCGTACCAGCAGGACCTGTTCGGTGGATATGAAGGGCATCGAGAAGTCCACATGCTGTCCCCGCTCGGCCGTAATGGTGATGCCGTCCGCCCCCACGTCGAAGGCCGAGAATTCGCCTTCGCCCGACATCACGGCCACCATGGCGTCCCAGCTGGTTTCGATGAAGGTGGGCACGCAGTTCAGCCGATTGCAGATGTCGGCAAAGGCGTCGTAGTCGTACCCTACGCCTTCGCCGGTTTCGGTATCGATGAAATTGAAGGGTTGATAAGCGTTCTCGACCGCAACGCGCAATTCACACCCACCTAAGTCCGGCATGGCGCCGGAAGTATCCGGAGCCATTTCGCTGCAAGGAATCAACGCCGGCCCCGTGGGCGCGCATCCTGCCAGCACAAGGGCCAGGGCAAATACGCCCACCAAGACAATCAACGATCTCCGGGCTCGGATCAACATGGCAATCTCCTCAAAAATGCAAAAACGAAATCAGTCTTCCAACGTGCTGGTGTCGCCCAGGGGTTCGCCCAGGGCCTGCGCCTTCAGCAGGCGGCGCATGATTTTGCCGCTGCGCGTCTTGGGCAAGGATGTAGTGAATTCTATCTCTTGCGGTACTGCGATGGGGCCTATTTCGTGACGTACATGGGCCTTCAGAGCATCCGCCAATTCCGGCGAAGCGGCCACGCCTTCGCTGAGGAGGCAATGGGCACTGATCCGATTGCCGCGCAGTTCGTCCGGGAGGCCTATCACCGCGGCTTCGGCCACGCTGGGATGGCTGACCAGGGCGCTTTCGATTTCCGCAGTCCCCAAGCGATACCCGCTGACCTTGATGACGTCGTCCATCCTGCCGATGATCCAAATATATCCGTCTTCGTCCCGGCGGGCGCTGTCTCCCGGGAAGTACCAGCCCTGCTCCTTGAATTCAGACCAATATTGCGCCACATAGCGTTCGGGGTCCCCCCAGACGGTGCGCAACATGCCCGGCCAGGGATGTTTGATGACCAGCGACCCCTCTTCGTTGGCGCGACAAGAGTTTCCGGCCTCGTCCACCACGTCGGCGAGCACGCCGGCGAAGGGGAGCGTGGCGCTGCCGGGCTTGAGCGGCACCACCGGTGTGGGCGTGATCATGAAGCCGCCGGTCTCGGTTTGCCACCAGGTATCGATTACGGGACACTGATTCTTGCCGATGAGTCTGTGATACCAACGCCAGGCTTCAGGATTGATGGGTTCGCCCACGGTACCCAGCAAACGCAGAGAATCCAAGCGGTGGCGCAGGGGCCATTCCTCGCCGAAGCGCATCAGGCCGCGGATGGCCGTGGGGGCCGTATAAAGAATAGTCACGCCGTACCGATCCACGATCTCCCACCAGCGATCCGGCTGCGGATAACCCGGCGCGCCTTCGTACATGACGCTGGTGGCGCCCAGTATCAAGGGACCGTACACGATGTAGCTGTGCCCCGTGATCCAGCCCGGATCGGCGGCACACCACCATATATCCTCGTCCTTCATGTCGAAGGCATACTGGAGCGTAGCGGCGATCTGGACTTGATATCCCCCATGCGTATGCAGGACCCCCTTCGGCTTACCGGTAGTCCCCGAAGTGTAGAGGATGAAGAGCGGATCCTCGGCGGACATGACTTCGGTTTCGCAAACAGAGCTGATGGCCGGGTCCGCCAACAAGTCGTGCAGCCAGTGGTCCCGACCGGGCGCCATGGAGACTGCCTGCTCCGTACGCCGGACCACGATCATGCTTTCCACGATAGGGCTCCGGGCCACCGCGGCATCCGCAATATCCTTGAGTTCCACGGTCTTGCCGCGTAACCAGGCCCCGTCGCAGGTAATCAACACCTTGCTACGACAATCTTCAATCCGGCTCGCCAACGCCTGCTCGCTGAAGCCCCCGTAGACCACGCTGTGCACGGCCCCGATCTTGGTCGTGGCCAGCATCGCCACGACCAATTCCATCACACGGCCCATGTAAATGGTGACCGTGTCGCCTCGCTCGACGCCTTGCGCCTTGAGGACATTGGCGAAACGGTTCACTTCCCGACCCAGCTGCAGATAGCTGTAAGTCCGGGTTTCGCCCTGTTCGGACTCCCACACGAAAGCCACCTTGTTCTTGCGCCAGGTAGACATATGCCGGTCGAGGGCGTTCAAGGCGATATTCGTTTGTCCATCCTCGAACCATTTGAAGAACGGCGCCTCGGCATCGTTCAGGACTTGCGTAAAAGGCTGAAACCAGTCCAACAATTCCTTGGCCTGTGCCTCCCAGAAGGCTACCGGATTCTGGGCCGCCGTTTTCCTGACCTCCAAGTAATCAGGCAGACCCGAATCGGCAACCACGGCTTCAGAGGGCGCGTAGACCATGCTCCGACTGGCAGAAATACCCAATTCCCCGTTCATGCAATGAACCTCCGACTAACCCCGGAATCGACAGGGGCTACAGTGCGTGCCGTGGCTTTCCCCGGATTGCAGTGGCACGTACAGCCTGGCCGTTCGCCGGCAGGCGGCAGCAACCCCGAAGCCGCTGCTTCGACCGTATGGGCGACGGCAATGCAAAATTCCAGTATACAACGGCGTCCGCCCTGCCCGTTTGGGAGCCGGCGCCGCATCGAGGCTTACGCCGGTACGAGATCTGCAATTTGCTCGGGGTGGTCGGCCACCGTCAATCCGCAGGCTTTCAAAGCCTCGATCTTGGCCGCCGCGGATGTATCCGAGCCGCCCGACACGATGGCCCCGGCGTGCCCCATGCGCCGACCCGGCGGGGCCGAAACGCCGGCGACCAAGCCGATTACCGGCTTCCGGACGTACTCTTGCACATACCGCGCCGCCCTCTGCTCGTCCGTCCCGCCGATCTCCCCGATTAGGACGATGTTCTCGGTCTCGGGATCGGCCTCGAAGAGCTGCAGCACGTCGACAAAGTCCAATCCCTTGACCGGATCGCCCCCAATCCCGATCACGGTACTCTGCCCGATGCCTTTGTGAGACAACGCGAACGCCACCTCGTAGGTGAGGGTACCCGACCGACTCACTATCCCGGTCGTTCCCCGCTGAAACACATGGTTGGGCATAATGCCGATCTTCGATTTGCCGGGGGAGATCAGGCCGGGACAGTTGGGGCCCAGCAATCGACACCCCTGGATCCGTACGTACTCTCTCACCTCGATCATGTCGTGCACCGGTACATGTTCCGTGATGCACACGATCAACGGTATCTCGGCCGCCGCCGCCTCGATCATGGCGTCGGCCGCAAAGGGGGCAGGTACGAAAATGATGGTGGCATCAATCGGGTCGGCGGCCACGGCCTCGGCCACCGTATCGTAGACGGCGACGCCCAAGGACCGCGTCCCCCCTTTGCCCGGCGTGACCCCGGACACGATTCGGGCTCCGTAGGCCTGCATGCGGCGGGCCTGGAAATTGCCTTGGCGGCCGGTCAAGCCTTGCACCAAAATGCGCGTGTGCTCGTCGATCAGAATGCTCATCTAGGCGTTTTCCTTGGCCAAGTTCACGGCTCCTTGCGCAGCTTCGGTGAAAGTGCGGGCGAACGTAACGTCGTAGGGAGCCAGAATTTCCCGAGCTTGTTCTTCATTGGTGCCCACGAGGCGCGTCACAAACGGCACGCCGACGTGATTCTGCTGGAGGGCGGCGGCGATGCCGGTGGCCACTTCGTCGCAACGGGTAATGCCCCCGGAGACATTGACCAGCAACGCTTTCACGGCCGGATCGCTGGTCATGATCTCCAAGGCTTGAGTCACCTGCTCTATGGTGGCGCCCCCGCCGATGTCCAAGAAGTTGGCGGGACGGCCCCCAAAGTATTGGATGGCGTCCATGGTGGCCATGGCCAGGCCCGCACCATTGCCCATGCAAGCAACGTCCCCCCCCAAATGCACAAAGTGGAGACCGGCCGCCTTGGCGCGACGCTCCAAGGCATTGCCCGGCTCTTCCGTTTCCGCCGTGACCAGATGGGATTGCCGGGGCAGCGCATTGTCGTCGATGCTCATTTTCCCGTCCAACGCCACAAATTCCTTCCGGGCGTCGATGACCAACGGATTGATCTCCGCCAACTCCGCGTCGTTGGCGGTCAGAGCCTCGAACAGGCTCCGGGCGACGCGGGCGAATTTCGGCCAGAGCGTGTCGGGCAGCTCCAGTTCCTTGGCCAACTGCATACCTTGATAGGAACGCAAGCCCAGCAAGGGGTGCACGTAGACTCTCCGGATTTTCTCCGGCGTTGCGGATGCCACCTCTTCGATGTCGATGCCGCCGGCGGCGCTGGCCATCAGCATCAGCCTCTGGGCATCTCGGTCCACCATAGCCGCGAGATACAGCTCCTGCACGATTTCGGATCGGGCCTCTATCAGTACCTTGCGGACCGTATGTCCTTTGATGTCCATGCCCAGAATGTCCTGCGCCGCCTGTGCCGCTGCGGGAGGCGAAGACACCAGACGGATGCCGCCGGCTTTCATGCGGCCTCCCACCAGGACCTGCGCTTTGACCGCGACTGCAGAGCCGTACCGGACGGCCAACTCCCGGGCCTGCAGCGGGGTTGCCGCCACGTCCCCGGCGGGGACGGCCAGTCCCGCCTGGCGAAACAGTTGCTTGGTCTGGTATTCAAACAGATCCATAGAGGGAATCTCCTGCCTTGCGACCTGGCTGCCCGGTGACCGTGACCTCAGGCCAGTCCCAATATACGCCGCGCCGCGCCGACATCGGCCGCCTGTAGATTCAACAGTTCCAGAATCTGCACGGCGCGTTCCACCAGTTGGGCGTTGTTACGGGCCAATTGCCCCCGGGCATAGTACAGATTGTCTTCGAAACCCACTCGAATGTGGCCACCCAGCAAAGGGGCCACGGTAGTCAACGTGAGTTGGGCGGCGCCCACGCCCAAGACGGACCACTCCGCCTCGGCCGGGAGTTGGCGGTGCATATACACCAGATTGTCGATAGTACCCGGAAGTCCCCATTGGATGCCCAGACAACACTGAAACCACGGGGGCGGATCTACCAGACCCGAGTCCACGAGGTGCCGTGCCTGTGCGACGTGACCCAAGTCGAAGACTTCCAGCTCCGGTTTGATCCCTAGCTCCTGCGTGCGGCGGGCGGCGGCCACGCCCCAGTCCGGCGGATTCGCGAAGGGCCGATCCAGGAAATTGAGCGAACCTACGTCCAACGAGCAGATCTCGGGTTGCAGGGTCAAGGGAGCCAGTCGTGAGTCTACGCTCTGGTCTGCCAGATCGAAGCCGCTCGTGGTGAGGTTTATGAGCACCGGACAAAGGTCGCGGATGCGTTCCACGGTCTCGCGCATGAGGCTGAGCGCCGAGCTGGGCCTGCCGGTCTCGGGATCGCGCACATGGACATGCACTATGGCAGCTCCGGCCTGAAAGGACTCGAAAGCGCTTTGGGCAATCTCGGCGGGAGTATAGGGCACAGCCGGATTCATCGCCTTGGTCGGCCGCGACCCGACCAAGGCGGCA
Organism: Anaerolineales bacterium; assembly: GCA_034421855.1. Taxonomy (GTDB): domain Bacteria; phylum Chloroflexota; class Anaerolineae; order Caldilineales; family Caldilineaceae; genus Bin34. The sequence continues at coordinate 6,678 of DAOUKB010000069.1, forward strand.
GACACGATGACTTGCTTCACTGCGGGATCCGGGCCGCCGGGTCGACGGTGTCGGCAGGCGGGCCGCAGCGTTGCAGGCCAAGGCGAGACCGGGCGAAGACGACCATGGATGCGGATGCCTGGGGCACGTCAATTGGCCTGTCTGGCGATGCGTTTCCAGGAATCGCGCAGGGCCACGGTCCGGATCAGCGAAATTTGTCCCGGGGCAGCCTTGTGGTCTTGGCGGAAATATCCCTGGCGTTCCAACTGGATGGTGTCGGCCCGGGCATCGTGCACTACGGCGGGCTCGACTTTGACCCCCCGCACGATCTTTCGGGAATCCGGATTGAAGACGGCCACCGCTTCGTCGGCCTTCTTATGGGCGACGTTGGGGTCCAGGAAAAGATGATCGATCAGTTGGACTTCGGCGTCCAGTGCCGTGCCGCAATCTACCCAATGGATCGTGCCGCGCACTTTGCTGCCGTCCGGCGTCGAGCCTCCCCGCGTGGCCGGATCGTAGGTGCAATGCACTTCCGTCACCGTCCCCGCCGCGTCGTGCCTGACCCCTGTGCAGGTCACGATATAGGCATAGCGCAGCCGCACGCGTTGGCCGATGGCCAGGCGATGGAACTTGCGGTGCGGATTGTCCTGGTAATCGGCCCTTTCGATGTACAACTCACGACTGAACGTAACGGAACGGGTCCCTGCGCTGGCGTCTTCCGGATTGTTGACGGCCGCGAACTCCTCTTGCCGGTCCTCGGGATAGTTGGTCACGATCAGTTTCACCGGGTCGACGACCCCCATGCGGCGCAGAGCCGTGCGGTTGAGTTCCCGACGGACGCAATGGTCGAAGAGCTGTGTCTCCACCATGCTGTTGGTCCTGGCTACGCCCACCTGCCGACAGAACTCCCGGATGGCCGCCGCAGGGACGCCGCGCCGGCGCAAGCCGGCCAGCGTGCTCATGCGGGGATCGTCCCAGCCGTCCAACAGGTCTTGCTGGATGAAGGCGTTGAGCACGCGTTTGCTGACGATGATGTGAGTCAGTTCCAGACGGGCGAACTCGATCTGTACCGGGGCATAGATGCCCAGTTCTTGCAGAAACCATTGATACAGGGGATTGTGATCCGCGAATTCCAGCGAGCACAGGGAATGGGTAATCCCTTCGATCGAGTCGCTTTGGCCATGGGCCCAGTCGTAGGTGGGATAGATGCACCATGCATCCTGGGTCTGGTGGTGCGTCGCCCGCAGAATGCGGTAGAGGATCGGGTCGCGCAGATTCAGGTTCGCGGACGCCATGTCGATCTTGGCCCGCAAGACCTTGGAGCCGTCGGGAAAGTCTCCGGCGCGCATGCGCGCGAAAAGTTCTCGATTTTCGGGGACCGAGCGGTCGCGATAAGGGCTGTTCCGGCCGGGCTCGGTCAAAGTGCCGCGGTATTCTCTGATTTGGTCTGCCGTGAGATCGTCTACGTAGGCTTTGCCTTTCGCAATTAAATCGGTAGCCCAGAGATACAGCTGTTCGAAATATCCCGAAGCGAACTTGGGGCTGCCGTCCCACTGCACGCCCAGCCAGGTCAGGTCCTGCTGGGCAGCCTCCACGAATTCCGGAGCTTCGTTCCGGGGGTTGGTGTCGTCAAAGCGCAAATTGAAGCGACCGCCGAATTCGCGCGCCAGTTCCATGTTGAGCAAAACCGCTTTCGCGTGTCCGATGTGGAGAAAGCCGTTGGGCTCGGGCGGAAACCGCGTCGCCACGCGGCCGTCGAACTTGCCCGTTTCTCGATCCGCCCGGATCCGGGCCCGGATGAAATCTAGACCGGCCGCGGCATCGGTCGCGGTGGTCTCGGAGGCTGGGGCGACAAGCGGAGCTGAATCGGACATGGCCGGCAGATGGGAGGAAGCCAATCCAAGATCTTATCAAAGTGCCGTCTCGTCGACCCGCGGAGCCAGGCGGCGAATCAGTGATGTGCGGCGTAATGCTGTGCCAAGAGGTCCCGGCCAAAGTCGTTGGCCGGATCCCGCCACACTGCGTGCACGTGGTTGGCGTCGTTCTGATAATTGTCGAATTCGATCAGGAAGTCGGGGGCCTGAATGCGGTAATAGCAGGCTTCGTCCAAAATCCGGCCGCCCGCCCAAGCGAAATGGAGCGGCCGGTCCACCAGGTTCTCCAACCTCCGGCTTTCCGCGGCCGCCAAGGCGTCCGGCAAGCATTCCAGATACTTCCGAATCAGCTGGACCAAATGGGCGGTTTGGACCGCCGAAAGCGCGCGGGCATCTACGCCGGCGGCCTGCCGGTCGAGGGACAGCGCCTGCAGATCGCGGTCCGATGCGCCGGTCTCGCGCTGCCAGGCCGGCACGGCGAACAGCGGCGGCCTGCCATAGGCAACCCGAGAACGATTGCCCATCATGATGTCGCGGGGAGCATGGGGGGTCAGCAGAGCCTGGCGTTGCTGCTCGGGGTCCAGCAAATCCAAGAATTCCCGCGCCTCGTCCTCGAATGCCCTCAGGGGCCGCAACGACGTGCCGCCCGCCAACTCGCACTCGCGGGGATTGGCGCCGAGAAACAGCGGGAAGGGCGAAACGACCAAGCCCTGGGAAATGGTGTAGTGCAGAGACACATGGTGGCCTTCGAAACGCCATCCCCAAGGTTCCTGATCGTCAGGCAGCCCAAAGAGGGTCAGAACATAGTTGGCGAAGTCCCGCCCGGGCAAGGGACGCGTAAAATCCTCGCGGGCGTCCAGAATGGTCTCCAAGGCCATGATGATCGAGACCGTATTCAGACCCCGGCGGCTCAGAGCCGTCTTCAGCAATTTAGTGACCATTTGCTGCTGCGCACGGTCCATGTCCCGCAAGGCAAGCCCCCGCCGTTCGCGCGGCGTGTAGTCCCAGAAGGTGCGTTCCGCTTCCTCTGCGAAGTTCAGGCGCAGGGCCCGGCGTTGACCCGTGTCCAGCGTGGCCCAGAGATCCGAGACGAGATCTCCCATGCACGTCGCCAAGGTCCGTATATGCGTATCAGTCAATTCCGCTCACGATGTGGGCTGTGGTCCCCCGAGTGCACGCCGGAACAGAGGACTGGGGGACAGGGATTTGAACCCCGACTACATGATCCAGAGTCATGTGTTCTGCCGATTAAACTATCCCCCAAAGGCCTCCTTAAGCTACGGAGGCTTCCCAAGTATATGCGATCTCCGAAAGGTGTTGCCAACATGCCCTGTTCCGCTCGGCCATGCCGAGCGGAAAGAGCCCGGCGATCCGCCATCCGCCGTCAAGACGCTGCCGCAGGCTCTGCCGTGAGTACGGCATGCGCTCGGCAGAGCCTCTGCCGGCACTCGTCCCGACCCAGGGCCGCCATCATTTCGAACAAGGGGGGCGACACTCGGGAGCCGGAGAGCGCCCCTCGTATCGGCCCCAGCAGACTTCCCAGCGGCATGTCCAGGTTTTGCGCCGCGCCGCGAAACACTTCCCGCAACACGGCAGGTTCGAAGGGACTGGCCTGTGCCGACAGGGCCTGACCGGCTTCCAGCACCTCCGCGCTCTGCCGGGCATCCAACTTGCGCCCGATCAAGATGTCCACGGGCGCGTACGTCATGTCGGCAGCGGACTTGAATGCCCACGGCAGCCAATCGGCGACCTCTCCCAGAGTCTTGACCCGCGTCTGAATTTCGGGCAGCACATAGTGCAGACCCGTCATTTGCGCCACTGCGGTCTCCGGTCGGTCGAAAGCGCGGGCTACGAAAGGCAGGGTCGCGTCGCGGAATTCCTGCGGCGACAGTCTGCGCAGATATTCCGCATTCATCCAATCCAATTTGTCGTACGGCATGTGGGCCGCCGACGGGGAGATCATGGTCAGTGCGAACTTGTCGATCAGTTCCTGGCGGGTGAAGAGTTCGGTCGAGGCGTCCGGAGTCCAACCCAAGAGGGACAGGAAATTGAACATGGCGTCCGGCAAGATGCCGGCCGTCATGAAGTCCTTCACGGTCACCGGCAGTTGCCGTGCTCCTTGGTGCCGCTTGCTCATCTTGCCCTTGCCGTCCGGATTCAGAATGACCGGCAAGTGCACCCAGGCGGGCATTTCCCACCCAAAGGCGTCGTACAACAATACGTGGTACGGCGCCGTAGCGATCCACTCCTCTCCACGCAGCACATGGGATATGCGCATATAGTGATCGTCGACTACCGCCGCCAGATGGTAGACGGCCATGCCGTCGCTCTTGAGCAGAATGACGTCCTGCAGCGTGGAAACAGCGACGGTAATGTCGCCGCGCACGACGTCACGCACCGTGATCCGAGGGCGCGCCGGCAGACGCAATCTGACCGTGAACGGCTCTCCGGCGGCCGCCCGGGCGGCCGCGGCGCTGGCGGTCACGTGTCGACAGGCGCCGTCGTATCTGGGTTGCTGCTTGGCCGCTTTCTGCGTTTTCCGCAGTTGCTGCAGGCGTTCCGGGGGACAAAAGCAGCGATAGGCCTTGCCTGCAGAGAGCAGCTGCTGGGCATGCTCCCGATAGAGGTCCCCCCTTTCGCTCTGCGTATAGGGACCAAAGGGTCCCCCTACGTCCGGCCCCTCGTCCCAATCCAGTCCCAACCAGCGCAGGCTTTCCATAATGCCGGCCGTACTGTCCGGATCGAAGCGCTTGGCGTCCGTGTCTTCGATCCGCAACACGAAATCGCCCGCGGAATGCCGGGCCCAGAGCCAGGCGAAAAGGGCTGTGCGGAGGGATCCCAAGTGGACCGCCCCCGTTGGACTGGGGGCAAAACGAGTCCTGACGTTGTCGGCCGTCATAATCCATGCCCTACGCGCGGCAAGTGCGGGCGGACCGCGCCGTCACGTCGCTTGTTCATGTGCATGTCGGGTGCTGATGCTGTTGATGACTTCGGCAAATTGCGCCGCCGTGTGATCGATGTAGCGCACCCCGTTGGGCAGCGTACTGTTCCGATCCAGGTATCCTCCCCGGCCCGTATGTCGCATGGCGCCCATATCTACCTGGGTCACGCCCCCTTGCCGAAAGTACTCGGACCAAGCGCTATGGCCGAGACGCAGCCAGCGGCTGGGAGTCACGGCATGAAAGAAGCGGTACGCCTTGTCCATAGTACCGAAAAACTCCCAAACATGGTTGGCGGCCACCACGCCGGGGCCGTCGGTGAAGAAGCAGGCCAGCATCATGGCGTACACGGGCAATCCATATTTTTCCCGCAGCGGTTGCACGGCGCCGGCCGCAATCTGACCCGCCCCGCTGTAGGAAACCAGAAAGAGCGGTTTGGGATTGTCCAGATCGTATCCATATTGCTGCAGATGATGGACCAGCACGTCGGAAAAGCCTTTGTTGTAGACCTGGGCATAGCGCCGGTCGCCCGAGGTGGCGACCTGCACGATGTTGCGCAAGTTGATCAAATATCCAAGCAGGGCGTTCAATTTGCGTTTCTTGAGTTTCTGCCGCATGGCCCACCGCCACAAGACGCTCAGAGACCGGTCTTCGGTCAGCGGAAGGTTGTTGATGGAGTAGGCGAAGACGTCGTCCAGCACGACTGCCCGCGGGCACAGGTCGGCAATTCGTTGCAAAATGCCTCTTTCCCGCTGGCTATAGGTATGCGAAGAAACCCGGCCGATGCCGGAAAGGAACAGGACATAGGCTTCGTTCAGACTACGCTGCCTCCGCACATTGCCTTCGGGCGGCACTACCCGGGAGTGGATAGTCAACTGCTCGCCGTTACGCACGAAACCGCGCAACATGGCGATCGGGTAGATGGCCAACCAGAACAGCCCCAAATGCAGTACTGTCCATAGCCAAAAGGCGGCGTCCAACTCAAAATCGCTCAATATGCCGTTCATCCCACTTCACCCGACAAACCGCACCAAGGCCTAGGCATCGACTGGGGCCGTCCAGGGCACCCGTTCCCAGGAGTTCAGCAATCTGCGGACTCCCAGGTAACAGCCCAAGCCGGTCCCCCACAGGATCCATAGGGGTCCCGATTCTATATTCACTCCTTGACGAAGAGCCAGAAACAACAGGACAAGAGACCATATGTCAATTAAACGCTGCAAAGTCCGGCCGATATAGGGAATTAGCCCATAGATCACGTAAACCCGCGGCAGCACCGCCAACCCGACGGCCCCGGCAAAGGCCAGCGCCTCTACGCTTTGCCCAAATCCCATGGTCAGCACGCCGTACATGGCCCAGAAGCACGCCGCATAGGTCAATCCCAAACCGACGAAGGACCTGACTTGGAACCAGAAGAGGGCCTTCCCCTTGACGTTGGCGATAAACTGCTCGCCGCTCCTGACCAGCGTTTCCACCAGGACGGAACAACCTATAAACCAGATGGCGTAGCGGGCATAAATACCCAATTGACCGGGATCGTACCCGCTCGCCCGCCAAAGGTGAAAAGGACTGAATACTTCAAGCATGTACTACCATAATCTCACTTTGGCGCCCCACAGGCGCGTCTCGCGGCGCCGGACCGTCTCTTGCATGGAAACCTACCGTCCGACCTCTGATTGGATATTTTACTTTCTATGCGGCGTCTTTGCTTTGCTCACCAGTCTGCTGCCGATCCTGGGGGGTCGGTATTGGATGATGCTCGGGATGCAAGGGACAGGGCTGTGGATCTTCACCGCGCTGGCGGCCCGATACGGACCTGCGGGCCGACATGTCTCGGTGTTTCTGTTGTGGACGGGAACTCAAGTCGGCTTTCTGCTGCTGCTGGGAAGCTGGAACATGGCAGTACTGGAAAGGATACTGCCGCACGGCTTCGAGTTGCGACGCCTGTGGCTCGAGCTGTACCATGCCGAGGCGGCTTTCGGATGGTCGCTGATACCGGATCCGTCTCCCTTGGTACAGTGGCTCGAGCCGTACTATGCCGGGGCGGCTGCCGGGCCGCCGGCTGCCGCAAGGTGGATACCCCTAGCGGGGAGAGTGCTGCTGGCCACGGCCGGATCGCTGGTCACCGGGGGCCTCACAGGTTCTGGACTGACGGCCCACGGCGCCAACTATGTCGCTTACTTTTTGACCGGGCTGATCCACATCGTCGGGGGATCCGACGCGAGCGGCTGGGTGCGCTTTGCCAATGCCGCCGTCCCATGGGGTCAGGTTGTGCTCTTGGCCGGCTTGGGGACGACCCATCTCGGTCTGAGCCCCTGGCTGTGGCGACGTCGACTTGATCCGGCGGTTGCGTGGCCGCTGCAAAAACCTATGCTGGGACTCGGGTTGGCCGCGACCGCGGTGGGTGTCGTGGCGGTTCTGTTCTGAATCCGCACAGGGCATACGGCCGACAATCGGGAAGAGGAAACTGCGCTCCGTCCCCCTCAGGGGCTTCAAGACCTTTGGCACGAGTACCCGTTGGGAACCGAGTTCGGGTTTGACTGCCAGAGTAGGACTCAACGGCGCGGCAAAAGCAATCTGGCCGCGGCGGTGGCCTGGGCGTTTGCCGCACTGCGGATCAGGAAGTCCACAGAGCTGATCCGCCAGCGCCGGGAAACGGCCTCGCGGCGCCCAACTTGGCGGCAGTGCAGATTTCCCTCGAGGACAGGACGCCGTTTCGACATCAAGCGGATTGGATATCGAGACGGCGGGAGCGAGTACCGGTTGAAGGGTCACCGCACCCGCCTAGCCGAGAGGCACTTCAGTCCGACGCGGCAGGGCCACTGTGACCCGTTTCGCCCCGCGAGTCCGGCGCAGCGCCGCATCGTCGCAGAGGCAGCCGGAGCCTGGGGCCTGATTCACGAGAAACAAGCCGCGGAGCGTAGGCGCCGGCATACATCGCCGATCCTCTGGCTCCCGGCCGTCAAGCACCGCGGGACCTGCAAGGGTCGCTTTCGCACATGGCAAAGCAGGCCCGACGCCGTTTAAGGCGTCGGGCGAGGATTGGCATCGACTGCAGGACGAACAGACGGCGACCACGCGTAGACTGGCGGCCGCGGAATTGCAGGTACGTACCTGACGGACGGAGCTGTCCCCTCCGACATTGGCCCAGCACACCCGGTTCATTTTGATTGCCCGCCATCGACACGGGCTGGAGTATGCAGACGCCGTTTTCGGCGTAACCGAGAATGCCGCAGGCGGCAGCCCGTTGCTGCGCATGGAGCTCCACGGCTCCCCGGTAGGCCTAGCCATGCCCGCGAGGCCCTCGGGGGGCCGCACACCGGGACGCGCTTAGACTAGGGGCGGGTTCTTCAGGCCTGTGCCGCTGAGAATGACGACAATGTCGTCGCCGTCGGCGAGCATATCCATATGCCGGGTCAGAGCCGCGCACACCGCGGCGCTCGTGGGTTCCACAAAGAATCCCAGGCCGGCCATCTCCCGCTGGGCCGACAGAATGGCGTCGTCGTTGACGCTGGCGGCGAATCCCATCGACTGGTAGATCGCCGTCAGCAGGCTCTGGCCCCGCGCGGGGTCCACGATGGATATGCCGTCGGCCACCGAAGGGGCCGGAGGACTGGGTATCGGCGTGACCGTCTGATAGTCTCCTTCGAAGGCTTTGTGCAAAGGATCGAAGCCTTGCGCCTGCACTACCAGCAGCTTGGGCAGCGCCGCAATCAATCCCGAACGGGCCAGCAGCTCGAAGCCGCGCCAGGCGCCCAACATCAGGCCGCCGTTGCCCGCCGGACCCGCCAGCCAGGCCGGCGCTCTGCCGCCTAACTGCTCCCAGATTTCCCACGCCACCGACATCTGGCCTAACAGAAACGCCGGGTGCGCAGCATGCGAAGCATAGCCCACTTCATGGCTCAGCGCGGCGGCGGCGGCGGCGGCGACCAAAGAACGGGGACCTTCCACCTCGACCAACTCGGCCCCGTAAATGGAAATCTGACTCTTCTTCGGTTCCGGGGCGGCGGCCGGCACGAATATCCGCGCATGCAACGCCGCCCGGGCAGCGTAACACGCCAGACTGGCTCCGGCATTGCCGCTGGAGTCGTCCATCACGGTCTGAAACCCGTAATGCCGGAACCAGTTGACCATTACGCTCACGCCCCGGTCCTTGTAGCTGCCGGTAGGCATGTTGGAATCCAGTTTCCACAGCACGTCCCGCGCGCCCCAGCGGCCCTGCAGCAGCGGCGTCCAACCCTCCCCTAGCGTGATGAACGAGTCGGTCTGATCGTAGGGCTGTAGCCACGGCCGATAGCGCCACTGACCGGGGAGCGCAGGGTCGATGCGGTTGGGATCGAAATCGAGAAACTCCGTGAATTCCAGAGGTGCTCCGGTCAGAGGACAGGTCAGAGGAAAGGATTCCGCGGACGTCCGAAACTTGCTGACAGGGCAGTGGACTATCAAGGTGAAACCAACCCTCGCGTCTCTGAAATTAGGAATGGGGGAACCGGGATCCGACCCGAGGCCACCCGCCCACGCCACTGGAGATCAGCCGCGTGGGGCGGCAACGACCCGATTAATACCGACAGGCGCATTATACGTCACGACCGATTACGCGCCCTAGCCGGATTGCTGCCTCGCACGCGACGGCCGCGTGCTAGAATTCCGCGGCAGCAGGGGCTTTCTTTGGCGTCCCTGCCCCTTGTCGCCTCCGCCCAGCCCGCATGTCGCTGCGTTCCCAATTGCAAAAGCCGCGCCGGAACTGGTGGGGCAAAGTACGGAGTGTCTTCCAAACCAGTATCGTCACGGATGCGACCTGGGAAGAATTGGAAGACAATCTGATCATGGGCGATGTCGGCCTCGACACGGCCGAGGCCCTCGTCGCCGACACCAAAGCCGGTGTGCAGAGACTGGGCACGGCGACGCCGGACTTGGCGTATCAGGTCCTGCGGGAGCAAGTAGCCCTGCGGCTCGAATCCAGTCCCGATTTCCCCATGGAGGAGAGGCGGCTGCTCACCGTAGTGTTCGTCATCGGCGTCAACGGGGCCGGCAAAACGACCACGATCGGCAAATTGGCGCACCGCTATCGCACGCGGGGACGCAAAGTGGTGTTGGCCGCCGCCGATACGTTTCGGGCCGCCGCCGTGGAGCAACTCCAAATCTGGGGCGAGCGCGCCGGCGTGGACGTGATCTCCCATGGCCAAGGCTCCGACCCCGGAGCCGTCGTGTACGACGCCATCCGCGCCAGTCAGGAAAGCCGCGGGGCAGACCTGTTGTTGGTGGACACGGCGGGGCGCCTGCATACGAAATTCAACTTGATGCGGGAACTGCAGAAGCTGCGCACGGTAGCCGGCAAGCTGGTACACCAAGCCCCCCATGAGGTGCTGCTGGTGCTGGACGCGGCGTCCGGCCAAAACGCCTTGATTCAAGCCGCAAAGTTCAAGGAGGCGGCCGGGGTGACCGGCATCGTAGTCACCAAGCTGGACGGTTCCAGCAAGGGCGGTTCCATAATCAGCATCCGGGATACCCTGGGCCTGCCCATCCGGTTCGTAGGCACCGGGGAAGGCATCGCCGACATTGCCCGATTCGAAGCCGACGTATTTGCGGCGGCTCTGTTCGACTGAAAGCCGACAAGGAGCGACCCCTCATGTCCTCGATACAAGAAGACGCACGCAGACTGCTGGAGCGGATAGAGAGCACACGGAGGCGGCTTTGACCTGTCCGGCAAGCAGGCGCGCATCGCCGAACTGGAACAGGAAGCGGCGGAGCCGGGCTTCTGGGGGGATCCGCAACATGCCCGCGCCCTATCCCAAGAGCTGGATCGACTGCACAAGACGCTAGCCACATGGGACGCCCTGCAGCACCAAGCACAGGAAATCCTGGAACTCGGCGAGTTGCTCGCCGAGGATCCGGACTCGCTCGCGCAGCTGGCCCAGGATTTGGCGGCCGCCGGCGAGTCCCTGGACCAAGAGGAATTCTATCTGACGCTGGGTCAGCAATACGACCGCGGCGACGGGATCATCGCCATCCATGCCGGCGCCGGGGGGACCGAAGCGCAGGATTGGGCGGAGATGCTCTTGCGGATGTACCTGCGCTGGAGCGAACGGCGGGGCTTCCAAACCGAGATCATCGATCGCACCGAAGGCGAGACGGCAGGCCTCAAGAGCGTCACGGTCGAGATCGGCGGGGACTACGTCTACGGCTATTTGCGCTCCGAGGCCGGTACCCATCGCCTGGTCCGGATCAGTCCTTTCGACTCCGGCAATCGCCGCCACACCAGTTTCGCGAAAGTGGAGGTAGTGCCCTCGCTGGATACGGACATCGACATCGACATCAAGAGTTCCGACCTGCAGATAGACACGTTTCGCAGCAGCGGGGCCGGCGGTCAGCACATGCAGAAAAACGACACGGCCTGCCGTCTCACGCACAAGCCCTCGGGGATCGTAGTCTCCTGCCAGAACGAACGCAGCCTGACGCAGAACAAAGAACAGGCCCTGAAAGTGTTGCGGGGCAAATTGCATGCCATCGAAGCGGAGAAAATCGCCGCCGAAAAGGCCCGTCTGCGCGGCGACAACGTGCAAGCGGACTTCGGCACCCAGATTCGCAGTTACGTATTGCACCCCTATCAGTTGGTGAAGGATCTGCGGACCGGCATGGAAACCGGCCGCACCGGGGACGTCTTGGACGGCGATCTGGATCCGTTCATGGAAGCATGGTTGAAGCAGCAGATTGGACTACAATGAAGACGTAGGGGATACTTATTCCCCGCAACGAGGAGAGGTCGCATAGTCTGGTTGAGTGCGCACGTCTCGAAAACGTGTAGGGTTTATAGCTCTCGAGGGTTCAAATCCCTCCCTCTCCGCCTGATCGGGCCAGTTCCGCCGGAAACTGGCCGTTCCTCCGGCCCGGACGCCGTCCCCGGCGCGCCCTATGGTCGCCGGCGGCCCTCCGCGTCGCGATTCCTGGTTGCTTAGGTTTGCCGTGGCGGGTTCCATCGACAAACGGGAAGAAGTCCTCAGCTTTCTGCGCTTCGCTACCGTAGGCGGTCTGGGTACGGTCACGGATTTCGGGGTGCTCAACCTCCTGTTGTTCGCGTTCGCACAGCCCATCCTGTTGGCCAACACCGCCAGCGTCAGTGCGGCGATACTGCAGAATTACTACCTGCATCGTTATTGGACATTTGCCAATCAGGAAAAAAACGAAGTCTCGTCGCAGCTGGCCAAATTCGCGTTCACCAGCATGATCGGATTGGGTTTGAGCAATTTGCTGTTGCGGCCCCTGGTGGCTCTCTGGGGCCATGTCATCATGGAGTTCATGGGGCCGATTGCCTCAGGGGAGCTTTTGAGCACCAACATCGGCAAGTTGACCAGCATCGGCATCGTGCTCATCTGGAATTACACCGCCAGCCGGCTCTGGACTTTCCGTTCCTGACGGCCGCTATGCAAATCCTGGTGGACTACACGTCGGCCGTCCGGCAGTCTGCAGGCATCGGCCGCATTACCCAAGAACTGGTGCGGCACTTTCCCTGGGAAGAAGCCGGGCTGGAGCCGCGCCTGTTCGTCAGCGGTCGCAACCGGAACGCGGTGTCCACGGTCGACGGCAGGCCGCTCCACTATACGCCGCTGCGCGAGCAGGACATGACCCGTCTGTGGCACAGAGCAGACAGTCCCTGGCCCCGGGTAGAATGGTTTACCGGCGGCAACCCTCAGATCTTTCACGCCACCGACTTCGTGTTGTCCCCTTCAGGCGCCCCTTGCCAGATCTTGACGGTACACGATCTGGCTTTTCGCAAGTTCCGTGACACCGCGGAGACGTCTTTGACGCGCTACCTGGACAAAGTGGTGCCCCGCAGCGTGGCGCGGGCGGATTTCATCATTGCGGACAGCCACAGTACGGCCCGGGACCTGGAGCACACGTGGCAGGTATCCGGCGACCGCATCGCCGTCGTGCCCGGCGGGATCGACCTGCAAGTTTTCCGCAGGGTCGAGAATCAGGACCGGCTGGCCACAGTCCGCACCCGCTACGGCATTGGCGATGCTCCCTACCTCCTGGGTCTTTCCACTCTCCAACCCCGCAAGAATTTCGTGCGCTTGGTCGAGGCCTTTCACCAGATTGCCGCCGACTACCCTGAGATGGTCCTGGTGATCGGCGGCAAACGCGGTTGGAAATACCAGGACCTGTTCGCCAGAGTGCTGGAACTCGATTTGGAGACGCGGGTTCTTTTCCCCGGCTTCGTGGCGGAGCCGGATCTGCCCGCCTTGTACAGCGGCGCGGCGCTTTTCGCCTATCCCTCGTTGTACGAAGGCTTCGGCATACCGATCCTGGAAGCGATGGCCTGCGGTACGCCGGTGCTGACCGGGCGGAATTCCAGCTTGGCCGAGGCCGGAGGCCCGGGAGCTCTCTACGTGGACACCCAGAGCGTAGCAGACATGGCGGCAGGCTTGGACCGTATCCTGTCCGATGCCGGATTGCGCACGGCCATGACCGCGGCGGGCGCTCGGCATGTCGCCCGCATGGGATGGGATCGCAGCGCCCGCTTGCTATGGCGGGCTTATCGGCAGGCTTGGGCCTCCGTCCATTAGGCGCCGCGGGTCGCCCATGACGGTGTACGCCAAGCCCGCTGTACCGGGGTACTTTCTGCCGGCTTTGCTGGTGGGGGCCTTGACGTGGACTTGGGGCATGCACACCGTCTGGATTCGGCACGACGTAGCCGGTTTGGCCGTACTGGGACTGGACTATGTGACGTTCATCAAGATCTTGCCGGCGGAAGACTTCCCGGGGTGGCAAAGAGCCGCCTTCGTCTGGAGCCTGCCGCTGGCGACCGCCAGCGTGCTGACCAGCCAGTTGCCGTGGGCCACAGGCTGGTTGCCCACGGGGCCGGCGGGTCTCAAATGGATCTCGCGGTTGGCTTTGACGCTCGTTGCGGGCTACACGGCCCTGCAGATTCTGCCTCTGGACTGGTCCCCCGGCAATCTGTTCGTCCCCACCAACCGGGTGCAGACCCTAAGTTTCCTGATCTGCACGGGATTGGCGCTCTGGGCCCCGCTGTCCGGCCCTTGGCTGACGCGTCAGGCACACTGGTGGTTGCCGGCGGCCGCCGTAGGCTGTTTGCCCGCGGTCGCCTTGGCCCACTTCGTGTACTTGCCCTACTTTGCCCACCTGTATCGTCAGGAACTGACGCCGGGACCAGGCCCTTTATTGGTGACGGCCGCGTCCGTCTTGGTGTTGACGGCGTCGGTTTCCCGCCACCTGCCCATCCGTAGCGACAGGAGTCCCCACCCATGAAGTTCGGTGCCATGAACAATCCCGTCCGGGCATTGCCGGACGAGTTGGAGCGCATTGCGGCGCTCGGTTTCGATTATGTCGATCTGACCGTGGAAGAACCCGAGGCCGGTCCGCATCGCCCGGATTGGGCCCAGGTGCGGCAACGCATACGGGATCTCGGACTGGGCATAGTAGGGCACACGGGACCCTATTTGCCGATCGAGAATCCCTCGGCCCAGGTACGGGCCGCCGCCTACGCGGAATTGCGCAGCAGCGTGGACGTGGCCGCCTTTTTGGACGCCGCGGTCTGTACCATGCACTTCCGCATGTGGCCGTCCTACCTGTCTTTTGCCGACGGGGTGGCGATGTACGAAGCCGAACTGGGTCCGCTGGTGGCTTACGGCAAATCCCGCGGGGTGCAAGTGGCCATGGAAAACAGTCCCCACAACCTGCATCAGCTCAGGCCGTTTCGCGAGATTCTGCATCGGCTGCCGGACCTGAAGTTGTTGTACGACATCGGACACGGCAATATCGATACCCCCAAGTCTCTGACCCGCGACTATCTCTTCGACCTCCGAGACAGACTGGTGCATGTGCACCTCAGCGACAACGACGGCACCGGGGACGACCACTTGCCCTTGGCGGCGCCCAAGCGGGGAGGTCTGCGCATCGCCCAGGAATTTCAGCAACTCCGCAATTTCAACTACGACGCGACCGTCACCTTGGAGATCTTCGGCCACTCGATGTGGCTGAAGGCGAGTTTGGAGTGGGCCCGGCAGTTGGCGGCCGGATAAGGCCCAGGGTGCTCTGCGCCGGGCAACGCCTCGACCGCCCGCGCGCTCTATTGACAGCGGGCGGCCGCCCGCGCCTGCTCTTCGACTTCCGCGGCGGAAGCGCCTACCCGGCCGTTGTCCGGGTCAGGCGCATCGGCGGCCAACAGCAATTGGACATCGCTGCGAATCCGCTCCCAATCCGGCAACCACACCTGCATGCCGCGGGCCCAGCCGCCTTCGAAGTGTTCACGCGGGCGCAGCGTGAGTACGCTGATCCGGTCGAAGTCCAAGTTGTACGCTGCCCGCGCCAGCGCCACGGCGTCGAACAGACCGATGTCCGTGTCCACGGCATGGCGGACGGCGGTATACAAGCTGGGTATCTGGGGGACCATGTTGCGCACCGTAAACTTCTGCTTCAACGCGATCAAGACTTGCTGCTGTCGTTCCACGCGGGCGAGATCGCCGCCCTGCTCGCGGCTGCGTACGTAGGCCAGCGCCTGGGCGCCGTCCAAATTGTGATGGCCCGGCTGCAAGTTGAGGTACAAGTTCTCTTCCGGCTTGATGTCGTAGAGCGGACAAGGCACATACACGTCGATGCCGCCGATGGCGTCCACGACTTGGGCAAAGCCCGAGAACTGCAGACGTACGAAGTGGTCGATGGGAATCCCGAAGTAACTCAGCACGATCTGCTTCATCAGTTCAGGCCCGCCGCCGGGTTTTTCCTGTTCGCCCCAGTAGTCGAAGGTGTTGATCTTGTTGGGTTCCTGACGGGGCGGATTGTCGATGTAGAGATCACGCGGGACCGAAATCATGCTCACCCGGTTGCGCTTCTGGTCCAGCACTGCAATGATGATCACGTCCATGCGCCACGTAGATTCATGATCCCGCTTGTCGCTGCCCATGAGCAAAAACGTCTGGACGCCCCGCATCGGCGTAAAGACCGGGTTGGACTGCGGGGGACCCAGGGGCGCCCGCGGCGCCGCGGGCGCTGCGGGCATGGGGGCCGGCGCTTCCCGCGGTATGGAAATCGTCGGCAGTTCGGAAAGGGCGCCTTCGCGACCCGGTTGCGTGCCGACCCCCGGCAGACTTTGTTGGAAGCCTGCCGCATTCCTCGGTCCGGAGGGGGCCGGGCTCTCTCCCGCTTCCAATTGCAGGAACGGGATTTCGATCGAAGCGTCGGGCACAGCGCCCAGTGCAGGCAGGCGCGCGGGGGGAGCGGCGCGCGGCGGCGCCTCGGGATCTGTGCCTCCTGCCGGGGGCAGAGGAACCGACGCGACGACGTCGGACTGGGCCTCGGACAGGCGGCGCTGCCCCTCGGAGCGCGCGTCGCCGACCATTTCCTTCAATTCGTAGACGGAAGGGAGCGCCAGAAAATCGGGGGCTGCTCTCTGGGTAAGCCAGAGGGCTCCGCTCAGCGTCACGGCGACGGACACCAAACGAATCAGAAGCATCTGCATAGAAAGGAGCGATGTAAGGATGCCTAGAGAGCCGTAGGGTCAGGCTCTGGGGATCGACGTGCAGGGTAAGCGGCCGCGCATCTCCTGAATCAACGAGTTGTCCAAAATGTCATGGGATCCGGCGACCTTGCAGAGCACACGGCATGCTGTCAGTCGAGACCCAAGAGGCTGCGCCGGATCAGATCGAGACAGCGGTTGCCGATCCACACGACCGTGAATTCGTCCGGACCGCCGAAGTCCAACCGCACCCGCCTTTCTCCGGCGGGCGTCTTGTACAGAATAGAGGTGAGGCCTTTCCGCGGCTGATACATTCCGTGATCCGGTTGCGTGGTGCCCAGCACCACCATGCAAGACACGTCCGAGTCGAGGTCGGCCACGGCTTGCGAAAACCGATCCATGGCGGTTTCCAGATTCTCCTCCGTCACCACTTCGGGGAGCAAGGAATTCCAGGCGGCAGACAGTCCGGGCTGCAGCTCGTCCGCCTCCAACACGGATACGGCGCCGGCCCCGGCGCGCAGACGGTCCGCAATGTGTCCGCGCGTCGGCTGCTCGAACAGGACCAGCCGCGTGCCGCGGGCCTCGAGCAGTTCCGCTACATGCACGGCAATATCCTTGTCCTTTTCGTCGCTGTAGACGTATCTGCCTACCAAAGCCCTGACTTGGCCCTCCATGTCGTCCAGCAGACTCTCGACTTCCGTCTCGCTTCTGCCGCGGGCCGTAATGCGGATGTCGGCTTGACCGGTGTGGGCCGCCAGACCGACCGTGGGATTAGGAGAATGCAGCAGTTCTCCCAACTCGTGATCCAACATGCTTTCTCCGATGCCGATCGTCCGCAAGGTGCGGGTGCGGATCAGGCCCTGTCCGCCGGTACGGGCGCGGAGGAACGGCAGCACCGACTCGGTCATCATATGCTTCATTTCCCGCGGCACCCCGGGCAGCGCGAAGAGCACGCATTGGTCCGTCTCCACGCGGATGCCGGGCGCCGTACCCACGGGATTGGGCACAATCTCGGCTCCCGCCGGCACCAAGGCTTGCCGCTGGTTGTTGGCCGTCATCTTGGCGCCCCAGCGGGAAAATCGCTGGCGCAGTCCTGCCAACGTGGGTTCATGCGTCGTCAAAGGCACGCCCACGGCTCGGGCCAGCGCCTGACGGGTAATGTCGTCGGCCGTCGGCCCCAACCCACCGGTCACGATCACCACGTTGCTGCGTTCCAAGCAGGTCTGCAGCAATGCGCAGAGGCGATTTTCGTTGTCGCCGACGGTGCTCTTGTAATAGAGATGAATCCCGATCGCGTTGAGATGCCGGGCCATCCAGGCCGCGTTGGTGTCCACGATCTGGCCCAGCAGAAGTTCGGACCCCGTAGTCACTATTTCGCCGCTCAGCCAATCCTGTGCCGTCACTGCACCCCCAACTTCCCAGAAACGCAATCGAAACCCCACTGCGGCCTTCGGCGCCGAGCCCCAATCCCGTATTGCATCGGTCTGCGCCCTATCCTACAACCTCGGGGAGACGCACCTTGCTCCGGCGAGCCGACATGGCCTTCGCCCTGGCCAGCGGCAACTGCCGCTGCCGGCAGTTGCGTACATGCCGCGCGACGGCCTCGGGATCGATCTGGTAGAACTCTCCGGCCGTGCGGCAGAAGGCCTGCAGCTCTCGAGCGCCCCGAGCCTGTTTGCAGGTGTAGCAGCAAGTAACCAAATTCCCGGCTTCGTCGCTGCCGCCTTGGTGCCTAGGCTGCACGTGGTCCAGCGTCAAGACCGTCTCCGGCTCCTCGACCCCCTTGCCGCAGTAGACGCAGGCAACGCCGTCTCGCAGGTAAATCGCCAGTCTCGTCGTCTGATCGATCCAATCCGTGTTCAAAGCGACATTCCTGTGTGACCGGTGGCCGTCCCGCGTCCAAAGGGTCCTTACCGCATGAGGGCCATCTGGCCGCGCAGAGAACGAATCTTCTGGGCTTGATCCGCCATGTCGTTTTCTTGCAGCCCGGTAGCCAACTCGCTCATTCTATCCAAAAGGCCCTTGGTGATGAGCGCTTGCTTCTGTTCCATCAAGGCCCGGGCCGCACCGACGGACTGCGCCGTAATCAATTGAAAGAGCAAGCAGTCTTCCGGCTCCATGGTCTCGGCTTGCACTTGCAAGGCCACGTCCCGCAGATACAGCAGGCGCTGCACCACTTCCCGCGCCTTGTTTTTTTCCGCCGTGCCGATCATGTTCATCAACACCGGCATGAAGGGACCCCGCAGCAGCCGCATCTGACCGCGCAGCAACTCGGCAGGATCTTCGGCCTCCAAGGCCCCGGAGATCAGCGAAACGCTGGCTTGATAGATATTCTGCTGCACGCGCGCGCGTTGTTGGACCATGGCTTTCATGGCGGCGTCGATGCTGGAGCGCATCTCTTCCAGCGCCTGGCGCCTGCCGGCATCGTCCTCTGCATCGATCAGCAGCGACAGTTCCAGCAGGAATTCGTAGTCGAACTTTTGCGGGACCGTATGCACCAGCGCCAACACCGCTGCGCGGCCGCCGGCCCGATCCCACTGGTCGCTCAGCAACTGCACCAGTTCCGGCGCCGCCAGACCGGCTTGCATCTTGCGGACGATGTCCGCGACCGCCTGCTGCCGGGCTTGTACCTGCCGGCCCGCCTCGGTGCTTTCCAGCAGGAATTGCAGCAAGCTCCGCAATTCCTGAGCGTCTTCCGTTTCGGCCGGAGTCTGCTGGGCCATTTGACTGATTTGCAGCACGAAATCGGTATCTACCAAGGCGGTATCCGCCGCCACGAGATTGTGCAGGACGTCCGCCTGGCCTTGGGCGGCAATCAGCTTCTGCAACAAGATCGTCTGCGCGTGGCGCCGCCGGCGCATTTCCCGGGTGACGCCCTGGAATTCCCACAACGTGTCGTGCAGCCGCGCCATACTCATGTATTGCTTGGGAGTCAGCATGTACCCCTTGCGTTCCGGCGGCGGCACCTTGGCCATGAAGTTGGCGGACAGCTGCCCGATCAAGGTCTGCGGCGTAGTCTCGGCGTTGCCGGACTCGGGAACCACTACTCCCAGAAACTCCTTCTGGGGCCAATGCACCATTACGGGAAAGCTGAGATGCAGCGCATGGCCACAGCCGGTACACGGCAAACTATCCAGCTGCCCGGAGAGAAACATAGCGAGCAACTGGGGATTGGCCCCGTAGTCCTGAATGGGAAAGACCAAGGAAGGGACTTGCGCCTTGCACTGCGGACAGACCACTTGGACCGCGCGCGGGGGATACTTCAGGCTTTCGATGAACTGCCTCAGGTTCTGGGCTTGCGCTTCCGCCTCTGCCGGATCTGGAACCGGGCGTCCCGGATCGGCGGCGGGCGCGATAGGGGCCTCGGGCGGCGGCGGGATCGGGGCGGCGGGTCGGCCGCCCGGCAGAATCAGGTCCTGGGAGTCCACCTGCTCCGTCTGACCCGGAATCCATAGTTTGTCGCTCATGGCTGTCACACGGTCCTCTCGTGTAGTAGGCGTATCAGTGCGGGCAGATGCTGCACATGGTCGATGCAGGCCACGGCTCCTTCCTGCAGGAAGAACGCAAACTCCGCTTCCGGAACCACCGCGACACCGCCTAACCAGACGCTAGGCGAGCGGGACTCCCACGCGGCGTAATTCAAGGCCAATTGCAAATCGTCTCGGGTGTCTCCGCAGAAGAGCACGCCCACGCGGCTCTGCGTGGGCTCGGCTGCCCCATACCCCAACCGCGCCAAACACCACTGCACCACTGCGGGATCCGGTTTGGTCAGAACGTCGGCGGTACACATGGCCGAGACAGGAATATAATCGGTCAGACGGCTATGCTGCAGCACGGTCTGCAATTCGAGATCGGAGCGGCCTGTCGCGATCCCCATGGCGGCGATGCCGGCTGCCGTCAAGTCTTCGAACACGCAGTCCGAAATCAAAGGCGCTTCTCGGCGCCATGTCCCGGTTTGGGCCGGCAAGGGAGGCGGCTCCGGGCCCAACAAGCGGCCGTAGGTCTCATGTCCCCAATACACCAGGTCGAAACATGTCCGAATTACGTCGAATTCCAAACGGGAGACGGCGCCTCGCAAGTCGTAAGCCCATTGCACTCCTTGGCCTGCAGTATCCTGGGCGGCCTGTCCCAGATCCCGATACCCCTGCAGCAAGGCGGCAAACAGGACATACGTAAGATCCCAGTCGTTGTTCAACCCCCCGGCACGCCGCATCCGACGCAGGTCGGATTCCTCGATGCGCCCCTGCAGGTCGTGCCGCCCGGCCCAAGCCGTCACGTAGTCGACAGTCTTGAGGATCGCCGCATCGTAGCTCAGCCGGGTATCCCACAACACTCCGTCTACGTCAAAAAGCACGACCGTGACGCGCGGTCCGGGTGTCAACGAAGGAGAGAGGGCGACGGCCATTACTAGCTTAACGAGTTCTGCTTGGGGCGCCCATGGCCCTAATTCCTGTGGGACTTGCCGACGACGCCGGCGATACGAAGCCTCGGGGCGGACTTGCAGGTCCCGGTCTCACCGCGTCGCCGCCACGCCACACGAAGCGACGCCGGTCGACTTGCCAAAGGCCTTTCAGACTGCCTGTATTATACTGCCCGATGCCTAGCCGACCCTGAGGGCGGCCGGGTGCAATTCAATCGAATCCGCGGAGCGAGGCCACGGCGGCCCGTTCCGAACAGGAAGTCCAGCCCGGTAGGGCGACAGGAGAGAGATGCTAGATCTGACGGGCCGCGTCGTTCTGATCACAGGCGCCAGCAGCGGATTCGGGGAGGCCACGGCAGTGAAGTTTGCTGCCCAGGGCGCATCTCTGGCTCTGGTGGCGCGCACACGCAGCAAACTACGCGACCTGTCCGCCCGATTGGCCGACCAAGCCGCTCACGTGCTGGCGTTGCCGGCGGACCTGGGAAGTTCGGATCAAATCGCGGAAGCCCATGCCCAAGCGGAACGGGAATTGGGGGCAGTCGAGATTCTGGTCAACAACGCCGGCATGAACCTGCCCGCCCGCAGCGTCGCCGAAACCACGTTGCCGGAATGGGACGGCATCATGGCCGTCAACCTGAAGGCCGCTTTCCAATGGGCCAAGCTGGTGCTGCCCGGCATGAAGCAGGCCGGACGAGGGTCCATCGTCAACGTGGCTTCCCGCGCCGTCAATCATCCCAGTCTGCTTTCGGGCGTGGCTTACAGCAGCAGCAAGATCGGCATGCAGGCCATGCACCAAATCCTGAACGAGGAAGGCAATCCGCACGGAGTGCGTTCCATTCTCGTCAATCCCGGGGTGGGCGCCACGCCGCTGCTGGATCGCCGACCGGCCCCGCCTCCCGCAGAAGCGCGGACCCGTATGCTGCAGTCCGAAGACATTGCCGACACGATCGTTTTTGCCGCGCAGTTGCCCTACCGCGTCTGCATCGAACAGATGAATGTGTATCCTACGGATCCCCGCGTGGGATAATGCCTTGCGGTCTCGGCATCTCGCACAGACCGTAGTCCAACCGCAGCCGCCCATCACGCCACAGACCATGTCTCTCCGAATTCTCTCCGAAGCACCGATCGCCGAAGCCAGGCAATTCCACATCTGGACCATCGGCTGCCAGATGAACACGGCGGACAGTCGACACGTGGCCGAGGCCCTCGAACAATTGGGGTACGTGCCGGCCCCGGAGCTGGAAGCCGCCGACGTAGCCGTGGTCAACACCTGTGTGGTACGACAGAGCGCCGAAGACAAGGCGGTGGGCAAACTGGGGGCCCTCAAGCAGTGGAAGAGCCAGAAACCGGAACGGACTTTGGCCCTCATGGGATGCATGGTCGGCGTGAAGCCCAGTCCGGCCCTGCGCAAGAAATTCCCGTACGTAGACGTCTTTATGCCGCCCAGCGAGTCGACTCCGTTGGTCAACTACCTGCAGAGTTCTCAGATCGATCGGCAGACCCACAGGCTACAGAAGCAACTGGCACAGGACATCCATCTGCAGCAGGACCGGGCCACCACCAATCCCGATTTCCGACCCGCTGGAACAGAGGAAGTCACGGTATGCGTGCCGGTAGTCTACGGATGCAGCCACGCGTGTACCTTCTGCATTATTCCTTTCCGGCGCGGCGTGGAAAGAAGCCGGCCCGTCGCCGAGATCGTGCACGAAGTCCAGTCGAGAGTGCAGCGGGGCGCGCGCGAAGTCACGCTGCTGGGCCAGATAGTGGATCGGTACGGATACGACATGTTGGGGGTCCTGGGACACAGCGACAACGTCCCCGTGCAATATGGGCACGCGGCCTCGGGAGCTCCCGACTTGGCGGATCTGCTCCGGGAATTGCACGAGATACCCGGACTGTGGCGCATTCGGTTTCTGACCAGTCATCCGTCTTATCTCTCCGACCGCATTCTGCAGGCCGTACGGGATCTGCCCAAGGTGTGCAAGCACCTGGAAGTGCCTGTGCAAGCCGGCAACGACGCAGTGCTCGCCCACATGCGGCGCGGCTACACCCATGCCGAGTACCGCGCGCTGGTGGCGCGGATCCGCGCCACCATTCCGGACTGCGGCATCAACACCGACATCATCGTAGGCTTCTGCGGCGAAACCGATCGCCAGTTCGAGGATACTTTCGATCTTCTGCAGGATCTGGAACTGGACAAGGCCCATCTGGCTCGTTACAGTCCGCGGCCCGGCACGGTCAGCGACCGTCGTATGCAAGACGATGTCCCCGATGCCGTCAAAAAGGCCCGGCATCGCCGGCTGGAAACGCTTATGGAAGGCATTTGCCGATTCAAGAATCAGCAGCTGCTGGGCACCACGCAGGAACTGCTCGTAGAGAAGCTGCACCGTGGCAAATGGCTGGGTCGCACTTCGCAGAACAAACTGGTTTTCGTCGAATCCGATCAAGACCTCAAAGGTCGCATGATCACGGCCGACATTACCTGGGCGGGACCTTGGAGCATGCAGGGCCGATTGGGCGACATTCTGGAGATGCCCGCAGGCTGAGCGAAACTCCCGCGGGCTTTCGACACCCGACGGTCTCTACGCAAATGTCCATTGCCACAGAGAGTCTGCCGTTTCTCGGCGCGCAAGTGCTGGTCGGGCTGGTCGTGCTCATCCTGTCCGGGAATTGGATGGTCAACAGCGCCAGCAAACTGGCGGCTACTCTGGGCATGTCGCCGACAGTGATTGGACTCACGATCGTGGCCTTCGGCACCAGTTTGCCGGAATTGATGGTCAGCCTCTTCGCCAACTTGGGTCCGGACAGCTCCGGGGATCTCTCCATCGGCAACGTGGTGGGCAGCAACATCACCAACATCAGCCTGAT
>DAOUKB010000070.1:0-5828 GCA_034421855.1 Anaerolineales bacterium
CCAAGCGGGTCGGCAGGCCCCTATGCGGTACGCTACGGGCTGAAACTCCTCCGGGTCTGCAATGGGGTCAAGCGCAGGCGTACTTCCAACGGGATCTGCGGGCATGGTGTGCCCTGACGGTAAACGGTATGTATGTAGTAGCGGTGCTAGTCCCGTTCCGGGAAGCCCGTCCGCCGCCGCTTGACCCACTTTCGATGCAGAGCCCAGTGCATCCAATTCCGCCTGGCGGCACAATCGCTCCACTGGCGGCCGACTCCCTATAGCCCCAACATCGCCGCCGAGTGTCCCTGCAGGGAAAACCGGCCGACAATGTCTGGGGGTTGCTTTCCCATAAAGGGGAAGCTCGGTGAGTAGAGCAAACAGGCGCGCATAGACGACTGTGCCGGCCAGAGGATCACATGCAGGGGGACTCGCAGACTGGAGGATTGAGGGCGTATCAGGCTCTTTGTTCCCAGGGAAGGGGTCTATCCGCGGCGCACACCCTTCACGGCAACATCCTGAAACGCACTGCGTTGTCTAAGGATCTTGGGGCTGGCGCCGACCAAGAGGCAAGAAGTCGCCTACCACCGCAATCAACGGCGGCGGCCACCGGGGAAGCCACCTCTGCCCACGCGGGAGGTTTGCTTGATGATTTGCAAGCAACGCCAGTAATCTGGTGCAGACAGATTGCGGCCATGCCGGCAGCATTGTGCATCTGATTACAATTGAGTATAGATCCAATTCCTTCCGCGGCGGCATGCGCGTTGCGTTCCATGCCGCCGCCGTACCTCTGCCCGTGTACAGCACGAGCCGGTACCCTGGATCCGACTGATTGTATTCCGGGACAGACGGGAGCGGATCCCTTGCTCCACTCCCTGGGATCCGCCATGAGGACGGCGAGTGTGCCGTTTGCCGAGTATGGATACGGTTTCCCGCATCGAGACGTTTCCCCTGCGGATCCCACGCCCCGTTCCTTATTTGGGACAACTGGAGGAGGGCGTGCAGCCCAATGCCCGGGGTCTGTATGTGCGGCCCGGAAATCGTACCTACTACAGCATTCACGACCATACCGTGTTGATCAAGTTGACCACCCGGGCCGGTTGCGTGGGCTGGGGCGAATGCTTCGGCGTAGTGGCTCCGGAAATCGTGTCCACGATTGTGGAGGCGTTGGGCGAACCCATGATCGTGGGGCGCAGTCCGCATCAGGTGACCGCGATCTTCGACGACCTATACGACAGCTTGCGCGTACGCGGATATTTCGGCGGCTTCTGGCTGGATGCGATAGCCGGTCTGGACATGGCTTTGTGGGATCTGCGCGGCAAGATGCTGGAGCTGCCGGTGTCCCTGTTGCTGGGAGGTCGACGCGCCGCGCGGCTGCCTGCCTATGTGTCGGGCTTGCCGGAGGCCGAACTCCCTGCCCGCACGGCCTTGGCGCAGGCTTGGATCGACCGGGGCTTCCGCGCGGTCAAGTTCGCCGCGGTAACGGCGCAGGCAGGCGAATTGACCGAAATCCAGGCCTTGCGCGCGGCTCTGGGGCCGGCACCGCAGATTCTGGCGGATTTCCACTGGCGGTATACGGGACAGGAGGCCGTGGTGCTCATTTCCGCCATGGAACCGTACGGGTTGGCGGTAGCGGAAGCCCCGGTCGCGCCCGAGGACATCGCAGGGCTACGCCACGTAGCCGGCAACGTGAAGACGCCGATCGCGATCGGCGAAGAACTGCGGACCGTGCATGAGTACTTGCCGCGTTTCGAGGCGCGGTGCATGTCGATCGTCCAGCCGGAAATGCTGCATATGGGTATCACCAGCTTCCACCGCGTGTGCCTGCTGGCCGATGCCTTCCATTGTCGAGTCATGCCGCACGCCACGGTGGGCATCGGCATTGGTCAGGCCGCCAGTCTGCATGTGTCCGCGGCCATTCGCAACTTCGCCATGCACGAGTATCAGCACTCGATCTTCGACCGGAATCTGACGTTGGTGCACACTCGGATGACCTGCGAGCAAGGGTACTTCCATCTGCCGCAAGGGCCCGGTCTCGGCGTGGAACCCCGCGACGCGGCCTTCGACTACCTAACGACCGGGGCGTGAAGCCTTGGGCTTTACCGATCAGGCTGCCTGTGCTCGGTTCCCTCTCGCCTCTGAAGAGGCGGGCAGTCGGCAAGTCGGTGGAGGAACGGGGTACGCGCTCCGTACCGCGTCTGTAGGTACCGCTCGAATTCCTCAGCACAGGCTCGAGGATAGGCGGCTTCATGTCTCGCATTCTCCCTTGGACGGCCGTCCCCTTGTGCTGCCGTATCGAAATCGGGTCATGACCGCCACAGGACTAAACAGACGGGACCGTGTGGTGGGTCGTGACGGCTCAGGCCGATTAGGTGCTGCGGGTGCTCTTGACCTCGTCCAATATACTCCCGAGCCACGCGGCGGCGTTCCTTGATAGAGCAGGTGCAGACTCGGGCAGAGACGACCGAAGACGGAAACCTTGCCGTCGAGACCATGCCCGCGCCCTCCACTACAGGTATCCGGTGCTGCAGTGGGCAGCGCCATGGATTACCTTCATGTTCTTTTGGGATACGATACTCTCGAGGCCGTTCACCACTGACCACTGGTGCTGATTTCACAATGTGCGCTGGGTGAGGAAGCGGTGGACGCCCCCGTCCGATGCCGCATTTGCCGGAGACGCCAAATCTGTGTATGTGTATGCAGGGAGCCTCCCGTTACGATCTGCCTCCGCCGGCCTGCAGCAGATGTTCGGAGGAGTAGGAGTTCGGTCCTATGCTCAGGGGTTGCGGACCCGCTACTTCGACTTGGCGGCGCGATTGGCGCCGTGGCGGTGCGGCAACCCGGACTCCGAGCCGCCTGCTCTACGGCCAGCAGTGTCACGGGTTGCTCCCGGCAGCATGCCAGGACACGTAAAAACCCGGATGCCAGGTTGAAATCTGGGTTGGAATACAAGGATAATTAGGGACTTGTACATCGGGGTGCCGCGGCATCCGTTCGGGGCTCGATGTCTCACTCTGTTCTTCTCCCCTCTCCCCGCAAGTCGGCAGCCGGCGATGCAGCTGCGCTGCTCCGCCTGAATTCCCTTCTGGCATCCGGGCGGCGGTCTATGGTTGCGGGCCTCTTGGCCCGCCCGTTTGAATCCACTGCGTGGCGGCATCCACGGAGTGGTACATGTTGAGGCTGTCGCGCAATCTGCGGGCCGCCACTCTGAGTTTCTGGCGGGAGGTGAATCCGGACGCCAGACGATTGATGGTGGCCACCATGATCCTGTCCTCCTTGATGATGGGAGTCGGCAGCGTGACCCGTGCGCTCTTTGTCCTGCGGCTGGGTTTGGGTACCGAGTTCTTCGGCACCTTCAATGCGTTTGGAGCCTTGGGATACATGGGTTTGGCCGTGCCGGCCGGTATGCTCAGCAGCCGCATCGGCCTCAAGAACTCTATGCTGCTGGGGGCCGGGGTCTTCGTCGTGGGATTTGTGGGCGGCGCTCTGGTGGAAATCCTGCCTGTCGACTACTGGGTGACGTCGGCCCTGGCTTTGCAACTGGTGTTGGCAGGGGGATTCGCGATGTTCTCGGTGAACGCCTCGCCGGCCATCATGTCTACTACTCGGCCGGACAACCGCTCCAAGATCTACGGAGCCGTCAGTGCAGCCCGCAACTTCGGGACGTTGGTCGGCATGTTGGCGGGGGGATTTCTGCCTACGATCCTGTCCCGCAACTTGGACCTCTCTCTCGACAGTACCGACCCTTATCGCCTGGCTATGTTGGGCTGTGCGCTGTTTGCCGTTCCCGGTATCTACGTCATCGTGCGTTTCAACGAGCATCGACCGCCACCGGCGCAACACGAATTCGACAACCGCAAAATGTTCCCCATCATGCCGGTGAGCATGATTCTGATCTACGTAATTTTCAGCCAAGGGGCCGTGGCGGTGTGCCACTCCTTCTGCAATGCGTACATGGACGAAGAGCTGCGCCTGAGTCCCGACGCCATTGGTGTCCTGGGCGCCTTGGGCCAGCTGTGTGCGGTGATCATGCCTTTCGCGGTGCCGCGCCTGAGTCGGTACATGAACAACGGCAACCTGCTGGCCATGGCTTCCATGGGTACTGCGTTCATGCTGTTGCCGCTGTCCCTGATCGAACACTGGGCCGGGGTCGGGTTGGGCCGCTTGGGTGTGATGTCCTTGTCGGCGATCTGGATGCCGGTGGTGCAGATCTATCAGATGGAGATGGTGCAGCGGGAATGGCGGCCCTTGGCCTTTGCCCTGTTGTCTGTGGCTCTGGGCCTCAACTACGGCACCCTCAGCTACTTTGGCGGCAGAGTGATCGGCCACTGGGGATATCCGACGCTTTTCCTGATCTGTGCGGGTTTGACGGTAATGGGCAGCATTGTGCTCTTCATCGTGCAGCGGTTGCCCTTGATGCAGACCAAGTACGCCAACTGATCGGTGTTCCTGCAAGGCGGCTTCCTGGCGATCCGGGCTCGGGTCGCCCTCGAGGCAGCTCGGCAAGCCCCGTAACGGACACTCTCCCAGACCCTTCCGCGCGCGGTCAGCGTCGCCGGCGTCGTGGACCCGACGTCTTGGCGGCACCCTATGCTCTGTCCGACAGAGGCGGAGCTGCAATGCCTTTCCGCGGAGCCGGTCTTACAATACAGGGGGGCCGGCCGGTGTTGCCTGCTCGCCGCTATACGGGACCAAGGAACATGAACGAACTGCAGGACAAGATCTGTGTCATTACGGGCGCGGGTACCGGCATCGGCAAGGGCATTGCCCGCCGTTTTGCCAAGGCCGGCGGCACCCTGGTATTGGCCTCGCGCACGGAATCCAATCTGGAGGCGACGGCTCAGGAGGCCCGCGCGCTGGGCGCGGAAGTAATGGTCCGAGTTACAGACGTGACCGATGAAACCGCGGTGCTGGAGCTGTTTGCCGCGGTGGATGCCGAGTACGGGCGTGTCGATATCCTGATCAACAACTCGGGGGTATTCGACAATGGACCCCTCCATGCACTGAGTCTGGAGACTTGGCAGAAGGTGGTGGACGTCAACCTGACCGGCCCCTTCCTGTGTGCCCGTTCCGCCTTCCGGAGCATGTTGAAGACCGGCGGGGGACGCATCGTGAACATAGGCAGCATCTCGGCCCAAATGTGCCGGCCCAACGCCGCGCCTTACAACTCCACCAAGCACGGCCTGGTGGGTCTGACCAAGTCCATTGCGCTGGAAGGACGGGACCACAACATCGTAGGCAGCATGTTGCACCCGGGCAACATCCTGACGGAACGGCGCGCGGCCAGCGACCAGCCGACGGATCAGGAGCCGATGATGACGGTGGACGAACTGGCCGAAACGGCTCTGGTGATGGTCATGCTGCCGCTGCACGTCAATGTGCTGGAAACCATTGTGCTGCCCACTACGCAGGCTTACGTAGGGCGCGGCTGACTAGCCTGCGGCGCGGTACGGTGAAAGCGGCGGACGTACGCTCCCGCGGGTGCCATGTTGCGAGACAAGCCGAACATCGCGGCGATCGAGCCGAGAGGAGATTAGGGAGTGTCGTCAAACTAGGGGGATTTGCCGGTACACCAAGGGAACACACGCATTAGGGAGGCGCCGCGCAGGACCGCCGCACCCCGGTGTCCCGACCTCTCGGACCGCGTCGGGCCATGTCGGGTATCCCCTCGGCCGGGAGGTCCGGGCCAGGGGAGTCGCCCCGCTGCGGACCCCCGGCAGTTTCGGCATGCCGGATTGGGGATTCTGCGCCCCGGGGCGCCGGGGCGGGACCTGCCCCCGACTCCGGCGGCGGGCAGCATACGCATCGCCGCTTCCGCCGGTGGCGGGATCGGGGCGTGGGGGCTGCCC
>DAOUKB010000071.1:0-32696 GCA_034421855.1 Anaerolineales bacterium
GTCTGGGGCACGGCATCGGCTTGGACGTGCACGAAGGACCTAATCTGAGTCTGCGGGCCGGCAACGACACGGTCCTGCAGCCCGGCCACGTGATCACCGTGGAACCCGGCCTGTATTATCCCGACCCCGGATATGGCGTACGTATCGAAGATGCCGTGGCTCTCGACGCCACGGGCCGACTGCAGTACTTGTCGCAGTACCCTTACGACCTGGTCGTCCCCATGCCTAAGGCGTAGAGCATGAATTGCCGAGGACGGTCTGTCAGTGTCTGAGCTGATGCAGTTTGATGGCGAGCTGCAGGCCGAAGCGTACATCCGCATCGTTCAGATCCAGATGCGTGATCTCGGCAATGCGATTCAGGCGATAGGTGAGCGTATTGCGGTGGATCTGCAGACTGGCGGCAGCCAAGCTGATGTTGCCGTGACAGGCGAAGAAGGCGCTTAACGTATCCAGCAGTTCGGCTTTGCGGCTTGCGTCGTATTCCAGCAACGTCCCTAACGTGGACTGCCGATAGGCTTCAGTTTCCGGAAAGACTCTGAGCGCGGTCAGGAACTGGTACAGCCCCAAGTCCTCGAAGAGGGTAACCGGGGAAGTCCCCCATATCTTGTTGACTCGCAGGCTTTCCCAAGCCTGTTGTTGGCTGCGCAGCCAACCGCTGGGCGAGGTGGTCGCACCGCCCACGCCGATGTGCAGTCGGCCCTGTGGATGTGCGGTCCGCACCGCCGCTACGACCGCCAGAGCCCGGCGCTTGGAT
Organism: Anaerolineales bacterium; assembly: GCA_034421855.1. GTDB lineage: Bacteria > Chloroflexota > Anaerolineae > Caldilineales > Caldilineaceae > Bin34. Next base: position 755 of record DAOUKB010000071.1, read on the forward strand.
TCCCGGCCCATGTCTTCTTTGGCCCCTGTCAGCGGACAGTAGATCAGCAGCCGGTTTTCCCGCAGACTGGACAACAGATTGGGCCAGTGCTCGTTCAAAGGCGTGAGGATCGCCTTAGGCCAGTCGGGAATTTCCTCTCCTTCCAGCATCCAGGCGGCGTGCGGCTTTTCAAGATCGTAGCCGACCGACCGTCCCCTGCGAATCCAAGCCTGTTCGTCGGCGATACTGGACGCCAGCAGTTCATCCAGAAAAGAGGCCCGCATCCGCTCCTCCGCCGCTCCCACCGCATTGCGGGTGACCCAGTCTATGGCCGCGGCGGCGGCGCCTTGAGTCACGGCAATTTCCTCGATGGGAGACAGTCGAGCCTGTGCCGAACCATGCCGCAGCAGCAAGCAATAGCCCTGAATCTCTTCCGATACGATTACGGGTTCGACGGCGCATTCGTGATATTCCCGCAACAGCGCCCGCGAGCCGGCCGCCAGGCTCAGGACTCCATGGGAACGGTCGGCCGCGTTGAAATTGCGGCCCACCGCCCAGCTCCGCAACTGCATTACGTTGGGCAGGGAGCTCTGCAGCGGGCCGAGACTGCTCGAGCCGGCCCCCACGCCGGCTGTAGTCACGATATGACCGCTGGAATTCAATACGATGAAAGGTTGTTCCGTGACGTGCTGAATCTGTTTGGCGATGGCCTCCAGCCCGCCGCCGTCCAACGTAATCTGGTTCAGCTCCCGCTGCAGGTTGGTGGCTCGCTGCAGGATGTAGGCCGACCGGTCGACGATCAACCGGATGATGTCTCGTTCGACTTGGTGCAGGCTGACTCGGTCCGGGATGGCGAAAAGCGGCAAGCCGTCGGCGTTGGCCCTCTCGACGGCGTCGACGCCGAATTTTCCCTGCACCCCTACCGCGGCAATGTTGGCTTCCATCAAACGGTGTAGGACCTGCGCCAGATCGCCTTCCGGGTCCAGCACCTGCAGATCGCTCATGCTGATCAGGGCAAGTTCGCCGCCCTCCAATGAGGGAAAAGCGGGAGGCCCGGGCCGACTGCAGCAAGCCCAACTTACTTTTTGGTCCAAGCCGGCGTTCTGCGTAACCAGCTCGGTGCCCATCGGCATCGCCAATCTGAATACGTCGTTGAGGGAGGCGGCATTCCAACTCATGGCGATCTTCTGTCTACGTCGGCCGACCGGTTACGCATGCCGTCGGGCTCGGCCGGAATCGGCCAGGAACTCGGCATGCAATGCCCAGCCGCAGTACTGCCATTCTACAGAATGCACAAGGAAAAGGTCGTTATCCACCAGGAGCGAGAGTGAAAATTCCCTAATACGAGGTGTAATCGGCACGATATAGGAAATTCTAAGTGCAATTCAGCCAATGTCAGGCACGGGCAGCGGACGCCTGGTGTGCCGTACGGGATCTCTGCAATTCCGTCCGGCAGATCCTGGGGGGCAAGAAAAAGTCCCCGACACCGTCGGGGACTCCCATATTGCGCGGAATTCAGGCCGGTACGGCGAGCGCGAGCCAGCGCCGTTCCGGCTATGGCTTACTTGAGCCGGGAAAGACCGTACGATGCGCCCAGCACCCAGATTACGTCGTGGACCAGCACAGCAGTCTGCAACCAGCCAGGATTCTGCCCCATGCCCGTAGGAGCCAGAACGAAGAGCACCGCGCAGAGGCCGACGATCTGACCAATCACGCTCCACAGCAACAAAGTACCCAGCGAATGGGCCTTGGACGTAGCTCCTACCAAAATGCCCCAAAGGATGGAGGAGAGTGCGCCCATGCCTACAAATGTGCCGACGGCCCCCAAACCCATAGGCAGGGCGCTCTCGCCGGTTTTGCCGGTGGCCAGGGCATATCCCAGGATGGGACCCAGACCCACGACAAGCAAGCTGACCAGAGCCAAAACCAGGTTGGACGTACGAATCAACAGCAATCCCACGATGGCCGCCACCACGCCACACGCGATCGCATACAGCAAAACCTTGTTGGCGTCTGTTGGGCTCTCTGACGGGGCGGCGGCATCGCCTCCGGCCACAGTTAGCATGGAAATCACAAAAACCCTCCTGCAGGAACCCGATACGTCTGAATAAACGATCCGTTCGACTTGGTGAAATTGTATCAGAATCCCGCGTAACCAGGATCTCGCCCGGCCTCACGGCGCGGCCCCGGCCGCCGCGCAAAGGCTGGATCCGAGGCGGCAGTTTCGAAAAATTCATGCACAATGCTGCGTCAAATCGACAATGCCGATCGTCCAGCGGACGATCGCACTGCGGGGAGTGCTCCTCTCGGGTTCGCGTGGGCTCGCCTCGGGGCGCCGCTCCTGGATGTCGTTTGGGGCAGCGTATCCCTGCCACAGTGCGGACACGTTCCCCGACGGGCGGCATAGGCCGGCGCGGACAGATCGGTGTCCGTTGCCCATTGCTCCCTTGACTGGGAAGGCCGACCGCAGATCCTATTGGCCAGGCCCAAGAGAAAAGCGTCGCATTTTCCATTCCGTGGCTTGGTGCAGCCGGCTGTCGAAATTCACCCCAATGCCGATTACCTCTTTACCCGCATCCAGATAGGCGTCGGCATACCCCTTCTCGGCAATCTGGGTCAGGGCCTTCTGCGCGGATGCGTCCACCTTGTACTCTAGGATCACGGTCCGCTCCGGCCATTCGATCACGGTGTCGATACGCCCGCGATGAGTGCTGAGCTCCGAGCCCGGCTCATAGGTATTCCGGAGCAGTACGAAGATCAGATGCAGGACGAGCTGGAAGTAACGGTGCCGGTTCCCCTGTATTTCGTAGGGAATCTGGCGCAGCAGGGCGTTACAGCGAGCGAAAAACGTGTCCCCATCCAGTGCTTGCAGGGACTGGATCAAATCCGCAATTGCCAGAGGGGCGGCATCCGGAGACCGGGTGTATTCGCCTAGGAGGGCCTCGACGAAGGTAAGTTCTACTTCCCGATTGGGAAACGCCGTGACCCAGGCGGCCCCTGCTTCGCTCGCCTGCAAGGTCAAGTATCCGGTCTGAAACATTACGGCTGCCAGGTGTGGTCGTTCCAGATTATAAGTAGCGGTGGCCAACTGATCCGCCGGCTGCCCGACCAGCTCCTGCAGATCGGTCTTGCGTTGGGCCATGAGACGGGTCAGGAAGTAGGGAGTACCAGAGTCCGCCCAGTAGTTGCCGAAGGATTGGAAGGAGAGAGCTTGTAAGGTGGAGAAGGGATTGTAGACGCGTTGTCCACCCGGGGCGAAGAGATATCCGTCGTACCAATGCTGCAGGTTCTGTCGGATCTCGGTGGAGCTAACGTCCAAGACACGTGCCATTTCCGTCATATAGGGGGCTAGGTTCTGGTCCAGTTCCGTCTGTGTGAAGCCCGTCAGGTCGCTGAAGTCTCGGTGGGGCGAGATGTCGGCCAAGTTGTTGAGTCCAGAGAAAATGGTGGTACGCGCGAAACGGGTGACGCCGGTGAGAAAGACAAAGTGCAGATCCCTTTCGCGCGCCTTGAGCACGGCATAGAATGCTCGCAGCAGCTCGCGTATGCCGAACAGCTGGTCCGGACGGGCCAAGTTGCGCAGGATGGGCGCATCGTATTCGTCGATCAAAACGACCACCTGCCCTTCCCGGGCCACCCCCTGAACGAGGCGCGCCAAGAGCCGGCTGGATCCCAGCGCCGCTGTGGGCAAGGGCAATCCATACTCTTCGTATTGCACCAGCAGCAGATCACACAGGGAGTTTTCGAGAGCTGCTTCCGTCTGCGTCGACAATTCGCTCAAGTCCAGACGGATTACCTGTCGCGGTTGCCAGTCGCGATCCTGATGCTCTATCCAAGTCCCGGTAAAGAGTGCGCGTTCCCCTTGCAAAAGCGCTTCCAAGGTGGACACCAGCAAGGTCTTGCCGAAGCGGCGCGGTCGAGCCAGAAAGACGTATTTGTACTCGGGGCGCAGCAAGTTCGCCATGTGGCGTGTCTTGTCCACGTAGAGCAGACCTTCTCGTCGGATCGAGCGGAATTCGCCCATGGTGATAGGAAGGGGTTGCAGCGCGCAGGGTGTATTCATGCAAATCAGATGCAGGCCGAGACTACAGAGCGCGGGTTGGACCTGAGTGCCACTATGGAGGCTTTGAGAATTTCGGGATCGGCATACGCTGTGAGCCCGTCCCCTGGGCGCGTCTGTCGGAGGGCTGCGAAGGTCTCAAGGATGAGATGCGGAACCGCGCACCGTAACATCCTCTGCATCCCTGATGCAACGTTACGGACTTGTAACCCTCTGAAAACACCTCTGGGACTGAAGGTTCGATGCGGGTCCCACGAGGGCATGGAGTATTGCGATCGCGCACGCCCCTCCTTCATTAATATCGCTGCGGGGTAGTGTAACCCACCCGCGGTACATGACGGCGCTATGGTCGGTATACAGCGGTTTTCTGCTTAGGCGATGTCGAAACAGAGCAGTTCGTATGTGATGCGGAACACTTTTCAAGGGCGAGCGGAAATAGTACAGGCTACAGTCTCCCGCGGCGGCTCTGGCCTTCCGTAGGTCGACATAATCTATGGCGGGTCACTCCCGGAATTTCGGGATCGGCGCCGGCACGATCGTGCCTTACTCCTGGGTCGGCTTTTCCCAATACAGTACCCGCGGAAACGACGAGCCGCCTTGTACGCCGCTCATGCGACAGCCTAGTTCCGCATTGCTGCAGAGGCGCGCCTGTTCGCTGTTCTCCCTGCGTCCGCAGGCGCCTTCTAGGCAGGGCCGGCACGGATCAACCGTTGATGTCGCAGCCCAAAAAGCGACGATCCTGGGCTTGACAGGCGGCCATCACGGAAAAGCTGCCGGCCGCCGGATCGACGACGACGTCGCCCGGATGGGACACCGCGGCAATCAAGGCGCCTTGGAGACCGATCGGCTTCGTGTGGGTATGGCCGTTACGAGCGACGGCCTCGGTCCAGACGTCGGGAATCGTATGGACCTGCCACACGCCTTTGGCACGGCGGGGTTTCTTCTGGAGGATTACGAGGTACTCTGCCGTCCGGCGAGACCGGTATCCCATGCCCATGCGCTTCTTGTGCCAGGTGATCAGGTCCACCACCTCCAGTTCGGTATCGCGCAACCAATGCCTGAACCCGGTACAGAGATGGAATTTGTCCATCCAGAGGAACAGATGTCCGCTGGGCATGAGGACAGCGGCGCTCTGCCGTATGAATTGAGTAATCTGCGACTCCGCCATCTGCGGCAAGGCGTAGCGGGCCTGGCCCCGGTTCCGGCCTTCGTTGCCGTAGGCTAATTTGTCCAATACGCCTCGGTATTGCGGATCGAGAAATACGACGGGAAAGCTGGCAAGAGGCAGCTGTTCCAAGAAGGCGAGACCGTCCATCTGCAGACGTGTATCCAGCGACAGCGGCGGAGACAAGCGGACGGGGGGAGCATATACGGTGCGCTCAAGCGCAAACACGGATTTGGCCGTAGCCTGGGTGCCGTCCCCGGGGGGTGGAGTATGCGCTGGCATGAAAAGGCGAAAGGCAGAATGCTTCCGGATTGCACGATGTCGGGAAAAGAGATCCCAATCTCGACGGATACCGGTGCGCGTATTGTTCCAAGGGTCTCGAAAGCGGAGCAATTAGGTCCAGAGAGCCCAGAGCACACAGTGTACAGTCTGTCTGCGGGTCACAGAGAAATCCGGGGACTCGTCGTGCTGCGGCGCGGGTCTTCCGGAATGGCCTCAGGCCGGTACGCGTCCGCTATGGACTTCTGGCAGGTCCCTTCACGATGAGGCGGGTGGTGATGACCGTGGGTTCTCTGTGAAAAACCCCTCCCGCCCAAAACTGGGTGAATTTGGCCGGCAGGGCTTGGTCCAGATAGATGTTGGGGCCGTTCATCAAGTGATAGTGCACATGAGGGCCGGGCGAGTGACCGCTGTTGCCTACGTAACCCAGCAGAACGCCTCGTCGAATATGGTCTCCCACTTTTACCTGCACGCTGCCCTGTTGCAGATGCGCCAAGTAGCTGAATTCGCCCTTGCGGTGAGTCAGCGCGACGGCATTGCCCAAAATACGCCGGACATCGTCTTGCATCATGGCGGGGTCTGGAACTTGGCCGGGCAGCATGTCCGGCATGTCGTAGATGACGTGTGAGACGCGGGCGGCGGCCGGGGCATAGACAGGGGCGCCCCAACTGAAGTGCATGTCCAACTGGGAGCCGTCGCCTCGGTAGAAGGAGCCCTCGCCGTCGATGCGGACGAAGTCCAAGGCGTAGGCTTGGCTGACGGGTTCCTGTTTGTGCAGATCCGTCCAGTCGGAACCCTGAATGGCCCACCAAGTTCCGGTCAACGGAAAATGCAGATCGGTGGATTGTTGCGGGAAGGTTACGGGTGTAACCAGCGTCTCGTTCCCGACTACGCCGTCCGCGTCGCGGAATACGGCCACCGACTGGACCCTGTCGGCCCGCAGCCAGGCAGTTTCGTTGAAGGTTATATGCGGCATGGCCAGGCCGGTCTTCTCCGCAATGCTCAGATCGGACTGGCCGGTATGCTGCTGGATCATCGGTGCCGTCCACCGCTGTTCCGCCAGTATTTGGTGGCCGTTGCACAAAGTGAAAATCAGACCTTGCAGCGTAACCTGCCCGCGGGTCACGGTAATCCCCAGATGGAACACCAATTCCTGGCGGGGACCTCCGAAATGGGGAAAAGGCAACCTCTCGTAGCAGGCCGCGAAAATATGGGGAGGACTGCTTTCCAACAAGACCCGGGCGGCGGTCTGGACCATGAGCCGGATCCGGTCCGATCTATTTGCCGTTTTCTTCGTTGGCCAGCAAGGCAAACTGGACCACTGCGGCAGACAAGTCGGCCGACGACGCGTCGGCTGACAGGGCCTGGACCAGCAGCTGATTTCCCAGTCGCCAGACGCTGGTCATTTCGGATACGTGCGGCATATGCTGTGTAGAGGGCAGGAGTTCGCGGAAACGTCTGACGGCTCTGGAACCCGCTTGCATGCGGTGTTGCGTCACCGGCAGACGATGGGCGATATCGATCATTTCGTCTGCCAAGGTAAGCAACTCGCGGGCGATGCCGGCACTCACCAGCTGCTGGGCCGGGGATTGGCCCGGCATCAACAGGACGACTTCAGTGGTCAGCCAAGGACGGGCCGGCCCGACGGGTCCCGCCGGAATTTCATGGATGGACAGGGAATGGCCCAAGGCGTCCTCCGCTGCGGCTAATGTCCAGGGTCCATCCAGGAACAGCGGCATTTCTCCCGCCAGGAAAGATTGCCGCAGCGCGTCGTAATCGGTACTGACCACAATGCCCGGGGCGGCATGGGCCTGCTGCAGCCACTGCAGAAACGCGGCTCCTCCGGGCGACTGCTCCAATACCACTTTGTGGGCGGCATCAAACAATACGCCTCCAAAAGCCGGAAATCCCCACGAGAGATGAAACAGGCTGAGATACAGGCCGGCCACCGGCTCAGGCGCGTCTTGCGCTAGAGCCAGGAGTTCGGCAGTGGTTTCAGGTACGTCGGCCTGTGCGACGAGATCGGTGTTTGCGTACAACATCACGGTTTCCGCCCACAGCGGCAACCCCAGCAGACTCTGTTCGTGAATAAGACCAAAGAGAGCCGGCGCAAGCAGGTCCTCCAGATCTTCCTCCCGTATCAAGGGCTCCCAAGGAATCGCCAGGCCTTCCGCATGCAGGTCCGGCAGGCGACCGGCCGGCGTCAGCAGCAGCTCGGGACCTTGGCCCGACAGGATCGCCTTGAGGAGGTCGGCGACGACTCTGTGCGGCGCCACGTAGGTATGCGACAGACTCAGGTCCGGGTAGGCGGCTCCCATCTGCGCGACGGCCTCTTCCAGAAACTCCAAGTCGGCATCGGATAGGGAATGCCAGATTTCCACTTCCCCGACCATGGACGGGATTGCAGGGACGGGGCCAGGCGTCGCGGTCGCATCAGACGGGGCCGTGGGCAGGACGGCAGCGGCGGCGGGCGGCTCTACCGGCCCGGAAGACGTTTCCTGGAGCTCCGGCGGGAGTACGCAGGTCGCGAGCAGGACCGTCATGCCCCACGACAAGAGGACCAATCGCGTATTGCGCCAAAGGCGGCGGGGAGCGGTCCCCAGGCGACGTGACGCCTGGGCCCGTACCGGAAGGGCCGACTTCATTCCGCCGCGTCGAGGTGCAACAGGGCACGTATGCCCAACACGTATCCGTACCAGCCGCAGCCGCTGATCTGACCTACGCAGGCCGGCACGACGACGGAGGTATGACGAAACGCATCCCGTGCATGGATGTTGCTGAGATGCACTTCCACCGTCGGAATTTGGATGGCCTTGATGGCGTCCTGCAAGGCGTAGGAGTAATGCGTGTAGGCCCCAGGATTGATTACTATGCCGTGCGCCCAGCGCCGAGCTTCGTGCAACTGATCGACCAAGAACCCCTCGACATTGGATTGATAGAAGCGCAAGTCGAGCGTCGGGAACTCGCGGCAAATGGATTGCTCGATTTCCGGCCATGTCGCCGAGCCGTAAAAATCGGTTTCCCGCTGGCCCAGCAGATTGAGATTCGGTCCGTTGACGACGAGAAAGCTGGACATCGGACATCACTGCAGACTGTAATACCAAGCATCCAGGACATACGAGTCGCCGGGATGGTCGATGATTTGCACGGCTTCGAAATCGTTCACGACGACAAAACGCAGGTTGGACCCGCTCCGTTTCTTGTCGGTCGCCATCGCTGCATACAGTTCTTCCGGGTCGAACCGCAATTCCTCCGCGCACGGTACGTGGGCGATGCGGGTGGGCAAACCCGTCCGGCGGAGCAGGGTCTCGATACGGTCGGCTGTGGCTTGGCTGCAGCGGCCTAACGCCACCGACATGTGGGCGGCGGCCGCCAGGCCGATGCCCACGGCTTCGCCGTGCCGAATCCGAAAATTGCTGACTTGCTCGATGGCATGGGCGAAAGTATGCCCCAGATTGAGTACGGCTCGCCGGCCTCTTTCGTAGGGATCTTCTTCCACGATGTCTATCTTGACCTGTATGGCCCGGGTCAAAACCAGACTGCGTTGGGCGAGGCCTTGTTCTTCCAAGAGGGCAAAAAGTTCTTGGTCGGCCACGATGGCGTGTTTGATGACTTCCGCCAAGCCGGCGACGACCTCCGCCTGGGGCAGGCTGTCCAGCAACTCCGGATCGACCACCACCCCCGCCGGTTGCTTGAAAGCTCCCACCAGGTTCTTGCCTTGGGGCAGGTCTACGCCCGACTTGGCGCCTACCGAGGAATCCACCATGGCCAAGAGCGTAGAGGGCACGGGAAAGTAGGGTACGCCTCTGAGGTAGGTAGCGGCCACAAATCCGGCTACGTCCGTGACCACGCCGCCGCCCAGCGCCACCAGGGTGCTGCGGCGGTCCAGTTGGGCCTCTATGCAGTCTCCATACAACATCGCCACGGTACTGAGGACTTTGGAGGTTTCCCCTTGCGGAAACGTGAAGAGATGGGGCGTATACCCGGCGTCCCCCAGAGCGGCCTGCAGGGTTTCGCCATAGCGCGCGGCCAGGTCGGGATGGGTAATGACGCCTACGTCCGTTTGCACCAATTCCGCCGCCGCCAGAGCATGGCCGACCTGCTGCAGCAATCCTTCGCCCACCCAGATAGGATAAGTGTGCTCGGGGCTCCGGATTTCCAGTTTGTGGACGGCGGCGCCGGGCAGAGGGAAATCGCTATGCATACGCGCTCTCCTCTGTACCAACCAACTGCTTGATGCGGGACACCACTTCGTCCTGGGTCAGACCGGTCGTGTCCACCTGATGTGGAATGGCATTGTAATGGGGAGCGCGCGCTTCCAGTAAACTCTTGATCCTCTCCTGGCGCGAACCGCGGTCGGTTTGCAGCATCGGCCGGTTGCGGTCGGCGCCGATACGCTTCGCTATTTCTTCCGGCGTAGCCGTCAGACAGATCAGGAAGCCGCTTTCCTGCAAGGCCCGGCGGCTGGCCGGATCGACTACGGCGCCGCCCCCCGTCGCGACGACCAGGCCGGTGCGCCGGGCCACTGCAAGACACGCCTGATGTTCCAGCCGCCGGAAGGCCGCTTCGCCTCGGCGGGCAAAAACCTCGACGATGGAGAGACCCGCCTGTTCCTCCACGAGTTCGTCCAAGTCCAGGAATTCCCTGCCCAAGACCCTGGCCAGCCGCCGACCCACGGCGGTTTTGCCCGTGCCCATGAAACCGGTCAACACGATATTGGATTGGACTACGGTCGCCATCGGTCTCTACTCGGGAAACAACGCGAAGTCGCCCTTGTTCAGCCGGCTGGCCTGGTGCATCAGAACTGCGTTCAACAATTCGATGGCCATGCGGGATTCCAACGTGATCCCGGCGCGTACTCCGACGCAAGGATCGTGCCGGCCCCTTTTGAGCTCGAACTGAATTTCGTCGAAACTCTTGGTGATGGATTGCTGGGCCAAAGCAATGGAAGACGTGGGTTTGAATCCTACCGTGAAAACCAACGGCTCCCCTGTCGTAATGCCGCCCAACAGGCCGCCGTGATTGTTGGATTGATAACCGGCTCGACGAATGGGATCGTTGTTTTCGCTGCCCTTGCGTTGCACCACGTCTTTGCCGGCTCCCATTTCGCAGGACTGCACCGCGTGCAGGCCGCCGAGGGTCCCCATCAGCTTCAATTTGAGGCTCTGGTAGAGAGGCTCGCCGACCAGCGGAGGGGGATCGAAGACCACGACCTGGATGGCTGCCCCGAGCGAGTCTCCGGCGATGCGGGTCCGCTTGATCAGCGCGCCCGCCGCTTGGGCGAATTCTGCGTCATGGGTATGCAGTTCCCCGGCCGTCAAGCGCCGTTCCAGGGACGTCAAGTCCACGGCGGTACCGGCTGCGGAATTGGCCTGGACGTGCTCGACCAGCGTGGTTTGGGCTTTCAGATCCCCGATCTGGCTGATGGAAGAGAGGATGCGCGTACGGAAGTGTTCCGCCAGGTACGAGCGGGCGATGCTGCCGCCCACGACATCCGAGATGGTCGATCGGTAGCTGGAACGACCACCTCCCCGGTAGTCCGTATATCCCTGGGACTTGTAGTACTTGACCAGATCCGTGTGTCCTGGCCGCACTGCTCCCTGGAGACCTTGGAACTGGGCGTAGTGTTCCGACCGGCGATTGCGCGAGAAGACCACGGCCGTGATGGGCTCTCCCGTCGTATAGCCGGCGCCGTAGGTCTCTATTTCGCCCTCTTCCGGCGAGACGAATAGGGAAGGTCCTCCGTACAGGTCCGAGTCTTGAAACAGGCCGCTGAGCAAGTAGACCTGATCCGCTTCGCGGCGCGGTGTGCCGTGTTTGCTGCTGCCCGGTCTGCGCCGGTCCAGGAAGGCCTGAATCTGCTCCCGTTGTACGAGCAGCCCTGGCGGGCAGCCAAAGACCAGCGAAGCTACGGCGGGGCCATGCGACTCGCCGGCGCCGGCTACGGCGAAAAGAGGTCCCCCCAAGATTTCCATGGAGCGCTTCCTGGCAGTGGGCCTAGGCAATGGGCCGCGGGCCCGCGGCGGATTGCTTGGCACGCGTCACAAAGGTTCGGACCGCGTGGTGATTCTTGATCCCCTTACGGGCCTCGACGCCGCCCGACACGTCCACTCCCCAGGGCCGCACTTGCTGCACGGCGGCAGCTACGTTGTGCGGCGTCAACCCGCCCGCCAAGAGAGTCTGGGGATGTTCCCTGCAGATTTGGGCGGCCAATTGCCAGTCCCCGATCCGGCCGGTCCCTCCCCACATGCCTGGTACGTGGGCATCCACCAACAAAGCGGGGCCCGCCGTTGCGGACCGGTTGACGTATCGATCGGATTCCCCGTGGGCCGTCTCTGCATCGCGGGGCCGGACCGCTACGAAGTAGGGAGCGTCCAGAGACGCCAGATCACGGGCGCGGTACTCCCCGTAGAGCTGCAATAGGTTCACGCCTGTTTCGGCTACGGCCTGATTGAGGGCGGTGACGGATTCTGCGACGAAGAGCCCTACCAGGGCCGGCCCGGCTCGCTGATTCCAGCCTTCCTGTCGGAGCTGCCGCACGAGCGCGGCCGCATTCCGCAACGAGATATATCGGGGCGACTGGGGATAGAAGACCAACCCCAAATAGTCGGCTCCGGCCTCACAGGCGCAGACCGCGTCGGACAGATTGGTGATGCCGCAGATTTTGACTTTCATAGTAATCCGCATCCTTGTCGGGACTGTCCCGGGTCATGCCTGCGTCCGCGCCTGGGAAAGACGCACCGGTGCGGCAGGCCAGGGCGACGGCACGGGACCTGCATGCATGGAGTGCATGAGCGCTGTTCCGGCCTTTCCGTACGCCCGGCATGGGCAGACTGGAACGGATGCCGTCATAATCTCTCAGCTGCCCTCCCGGCTGCATGGTCCCGACACGATGGGCCGTCTCCCGCGCCTTGCGATATCCGCTGCAACGAGGCGATAGACCGCAGAGGGCGTCGGGCAGGACGGCAGCGTGTCTCCCCCGACAGGGCCGGAGGACCGGATCCCGCCGCCATGTTCCCTGCCGGTTCAGACGCTCGCCTGCTGCAAGCGATGCCTCTGGCTGGTATAGAGGTTGTAATAGTGCCCTCCCATGGCCATCAATTCCTCGTGGGTGCCCCGTTCCACCACCTGTCCGTCCAGGATCGCCAAAATGATGTCGGCGTTGCGGATGGTATTGAGTCTATGCGCGATCACGAACGAAGTCCGGTCTTTCATCAGTTTCAGCAGGGCGGTTTGCAGATGGATCTCGGTCCGGGTGTCCACGCTGCTGGTGGCTTCGTCCAGAATCAGGACTCTCGGTCCGGCCAGTACGGCCCGGGCAATGGCAATCAGCTGGCGTTGTCCCTCCGAGAAGTTATGGCCCCGCTCGGAGACGCGGGAAGCATAGCCCGAAGGCAGTCTGCGAATGAACCAGTCGGCATTGGCGATGCGCGCGGCTTCCCGGACCTCTGTGTCGGTGGCCTCCGGCTTGCCGAAACGGATGTTTTCCATCACGGTGCCGGTGAACAGATAGTTGTCCTGCAACACGATGCCCAGCTGACGGCGCCAGCTGTCCTGCTGAATGTCGCGCAAATCCCGGCCGTCGATGCGGATGGAGCCCGCGGTCACGTCCAGAAAGCGACTCAGGAGGCTGACGAGCGTGGTCTTGCCGGCCCCGGTCGGACCGACGAGAGCTACCGTTTGTCCGGGTTCTACCCGCAATTGCACTTTGCGCAATACCGGGTTGCCCGGTTCGTAGGCGAAGTCCACCTGATCGAATTCGACCAGGCCCTGGACTTCCTCCAGAGCCACGGCGTCTGCGCGGTCCGTGACCGAAGGAGTCGTATCCAACACCTCGAAGATGCGTTCAGCCCCGGCAATGGAGGACTGCAACTGGTTGTACAGCATGGCCAGAGCCCGCAAGGGACGGAAGAAATTCCGGATATAGACGATGAAGGTGGCGATAATCCCGACCTGCACATAATCGTTGATGGCCAACCATCCGCCGAACAGGGCCAGAGCTCCCAGACAGATCACGCTCATCGTGGAAAACATGGGGCCCAAGATGGCCATGATGACCTCGGCATGCGTGGCTACCTGTCGGTATCGCTGACTCGCTGCGGCAAACTCGTTCCGCGTATCCGCTTCTTTGTCGAAGGCCTTGATTTCGCGGAAGTTCGTGATGCTTTCCTCGATGGTGGCGTTCATGAGACCCAGTTGCCGTTGCATCTGCCGGAAAGCCTTGCGGCTGCGTACGGTGATCTGGCCCGTCAGGAACAGCATGGAGGGCAACAGCAGCATCGCCCCTAGGCCCAGGCGCCAATTCAGGATCAGCATGAACACGAGGCTGCCCAGGAGCAAGAGGCCGTTGGAAACGAACTCGATGAGCCCGTTCGACAGCGTCTGGTTGATCGTTTCGGTGTCGTTGCCCACCCGACTCATCAAATCCCCGGTGCGGCGTTGATTGTGGTCTGCCAGCGACAGCCGCTGAATGTGGACGAAAATCAAGGAACGCAGACGGCTGACGAAGCGCTGCGCGATCTCCACCGTCAACAAGCTCTGGCCCACGGCCGTGCAAAATGCGACTCCGTAAATGCCCAACAACGCCCATACGATCCGGGCCAAGCCTGCCTGATTGTCCCGGGCGATGAACAGATCGATGGCCCGGCCCAGCAAGATCGGTCCGATCAGGCCCAGAGCCGTACTCACAAGCACCAGGCCCGCTACCATCCAGATGCGCGTCCGAAAGGGATGCAGTTGCTGAATCAGCCGGCGTACCGTCCGGCGCGGATTGCGCGCGGCTTCTCCCGTCGGCCGGCCGCCGCCCATGCCCACGCGCATGCCGCCGGGGCTTTGCGTGGAGCGTGCCGTGCGAGAAGGTGCGAGAGTCATCTGCCGATTTCGATGTACGTCGCTGCCGTGCTCTGGGAGCCGGCCGACTCAGTCCAATTGGGTGGCATAGAGTTCCTGGTAAATAGGACTGGAGGCGAGCAACTCGGCATGCGTGCCGATCGATTCGATCCGGCCGGCGTCCAGCACGAGAATGCAATCCGCGTGCACAATGCTGGATACGCGATGGGCCACGATGATGGTCGTGCGGCCGCGCGCGGCTTCCTGCAAGGCCGCCTGGATCTCGGCTTCGGTTTCGAGATCGACGGCTGAAGTGGCATCGTCCAGCAGCAGAATCCGAGGATCGACGGCCAGGGCCCTAGCGATGGATATCCGCTGTTTCTGCCCGCCCGACAGATTGGCTCCGCCTTCCTCCACCATGTAGGCGTACCCGTCGGTTTCGGCCTGAATGAATTCATGCGCCTGCGCCTTACGGGCCATCTGCCGGGCCGTTGCTTCGGAAAGCGCGGGTTGCCCGAAGGCGATGTTTTCGAAAATGGTGCGGTGGAAAAGGGCGGGATGCTGCGCTACGAGACCGACGGCACGCCGCAGCGAACTCAGGTTCCACTCCCGTACATCGACGCCGTCGATCAAGATCGAGCCGGCGCTGACGTCGTAAAAACGCGGAATCAGGTACAGGAGCGAGGACTTGCCCGAGCCTGTGGCTCCGATCAGGCCGACGGTCTGGCCCGGTTCGACGACGAAACTCAGATCCGCCAAGACGCGTTCGCCCTGCTTGCGTAGACCCGGCGCGGCCAGCGCGCCGTTCGGCGCAGGCGGCGCGGACGGTTCTGTGCGGCCGTTCATCGAGTACGGCATGTTGGTGCGCCGGGCATAGGCGAAGTCCACGTGACGGAACTCGATACGGCCCTGCACGGCCCGGGCCGGCGCCCCCCGCGGCGGTTGCACCGCCGCCTCCGAATCCAAAATCTCCCATATGCGTTGGGCGGAAGCGGTAGCCCGGGAAAACATGGCCAACATGCCGCTGAGCAAAAGCAGGGGCGTAAGACCGATCATCAGGTAGCTGTTGAAGGCCACCAGTTGTCCCAGCGTAATGCGATCCGCAATGACCGCACTACCGCCGAACCAAGACATGGCCGTCAAGCCCAGATTGGTGAACAGGGCGATCAGAGGGAGAGACACCGCGATCACACGGCCCACCTTGATGTTCTGATCGACCAAATCCTCGTTGGCGGCGCTGAAGCGCTGGATCTGGGCCTGTTCCTGGACAAAGGCTCTGACTTCCGACATGCCGGCGAGATTCTCTTGTACCACGACATTCAGAGCCGCCAGTTTCTGCTGCACCCGCATGAACAGCGGGGTCGCGCGTACGAATACCACCCGTAGGACTAGGCCGGTCAACAGCAGCATGACCCAGGCAATCAAAGACAGACGCACGTCCGACAGGGAAATCAGAACCATGCTGCCCACCACCATCAGGACCGCGCGCAAGAGCAGGGAAAGCCCGACGCTGGAGAACATGCGCACTACGTCCACGTCCGACGTCAGACGGGTGACGAGCTGGCCCGTCTGCAACTGATCTACGTCGGGATGCGACAACGTCATCACCTTGCGAAACAGGGCGTTGCGAATGTCGTAGGCTAGGGCCTGGGAGAGACGAGCGCGGAAAATCCCCTGGCCGAAAGTGGCGACGGCGCCCACGACGGCGGCAATAAACATGACCGCCGCGCCCTGCCAGATGGTCTGCATGTCCCCTTGCAGGATGCCCTGATCGATGACGACCCGCATTAAGCGCGGTACCACCAGCTCCATGGCCACGGGCAGGATCACCGTCAGGAGAGTGCCGATGATGAGCAGTTTGTAGGGCCCGAGAAATCTGGCGGTCTTGAGTAATGCGCGCATGGGGACTTACGCAGCCAGTGGGCACACGACCGGCAAGACCGTCGCGTCCCGCGTAGTCTTCACGTCGTAGCCGAAAGCACTGGACCGCATTTCATAATACCGTCTTTGCCAGCAACGCAAAAAAGAAACGCGGACCCGACATCTGCGGAATTGTCGCGCCGACTAAGCAGTGCCGCCGTGCCGCAAAGAGCGACCGGCGCAAAGCGCAGCCATGAGCCGCGGTGGGGGCTGAACCCGGCTTGCCGTCCTGCATCCGCGGTGACGTTCACAATCGACCCGGAAGGGTCGACGGCGCGCAGCGGGTTGTGCCCAAGGGGTCTCGAGCATATGCGGGTCGTGTCCGCGCAGCGTAGTCGAGTTGCCGCCTGTCGAACCCCGGCCGATACCGATTTCCGGAGTTGCATGCAAACCCAGGTCGGATTCCGGGATCGCTCAGCGGCGGCGGCCCGGAAAGCGGGACCTGCCGTCCGCTTGACGGAAATTCCACGCGATCCCGCTGCGGCGGGAGCGCTCTGCATCCCGACATGACCGAGCCGACGGAGCCGACTCGGCGCAGGGCGCGGTCCCCGGGAGCCCGAGGCCGTGTCCCAGAGGGACGCGCAGTCCTGGTTCATGTCGTTTCGCCGCCGGCTTCCCCCCGCGAGCCTGCAGTTACGAACTCCCGCACCTTCCGTTCTCTGCGCGACTGCGGCAATTGACTGAAAGACTCGCCGACTAGAATGGCGTCGCAGCCGATTTCCGCCATGCTCCGCACGTCTTCGGCGGTTTTGATCCCGCTTTCCCCGACCAGAACCCGATCCCGCGGCACGCGCTGGCGCAGGCGGCGTGTATTGTCGAGGTCGGTCCGAAACGTCCGCAGGTTGCGGTTGTTGACGCCGATTACGACATGGTCCAACACCAGGGCCCGCTCCAACTCGGCCTCGTCGTGCACCTCGACCAAGACCTGCATGCCCAGATCGCGCGCAAGGGCCGCGATGTCTTGGTAGTCCTCATCGCTCAGGACGGACATGATCAACAGCAAGGCATCGGCTCCGGCAGCGCGGCTTTCCCATACCTGATACGGATCGCAAATGAAGTCTTTGCGTAGCACCGGCACCGCACATCCTTCTTCTTCCAGACGTTGCCCGATCAGTTCCAGGAAGGACAGATGACCCTGGAAATACGGTTCGTCCGTCAAACAGGAGATGGCGGCTGCTCCTCCCCGTACGTACGCGAAGGCCATTTCCGCCGGATCCCAGTCCCGCGCAATTCGACCGCGTGAAGGGCTGGCTTTTTTCACCTCGGCAATTACGCTGGTCCCGGGCTCTTGCACCAGGGCCGTGCCGAAGTCTTGGGGAGCCCGTGCCGTCTCGACCAGAGCCTGCAGTTCCGGCAGAGGGCGTTCGGCTTGGGCCTGTTTCAAGTCTCGGCGTTTGGTCGCCAGAATGGTTTCCAGCACCCGGCCCTGGAACTGGGAAACGTCGCGGGGAACATGAGTCATCCGACCAACTCCTGCGACTTCGCTACGAAATTGTCGAGAATCTCCAGCGCCCGGCCCTCGTCGATGCTCTGCTCCGCCGCCGGGATGTGGCCGGCGATGTTGCCGTCTTCGGCCGCCAAGGCGGCGGCGGCGTTGAACACGACTACGTCGCGCATGGGGCCTGTGACTGCGCCGGCCAGAATGCCTCGGGTAATGTCGGCATTCTCCTCAGGACCCCCGCCGCGCAGGTCGGCCAGTCCCGCGCGGCCGAAGCCCAGACTTGCGGCATCGATGTCCAGGGTCTGCACTTGGCCGTTGGCCAAATGCGCCACCCGATTGGGGCCGGCGAGCGAAAATTCATCCATGCCTTCCGCGCCGTGCACGACAAAGGCCCCCTTCTTGCCTACCTGCGCCAGCATTTCCGCCAACGGCTGGAGCAACGCGGCTTCATAAACCCCCATCAGAACATGCGTGGTGGGCGCCGGGTTGGACAGAGGGCCTATGACGTTGAAGAAGGAGCGAATGCCCAATTCCTGGCGCGCCTTGCCTACATGTCGCATGGCCGGGTGGCAGTGGGGAGCGAACAAGAATACGAACCCTACCGCGCGCAGGCAGTCCGCCGCGTCCGCCATGTCGTAGTCCAGCCGGGCGCCGAGCGACACCAGGAGGTCCGCACTGCCGCTCTGGCTGCTGGCCGATCGGTTCCCGTGTTTGGCCACTTTCCGGCCGGTACCGGCGACCACGAGCGCCGCCGTCGTACTGATGTTGATGCTGTTGGAGCCGTCGCCCCCGGTACCCACTACGTCGAACAGGGCCTCTCCGTTCAAGTTCCAATCGAAGGGTTGCGCGTGCGAGACCAGAGAATCATAGAACCCCGTGATCTCGGCGACGGTCAAGCCTTTCATGTTCAGGGCTACCAGCATCGCCCCGATCTGCGCATCGGTGGCCTTCCCGGACACCATCTGAGTCAAGATTGTTTGGGCCTCTCGGCGTTCTAGATTCTGTCTGGCCATCACGTGTTTGACGGCGTCTGTGATGTTCATTGGGCAACTTCCTTGCTCTCCTGTCGTGCGTACAAGTCTTGGCGCAGGGCCAGATAGGCTTCCCCCAACGTCTCTCGGGTCGACGAGTCGATATGCATGTCGACGGCCGCACTTACATGCTCCAGGCACAAGTCGAAAGCGAGCTGCAGCAATTGACCCTCTTCCGCTGCCGCCACCGGCTCAGAGGCTCCGGACGGCAGCAGGAGGAGTTCCAACAGACTGCCTACCGGCAACAATATCGCGTACGTGGCGACCCGGCGGCGCAGGTTCGGAACTTCGGTATGGGCTGCATACAGACGCAGCCATTCGAACTTCTCCGCGGTGGTCAGGTCCGGCAACAAGTGCAAGAACACATGGCAGATTTCCCGCGCCGGATCTCCCAGGCCTCCCATTTCCCAATCCAGCAACTGCATTTTGCCGTCGACCTTGAGACAGTGCTCGCGCTGCAGATCGCCATGGATCAGAGCCGGGGGCGTCAATTCGTGCTTGTCCAATTCCGGCAATATCCAGGTCTCCGCGCGGGACACTGCTTCCAGGACCATGTCCCACAGCGGAGCGGCGCCGCTCCGGTTTGCCTCCTCTTCCACAAGTCTCTTGCTGCCTTGCAGCAGGCTCCACTGGTACTGCGGATTTATCGGATGGGGGCTCAGCCGCATCGGTTCTCCCGGAGGTCGCGCGTGAGCCGCGGCCAGAACGACGGCCAACTCCGCCGCGTCGTCTCCCGAGGCCGGATTCAGGGGCGTACCGGGACACCATTCATAGAGCATGATCTGACGCGACAGGCCGGTAGGATATCGGTCGAAGGCGACGACCGGGGGCGCAATCCCGATCTGGGCTGCAGACTGCTGATTGGCGTACTGTCGACGGCCGCGGGCCTGTCCGGCATCCAAAAACATCTTGCATACGATGTCCCGCTGCGCGGTCTGGATCCGCCACAGGGCGTTGTGGTCTCCGGGCAACTCCTCCACCGCCGTGATTTCCGCCTCGGTGACGGCGAGTTCGGGCGATGCGGCCAAATAGGCGAGTACGGTATGGGCGAGCCCCTGACGGCTGGACATACCGGCTAGACAGTCATGGCGAGGAAATTACGCAGCAGATCGTGGCCCTGCTCGGTCAGGAAACTCTCCGGATGAAACTGGACCCCGTGGATGGGATGCTCGCGGTGCCGCAGCCCCATGATTTCGCCCTCCTCCGTACGGGCCGTGACTTCCAGGGCCGCGGGCACCGGCTCGTACACGATCAGGCTGTGATAGCGGGTGGCCGTGAAGGGATTCCGGAGTCCGGCAAAGAGCCCTTGGCCGTCGTGATGCACAGGACTGGTCTTGCCGTGCATGATCCGGGGTGCGCCCTTGACCTCGCCGCCGAAGACGTGCCCGATGCACTGGTTGCCCAGGCAAACTCCCAACACGGGAATTTCCGGGCCCAGCACATCGATGATCTCGTTGCTGATCCCGCTGTCTTTCTGGGGCGTGCCGGGTCCCGGCGAGAGCACTATGTGGTCGGGCGCGTACGCCTTGATCTGCTGCAAGGAGACCTTGTCGTTCCGATACACCTGAATGTCGGCTCCCAGCTCGCCCAGAAACTGCACCAGGTTGTAGGTAAAGCTGTCGTAGTTGTCGATCACGATCACCATGCCGCTCACGTCTCCTGGGACTGTCGCTTGACATATTTCTCCGCGCTGCGCCGAATGCGGTTCCAATTGCCCGTCAGGCCCATGGCCTTCTTCATGGCGAAGAGGGTCGCCCGGGCTTCCTCTCGGGCTTTGGCGGTGCCCTGTTCCAACAGATAGTCCACATAGCCCGACTGGGCCGCGTAGTGCGCGCGCCGTTCCCGTATGGGATCCAGGAAGTCGTTCAAGGCTCGGGCCAACTTCTGCTTGACCTCTACGTCGCCGACCTGGCCGGCCCGGTAGCGCGTTTTCAGATCTTCCACTTCCGCCTTGTCGGGGTTGAAGTAGTCGTGGTAGCTGAAGACCGGATTGCCTTCCACCGTGCCCGGAACGTCGGCCGAGACGCGCTTGGGATCCGTGTACATGCTCATCACCCTTTTTTCCACCTGCCGCGGCGAGTCGTTCAAGGCGATGGCGTTGCCCAGGCTTTTGCTCATCTTGGCGTTGCCGTCGGTACCCACCAAGGTGCCCCCTACGACATAGGCGGCGGGAATCGGAAAGACGTCCCCGTAGACCGCATTGAAGCGGCGCGCGATCTGACGGGTGATCTCCACGTGGCTTTCGTTGTCCTGGCCCACGGGCACCAAGTCGCCTCTGGGCATCAGTATGTCGGCGGCCTGCAGCACCGGATATCCCAGCAGGCTGTACGGGATTTGGTCCAAGTGCGCGTCCCGGGCCATGGTTTTGATCGTGGGCAGCTGCTGCAGCCTTTCCACCGTGACCATGCTGCTGAGCAGCAGTTCCATCTCGCTGACTTCGGAAATGGCGGACTGCAGGTAGTAGGTGACCGCCTCCGGGTCTATGCCTACGGCGAGGCTGTCCAACACGATGCTGCGGGCATTGGCGGCGATCTCCGAGATGCTTTGGGGATCCGGCCGGGTAGTCAGCATGTGCAGGTCTGCTACGAGAAAATAGCATTCGTATGCTTCCTGGAGTTGCAGACGATGGCGCAAGCTGCCCACGTAGTGGCCCAGGTGCAATGCACCGGTAGGCCGGTCGCCGGTCAGGATTCTCTTTTTCCGTGACATGTTGCCGGTTCTCCCTTACGTTTGCAGGCCCGCTTCGGCCATTTGTACCGCGACCGTCAAAGCCCGCATTTTGTTCATGGCTTCCTGATATTCGTAGTCGGGTTCGCTGTCCGCCACCAACCCGCCGCCCGCCTGCAGGATACAGGTCTTGCCCTGCATGAGGATGGTCCGAATGGCGATGCACGTATCCATGGACCCTCCGTAGTCCAGATATCCGATGACGCCGGCGTAGGGTCCGCGCCGTTCGCCTTCCAGTTCCTCGATGATCTCCATGGCCCGGATCTTGGGGGCGCCGCTGACGGTTCCCGCCGGCATCGTCGCCCGCAGCAAATCGATGGCGTCGTGGTCGGCCTGCAAGTGTCCCCGTACATCGCTCACGATGTGCATGATATGGCTGTATCGCTCGATTTCCATGACGTTCTGCACCTGTACCGAACCATATTCACAGACTCGGCCCAGGTCGTTGCGGCCCAGATCGACCAGCATGACGTGTTCGGCCCGTTCTTTGGGATCCTGGAGCAGCTCCGCCGCCAACCGATCGTCTTCCTCGGGGGTGGCCCCTCGCCAGCGCGAGCCGGCGATCGGGTGCAGCGACGCCTCGCGCTCTTCCAGACGTACGTGCATTTCAGGACTGGAACCGATTATGCGCATGGGCGGCCCCTGGATGCCGGGCATCATGGAAAAGTCGAAATAGAACATATAGGACGAGGGATTGATCATGCGCAGAGCTCGGTAGATGGTAAACGGGTCTGCATCCGTATCTCTCTTCTGGCGCATGCTCAGGACGCCTTGAAAGATGTCGCCGGCCGTGATGTAGTCCTTGGTGGCCAGCACCATCTGCCGATATTCCTCGCGCGTGTGGGAACAGCTCCATGGCGTCTCGTCGGCGAACTCGGGCAGCGTCGGTTCTTCGCAAGGCACGTGAATCTGCGCGCTGATTTCCGCGATGCGGGCACAGACCCGGGCATATTCCGTTTCCAGATCGTCTGCGGTCAGATCCAGATTGACGACGACCAACAGCGAGTGCTTGACGTGGTCGAACACCACCATCTCGCTGCTGAACAACACCGCCATGTCCGGCGTGCCGATGGCGTTCTTGGCCGTGGCCGGCAATTCCTCGATGAAACGCACCATATCGTATCCGAACATGCCTACGGCTCCGCCACAGAACTGGGGCAGGGCGGGCACCTCTACCGGCGTGATCTGGGCCAAGAGACGGCGCAAGTAGGCGAATGGTTCCGCTTTGAAGCGACGCGTAGCGCCGGTAGCCGTGGACTCCGTGATTTCATTGCCGTAGGCCACCAAGGTGCGGTCCGTGTTCAATCCCAGGAAAGTGTACCGGCCAAACCGGGTGCCGGCCTCGGCCGACTCCAGGAGAAAACTGGGGGCCGCCAACTGGGTGCCGTCCATAGACCGTGTCTCCTCGTTCCGGCACAAACGGAAGAAAATGGATACCGGAGTGACCATGTCCGCCGGTATCGTGGCGTAGACGGGAATCTGAGTGCCCTGTGTGCGCGCTGTCCTGATCTCGGACAGAGAAGGGAAAACGTGGTGCACGCTACCTCCAAAAAAAAGCCCCAAGTGTCGATGCAAAACACTTGGGGACGATAGTCGGCGACCACCGCGGTGCCACCCCGCTTAACTCGGCCTCGAAGACCGCAGTTCTCTCTGCAAGAACGAACCCTACGGGTTCAGTCTCGGCGCCCTGATAACGGTGGCGTTTCCGGCTCGCCTACGGGGAATTCCCTTTCAGCTCACGACTCATTGGTCCATTCACCACGCTCTGGCATGCCCCCTCGCACCTGTCGGGGCTCTCTGAATGCCGACCCAGTGGCTACTAGTCCAAATCCCGGTCAGTATTTTCAATGTCGCCCTAACCATAGACGATCGCGCAGGCGGAGTCAACAACCCGCCGCGTTCATGCCCGCAGCGAACGCGCGGGATTCCATGCAGCCGCAACAGCGGGGGAACCGACCCCAGGCGCTCTGGGGACTCCGGCTACGAACCCGACATCCCCGTCGGTCGGTGCCAGAAGTCCGACATTGAGCCTTAAGGAAGCTTGCGGTATCCGCGCAACGCGTTCCTGAGAGCGGTGCCCCCACTGTTGTATGGAGTCATCCGGCTTAGACCCTACTGCGCGGCCCGGCGGCTTCATGATCTCGGGTCCCTATTCCGGTACCGGACGAAAGGCCGCCGGGCCTGCGCGCTGCGGATCCTACGGTCTAGCCGCAAATGTTGGAGTAGTAGGTCGAAGCTCCCGCTGCCCATGGATTTTCCGTATCGGAAGCGGAAACCACCAAGTCTCTGGAAGCGAAGCCGGCATTGCAGAGGCACCCGGGAGCCGTGGTGGAGGCTCTGGTCAGGTCGTTTTGCAGGCCTTGCGCCATCGGAAGCGTCAGCAAACTCGGCACCAAGCCCAGATTGTACATCTTCAACAACTCGGCCTTGGCTCCTTCGCCGCCGTCCGGGCAATAGGAGTTGGCTGCTGCCATGCGGTTGTCGCAGGCTTGCAGATTCGGATCGTTGAAGGCCAGGATGGTACCGCGGCCGATGCGATATCCTCGTCCGCGCAAACAAGAGATGGTGTTCCAGTCGCTGTTTACGATGGAAATGTTGCCCATATCGGCGAAGTGACTGGAGCCGCCTACGATGTCGATGCACCCTACGTTGGTACCGCAAATTCGGGTATAGGGTTGCGCTTCCAGATATTGGGTGAAGTGCACGAGAATGAAGTCGCTGCTCTGCACGGGCGAATATCCGCTTATGGTGGGCCAAACCCCCTGGTTGATCCAAGACTTGGAGGTCCTGGTCAGACCGGGCCGGTAAGGATCGGCAGAGACGCCGGGGCTTGGAGCCGGCGGGACGTACGGAGTCCGAGGCTGTGTTTCGAGATATTCCCTGCCGAAGAAGGAAGTATCCTCGACCCTGCGCAGAGAAGTGGAATACGTTTCGATCTCCACCCCCTGCTCCTCCAGCCGTTCCTCCAGCGCGTCGTAACCGACGCGATTCTGGCGTTGGAGCGTGTCGTAGACGTCGCGCAGTTCCTCGTTGATGCATTCGGTCAGCTCGCGGGCTCGTACGTCGAAGAGGCATCTGCGGGTGTCGTCGAAGAAGTCGGCCATACGCCCGTCGTCCTCTTCGAATTCGTCGTCGTTCGACCGGCGGCCGTCACACTCGTCGGCGTTGTAGCAAATGTTGAGGCCGATGGAACAGGTCGTGTCCCCGCTCTTGCAGAAGCCCGTGGCCTCGAAGTCTTCGCTGGGATCGACCTGGGGCCAAGTCACGGTAGCGCCGGCGTCCTCCCAGCAGTCGTTGAAGTCTTCGTTCTTTTCGGCGTAGCTGTCGCCGTTGCGCAGGTCGTCGCATTCGTCGTTGAAATAGGACGCCCAGTTTTCGGCGGCGCTCCCGGCGTTCTCGTTTTCTATGTCGTCCCGCAGGTCGTTGTCGGCCCTGACGCGCACATAACAGCCGTCGTCAATGTCGTCGTCGTCCGTGCAACCGCGGGTAGTCCACCGGGACGTACTGGCCGTGGCGCTGACGACGTCGAACTGGCTGATGTCCGTGCTCGTCTGTGCCTGGACGACCGTCGCAGACCCTAGCAAGGCCAAGAGGCAGACCGCCAGGATGCTCAGAGAGCGACCTACGGAGGGGATATGTCTGTTCATGAGTTGCTTCCCTTGTGGGCTTCGAGAGCTCGACAATCAGTTCTGTGTCCAGTTGACGGATATATTGGCGTCTATGCCGGATTCGTAGTATTCGACCTGTACCCGATGTATGCCCCGGGGCGGAGCGTAGTCCTTGAAGTACAGCGTAGTCGACTGTTCTTTCCAGCCGTCGATCACCAGTACGCCCCCCACCCATACGCGTACGCCGTCGTCGGTCAGTGCCGTGAACCGATAGTTCTGCCCTGAAAAATAGTAACTGCCTTGCCAGATTGCACTGAAGTTGTCGAAGCCTACGCCTAGGCCTGGACTGGCGGTGCCCCAATTGAAGTTGATGCCGCCGTCCTCGCGGGTCAGGACGGGAGCCGAGGACTGCAGGTAGTTGTAGTAGTACCCGGTCCAAGGCCCTACCTGCGTCGTCGCAGGCGCCGGAGACAGAGAAGGCACGGCCGCGGGCACGACCGTCGGCACCGCGCCGGAGGCGGGCGCCGCGGAGCCGACGAACCCGGACAGACTGGCATTTGCGGGCAAGCAGAGGACGTATCCGTCATATATCGAAGCATTGACGTCGAGATTGTTCAGTCGCGCCAGTTCGGCGACCGATATGTGGTACGCGTCGGCAATCCAAGCCAGCGATTCCCGAGGATTGACCGTATGCAGCTGCGGACAATAGCCGGGAGGCGAGCCCGTCATTGCTACGGTGGGGACGAGATACACCGTACCCCACGCCGGCTGCCGGTAGATCTCGATCTGGGGATTCAGAGAGTGCAGCAGAGCTACGGAAATTCCGTGCTTGTCGGCGATGGATTGGTGCGTGTCGCCCGGCTGCGCCTGATACGTGGATTGAAAAGTCTGAGCCTGGACCCCACTGCCCCAAACTAGACCCAGAAGCAACATACCCGCCAACAGCGCCGACAGGCGGGTGCGGCGTGACGGAAACTGCATACAGCACCTCCCAACTGCGGGGCGGCTGCCTGATTTCCTGCACGTCTCCCGTTTCGGGTGTCTCCCGATCAGGCGAGTGACTGCAACGGCTTTGAATCTAGGACGAGAGCGAAGTGAGGATGCGGCGTTTGCCTGCTGGCGGCAACGGTCTGCGAGGGAGGGGCCAGAGCAAGACTTTTCTAGTTCAGAGGATCACTCGGCTTGTGGGCACTTGCAGGCAGGACATGCCTACCTCGCGTGAATCATTCGGGATCAGTATACAAGAAAGCAAAACGGAACTGCGTACCCCACTTTCTTGAGTGTTTCGGGTTTCGGCAATCGCCGAGACGCGTAGCACGCCAGCAGACAAACACTGCATTAGATCAGGCGGGTACCCCAAAACAAGAGGGGGAACCCCCCTCTGCTCAGTCAGGTTGATGCTCGTCGTTGCGCTGCCACACGCCTCACGGGACCGGGGTCTACTGCCCGTTACCCCCTCTGTGCTGTCACACTAGTCTGCTTCGGTAGGGCCGGCTGTGTCGACTGTGCTGGGTATTTGAAGAGCGGATCGGGAGAGAATTTAAGGGCACAAACGCTCGTAGCGTGTGGTCACTTGTACAGACTATTCGACAAAGCCGCGCCGCGGGAATCCGACGCACCGCGTGTCCGTCTCTGCGCGTCGTCCAGCAGGCCTAGGCCTGCTGGACGACGGTGCGTCATGGAGCACGCCTTGTGGTGCTCACTTGAGTTTATTACAAGGCACGCAGTCTTTGTTCCCATCATGTTCCGGGTGGAAACTGTCGCCATAGTACGCGTCGAATTCGGCCCTGGAAGAGAAATCGGTGCAATTTCTATGTTCCTTGGTGGGTGTGGGCGGCGGCATATAAGGCTCGACCGTGCATTGATAGCCGGTTTCCCCGACCGGCTATCAATGCACGGCCTCCATAGACATGCTGGTGGGCAACATTGTGCCGGCGAGGCTTTGGTGATATCTCCACCAGCAGTCTTCCTTGTCCTGTTGGGTGGTATAGAGCGTATCGCAGGACTCCCCGCTCCCTGGCAGGGCCAGCATGGAAGCGGATACGGACGTGGCAGCAGGCGATGTCATGGCAGCCCCCTGTCCATCCTCTTCGGGGGAAACCGGCGACACGGCCTCCATAGACATGCTGGTGGGCGACATTGCGTCGGCGAGACTTTGGTGATATCTCCACCAGCAGTCTTCCTTGTCCTGTTGGGTGGTATAGAGCGTATCGCAGGACTCCCCGCTCCCTGGCAGGGCCAGCATGGAAGCGGATACGGACGTGGCAGCAGGCGATGTCATGGCAGTCTCCTGTCCATCCTCTTCGGGGGACTGATCGTTCCAATATCTCGACCAATAAACTGCCCAGGCTTGTTCCGTTTCGGTAGACTGATCGTTCCAATATCTCCACCAACAAGCTGCCCGGTCCTGTTCCGTAACATAGTGGTCATCACAGAAATGCGCATAAACGGGCTGGGATACGCTCACGAAACAGACCCCCAAGGCCAGCAGCAGCAACGGTATGACAAATCGACTTCGCATGAGGTGCTCCTCAACTCTGTGGCAAATGAGACGCAACTTTACCCTACCCATCCCCTGATGTCAATCGAGATGCTCATCCCATCTGTGTACTTAGATATATAGTTCCCTTTTTGATCGTTCGGACACAAGGGAGGTACCGAGTGGAAGGGGCCTTTTGAGATGCCCCGGCTCTGGTGCCACAAGAAAGAACCGGCTGATATTGCTCGACAGTATGACTGTCGTTGCTCCGACACAATGCTCAATGATTTGATCCAGAACAGCTTGCAAACCAAGCATATGCGTCACCGGAGTCCGGCAAATTGCTGGAGGAACTGGAAACTGACTGGGGGGTCCGGCTGACATGGAGAGCCAGCGTTCCGGCCGGAACGCTGGCTCCTGTGCTTTTCTTGTCTACGCCTCGCACTTTACAAGGCGTTGAGCCCTAGTAAACCCAAGCTGCTAACAAACGTCCGAAGGACGACGGGAGCGTGTGGATCACTGCTGTCTGACTACAGTGCTATATGATGATAGGGCTTTGTTGCTCCGCCTATTGATTTTTATAGTTCGTGGTCTTCCTACTCTATTTGTTCCCAACCACCGCAACCATTAGACCGGAATCCGATATCTGAAGATTCGATTCTCACAATCGTTTGGCTTTCGGAAAACCCGTTGGTAATGACTGCGTCAAATTCACCCGTGAAGTTGCTGAGGCGTTCCCAATAACAACCTTCTAAACCCGTTGTCAATGAGCGATAGGTTCCAGGTTCAATTTCCAAACCCACCCTGTAGGCACCGTCGCGCCAAGGATTTCTCTCAACAGGCAATTTTTCGTCTGCCGGCACTTCGGTCCAAGTGCCACATCCATTGGATTCAAATCCTTTATCCGAATCTTTGATTTGGACCAGATCCGGGTGACTGACGAGACCATTGCTGATAATGTCGTTTAACTCGCCTGAAAATCCCGACAACCGAGCCCAATAACAAATGAAGGGAGGATCTTCACTGTAATACAAACCTGGTTTTATAGCCTCTGGCACCTGATGGGTCCCACTACCGAATTGCTGCTTTTCTTCCACTGCAGTGGGTATAGGTGGCGAAGTAGGAGTAGGTGTATTCACGGCTTTCGGTTCTGCGGGGACCGCCGGGATACAAAGCACATATCCTGGTTTCAGTTCGTCGGTGACTGTCATATTGTTGACCAGTGCCACAATACCGGCATTGACGCCATGGGCAGCCGCAATAGTGGACCAAGTGTCGCTTGCCGATACGGTATAGGGTCTCGGACACTGCGCCTCCGCGGAGCCTGCTTCCATTTCTTCTTCGGCTACTGGCACTTGGAGGGCAGTTCCAATAGACAAATTGTTAGGATTAGTGATTTGCGGATTCAGCACCAGCAGTGCGGCGAGCGTCATATCATAGGCTGCGGCTACCTTGAGCAACGTGTCGCCTGTCTTGATGTAGTACGTAGTCGTATCTTGGCTTGGGTCCACGGAACCCGATTCCATAACAAAAACCTTCGTTTCTTCCTCTGGTGGCATACTGACGGCATTGGTGGAGGCAGTTAAGGTTGTATTGATATCAAGTTGCGCGATGACTGCATTCCTGACACTGCGGTGGCTGTCCAAGGCACCGGGATCATATTGCGACAGTTTGCTTTCCAACTCGACTAGTCGCGTCAAGAGCCTTTCCAGAGCATCGAGTTGGTCACCGTGTCGATTCAGGACCCGCGCAGTGAATTCGCTTTCATCAAACAGCTCGGCTTCATCCAACCAACCTATCCGATTATCTTCAGTTTGAACTTGAAACCAAGTTGTCAGCCAGCGCTTTTTCCTATCGAGCTGACAGACCTTCGTACCCCATTCCAAGTGTTGAGTATCGGTAAACAAGTCGGGTTCGAGATACAGTTTCTCCTCATCCCATCCATCGTAAATCTTGAGTTGGTCGCTGTGGCAGTCCTCCAAAGCCAGAACAGAACCCGACTATAGCATCAGGATCGCGAACAGACAGAATAACAATGCAGATGCTCTTTGACTTTTTCCCATGAGAATACCCTCGTGGCAATCAAGCGAGTACTTTCTTTTTGACTTTTTGGTTGTACCTTAATTTCTGCCAGCAGTTCAAGCTCGTCTGGTAGCTGCTACGCAACTCTGCACTGGCCTTGGTCTCAATATCGTCAACTCAATGCGCCGCTAGCCTGTCGAACCGGCGCATCTCCCGCTATTGGGTTCGGCATAGAGCGCGCGCGGCAAGAATTACATAGGCCTGCTCTTCGGCCTTCCGTGCATCGGGATTCCATGAGAAGGGGCGGGCGGCGGCCCCGTGGCCCCCGGAGCGCCTCAGGATCTGTTCGGCAAGCGCCTGGGATACGGATTTTTATCGTTTCAGATACAAGGGGTGGGGTATCGAGTGGTAAGGGGCCTTTTCATTTGAGATTCCCCGGCTCTGGTTCCACAAGAAAGAACTGGCTCATGTTGCTCGACAGTATGACTGTCGTTGCTCCGACACAATGCTCAATGATTTGATCCAGAACAGCTTGCAAACAAAGCATATGCGTCACCGGAGTCCGACAAATTGCTGGGGGAACTGGAAACGGACTGGGAGGGGCGGCTGACATGGAGAGCCAGCGTTCCGGCCGGAACGCTGGCTCCTTGTACTTTTCTTGTCTACGCCTCGCACTTTACAAGGCGTCGAGTCCCGGTTATCGGCAAACGTCCGCAGGACGACGGGCAGAGGTGCTGAACCAAGGATCCGCGTCCTCGGAGAAACGTTCGGAGATGATCATGTCGCTTTCGCGGAAGCCCGCGGCACAGAGGCATTCCGGCGTCCGCACCCGGGCGGTTTCCAGGTTGGTTCGTATGGTCCGGGCGGCAGAATCCGAAAGTATGCCTCTGAGTAGTCCGAAGCTGTACATCTCGTACAGGACGTACTGGGCTCCGATGTTTTCGGAAGGACAAAGATCTACGGCTTCGGCTATTCGCTCGTCGCAACTGATCAGATCCGGGTTGTTGAGGGCGACATTGTGTTCGTCGTCCACGTCGTACCCCAAGTCGTCCATGCAGTCGACAATCTTCCGGTCCGTAATCTGGATGTAGAAGTTGGTCAAGTATTGCTGGAAAAAGGAGGAACTTCCTACCAGGGTGAAACAGCCGAGGCTGGTGTTGCATATCGGAGTGTTCCCCTGCAACTCCAGGTAAGCGGTGAAGTCGATAGTCAGGTATTCGTCCCGACTGGGGCGGAAACTGTACCCTCCCTCGTCGATCTCGTCTTCCTCTTCGAGAACATCGGTGACGCTCGCGTTGCGCCAGCGCCGCTGATAGGTTTCCACCGACGTCTCCTCGTCCTCGTCGTCGTCGTCGTCGCCGCCGTCGGGACCGACTTCGTTCAGGTCGTCGTCGTAATCGTCGTCGTCGTCGGTGGCGACTCCCAGGTTGTTGTCGTCCTCGAGCTCGTCGATCAGGTCGTCGTAATCGTCGGAGCTTCGGAGGTCGGCGTCATCGAGCCAATCCTGAAATTCGTCGTCTATGCATTCCCAGACGTCGTCCTCGTCGTCGTCGTAGAGGCATCTGCCCGCATCGTCCCAGAGTTCTCCGATGTGCGAACTGGCTTGGTCGCTGTCTCTGGCTGATTCGTCGGCCGGATCGCAATCCTCGGGGTTGTAGCAAACTGCTATGTCGATGGCGCAATCATCGTCGCCGCTTTCGCAGTACGGGGTGATGTCGAACTTGTATTCGGGTTCGATGATCGGCCATTCCACCTCGTAGCCCGACGGCCAACACTCCTCGAAGTCTTCGTTCTGATTGCCTTCGGAAGCGCTGTCGCCGATATCGTCGTCGCAACTGTCGGTGAACTGTGTGTTCCATTCAGCTTCCGTGCTGGGGGTGGAGGCGCTGGACGGCCGGGTCACTTTCACCGTACAGTTTTCGTCGGTGCCGTCGCAGTCCCCTTCGTCCAGGATCGAAAAGTATGCGGAGGAACCGCTCACGCGGATAATTTCAAACCTGTCGCCTCCCGGATCCGTAGACGTGGCCAGGGAAAGGCTCGACATCGTCAACATGGACAAGACAGCCAAGGCGGATATGAGCAAGAGCTTCACAGGCACTTTGATTTGTTTACGCATGGATGAGTCCTCCAAGAACCTTTCTGCGGTCTGGTCGTCTTTGCGGGCGTCACATCGGCCAGTGCTGCGCGGCTTCGGGCTGGCGAACGCCCTTTCCCTTGCAGCCCAGGCTTCTCGTGCGATTCCCGGGTCCTGAATATCCACTTCAGGGGCGGATCGGGAAGTCATGTGTGGACGGCTTCGTTAATCTCGAGGGACGGCGCATGGGGCCACTGCCCTCTTCGTCGAACGTTATTTGGGAGCCCAGTTCACGAGCACAGTGGCATCCAAGCGGGCGTCGTAGTAC
>DAOUKB010000072.1:0-71189 GCA_034421855.1 Anaerolineales bacterium
CCGCCGCACAATCCGGGGCGGCCCCCACGCCCCGAGCGCGCCCACGGCAAGCGGCGATGCGTATGCTGCCCGGCGCCCCGGGGCGCCGAATCCCCAACCCGGCATGCCGAAACCGCCGGTGGACCGCGTCGGGCCCGGGGGGCGCCCCGCCGCGGTCCGAGCGGGCAGGCGCCGGGGGGCGGCGATCCGGCGCGGCGCCTCCCTCATGTGTGTGCCCCCGCAGTGTCCCCGCACAGCCCAAGTGGGACGACACCCCCTCAGCGGGCCGCGCGGGGCGGCCGCAAGCGGTCTCCGTCATGCGTCGTCGCCGCGTCGCGGACGGGGTTCCGCCGCGGTCGGCGCCCCGGGCCACCGCGGGCCGGCTTCGCCGTTGCCGACGGGGCGCCCGGGCCCCAGCAGCACGCCTTCGATGCGGGCCGTCCGCTCGGCCACGCCGTACACCACGGCGGCCAGCGCGTCGGTTTTGCGTTCCAGGGTGTCGAAACGGGCATCCACGGTTTCGAAGCGGGCGTTCATGTCCGTGGAGCGAACGTTCATGTCCTGCTTCATCTCCGCGAAGCGGGCGTCCGTGCCCTGCTTCATCTCCGCGAAGTGCCGCACAGTCTCGGACCGCGTGTTCCACAGTAGAGTCAGCACGGCGACGCCCACGCCGACGATGGCAATGAAGTCTTGATCCATGTCCGGTACCCCCATCGGCTCCGTCTGCGCCCGACCCGATATTATGGCACAAGACACCGCATATTGACAATTGGGTCGCGCCGCTCCCGGCGCGGCGGTGCGGGTGGGGGCCGTGGTGCCGTTGACGCTAGGGGTGTCGTCCAACTAGGGATGTGTGGGTACACTGAGGGGACACACACATTAGGGAGGAGCCGCGCAGGACCGCTGCACCCCGGCACCCCGCCCGCTCGGACCGCGTCGGGCCACGTCTGGCACCCCCTCGGCCGGGCGGTCTGGGCCCGATGGGGAGCCCCGCCGCGGACCACCGGCGGTTTTGGCATGCCGTATTGGGGATGCTGCGCCCCGGGGCGCCG
Organism: Anaerolineales bacterium; assembly: GCA_034421855.1. Lineage (GTDB taxonomy): Bacteria > Chloroflexota > Anaerolineae > Caldilineales > Caldilineaceae > Bin34. Next base: position 1,032 of record DAOUKB010000072.1, read on the forward strand.
TGGCAGGATCTGCCCCCCGACTCCGGCGACGGGAAGCATACGCATCGCTGCTTCCGCCGGTGGCGCGATCGGGGCGTATGGGCCGCCCTGTGGGCGGCAGTGCGGAACGCACCGGACGGCGCGGCGGGGAGGATCGACGCCCGCCTTATCAAGGTCCATCCCCATGCTGCAGGAGCGCAGGGTGGCAATCCGCAGAGGGCACGCACCCAAGGGGGCTGAATTCTAAGTGGCATCTGGTCGCGGACGCGCAGGGGCGGCCCGTCCGGATGGGGCTGATCCCGGGGACCCGGGCAGATTGTCCCCAGGCCGTGGGCCCGAGGGCGGGCCGGGAGGCGGAGGATCGCGTAGCGGACCGGGGTTACGACCGCGATCCGGTCGGGGCCGCCGCCGGAGCGCAGGGGAGGCTCCCGGGGATCCCGCCCCGCCGCCAGCACCAGCCATCCCGCCCCTACGACCCGGAGCGGTATCCGGGACGGCCTCGGGGAGAACGCCTTCCGGGCCTTCAAGCCATGGCGGGGCGCGGCTATCCCCGGTAGGCCCAGAACGCTGCTGCGTTGCGGGCGATCTGCCCAATCCGGGCTTGGGCGCTGGGGAATCAATCATTTTGACGACATCCCCTAATCCCGCGCCGTCTTGCCAGGGAACAACGAGACCGAGACGGCTTGCCATCAGCCTGCCTCTCGCCTGCGGGACGAACCTGCGGCCATGCGTCGGGAGGCACCGTCTTCCCGGCGACATGCGGACCAGCATCGGTGGAGAAACCGGAAATTCGACCTCAAGGGGGCTATTGGGCATTGGGACATATCGACCTGGAAGGGATAAGCTTGTACAGACCGACTCGGCTCGGGGACAGAGACCACAACAGAAACTGATTTCGCTTTGCCTTTTCACCCGGCAGAGGCATTTTCGACGCGTGCAGAACGCAGGGGCGAGACTAGGCAGAGACGTTGCGGCAAGCGGCTTGACCGTCTGGTCGCCGTTCCGATCATGGATCTCGAATCCGCGTCCGGAAAAGAAACCGAGGGTATCCCATAGTCCATGTCTGAATCCACGATCGGGCTGCTCGCTGTACACCAGCGGCCACCGCGCTGTGGCATCTGCGTGGGCATAGGGGAAACCGTAAGCAGCCCCCGAGCTCCGACCCTGACGGGGTTCCATCTCCGCGGGTGGTCGCGCGGCGGATTTCCGGGCTGATCTGCCGGCGCGGGTCCACATGACGCCCCACTCACCGTAACCGAGTTTTTCTTACGCAGATATGAACCCGTCAAGACCCAATCGCCAAAGGTGGCCGCGCGTGTTCCGCACTTCTTCCCAACCCGCTGCCGCGCCGGCTGCGGACTCCTTCCAGACAGGCCGAATCCTGATTATCACGGGCGGCCACACCGCACACGATGCCTTCGCGGCTTTTTTCGCGCCTCTGCTGCCCAAGATTCAGGAAAAACTGGCGCTCAGTTACAGTCAAATCGGATCGCTGTCCTTTGGCCTGCAGATTCCCTTCATATCCACCTTGCTGCTCGGATATCTGGCGGATCATCTGAGCGTCCGCTACTTCGTCATCTTCGCTCCGGCGGTCACGGCTACGGCCATGAGCCTGATCGGTGTGACCTCCGGCTTCTGGCCTCTGATGGCCCTAGTGGTCGTCGCCGGATTTAGTATCGCCGCATTTCACGCGCCCGCGCCGGCCATGATCAGTCAAATCTCGGGGAAACGCGTGGGCTTGGGCATGAGTCTGTTCATGGCCAGCGGAGAACTGGGGCGCACCGTGGGCCCTCTGCTGGTGGCCGGCAGCGTCGCCCTCTTTGGCCTGGAAGGCATCTGGCGCGTCATGTTTCTGGGTTGGGCGACTTCAGCGTTGCTCTTCTGGCGCTTGCATGAAGTTTCCGGGCGGCCTCGCGGTCAGGCGGCCCCGCAAACCCTACGTCTCTTTTGGCAAAACGGCAGACGTCTGTTGCTGCTGATAGGCAGCATGATGGTCTTCCGGACCTTTCTCCACGTCGCCCTGACGACTTATCTGCCGTTGTACATGCGAGACGTCCTAGGGGCCGAATTCGTGGAGGGGGCGTTTGCCTTGACGCTGCTGGAGGGCGCCGGCGTGTTGGGGGCGATGGCGGCGGGAAGCCTGTCCGACCACTTTTCACGCAAGAACCTCCTGCTGATCCTCTTCGTGCTTTCGCCGTTGTGGGTGTTTCTGTTCACTCTGGCTCCGGTGCAACTGGCGTACTGGGTGTTGCCTTGGGTGGGATTCTTTTCGCTGTCTACGACACCGGTCATTCTGACCATTCTGCAAACGCGCTTTCCGCGCAACCGCGCGCTGGCCAGCGGCATTTTCATGAGCATGGGGGTGCTCAGCCGAGCCGTCACTACTTGGGCCCTTGGTTTTGTGGCCGACCAATTCAACCTGGCGGTAGTATTCCAAATCTGTATCGTGGTCTCCACGCTAGGCATCCTGCCTCTGTTGCTGATGTCGCGTCCTGAACTGGAAAGGCGGTAATAAGCGCAGCATACGGGATTTGTCGCCCCCGGCGCGTGTGCACGGCCCTGACCTTCCCCAGGCCGGCGAGCCCGAGAACCAGGGGTAGCGGCATTCCGGCTCTGCGCACACGGTACCCCGGAAGAGTCGAGGCGGGGTTCCGGGTCGGCGCCGCGGTTGGGATATATCCGCGCACGATCGCCTCCCGAGGCGGACAGGTTGCGGTTCGGCTGGCAAACGTGCGGGTGGAGGATGGCTTGCCCAAGGCAGACACGGTCCTGGCATCGACCGCGGGTCTCGTGCCTGCCTACCGCGCGCCCCTGGCCAGTGCAGAACCGGACACGGCCCCGGCAAATGAGGGACCCGGCGCAATCTTCTGGTTTACAATTTTCGACAGGATAGCGATGGTACGGAATTTCTGCACTGCCAAGGACTACAGAATATGACCCAGGAACTGATTCCCGAAAACCGAATCCTGACTCGTCTACGGGCCGGCGCTTATGCTTTCGGGACCATGGTGGGTGCTTTTGCGCAGTCCTCCATGCCGGTACTCCTCGCCAACGCCGGCTTCGAATTCTTTATCTTGGACAACGAACACGGCATGTTCGACAGCGAGACTACCGAAACGCTCTGTCGCACTGCAACTGCCCAGGGCATTACCCCCATCGTGCGAATTGCCGACCACACCTATACCTGGGTCGCCAAGTCGCTGGATGCGGGAGGGCAAGGCCTGTTGCTGCCGCGTATCTACGACGCGGCCCAGGTCGAGGCCATCGCGCGCATGATGAAATTTCCGCCTTTGGGCCAAAGAGGCAACGCGTTGAGCCGCGCCTACGTGGGGTATGGGGCTGGACCCGTGGCCGACGTCATGGCCCGCGCGAACGACCAGAGCATGATGGTCGTGCAGATAGAAACCCAGGAAGCCTTCGCGGCCCGCGAGGAAATCGCGGCCTTGCCGTACGTGGACTCGCTGTTCATCGGACCCAACGATCTCTCGATCTCGCTGCACCAGCCGGGTCGCTTGGATCACCCCACGGTGGTGGACGCCATTCGGCGGACCCGGGACACCTGCATCAAACACGGCAAGATTCCCGGAATTCAAATGAACACCCCCGATTCCGCTTGCCGCTGGGCGGAAGAAGGCTTCCGCTTGATCAGCGCCCAGTCCGATATTGGACTGATCCAGAGCGCGGGCCAACAGGTGGTGCAGGCCTTGCGTCAAGTAACCCGTCGGGACGGCCAGCCTAGTCCGTAGCGTGCGCTTCCCGCCTTTTGCCGCCGCCACACGCGGCGGGTGGGAGCCCTGCGCCCCGGATCCCCATTCCGGCGTGCCGTCAGGCGTCCGTCACGCACCCTTCGGAGGCCGAGGAAACGGACCGCATGTATTTGAGGAGCACGCCCGCCTTGTATTTCAAACCCGGCGGCTGCCATCGACTCCGGCGGGCGGCGAGGTCCGCGTCGGACACGGCCATCTGCAACAGATTCCGGGCGGCGTCGATCGTGATTTCGTCTCCGTTCTCCACCAGCGCCAGATTTCCGCCCAGGTAAGCCTCGGGAGCAATGTGCCCTACCACGAACCCGTGAGTGCCCCCGGAAAAACGACCGTCCGTGATCAAAGCCACCTTGTCGCCCAGACCCGCCCCCATGATGGCTGCCGTGACGGACAGCATCTCACGCATGCCGGGACCGCCCTGGGGACCTTCGAAGCGAATGACGATCACCTGACCCGCCTGCACTTCGCCTCCTTCGATACCGGCCAGACACGCTTCTTCCGAGTCGTACACTTGGGCTTTGCCTCTAAAGAGGTCGCCTTCTTTGCCGGTGATCTTGGCGACCGCGCCTTCCGCGGCCAGATTGCCGTACAGGATCTGCAGATGACCCCGCGGATTGATCGGCTGGGAAACGGGACTGATTACCGTCTGCCCTGCGGCCAAGTCGTCCGCTTCGGCCAGATTTTCGGCCAAGGTACGGCCGGTGACCGTGATACAGTCGCCCTGCAACATGCCCTCGCGCAACAGCAATTTCTGCACTGCCGGCACCCCGCCCACGGCGAAGAGATCCTCCATGACGTACTGGCCGCTGGGCTTCAAGTCGGCCAGTAACGGCGTACGGTCGGAAACTGCCTGAAAATCGTCGATGGTCAAGGGGACTTCCGCGGCGCGGGCGATAGCCAACAAATGCAGGACGGCATTGGTGGAACCGCCCAACGCGACGACCACCGTAATGGCGTTGTCGAAGGCGGCCCGGGTCAGGATGTCCCGGGGCTTCAAGTTCTGCTCCAGCAACTCGCGCACGACCCTGCCCACGTCTTCGGTTTCCTTCTGCTTGCGCTCGTGAGTCGCCGGGAAGGAGGAACTGCCGGGCAGCGTCATGCCCAACGTCTCGATTGCGGCGGCCATGGTGTTGGCCGTATACATGCCCCCGCAGGCCCCTGCCCCGGGGCAGGCGTGGCGCAACACCGCGCGCAGCTCGTCCTCGCTGATTTCCTCGGCGAGCCATTGCCCGTAGGCTTCGAAAGCCGACACGATGTCCAGCTTGCGGTCGCCCAGCGTCCCGGGCCGGATCGTGCCGCCGTAGATCATGAGGGCCGGGCGGTCGAGGCGGGCCATGGCCATGAGACACCCCGGCATGTTCTTGTCGCAACCGGGAATGGTGACGTTGGCGTCGTAGTACTGTGCCCGCATCACGGTTTCAATGGAGTCCGCGATGATGTCTCGGGACACCAGGGAGCACTTCATGCCCTCTGTGCCCATAGAGATGCCGTCGCTGACCCCGATCGTATGGAAGATCAGGCCGACGAGGTCGGCGGCGTTTACGCTCTGCTTCACCCTTTGGGCCAGCGCGTTCAGGTGCATGTTGCAGGGGTTGCCGTCCCAGCCCAGGCTGGTGATGCCGACTTGAGGGCGGGTCATGTCCTCGTCCGTCAAGCCTACGCCGTACAACATGGCCTGCGAACCCACCTGAGACCGCACTTGGGTCAACCGGCGGCTATAGCGATTGAGGGGCCGGGATTTTTCGGAATTCCCGTTGCCGCTGCCTGCATCCATCGTACCTCCTGAGTTGGGGTGGGGAATTACACGGCGGGCCAGTTTGCTGGCCGGCCGCGGAAAAAACGACCTTGCCGCCTACTCCTCTTCCGCTTGGTGCAGATAGTAGGCGAAGGAGTCCGTCAGGGCCCGCCAACTGGCTTCGATAATGTTGGGGCTGGCCCCCACGGTATTCCAGCTGACCTCTCCGTCCGTACTGGTGATCAGTACCCGGACCTGGGCCGCGGTCGCCGCGTGACCGTCCAGGATACGCACTTTGTAGTCGGTCAGGTTGACGCATTCCAACTGGGGAAAACTGGGTACCAGAGCCTTGCGCAGAGCCCGGTCCAAGGCATTCACCGGGCCGTTGCCTTCGCTCACTTCGTGTTGGATTTTTTCGCCTACCTTGATCTTGACGCGGGCTTCGGCCAAGGAACCGCGGGCCGCGGAATGGCCGACGGTGGTCGTGAAGTCGATCAACTCGAAGGGGGCGCGATACCCGACTTGGGCCCGCCGCATCAACAGGGCCACGCTGGCTTCGGAAGCTTCGAAGGCGAAGCCGCTGTTCTCGAGTTCCTTGATTTGCACCAGGACCCGCCGTTCCTCCTCCGGGCTCAGATCGTCGAGGCCGTATTCCGCCGATTTGATCGCAATGTTGTCCTTGCCGCTCAGTTCGCTGACGAGCACCCGCGCATGATTGCCGATCCGGGCCGGATCGATGTGCTGATAGGTCGCCGGATTCTTCTTGAACGCGTTGACATGAGTGCCGCCTTTGTGCGCGAACGCGCTGTTGCCTACGAAGGGCTGGGTAGGGACCGGCGGCAAATTGGCGAGCTCGCTGACGACATGGGCCAGCTCCGTCAGGTGGGTCAATCTCTCGCGCGTCAGGACTTGCCGGCCCATTTTGAGCTGCAGATTGGCAATCACGCTGATCAGGTTCGCGTTGCCGCAGCGTTCGCCGTAGCCGTTGATCGTGCCCTGGACATGCGTAACCCCCTGCCGCACCGCTTCCAAGGTGTTGGCGACGCCGACGGCGCTGTCGTTGTGCGCATGGATGCCCAAGGTGAAGGGCGCGTCGGTCCCGCCGGCGCCGGCCGGGGTCACCGGCGCGAACCCGAAGTGCCGGCGGACGGCGCTCACGATTTCCCCCACTTCCCAGGGCATGCAGCCCCCGTTCGTTTCACACAGCACGATCAGGCGACTGCCTTGGGCGTAGGCTTGTTCCAGCGTGGCCAAAGCATAGTGGGGATCTTCCTTGTAGCCGTCGAAAAAGTGCTCGGCGTCGTACAGCACCTCCCGGCCTTCTGCGGCCACGTACCGCACCGAATGGGCGATCATGCGCAAGTTTTCGTGAGGGTGGGTCCGCAAGACCTCCCGCACGTGCAGGACGGAAGTCTTGCCGAAGAGGGTTACGACCGGAGTGTCGGCCTGCAGCAATAGTTGGATCTGACGGTCCTGCGCCGGATCCTCTTCCACGCGGCAGGTGGACCCGAAAGCGGTGAGGCGCGCATGCCGCAGTTCCAGTTCCGCCGGCGCGCGGGCAAAGAACTCCATGTCCTTGGGATTGGAACCGGGCCAACCGCCTTCGATGAAATCGATGCCCAGAGCATCCAAGCGGCGGGCGATGGCGATCTTGTCCCCGGCGCTGAAGGAAATGCCCTCTCCCTGGGTACCGTCCCGCAGCGTGGTGTCGTACAACTGGATATCCAATCCGGTTCTTCCTTATGGTCTCCTTGTCTACCCGGTTCCGTGCAAACCGGCTGCCAGCCCCTTGACCGACAGGTTCAGCGCATTGTCCACGATCTCCCGTTCAGTCTCCTGAATGTTTTCGGTCCGCGTGCGTTTCATCAACGCGATTTGAATGAAGTTCAGCGGATCGATATAGGGATTGCGCAACTGAATGGAACGATACAACCAACTGTCGGCGTCGCCCAGATCGTCCCGATCCAGCACCAGCCGCAACCCCTGGCACGTAGTTTCGAATTCGGTTTCGATGAATTGAAAGACGGCGCGGGTGGCTTCGTCCGTGAGTTCGGCATACTGGCCTGCGGTAAAGAGATCCGTCTTCCACACGGCCGTCTGCACGTTCTCGATCAAGACCCTGAAGAAATCCCAGCTCCGCGCCATGCTCTGCAGCAAGGTCACCCGTGCCTCGTTGGCCCCGTGCTCCATGAATTGCATGAGCGCCGTGCCCACGCCGTACCAGTTGGTCAGATTCGCGCGGCACTGCGCCCAGGCAAAGACCCAGGGGATGGCCCGCAGATCCTCTACGCGGGTAGTTTCCTGCCGTTTGGCCGGGCGCGAACCGATATTCAAACTGGAAATCACCTCCAGGGGCGTAGTCTCCATAAAGAAGCGCATGAGGCGGGGATCGTCTACCAGCCTGCGGTAGGCCTCGTTGGAAATCCGCCCCAGTTCCTCCATGGCGGCAATCCAGGGAGCCTCAGGGCCCCGGTTCGGGCGCGGGGCGCTCCGCAGCATGACGGAACTGATCAAATTTTCCATGTGGTGGCGGGCAATCGTGGACTGCGTGTACTGACTGCTGATCACCTCGCCCTGTTCCGTCAATTTGATACGGCCTCGTACAGTATCGGGCGGCTGCGCCGCGATGGTTCGATCCACGCCGCCGCCGCCGCGACTTACGGACCCGCCCCGCCCGTGGAAAAGGGTCGTCGTGATCCCGAATTCGTCGCAGACGTCCAAGATCGCAATCTGGGCTTTGTACAGGGACCAAGTCGCACTCAGGTAGCCGCCGTCCTTGTTCGAGTCGCTGTAGCCGATCATGACGGCCTGATGATGTCCGCGCGCCGCCAAATGCGCCTTGTAGTACGGCACCTGAAACAAGCGCCGCAAAATGCCGGGAGCCCGTGCCAAATCGTCGATGGACTCGAAGAGCGGCGTAATGTCGATTTTGCCCCACAGAGAGGCGTCCTTGGCCAACAGCAACACCTCCAGGACCTGACTGGGCCGTTCGGTCATGCTGATGATGTAGGTATCGATCGCATGGGGACCCAGGCGGCGGTGGGCCTGTCGGATAGTCCGGAAGATACGTACCGTTTCGTTGGTCTCTGCGGAGAAATCCAACTCCGAAGTCAAAGGACGGTTGGTAACGAACTCGGGAGCCAGCCGCGCGATCTTCTGTTCGTCGTCGAGGTCGGCCCAGGGGACGTCGGATGCGCCGTACCGGCCGAAAATCTCGTGCAGGGCGGCCGTATGCCGTTCGGCATGCTGCCGGATGTCCAACGTGGCGAAGTGAAAGCCGCACACGCGCAAAGCGACGAGCAGGCGGGAGAGACGACCGTCGGCCAGTACTTGTCCCTGACACACTCGCAAGCTCTGCTCGACCACCTTGACGTCTTCGATCAGTTCGTCCACGTTTTCATAGACGAGGGCGCTCCGGTCTCTGTCTTCCCACAGGTTGGCCGTGTGATCCAGCGTGGCTTGCAAACGCAGGCGAATGATGGTCAACATCTGCCGGTACGGTTCCCGCCGAATGTAGCGCAGACGCTCTCGCTCTTCGCTGGAGAGCCGGGCCGTGCCGTCCTGCAGGCGCTGCAGAAACTCCGCGGTGAACTCGGCGTGGTTGACCGACATGCTCAAGTGGGCAAAGAGAATATCCGTTTCGGCAATGTACAGTTCGAGGACGCGCTGCTTCTGCGCGGCCAAGGCCCGCTCCGTCACTGCGCTCGTCACGAAGGGATTGCCGTCCCGATCCCCGCCGATCCAAGAACCGTACCGCAAGAAGACCGGCAGCGATTTCTTGAAACCCGGATAGAACTTCCTGATCTGTTCTTCCAGTTCCCGGTACACCACCGGCACGAGCTCGAACACGGTCGTGGACAGGTAGTACAGGCCATGCGTCACCTCGTCCTGCACCGTAGGCCGCAATTCTCGACTTTCGTCGGACTGCCACAGGGAATGGATATTTTCGTTCAACAGCCGCAGCCGCTCCTCGGCTTCGCGGGGACTCAGGTCGACGACTTCCAGTTCCGCCAGCACGTCGGCGATCACTTTGTGCTTGAAGAGGATGGTACGCCGGTTGGCTTCGGTCGGATGGGCCGTAAACACCGGCGTGATGGACAACGTATCGACCAGTTGCTCGATTTCCGCTTGCGTCGTGCCTTGGTGATACATCCAGTGCAAAGCGTAGGCGATATTGCCTTGCAAGGGAAAATCTTGTTCGTGGGCCAGTCTGGCGCGCCGCCGCAACACCCGCACCCGCTGCTGCTGCTCGGCAATATTGACGAGCTGGAAATACAGCGCGAAGGTCTTGAGAATCGCCATCATCCGCGGCACGTCATGGATACGCTCATGGATGATTTCGCCGATACGCGCGCCTGCCCGCAAGTCCTGGGTACGTCGGGCCTTGGACAGCAGCCGAATCTCTTCCACCAAGTCCAACAGTTCCGGCCCTTCCTGTTCGGTCAGGGTACGGGTCAGCAATTCCACGAGCATGCGGATATTGGCCCGCAGGGACTTCTGACCGATCTCGGCGAATCCTCGGGAGGCCGTCGCGGGCGATACCGCGCCCAGCCCCGACTTCAGTTCCAGCGAACCACCGACCGCGGCATCTCGATCCCCGAGGCGGGACGGCAGGTGTGCCAGTTGCCGGCGGGGCAGCCGGCGCGGGTAGCCCCGGGCCAACTGGGCAGGAAGTGGGGAAGAAGCCATGGAGAGTCAACGGGCGGTCAGGGCCTTGGCCACCTGATCTCCCATGATCTGGGTCGTCACCACCTCGGATCCCGTATCCTCGATGTCCAGGGTCCTGAGGCCGGCGGCGAGGACGGCCTCCACGGCCGCTTCGATGGCGTCGGCTTCCCGGCCTAGGCCCAGGCTCATGCGGCACAGCAAAGCGCAACTGAGAATGGCGGCCAGCGGATTGGCCTTGCTCTGTCCCATGATGTCTGGAGCGCTGCCGTGAATGGGTTCATACAGCCCCAGCGGTGCGCCCAGCGAATTGCGTCGGGCGCCCAGACTGGCCGAAGGCAGCATGCCCATGGACCCGCCCAGCACCGAGGCTTCGTCGGTCAAGATGTCTCCAAACAGATTCGAGCAGACGATCACGTCGAAATCCGCAGGCCGATTGACCAGATGCATGGCCATGGCGTCCACCAGGATGTGTTCCACTTGCAGATCGGCAAACTCCGCCAACGTCCGGGTCGCGACTCGACGCCAGAGACGGCTCGAGGCCAACACGTTGGCCTTGTCCACGCTGACCAGCCGTCCCTGGCGCTCCCTGGCCTTTTGGGCTGCCAGCCGCACCACCCTTTCGATTTCCGGGGCGGAATAGGCCATCAAGTCCGAGGCGTACAGGGCCTCGTCCCCCGGTTCCTCCTTGGCGCCGAAATAGATGCCGCCGGTCAGCTCCCGGATCACCAGCAAGTCTACGTCCTGCACCAATTCCGCGCGGAGAGGACTGGCTTGCACGAGATAGGGCGACACCTTCACGGGCCGTAGATTGGCAAAGAGTTCCAGACGCCGGCGCAGAGCCAACAGACCGCGTTCCGGTCGATCGGGGGCTGCCGGATCGTCCCACCGGGGTCCGCCTACCGCCCCCAAGAAGACGGCGTCCGCGGCCAAGCAGGCCTCCACGGTCGCTGCCGGCAGACTGGTCCCGAGTTCGTCCAGGGCGATGCCGCCCATTTTGTGATAGGCGAAAGTGAATTCATGGCCGAACAACCGGGCCACGGTCCGTAGAATTTTGACTGCTTCGGCTGTCACCTCGGGGCCGATGCCATCCCCGGGCAGCAGTACCACGTTGCCCCGCATCGGTCAGGTCTTGTAGGAAGGGATGCGACCCGTAATCTCGACTGCCGGCGGCTCCGCAGCCACCCAGGTACCGCAGGGGCCGCCCGCGACGTTCACGCCGAAGTCCACGACTTCCCCGCGCATCGTCAGCACGGGATGGTAGTACCGAGCGACCTGTTCCGCCTCGCCCACGATGTAGTGCGCGATCAACGAGCGCCGAAACCGGTGGGACGACCGATTCGGAAAACTGCCGTGCACCAGTTGGCCGTTGAAAAACAACACGTCGCCCGCCTGCATAGGGACGCTCCGGGGAGCCAGGCCCGCGGGCAAGGGGACGGTCACGTCCGTAAAACTCTCGGTCGGGTCGGCGGCGACGGGACACAATACGGGAATGGCGTGCGTACCCGGCACGATCTGCAGGCAGCCGTTTTCCGCGTCGCAGTCGTCCAAGGCCAGCCAGGCCGCGACGCAGGTCCCGGGTTCCACTTGCAGATAATACTGGTCCTGATGCAAGGCCTGCCCGCGCGCGCCCGGCGGCTTGTAGTAGATCATGGTCTGTACGGCGTAGGGATCGCGGCCGAGCAGACCGCGCAGCCAGACGGCCAGACGGGGCTCGACCAGCCATTGGGCGCTGATCCGGTCCCACCGGTGCATCATGCCGATCCGCGGAAACCGGGCCAACGGATCGGCAGCTGCGGGATCGAAGGGCTCCCCGCCCCGGTGGGCGGACCGCTGGGCATGCATGTGCATATAGTGCTCCCGGTAAAAGGAGACTTCGGGAGCTGCGAACAGAGCCGGGACATGACACCAGCCCTGGCGGGCAAACTCGTCCTGGTGGATCGGGGTAGGCGTCACCACTATGCTTTACTCCCTCGGCCTACGAATGCCCTTGTTCGAACTGGGCAATGGCTTCTTCTTGGGCCAACAGATAACCCATGTCGTCCAAGCCCTGCAGCAGACACCGTTTGCGGAAGGGTTCGATGGCAAACGCATGCTGTTGACCATCCGGCAGCGTCACCGTCTGCGCCTCCAAGTCCACGAGCAGCCTTGTCGCCGGATCCTCTTCGAGCACACTCCAAAGGGTCTCGACGACTTCCCGGTCCAACGGAATGGGCAGCAAGCCGTTCTTGAGGGCGTTGTTGTAGAAGATGTCGGCGAAAGTATGGGCAATCACGACTTTGAAGCCGTATTGCATCAAGGCCCAGACCGCGTGTTCCCGGCTCGAGCCGCTGCCGAAGTTGGTGCCGCCCACCAGAATGCCGACGCCTTGGTAGCGCTCCTGATTCAGCACGAAATCGGGATTCGCGGTGCCGTCTGCGAGATAGCGCCAAGCGGCGAAGCACCCTGCGCCCATGCCCTCCTGGGTCACGGCCGTCAGGTAGCGGGCCGGAATGATTTGGTCGGTGTCCACGTTGTCGGACCGCAAGGGCGCCGCGGTGGCCGACACGATCGTTATTGCTTCCATAAAATCCCCACTTTTCCCTGGACGGGCATCTAGCGCAGCATGGCGCGCACGTCTACGACCTGTCCCGATACGGCGGCGGCGGCGGCCATCAGGGGACTCATCAACAAGCTGCGGGAGCCCGGCCCTTGACGGCCTTGAAAATTACGGTTGCTGGTACTCGCCACATACTTGCCGGCGCCGGCCTTGTCGTCGTTCATGGCCAGGCACATGGAACAGCCGGCGCCGCGCCATTCGAAGCCGGCTTCCGTGAAAATGGAGTCGAGCCCTTCGGCTTCCGCGGCCGCCTTCACCGCTTTGGAACCCGGCACGACCAAGGCCTCCACGTGATCCGCCACTTTCCGGCCTTGCACCAACTGGGCTGCCGCTTGCAGATCTTCAAGCCGGCTGTTGGTGCACGAACCGATAAAGACGATGTCGACATGCTGGCCTTCCAGCCGTTGGCCGGGAGTCAGCCCCATATAATCCAGAGCCTTGGCCAGATCCCGACGCTGCTGGGCGTGCTCCATGTCGTCCAACTTGGGTACGCAACCGGTGACCGGGGCCCCCATGCCGGGGTTGGTGCCGTACGTGACCATAGGTTCCAAGCCGGAAACGTCCAAATCCATGGAGCGATCGAACTCCGCATCGGCATCCGTGGTCAGGTCCTGCCAGGCGGTCACGGCCTGGTCCCAGGCGGCCCCGGTCGGAGCGTAGGGGCGCCCCTGCAGGTACGCGTACGTCGTCTCGTCCGGCGCGATCAACCCGGCCCGCGCTCCGCCTTCGATGCTCATGTTGCAAATAGTCATGCGGTTGGCCATGCTCAAGCTGCGGATGGCGCTGCCGCGGTATTCGAAGACGTAGCCGGCGCCTCCGCTGGCCCCGTTCTGGGCGATGATGGCCAGGATGATGTCCTTGGCCGTCACGCCGAGCCCCAATGTCCCTTCCACGTTGACGGCGAAGGTCTGGGGCTTGCTCTGCAGCAGGCACTGGGAGGCCAGCACATGACCGACTTCGCTGGTGCCGATGCCGAAGGCCAAGGCCCCGAAGGCCCCGTGCGTGCTGGTATGGCTGTCTCCGCACACGATGGTCATGCCGGGTTGGGTGACGCCCATTTCCGGAGCGACGACATGCACGATGCCCTGGATGCTGCCCGTGATATCCCACAAGGTGATGCCGTAGTCGGCGCAGTTTTTCCGCAACGCGTCGACTTGGATGGCGGCATCTTCCGGCCACAGCGGAATCTCGCGGGTCGGAATGGCGTGATCCATGGTCGCGAACGTGCGCTCGGGGCGCCGTACGCGCAAGCCCCGGCGGCGGAGTTCGGCAAAAGCCTGGGGCGACGTGACTTCATGGATCAGATGCGCGTCGATATAGAGCACGGCGGGCGCTCCCGGCTCGTCGGCCACGACGTGATTGGCCCAGATCTTCTCAAACAGCGTCTTGCCCATCTTGTCTTTCCTGTTGCAGGTGCACGGAAACGTTATCGAGTATAGAAGCCGGAGAATTCCCGATCCGTACGGCTTTCCGCCGGCAGGTCGGACTGGAGTTCCGCTTCTTTGTCGAACATCCGCATGCCTTCGTTGCGGGCTTCGATGGCCTCGACGCCTTCCTGCGGCGTGACATGCCAGACGGCCTGCCGCTGCACCGGCCAGTCCATCAGAATCTGGGCGCCGCGCTGGGAACCGGTCTTGTCCACATGGGCCCGGATCAGCTCTTTCAGACGCATTTCGGGGGAGCCGTTGGGCAGGCGACGGATGCGGATCAATTCCGGGTTGTAGCGGCGTTCGAAATTTCCGCTCACGTCGTAGACGAAAGCTTCGCCGCCGGTCATACCGGCTCCGAAATTACGCCCGGTCTCGCCCAGGACGACGACCGTGCCGCCGGTCATGTATTCGCAGCCGTGCTCGCCCACGCCCTCCACGACCGCGGTGGCGCCGCTGTTGCGCACTCCGAAGCGTTCGCCGGCCCGCCCGGAGACGAAGATCCGTCCGCCCGTCGCGCCGTAGAGCGCCGTGTTGCCCATAATGACGTTCTGCTGGGGCACGAATTTGGACTGTTCATGGGGACGCAGCACGATTTCGCCCCCGTTTAACCCCTTGCCCAAGTAGTCGTTGGCTTCGCCGATGAGCGTGAAGTGCAAGCCCTGGATGCCGAACGCTCCGAAGCTCTGGCCGGCGCTGCCCACGAAAGTGATACGGACCTGTTCCTCCTCCAGGCCCCGCATCCCGAATTCGGAGGACAAACGACAAGCCAAGCGGGCGCCTACCGTGCGATCCGTGTTGTGAATCGGGTGGGTAAGCGACACGAAGGCCCCGGGGTCCGCGATCAGGCGCGCCGTAACCTGCTCCACCAACAGATCGCCCAGGTGCGTATTGGCCCGCCAAGGCCGCTGACCGACATAATGGCGCGGAGCGTCGGTTTCGATGGGCTCGAGCAGGGGCCTGAGATCCATGAAGCCCGCTTCGCGCCCCGTGATCTTCTGTGCCAGCAGCTCCGGACGGCCGATGAGCTCGTTCAGCGAGGTGAAGCCCATGGCCGCCAGATGCTCACGGACCTCCTCGGCAATGAACAGCATGAAGCGCATCACGTGTTCCGGCGTACCGGAAAACTTGGCGCGCAAGGCCGGGTTCTGGGTCGCCACGCCGACCGGGCACGTGTCTTTGTGGCATACCCGCGCCATGATGCAGCCTTCGGCAATCATGGCGCTCGTCCCGAAACTGTATTCGTCGGCGCCCAGCAAGGCGGCCATCACCACGTCTTTGCCGGTGGACAGGCCCCCGTCGGTACGCACTACGGTCTGACCGCGCAACCCGTTGTCCAAGAGCGCTCGGTGGGTCTCGGCCACCCCCAGCTCCCACGGCAAGCCGGCGTTCTTCATGCTGCTGAGCGGGCTGGCCCCCGTGCCGCCGCTGGCGCCGGCGATGTGCACGATGTCGGCAAATCCCTTGACTACGCCGGCCGCAATGGTGCCGACGCCCATCTCGGCCACCAGCTTGACGCTGACTTGCGCGTCCGGATTGGCCGTTTTCAGATCGAAGATCAGCTGCGCCAGGTCTTCGATGCTGTAGATGTCGTGATGCGGCGGCGGACTGATCAAGGCGACCCCGGGCGTGGCATAGCGCAGCTCGGCAATCTTCGCCGTCACCTTGTGACCCGGCAGCTGGCCGCCCTCGCCGGGTTTGGAGCCCTGGGCCATCTTGATCTGCAGTTCTTCGGCATGCATCAGGTAATCCGGGGTGACGCCGAACCGACCCGAGGCAATCTGCTTGATCTTGCTTACCGACAGATCTTCGTAGCGTTCGGGATCTTCGCCGCCCTCGCCGCTGTTGCTTTTGCCGCCCAGCGTGTTCATGGCCACGGCCAGCGTCTTGTGGGCCTCCACGCTCAGGGCGCCATGGGACATGGCCGCCGTGCTGAAACGCTTGACGATCTCGGACGCCGGCTCCACGGAATGCAGCGGCACCGGTTCCCGGCGCCGCGTGAAATCCAACAGATGACGCAGCGACAGGACCTGCGTATCCTGCCAGGCGGTCAACTCCTTGAAGGAAGCCCACGCCTGCGCGTCGTCGTCGTTGGTGACCGCGTCCTGCAGCAGGTGCACCACCTTGGGCGACCACTCGTGCAATTCGCCGCCCCGGCGCGACTTGTAGAGGCCCCAAGAGGTCAAACGGGCTTTCCGCCGCAGCGTGGGATCGGGATAGGCGCTCTCGTGCCAGACGAGCACGTCTTCGGCAAGGGTGTCGTAGCCCACGCCGCCCACCAGACTGGGAGTGCCGAGGAACACCTCGTCGATCAAGGTCTCGCCGATGCCGATGGCCTCGAACACTTGGGCCCCGCAATAGCTGTCCATGGTACTGATGCCCATTTTGCTCATGATCTTGAGCAAGCCTTTCTCGACCCCGGCCACGAAGTTGCCGACGATCTCCTCCTCGGAGGCATGTTCGAAATGCCGGTCGTGTGCTACCAGATCCGCAATGGTTTCGTATACGAGATACGGGAAGACGGCGTTCGCGCCGTACCCCAGCAACGCGGCGAAATGATGCACCTCACGCGGTTCGCCGCTCCGGACTATCAGACTGGCCTGCATGCGCAGGCCCTGTCGAATCAAATGATGATGCACGGCCGACGTAGCCAGCAAGGACGGAATGGGCAGAGTACCCTCCGCCACGCCTTCGTCGGTCAGTATGAGCAGACGAGTCCCGTGGCGGACCAGTTCCGCGGCCCGCCGGCACAAATCCCGCACGGCCCGCCGCAATTGTTCGCCCGGGGTCAGGGCTCCGGGGCCCGCCTCCGTCTGCGGCTGCCAAGTCATGGGCAGAGAGGAGAGCCAGAAGTCGGCGGAACCTAGGCCCAGACTTTCCAAGGAATAGGCGTGTTCGGACTGCAGGACGGGGGAAGCCAGCTCGATCAGGCGCGTCGCCCGCGCGCGTTCGGAGAGCAGATTCGCACGTTCGCCCAGCAACATGCGGAGGCTCATGGCCGGAGTTTCGCGCAACGAGTCGATCGGCGGGTTGGTCACCTCGGCAAAGCGTTGCTTGAAATACTGGAAAAGCGGGCGCGGCAGTTTGCTGACGGCCGCCGGCGGCGTGTCGTCGCCCATGGCGCCGACCGGCTCCGCGCCGTTGGACAGCAAGGGCCGCAGCACCACGACCATCTCTTCCGAGGTGAATCCAAAGGCGATCTGCCGCCGCACCAGGGTTTCGTCCCGCACGGGCCGCTCCGCGGGACCGGTCCGACCATTCTCCGCCCGCACGCCGGAACGGGAGCGCAGGGCCCGCGAACGGCGCAGCCGGCGGCTCTTCAGCACGATGGCTTCGAGGGATATCAGATTTTCGGCCAGCCATTGGCCGTAGGGACGACGGTTGGAGATCACCCGCGTGATCTCTTTGTCGTCCATCACGGTGCCCAGCTTGGTGTCGACGCAAAAGATCTCGCCGGGGCCGAGGCGCCCCTTGCGCACGACCAAGGCCTCGTCGTAGGGCACTGCGCCCATTTCGCTGCCGCTGACTACCAGACCGTTTTCCAGTACCGCAAAACGCGCCGGGCGCAGCCCGTTACGGTCCATGATGGTGCCGACGATGCGTCCGTCGGTATACGTGATGCTGGCCGGCCCGTCCCAAGGCTCCAGCAGCGCGCTGTGATATTCGTAGAAGGCGCGGCGTTCCGGCGTGACGTCTCCCTCGGGCATGCGCTCCCAGGCTTCCGGCACCATCATCATCAGGGCGTGCCGAATGTCGCGCCCGCCGTGGACCAGCAGCTCCAGCTGCTGATCGAACTTGCCGCTGTCGCTGGTGGTCGCATCGAGAATCGGCAGCAGGTCTGCCACCCCTTGGGGCCAGACCGGAGCGCTCAGTTGGGGTTCGCGCGCCCGCATCCAGTTCTCGTTGCCCTGGATCGTGTTGATTTCGCCGTTGTGGCAAATCATGTGGAAGGGCTGGGCCCTTTCCCAGGTAGGCAAGGTGTTGGTGCTGTAACGCTGATGGAACAGCGCCAAGCCCGTCTTGAAGAGGGGATCGTGCAAATCCGGATACAAACGGCCCAGTACATCCGCCAGCGCCAGGCCTTTGTAGACGATCGTTTGGCTGCTCAGGCTGGCGATGTACAAACGGCGTACCCCGCATTCCCGGGCGCGGCGCAACACCACCCGGCGCGCCCGGTACAGCAGGCGTTCGAATGCGCTGCCCGGTTGACTGGCCTGTGCCGTACGGCGCAGCACGACCTGCTCCACCCAGGGCCGGGTGGCGACGGCGCGTGCACCCAGCACGGCCTCGATCACCGGTACATTGCGGAACCCGACGACTTTCAGGCCCAGCTGGGACAATTCGGCGGAGATCACGTCCCGGGCCCGCTGGCGATCTTCCGCATCGGTGCGGTGCAAGAAGAGCTGGCCCACTCCCAGGTCCGACGCGGCGGGTACCGGCAAGCCCCGATGCGCCAGCTCCCGTTGGTAGAACTCATAGGGAATTTGCGCCAGAATGCCGGCTCCGTCGCCGGATTTGAGGTCGTCCGCAATGGCGCCGCGGTGGGCATGGTTGCACAGGGCGTCCAACGCCATACGCAAGACGGAATGGGTTCTCTGCCCTTCGATATGGGCCACGAAGCCGATGCCGCAGGCGTCTCGCTCTGCGTCGGGAGCGTTCTTGTAGACGGCGCTGCGGCGCTGCGGCATTGTTGCGGTATCCATCGGAACCTCTCTCTCTACTGGCGGCCGGCCTCGGCGCTCTGGAATAAGGCGCACGCCCCTACACCGGCCTACAGCCCCCGTCCCCCGCCGGGTCGCCTGGCATTATACCCTCAACGGGGGCGCCGCCGGTCCGCGGCAGGGCGCTGCGGAAATTGCAGGGACCGCCGGCAGGGTTACCCTTTCACGCCCCCGATGAGCAGACCTTTGACGAAGTACTTCTGGATGAAGGGATAGACCACCAGAATCGGGACGGTGGTCACGATGATCATGGCGGCTTTCAAGGTCTGGCTGGGCGGCATGGCTTCCGCCTCGAACATGATGTTCATGTCGCCGCGGTTGGATGCGTCGCCGATGTAGAGAATGGCGCGTAGGATCACCTGAATAGGGTACAGGTCCCGGTCCGAATTGAAGACGGCGGCATAGAACCAGCCGTTCCAATGCCAGACTGCATAGAAGAGCCCGATGGTCGTCAGAGCCGGCATGGACAGCGGCAGATACACCTTGACCAACACCGTAAAGGGATTGGCCCCGTCGATCAGGGCGGCTTCTTCCAGTTCCGTCGGGATGGTCATCAGGAAGTTCCGCATGATGAGGAGCCACCAGGGATTGACGAGGAAGGGAATGATCAGCAGCCAAATCGAACTGGTCAACCCCACCGAGTCCACCACCAGATAGAAAGGGATCAGACCGCCGCTGAACACCATGGGGACGAACACCAAGAGGGTCAGAAAAGTGCGTCCCGGCAGGTTGCGCCGCGCCAGGACATAGGCGCCCAGGCCGGTAACCGCCAAGCACATCGCCGTGCCCACAATGGTGCGGAACAAGGTGACTTGATAGGCCCGGATGACGGTGGATCGGCTGCCGCCGAACAGAAACTTGTAGGCTTCCCAGGTCGGCGCTTCCGGGAGCAGCACGAAATTGCCGCGACGGGCCCACTCCGCGGTGCTGATGAAAGAAGTGCTCAGCACACTCAGGAAAGGCACCAGGAACAGCAGTCCGACGATACCCAGGAACAGATAGTTGCAGACGTAGAAGATCTGCTCGCCCCGCGAAGCCTTGACGAACATGTCGTGCCCCCTACCAAATACCGGTGTGGCCCATGCGGTGCGCCAACCGATTGGCCCCGAGCAGCAAGAAGAGGGCCAGCACCGACTTGAAGAGACCCACCGCCGTGGCGAAGGAGTACCGCAGGTCCAATAGACCAATGCGGTACACATACGTGTCGATGATGTCGGCCACCTGATACACGGCCGGCGAGTAGAGCAGCAGAATCTGCTCGAACCCGGCGTCCAGCAGGTCTCCGATCCGGAATATCAGCAGAATCACGATGACGTGGCTGATCCCCGGCAGCGTGATGTGCAGGACCTGCTGCCATTTGCTGGCTCCGTCTATCATGGCGGCTTCGTAGGTCTCGGGATTCAGACCCGCCATGGCCGCCAGGTAGAGAATGCTGCCCCAGCCTACGGTTTGCCAGACCGTCGTGCCCACCAAAATGCTGCGGAACCATCGGGGATCTCCCAGGAAGTGCCGGGTCTCGCCGTCGAGCGCCACGACGAGGTGGTTGACCAGCCCGCCCTCCACGCCGAAGACCACATAGACCAATCCGGCCACGATGACCATGGAAAAGAAGTGGGGCAAGTACGAGATGGTCTGGGTCACTCTTTTGAAAAGCGTATTGCGCACCTCGTTGATGAGCAAAGCCAGCACGATGGGAGCCGGAAAGGCCCACAACGTCTTGTACAGGGAGATCATCACCGTGTTTTCCATCACGTCCCAGAAGAAAAAGGACTGGAAAAAGAGGATGAAATGCTTGAAGCCCACAAAAGGAGCCCTCAGAATCTCCACCATGGACATGTAGGGTTTCACGTCCTTGAAGGAAATGACCAGCCCGATCATGGGTATGTATTTAAAGACGATCAGGTATACGGCGACCGGCAAGAACAGCAGGTAATAGAAGCTGTGCTTTTTGAGAATAGACCAAATGTGCATGGCAGGAGGCGAGGGCAGAGGCAGGTCGAAACGAACAGTTCCGTCACCTGGGCGGAGATCCGAATCATAGGGCCGGCGCGCCGGCTCTACCGCCCGCCGTCGCAAAACGGCACCCGGAAATCCGACTGGGGAAGCCCCCTGAAGGCGTTCGAAACTGCTCCGATTCAGCTATGGGAGG
The DNA here is from genome assembly GCA_034421855.1 of Anaerolineales bacterium. Taxonomy (GTDB): domain Bacteria; phylum Chloroflexota; class Anaerolineae; order Caldilineales; family Caldilineaceae; genus Bin34. The sequence continues at coordinate 22,071 of DAOUKB010000072.1, forward strand.
ACAGAGCCGCCCGCCCGGCGCCGCGCGCGGCGCCGGGCGGGCCTTTAGACGTTCTGATCGAGCGAGGAGAGTCTAGATGCCCTTGAAGGACCGATACTGGTCCGTATATGCGTCTATCCAGTCCTGCAGACCGGCTCGGTACAGATCGTCCACATGATCGTCCCATTCCGAGAGATCCCGGACGCCGGTAATGAACTTGATGGCCTCCTCGGAATGCAGCCGGTCGAGATCCCCCATGGTAGGCACGGCTTCGGAGATGGCGGCCCCGTCGTACGGCACGTCGAAGTCCTGCGGCATCTTGCCGTTGGCGTAGTCGAAGACATATTGCTTGATGTGATCGTAGTGCCGTCCCCAAGCCGGATCTGCGGGAGCGGACCACGTCTCGATGGCCAAGCCGGCGCCCTGATAGAACTCGCCTGCGTAAATGGGTACCCCCTCCATTTCGGAACTCAAGCGGTTCACCTGTTCCTTGGACGCATCCACCCACTCCCAGTCTGCGCCTTGAATGCCGAAATGCGCCGAGACCGCGTTGTCGCGGACCGGGTCGTATTGCCAGTTCAGGAACCGAATCACTTCTTCGGCGACCGGCGAATTGCCCGGAATCATGTAGGCCTGCGTCATGTTCGCGTTGTTGGTGCCGCACAGGCCCAGGGGACCCTGCATCTGCAGCGGGAAAACGAACTCCATGCCGGGCACGACGTCTTCCAGAATAATGCGCTGCGCCAGAATGGTGATGCGGGAATACCATCCGCAATGGATACCCATGTTGCCGGAGCGCAGCACTTCCTCGAAGTCCATGTTGGCGAACACTTCTTTGTGGAACCAACCTTTGTTCCACCATTCGTTCATCTTGCCCAACCAAATCGGATAGCCGGGCTGCAGTTGATGCGGCATGATCTGACCGGCCGCCTCGTCGTACCAACGGGACCTCCCGTACTGCGTCCAGCCGCCCAACAGACAACCTTCGAGGCTGCCCAGGTTGTTGGTCACCATCACGGCGTCCGGGTTGAACTCCTGGAACGCCGCCATCGTGGATTCCAGGTCCTCGATCGTCATGCTTTGGCGGTCGAAGGGCAAGCCCAGTTCGTCGATCCAGTCCTCCCGGAACCAGGTGAAGTTCCAGGTATGGCCCATCAGACCCAAGCGCGGAATACCGTATATTTCGCCTGCCGCGTCTTTCATGCCCGACCAATTGGCTTCCGGAAAGGCGGTCAAGATGTTCTGGCCGTGCTCTTCCAACAAGGCCCCGATAGGCATGATGAGGTCTTTGTACTGCGTCCAGTTGCCCGTGAAGAGGTCCAGGCGCTCGCTGCGGCTGCTCAGCAGCAGATTAAGACGTTCCCGTCCGGCATCGCCAGGGGGAGGCACAAAACCGTGAGGCCGGATGCCGGTTTCCTGGGCAATGTACGCCTGTACCTCCTCATACTTGGATGGGTCGCTCCCTTCCGGGCGCACCAAGGTAATCGAGGGCCAAACATATACGTCTACATAGTCTTCCGCCATTTCAGCGACAGCCCCGGGAGTCGCTTCGCCGGACGGCACGGCACAGGCCGCCATCGCCAACCCGCCGGTCGCGAGTCCAGACAAGCGCATGAACTGTCTGCGATCCACTCTGTACTTCAATAGTCCTGCCATTTTCTTTCCCCTCGGAAATATTTCGGAAAACCCGCCAACGCTACCGCTTGCACGGCCAGCTTGCCATGGAATGCGCACTCCGCTGCTCCAAGGACAGACAATCGCAACAGCAATGTTTTCGGGCTCGTAAATCCTAGCACAGCCAGCGACTCCCAACCGCAACGCAAATCGAAGAAAACCCGGCAGACGGCCGCGCTCGGCGCTCCGCGCCTCCTGGGTAGACGCTGCCACGATGTATCGAGCTTCCCGAATGCCCCGGAGCCGCGGTGGTCCCTGGACATGGGAATCTATGGCTAGCGCCGGCCGGCCGCGCCCGCGCTAGGCCTCAGTCGTCGATGCGGCACGCCAGGCATGTGGGTATGGACTTCGGGCTCTCGAGCCCATGGCCCCCTCCCTTCCCGCTCTGCGTTTCCGTACCGCGCACCGCCGGCAGCGCAGGCCAAGGGGCAGGAAGCGGCCGGGAAATTCCGTGTAGGTACGGGATAGTTCTCGGCCTTGGCAGAGCCCGGTCCGTTCAATACTCTGCGATCTGCTTGTTGAGAGCCTGCAAATAGGCCTTGGCGCTGGCGGTCACAATGTCCGTGTCCACGCCGCGGCCGCTGAAGAGGCGGCGCCGCTTGCGCCCTTGGGCGGTTTCGGGGGCATCCGCGTTGCCGGGCACCTCGATGCGGATGGTGACGTCTCCGTTGGCATCCATGCCTTGGGTGACGGCCTGCACCAGATATTCCGTCAGGGTGTTCTCCACTTGCACGATGCGATTGATGCCCTTGTACACGGCGTCGACCGGACCGGTACCAAATCCGGCGTCGGTGAATTCTGCCCCGGTCTTCAAATTCTTGAGTATGACCACCGCCGTGGGAATCACGGTGGAACCGCAATTGACCTGCAGATCCTGCAGGGCCCACGTCTCTTCCGGCTGATACAGGACGTCGCCCGCAATGGCTTCCAGGTCGACGTTGGAAACTTCCTTCTTCCGGTCCGCCAGCTGCATGAAGCGGTCGTAGACCTCCTGCAGGGTCTCCTTGGTCAGCGCGTATCCCATCTCCTGCAGCCTGTCGCCCACCGCATGGCGTCCGCTGTGTTTGCCGAGCGGCAGGCCCTTGTCGACCAGATCCCGCCCTACCGTGGCGGCGCGCATGATTTCGTAGTTTTCCCGATTCTTCAAGACGCCGTCCTGATGGATGCCGGCCTCGTGTTGAAAGGCGTTCGCGCCGACCACCGACTTGTTGGGCTGAATCACCATGCCGGTGTACCGGCTCACCATTTCGCTGGTTTTGTGGATCTCCTCCGTTACGATGTTGGTGTGCAGATGGAAATAGCTGCCGCGGGTATGGAGGGCCATGGCGAACTCCTCCAAGCTGGAATTGCCGGCCCGTTCGCCGATGCCGTTGACGGCGACTTCCACCTGCCGGGCCCCGGCCCGCACGCCCGCCAGCGAATTGGCCGTTGCCATCCCCAGATCGTTGTGGGTGTGCGTGCTGAAGACGACTTCTTTTCCGCCGGGCACGTCGGCGATCAGTTCGGCAATCAGGGCTTCGTATTCGGAAGCCATGGTGTACCCCACCGTGTCCGGAATATTGAGCGTGGTGGCTCCGGCCTGGATGGCCACCGCCAGTACTTGTTTCAGGTATTCCACGTCGCTGCGGCCGGCGTCTTCCGGACTGAATTCCACGTCCGCGCACAGACTGCGCGCCAGTTCGACCATGGATCCTACGGCTTCCAGCACCTGATTGCGGGACATGAGCAGTTTGTGTTCCAGGTGAATGTCGCTGGTAGCGATGAAAGTATGAATACGGGGCCGCACGGCCGGAGCCACCGCCGTCGCCGCCCGGCGTATGTCCTGTTCGAGCGCACGGGCCAGACCCGCAATCACCGGGGGCGCCGTCGGCCGACCGTGTCTGTCCCGGCGCACCTGCCGGCCGACGGTCGTGGCAATCTCCCGCACGGCCCGGAAGTCGCCCTCGCTGGCTATGGGAAAACCCGCTTCCATGACGTCCACGCCCAGGCGCGCCAACTGCCGGGCAATCTCCAGTTTCTCCCGTTCGTGGAGCGTGGCCCCGGGGCTTTGTTCGCCGTCGCGCAAAGTCGTATCGAACACTTGCACGGTGCGACCGCCGGCCATTGCGCGGGCATGAGCGGCGATGTCCGTGACGGCAAAGTCTTCGACGTCGATTTCGGATACGTCGGCTTCGGTTTCTACGTACGTCTCGTTTTCCATTTTCAATCTTCCTTGGGCAACCAGGCAGGCGGCGGTTACGCTTCGCGTTCGATCTCTTTGGAGTCCAGGAATTCCATCATGCGCCGCAGGCGCAGGCCTACGTCTTCAATCGGGTGGGTTTGTTCCGACCGGCGGCGGCGGCGGAACCGGCCTAGGCCGCTGTGATACTCGTCCATCCATTCCTCGGCGAACTGGCCGGACTGAATCTCGGCCAAGATGCGCCGCATGGTGTCCTTGGTGTCTGCGGTGACGATGCGTGTCCCGCTCGCGTAATCTCCCCACTCGGCCGTGTCCGACACGCTGTAGCGCATGTAGGCCAGCCCTCCCTCGTAAAAGAGATCCACAATCAGCTTCAGTTCGTGCAGACACTCGAAATAGGCGATTTCCGGCTGATACCCGGCCTCGACCAGGACTTCGAAGCCCGCCTTCACCAATTCGCTGACGCCGCCGCAGAGCACCGTCTGTTCCCCGAAGAGATCGGTTTCGGTCTCCTCGGCGAACGTCGTCGCCAAGAGGCCGGCCCGCGTGCAGCCCAGGCCCCGGCCGTAGGCCATGGCGTCCGCCAACGCATGGCCGGACGCGTCCTGATGGACAGCCACCAGCCCCGGCACGCCCGACCCTTCCACAAACACCTCGCGCACCCGATGCCCCGGAGCTTTGGGCGCCACCATCGACACGTCCACGTCCTCGGGCGGCACGATTTGCCCGAAGCGGATACTGAATCCATGGGCGAACATCAGCGTGTTGCCCTTCTCCAGGCCCGGCCGAATCTCCGCGTCGAAGACCTTGCCTTGGGCTTGGTCCGGCAGCAGCACCATAATCACTTCGGCGGATCGGGCCGCCTCCGCCGTACTCACTACCCTCAGCCCGTCGGCTTCCGCCTTGGCCTTGCTGGCGCTGCCGGCGTACAGACCCACCACCACCTCCAGTCCGGAATCGGTCAGATTCAGGGCATGGGCATGTCCCTGACTGCCGTATCCTATGACGGCAATCTTGCGTCCTTCCAACCGACTGAGATCAGCCTGGTTTTCGTAATAAATGGTAGCCATGACCAGTTCAGCTCCCTTTGCGAAAATTCAAACAAGCATATACGGACTACGGTCGACTGCGCCGGGCGGCGCTAGGGGGGACCGCCGTTCAGCGCGATGTCCTCTTCCAGGACGTCGGCGTTGCCCTTGCGGGCGATCGCCACCGGGCCGGTGCGCACCATTTCCAGCAATTCGAACTCCTGCAGCAGTTCGACCAAGGCATTGATTTTGGTCTGGTTGCCGACTATTTGCAAAAGCATGCTGGTGCGGGACACGTCGACGACCTGCGCACTGAAGATTTCGGCCAGCTGCAGGACTTGGGTCCGCTGCTGACCGGTCACGGCCACCCGCAACAGGGCGAGTTCTCGGGCAATCAAAGGGGTGCGGGACAGGCTTTCGATGCGCGTCACATCGACCAATTTGGCCATCTGCTTCTCCACTTGCGCCGCCACTTGCTCGTCGCCGTCGACCACAAAAGTCATGCGGCTGATGCCCGGTTGCTCGCTGTGGCTGACCTGGAGGCTGTCGATATTGAAGTTGCGGCGGCGCAACAGGCCGCAGACCCGATGCAGGACTCCAGGCTTGTCGCGCATCCACGCGGACAGTACGTATTTCATGTCGTCACTCGGGGACTGAGAGGAGGAGAGACCCATCGATTGTGCCGCGGCCGCCCAGGCTCAAAACGCGGGAGCGACCCCCCCGTTGCCCTGCACGGCCTTGGACGAGGGCCGTCTGAACATGTCGTCCACCGCGGCGCCCGGGGCGATCATGGGATACACGTTGACCTCCTCCTTGACGCGGAACTCGATGAGGAAAGGACCGTCGGTGTCGTTGGCCTCCCGCACGGCCGCCCCGACTTGGCCTGGTTCCTCTACGCGGCACGCCGGAATCTCGTAGGCTTCGGCCAGTTTCACGTAATCGGGAGACAGAATCGGGGTCCCTACGTACCGCTGGTCGTAGAAGAACTGCTGCCATTGCCGCACCATGCCGAGAAAGCCGTTGTTGATGATGGCGATCTTGACGGGCAGGCCTTCCTGTTGAATGGTGGCCAGTTCCTGCAGCGTCATCTGAAAGCCGCCGTCGCCGACGATGGTCCAAACCAAATGGCGCGGCAGGGCAATCTGGGCGCCGATGGCCGCCGGCATGCCGTATCCCATGGTGCCCAGGCCGCCGCTGGTCAGCAGCATGCCGGCTCTTTCGTGCAGATAGTACTGGGATTCCCACATCTGGTGCTGCCCCACGTCCGTGGTCACGATCACCTCTTCGGGATTCCGAACATGGGCCGTACCTTCCCAGATCTGACGCATGACGAAAGGGGGAATCAATTCGTCCACTTCATACGTCAGGATATCGTTGCGCGCGCTGTCGGCCTTGCGTTGGGCAATGGTGTCGATCCACTCGGGATGGGTATTGGGCACGATCAGTGCGTTCAGGGCCGGCAGCGTAACCGCCAGATCGCCCAGGACGGTCACGTCGGGCTGCACGTTTTTGCCCACCTCGGCCATGTCCAGCTCGAAATGGACAATGGAGGCCTGCTTGGCGAAATGGTCCAAGCGCCCCGTAATGCGATCGTCGAAACGCATGCCCAAGGCGATCAACACGTCGCAGCTCTGGATCGCTTCGTTGGCGAAAGCCTCGCCGTGCATGCCGCCCATGCCCAAACTCAACGGGTGGGTCTCGGGCAGATTGCCGGTGCCCAGCAGAGTGGTCACGACGGGTATCTCGGCCTTCTCTACCATGCTCCGGAGGACATCGGACACGCCGGCCAAATGGATGCCGTGCCCCGCCAAGATCAGCGGACTCTCCGCCGTATTGATCAGCTCTGCGGCCCTGTGCAGGTCGTTTTCGCCGTGGTGGGGATAGGGTATATACCCGGGCAGAGCAATCTCCATGTCGTACCGGAATTCCCCCGATGCGATCTGCACGTCCTTGCAGACGTCCACCAACACCACCCCGGGCCGGCCTTCCCGCGCGATGTAGAAGGCCTCCTTCAAGGCCAGGGGCAAATCCGCCACGTCCGTGATCAGATAGTTGTGCTTCACCACCGGCTGGGTGACGCCCACGATGTCGGACTCCTGAAAGGCGTCCGTCCCCAACAGGTAGGTAGGTACCTGCCCGGTGATGGCCACGACCGGCACGCTGTCCATTTGGGCGGTGGCGAGACCCGTCACCAGATTGGTGGCGCCCGGTCCGCTGGTCGCTACGCAGACTCCCACCGCGCCCGTAGCGCGGGCGTAGCCGTCGGCCATGTGCGCGGCGCATTGTTCGTGCCGCACCAGCACATGGTGCAGCAAGCGGTGTTGCTCGTAATACGCCAACGCGTCGTAGGCCGGCAGAATCGCTCCGCCGGGATGTCCGAAGAGGGTGGTTACCCCCTCCAACACACAGGCGTCCCAGATCATTTCCGATCCGGTCAGTTGCCGCGGCGTACTCCTGTCCAGCATGCGCCGCTCCTGCGATACCGTAGATACCTTCATCCTTTCTTCCTCGCCTGCGAAAGTGCACTAAACAAAAAATCCTTCCCGGCTGGGAAGGATCTGGGTGGTCTCTGCGAGTGTCCCCGTGTCCGTGGTCATCCTCCGCCAACGCGTCGAGCTGTGGCCTGGCCTACTGCGCCGACCCACAAGGAAAGCAACAACACGGGGCGGGCCATGCCCGCAAGACGTCCAGACACCATTCAGTTCCGGATCTCCGTCAAGGGCGAATCTGATTCGACCCGTTCATAGTACAGGAGGACCGGGACCGTGTCAAACCCAGAGTCGGCCCGGCGCCGGCAGCGTACGACTTGCATTTGCCTTCGCATGCAGAAGAAACCATAATGAGAGCGCGTGCCGAGGGCTCACGGCCGCACGTCTGGTGCGTTTTCGGGCCCGCCCGCGTCGTCCAACAGCAAGCTGCAGACTCATGTCCGTCCACCGTACCGAATTGGAAAAACCGGCTCTGGCGCATACATCGGCCAGAGGCAAACCCGTCGTCATTCCTCCCAGCGATCTGGTGCTGGTGGATTCCGACGTCTCCGATTGTACCGTGGAACAGCTCAGCCGCCAGCCCGAGGTCTACAATCGGGAACTCAGTTGGCTGGACTTCAACTGGCGCGTATTGCAGGAAGCGCTGGACCCACGCAATCCCCTGCTGGAACGGCTGGGTTTTCTGGGCATCACGGCGTCCAACTTGGACGAATTCTTCCGCAAGCGCGTAGGGGGGTTGAAGCGGCAGCAGGCGGCGGGTCCCCGCAATTTGCGGCTGCGGGGCTGGTCGCCGGACTATCAGCTGGATCTCATCAGCCGAGTCGTCACGCGCTTTGGGCAGGTGCAGGAACAATGCCTGCTGGAAGACGTACTGCCCAAGCTGGCGGAACACGGCGTGCGGTTGGTGGATTACCGAGACATCACCCTGGACGAGACCGCCCAGCTGCGCCAAATCTTCCTCAAGGACATTTTCCCGTTGCTGACCCCGCTGGCGTTCGATTCCTCCCATCCCTTTCCCTTCGTCAGCAACTTGAGCCTCAATCTGGTGGTCGAAACCCTGGATCACGACACCGGGGAGTCGCACGTGGCCCGGATGAAGGTGCCGGCCAATCGGCCCCGTTGGATCCGGGTAGGCCAAAGCCACAACTTCGTGGCCTTGGAAAAAGTGTTGATCGACAATCTGCAATCGTTGTTTGCCGGGATGGAGATTCTGCATGTGCATCCTTTTCGGATCACGCGCAATGCGGCATTGGTGCGGAACGAGGAAGAAGCCGACGACCTGCTGGAGATGATCAGCGAAGAGCTGCAGGAACGTCGTTTCGCGCCTGTAGTGCGTCTGGAAGTCGCAACCGACTTGCCGCCGCATTTGCTGACCATCTTGCTGCACGAGTTCGCGCTCAAGGAGCAGGACGTATATCAGCACAAGGGCCCTCTCGGGTTGTCCGACCTGATGTCCTTGACCCAGACCATAGATCTGCCGCATTTGAAGTTCTCGGCCTGGCAGCCCCGCACCCCCCCGCAGTTCAGCTTTCTGAACAACGATTCGCGGCCGGCCGACGTATTCAAGGTCCTGAAGCAAGGCGACATCCTGCTGCATCATCCGTATCAGTCCTTTGCCAATTCCACCCAGCTGTGGCTGTTGGCCGCGGCGCGGGATCCCCAGGTGCTGGCCATCAAGCACACCATGTACCGCACGACGGACGACTCGCCGATCGTGGACGCCTTGATCTCCGCCGCGCAGCAGGGCAAGCAGGTCGCCGTGCTCGTCGAAGTCAAAGCCCGGTTCGACGAGGAACAGAACATTCATCACTCCAAGCGCTTGGAGGAAGCCGGCTGCCATGTGGCCTATGGGCTGATCGGGCTGAAAGCGCATACCAAGATTTCATTGGTCGTCCGAGAAGAATCCAGCGGCTTGAAAGTCTACGTGCACATCGGGACCGGCAACTACAATCACTCCACCGCCAACCTGTATACCGACTTGGCCATTCTCACGACGGACGAAGCCATCGTGACCGACGTCATGGATCTCTTCAACTATCTGACCGGCTACAACCGGCGCATCATGTACACGAAGCTGCTGGTGGCGCCGGTCAATATGCGGCGGCGGTTCATCGATCTGATCGAAAGGGAAATAGAGCTCGCCCAAACCCACGGTGCAGGACGCATCATCGCCAAGATGAACAGCTTGGACGACCCCGAAATCGTGCTGCACCTCTATCGGGCCAGCCAGGCCGGCGTGCGCGTCGATCTCATTATCCGGGGCGTATGCAGAGTACGCCCCGGCATCCCGGGCAAAAGCGAGAACATCAGAGTGGTCAGCGTCATCGGCCGCTTCCTGGAACATCACCGGATCTTCCACTTCGCCAATGCGGGCCGTCCCGAATACTTCATCGGCAGCGCCGACTGGATGCAGCGCAATCTGGACAATCGGGTGGAGGCCGTGGTGCCGATCGAAGCCAGAGCCATGCAGGCGCAGCTGCAGTTGATTCTGGATACCTGCCTCAAGGATCAACGCAACGCCTGGGACATGCAGCCCGACGGCCGGTATGTACAGCGACGCAGCTCCGCGCAGCACAGGAGCGCAAACGGCAGCGAGGAGCCGCCGCTCGAAGGCACGCACGCGCTGCTGATGCACCATGTAGCCCAGCGCACCGCGAACACCGTCGGTCAGCGGCGTCTGTTGCCTATGGACGGCGTCGGCTAGAAACCGCCTGCGGACGGCAAGGGCCGCGGTCGTTCGCACCTAGAGGCCACGGCCAGGTGTATGCCCTGGTCGCTGGAAGCTTCGAACAGATCCATGATCTCCAGGACGTGGTAGGCCAAGTCGCCGTTCGCCCGGTGTTCGGGACGATCGTGGGCCAGGGCATGGGCCATGTCCGCCAGACCAATGCTGCGCTGCACCTGATCGCTGTGCGTCAGCGGTACGTCCTGCCATTCCCGCTGGCCCTGCCGCAACAACTGTACAGGACCGCCGAAAGTGTTGGGATCAGGCACATTGAGAGAGCCTTCGGACCCGTAGATTTCAATGCGGGGCAGCTGAGCGCCCCAGACGTCGAACGACTGCACGATGCTGCAAATGGCGCCGTTCTCGAACTGCATAGTGCCCGCGTAGTGGGTAGGCACTTCCGGCCGGATGACCGTGCCGGCGAGCGGCGCGCTGGTGATGGTCCGTTCCGCGAAGGTGGTGCGGGCAAAACCGCTGATCTGGGCGACCGGCCCGAGCAGGACCACCAACGCGGTGAGGTAGTAGGGCCCCATGTCGAACAGGGGGCCGCCGCCTTTTTCGTAGTAAAAAGCGGGAGCGGGATGCCAGGACTCGTGCCCGTGGCCCACCATGAAGGCCGTGGCCGCTACCGGTTCGCCGATGTGTCCCGCGTCGATCAGCCGGCGGCAGGTCTGAATTCCGCCCCCGAGGAACGTGTCGGGAGCCACGCCTATGCTGACCCCTCGGGCGCGGGCGGCCGCCACGATCTGCCGGCCTTCGCCGCGGCTCAACGCCATGGGCTTTTCGCAATAGACATGCTTCCCCGCCTCGATAGCCATCAGATCTACCGCGGCATGGGCTTGGGGGATAGTCAGATTCAGCACGATGTCCACGTCGTCCCGCGCCATCAGCTCCGACACGCTCACGGCGGGGCAGGCCGCCTCGGCGGCGGCGCGCTGGGCGGCTTCCGCGACGATGTCGGCCACACAGGCCAACTCCAAGTGGTCGTACTGGCCAATGCCCCGGATATAGGCGCGGCTGATGGTGCCGCAGCCCACCATCCCGACCCGCCACACTTTCACGATCGTACCCCCGCGGCTAGATGGAGCGCCGGAGCTAGACCGGCATCTCTCCCTGGCCGGTCTCCAACCAGGTCAGAGTCGCGGGGGACAATTCCACGGCCACGGCCGCCTGGTTGATCTGCCATTCTCTTGCCGTACGGCAGCCGATCAGGGCGAAGATATCGAGCGGGTAGCTCAGCACGTAGGCCGTGGCTATCTGCGGTATGGTCAATCCCAGCTGCCGACCCAGCGCCTCGGCCCGATCCAGACGTCGAAAATTTTCTTCGCTGCCGTAGGCGCTGATGGTAAGCCGGTGAAAATCGTCCGTAATGCTGTCCAGGTTGTCCCGCCGAAACCTGCCCGTCAGGAAGCCTTGGGCCAGACTGGACCAGGTAAACAGCGGCATCCGATGGTCCCGGTAGTACGCACGGGCCTGCTCTCCCTGCGGCCCGCTGATCGTCAGGCTGTCCCGGTACGGGTTGGCGGCCTGTGGAGCCAGCGAGAAGTTGGGGCTGCTGGCCACAAAGGGAGCCTTCCCGTTGGCCTGGGCATAGGCGTTGGCTTCTGCAATGCGCTGCGTCGTCCAGTTGGAACCGCCGTAGGCCAGGATTTTGCCTTCGACCTTGTGCTGGTGCAGGCGGTCCACCAAGGGGCCTACCGGTACGGCGGGATCGTCCCGATGCAGCAGATACAGGTCGATATAATCGGTTTGCAGCCGCGTCAAGGAATCGTGCAGATCGCTGCTGAGATCATAGGGAGTCACCCGGTTCCGGTCGGCGTTGAAGTGGCAACCCTTGGTCAGCACAAAGACGTCGTCCCGATTCCCGCGGGAGGCCATCCAGGCGCCCAAGGCCCGTTCCGCGCCTCCCCCGCCGTAGTTGTGGCCGGAGTCGAAGGCGGTGCACCCTTCGGCATACAGGGCATCCACCAAGGCGTCGCATTCGGCTTGTCGAGCGGCGTCGAGCATGATGGTGCCCTGCACAATACGGCTGATCGGCTTGTCGCTGCCCGGAATCTGTCCATATTGCATGGTCGAAATCTCCCTGGAAGGTCGGCTCTATTCCATAGGGTATCGCAGGCCCCACCGGGCCCGGATGGCGTCCAGCGTCTCCATGATGTCGAGCGTCTCGTCCAAAGGCATGTCCGGACTCTCTTTGAGGCCGGCCCGCAGGCACCGATTGACCTCTAGGGCCTCGTGCGCAAAGCCGTTGGTGATCAGTTCCGCCTCCACCGTGCGCGGCGCATGACCGTCGCGGAACACTTCGCAGCGGTTGTTGAGCCAGAAGGGACGCGGAATCCGAATCTGCCCCTTGGTCCCGGTCAGGACGGCTTCCTGGGGCGTATTGTCGCCGATGGAAGAGTAGCAGATGGCCATTTGCCCGGCCGGATAACCCAACAGGACGCCTCCGCGAATGTCGACCCCGCCCTGCAGGTGGGCCAGAGTCTCGATGCGGGCGGGCGGGGTCTCGAAAAAATACGAAGCCAAGGAAACGGGATAGACGCCGAGGTCCAGCAACGCGCCGCCGCCCAAAGCAGGATCGGCAATGCGCCCGCGGAGCGGCTGGGGGCTGCGCCCGCCGAAGTCTGCGATCAACATGGTCAGTTCGCCGATCTCCCCTTCCTGCACCATCTGCTTCACGGTGCGGACAATGGGAATGTAACGAGTCCACATGGCTTCCATGAGGAAAAGGTCCCGCTGTCGGGCCAAGGCCACGAGCTCCGTGGCCTCGCTCCGATTGATCGTGAACGGTTTTTCACACAACACGGCCTTGCCCGCCTCCAAGGCCAACCCGGCGTGCTCCCGGTGCAGACTGTGGGGCGTGGCGACATAGATGACGTCCAGATCCGGATCGGCCACCAATGCCTCATAGGTGCCGTACTGGCGGGGAATATTGAATTCGGTGGCCAATGCGCGGCGCCGCGACGCCGTCCGGGAACCCACCGCCAGAATTTCGCCTCCCTCTATGGCCTGAAATCCGGTCCCGAAGCGCGTAGCGATGCTGCCCGCTCCCAAAAATCCCCAGCGAATGTTGGACGTCATGGTTTCTCCTGCCTCAAAGGGCGCCGCCGGCCCACAGCAAGCCGCGGCGGACCAGCTCTCGGGCTTCCGCGACATCAAAGTCCCGGGCGACGTGACCCAGAGAGCAATAGAAGACCCGGCCGGCCCCATAGAGCCGCTTCCACGCCACGGGCATCACGGTACCGTTCACCCACGGCGCCACTTCCGTATCGAACAGGGTGGTCGCCAACACCTGGTTGCCCGGGTCTACGTGCAGATAATACTGTTCCGAATGCATGTCGAAATCCGCAAGGCCGACGGTGATCGGATCGAGGTGGTTCGTGATGTGGACCCGGTAGTCGATAATGTTGCCCGGGTGGGCCACCCATTGACCCCCTGTCATCCACTGGTATTCCGTGTTCAGGCGGAAGGCGTCGCACATGCCGCCGTGCCACCCCCCGCAGTTGACTCCGCCGCGAATTGCCTGCAATAGACCCTGCTCTTGTTCTCGGTCGAGTTGGCTCATGGTCCAAGTAGAGACCACCAGGTCCAGGGACTGCATGTATTCCGTATCGCAGTACCGATCCAGATCATGGACAATGTCCACCTGGAAGCCGGCGGCTTCCAGCAAAGGAGCAAATATCCGGGTGGTCTGTTCCGGTTCATGGCCTTCCCAACCTCCCCAGTTCATTAAAGCCTTCTTGCGCATTAGGTCCATTCCTTAGGTAGAGTTCCGCCGTCGGCGGCTCCGCGTCAACGAACGAGCGCGCCGCCGCCCGATTGCAACAGCGCGTCGATTTCCCGATCGGCAGCTACCAGCATATCGCCGTGCTGGGTCAGAATCATGGCTGCCAGCAAAGTACCGTAGCACAGGCCTTGATGCAAGTCGTCGTTCAGATATCCATGCAACACGCCCGCGGCCATGGCATCCCCCGCGCCCAGGCGATCCACCACTTCCACGGGCAGCGCCTTCTCGAAGTACTCGAGGCCGGCCTGCCGGGCCCACACGCCCTCCGCGCCCGCCGACATGACCGTGATGCCCCGCGGCACCAGGCGGGAGAGCTGGTGCAGCACGGCGCGGGAGTCGCCTGTCAAGCCGAACACGGTTTCGGCATCCTCGCGGCCGCAAAACAGGATATCGACCTGGGGCATGAGGGACTGCAAGACGGATCGGGCTGCGGCAGGAGACCACATTTTGGCCCTGAAGTTGACGTCCAAACTGGTCGTGACGCCCCGGCGCCGAGCCTCCTCGAGGGCTCTCCGCGTACAAGCCAACCCCTGCACCGACAGCGCGGGCGTGATCCCGCTCACATGGAAGTGGCGGGTATTCATCAGTCTGCTCCAGTCGATCTGGTCCGGCGTCAGGCGCGCGGCGCAAGAATCGGCCCGATCGTAGATGACTTCCGAGTTGCGGGGAGCGCCTGCGAACTCGAGGAAATACAGCCCCACTCTGCCTGTCGGCGCCCAATGTACACACCCGAGATCTACGTCGGCCAGCTTGAGACGATTGGCGATCAACCGGCCCAAGGCATTGTCCGGCAGCGCGCCGCCCCAGGCGCAGCGCCGTCCCAACCGGGCCAACGCCGTGACCGCGTTGCCTTCTGCACCGCCCGGCTGCACGTCGAGAGTGCGCGCGAGTTCAAGGCGTTCTCCGGCCGGCACGCTGAGACGCACCATGATTTCGCCGAGCGTGGTGACGTCGAATGGAGACAAGGAACATACTCGCAGGGATATGGCGGGACAGAGCGGCCGCCATGGTCCGAGGAACGCCTCAACGGCCTCTGTGCGGCTTGTCGAGCGGAATGAACATATACTTCTTATCTTAACGGCGCGTACCGCCGCGCGGAAAACAATGTTCCCCTCGATATTCCACCCGCCATGCACTCTCTCCCGCTTTCGCCGGACCTGCCCGCCTTCCAATTCGACGTCTTCCAAGGCCACCCGATCCGGGCCGTGGTCAGCACCCGCAAGGGGGGCGTGAGCCCTGCGCCGTGGGATTCGCTGAACTTCAGCATCATGCGGGGAGACGATCCGGGGAACGTAAGCGTCAACCTGCACCGCTTCGCCCAGGCGTGCGGTTTCGACAGAGGCGACATCGTGTTGGCCCGGCAGGTCCGCGGCAACGACATCCAGTCCGTGACCGAACAGCACCGCGGGCGACGCGTGCCGCGGGTGGATGGATTGACGACCGCCGTTACAGGACTCCCGCTGCTGACTCTGTATGCCGACTGTGTGCCTATCGTGGCCTACGACACGGCCAATCATGTGCTGGGGGTCTGTCATGCCGGTTGGCAAGGCACCACCCTGCAGATCGCCCGCAAACTCATACAATATCTATCGCAGGTCTACGGCACCAAGCCCGCGGACTGCCTTTGTGGAATGGGACCCAGCATCGGCCCCGACAGTTACGAGGTGGGACCGGACGTCGTAGCCCGCGTCCGCCGCGCATTGCCCGGCGCGGACAGCTTGCTGCGGCCCGCAGCGCGGAAAGGACATGCCTACTTGGATCTGTGGAAAGCCAATTGGAACCAATTGGTGGCCGCCGGCGTGCCGGGGACGCAAACGGAAGTCAGCGCGATGGATACTGCCCAGATGACGGACGTGTTCTTTTCCCACAGAGCGGAGAAGGGACAATGCGGCCTGTTCGGACTGTTGTGCTGGCTACAGGAACCGTAGAGAGTTGTCGGCCATGAACCCTGGTCCTTCTGGAGCATCGATCGATGCACGGCGGCGGCCCGGCCTGGCGGACAGGGTTGCCCAGGTTCTGCAGAGGATCGAAGAGAGTTGCCGTAGGGCGGGACGCCCTGCCACGGAGGTGAAACTGGTCGCCGTATCGAAAACCGTGCCCGACGCCCTGGTACGGCAGGCGGCTGCGTGCGGCATCGGCTGCCTGGGCGAAAATCGACCCGAAGCCCTGGCGGCCCGGTTGGAAAATCCGGAGCTGCAGGCCTTGGCCGTAGAGTGGCACTTGATAGGCCCTGTGCAAAGCCGCAAAGTGAAGCTGGTGCCGGCATGCATCGGCATGATTCACAGTGTCGACCGGCTCAAAACGGCCCGGTTGTTGTCGCAACACGGCAGACGGCTGAACCGCCGCCTCCCGATCCTGTTGCAAGTAAATCCGGCCCGCGAGGCCAGCAAACAGGGCCTGCCCCTCGCGGACGTCGAGGACATGGCCCGCGCCGTCTCCGCGTTGCCGGGCATTGAAGTTCAAGGTCTGATGGCCATGACTCCCTACGGAGCGCCGGAAGGCGCCTTGAGACGGTACTTCGAGGACACGCGGGACACTCTGGAAACTCTGCGCGCGCGTCTCCCGCAGATTCCTTGGCAGCACCTCTCCATGGGCATGTCTCAGGATTTCGAAATCGCCGTGGAGGAAGGCGCTACAATCGCCCGAGTAGGCACGGCCATTTTCGGACCGCGTTCCGTCGAGTAAAGAACCGCTCTCCATGCTGGAACAGTCGAAACTGCTCTTCATCGGTGGTGGGGCCATGGGCTCTGCAATCGTACGGGGGCTCCTGGAAACCGGTACCATCCAGCCTGCCCGGATTGCGGTCGTGGAGCCCATGGCGGCGCGCCGGCGGGCCTTGGAAGAACAGTTCGGTCTGGTCGGCTACGCCGATTTCAGAGACGCACCGGGGGATCAGACGGTAGCCGTCTTCTGTGTAAAGCCTCAGGTGTTCGACCGCATCGGCACCGCGATAGGAGCGTTCCTACACCCGCAGACCGTCCTCGTATCCATCATGGCCGGCATCTCCATAGCGCAGTTGCGCAAAGCGACGGGTCTGACCCGAGTGGTCCGCGCGATGCCCAATACGCCCGCCCAAGTCGGGGCCGGCATGACGGTGTGGACCTCCACCGCCGAAGTGAGCGCCGCGGCGCGGCAGCTCGTGAGCACCCTCTTCGATGCCATAGGAGCGCAGCTGCATACAGCCCACGAAGAAGATTTGGACAAGGCCACCGCCATCAACGGGTCCGGTCCCGGCTTTCTCTTTCTGGTGTTGGAGGCTTTCATGGACGCGGGAGTGCACGTCGGCTTCAGCCGCGAAGTGGCCGCCCGCCTGGCTATCGAAACTTTTTACGGCACGGCCAAGTTGCAGAAGGATTGTCCGGCAGTCCATCCGGCCGTGCAGCGCAATCGTGTCACGTCCCCGGCCGGCACGACGGCGGCGGGACTGCAAGTATTGGAAGAGGCAGGACTGCGCGCCTCCATCGTCAAGGCGGTGGAGGCTGCGTACGTACGCAGCCGGGGCCTCGGCGCCTGAACAGCCTACCTTTGGGGGATTTCATGATCCTGTCCAGTCTCCTCTCTGTCTACTCCTTTTTGATCCTTATCCGCATCATCTTGACTTGGATTCCGAATCTGGATTATTCGTTGGCTCCGGTACAGCTGTTGTTCCAGCTTACAGAGCCGGTCCTGGGTTTCGCACGCCGCTATATTCCTCCGATGGGCATGATGGATCTGTCCCCGACCATAGTCCTCATCGTCCTCCTGTTCCTCTCACGCACGCTCAGCAGTTACGGTCTGTAGCTAGACGCACGCGCCACGCAATGTTCAGACTGCTGCGCTGGGGCTTCTACCTCCTGATCCTGCTGGTAGGCCTGGGCGGTCTGCAGTTTGGTTACGATTGGGTCGCCGGGACGGGGTGGTTGAACCTGCCCCCGAGTCCCATCCCTTTCCTGCAACCGACGCCCGGTCAGGGTCCAGTGACCTTCGGCGGCATTGATCAAATACGGCTGCAACCCGGCGACCCGCTGCCCGGCACCGACATTGCGCTCCAAAGCCTGAGTGCGGACGCGGCGGAATTCGCGTTTGCCCAAAGCGGGATCCGCGCTTTGAAGCCCGGCGACGCGGTGGATTACGCGGGTCCTTGGAGCCAGGTGGCGGATACGGAGTACCGCTACAACGGCCGCGTCATCCGCGTTGCGGACACGGAAGTTACGCTCGGCGCGTTCTACTCGCTGAAAATCCACGCCGTGAACCCCGTGCCCGGCAATCCGCAAGTCAACGACGGGACGGTCTATACCGTCTTGATTCGGACCGCCGCCGGCGACGCCATCGCCGGCACTTCCCTCTCTTACGCAGGCCGCCATGCGGACGGAGGGGCCCACATCTCGGGTCTGGGCAGCGGCACCTACGACAAGTTCTCGGTGGGCGACAGTCTGGATTGGTCGGGACAGTTGCGCCCCGATCTCGGAGTACGATATAATCTGCGCGTAGTGTTTTACACCAATTCCTACATCCAGTTGGGAGGTACCGTTACCCTGGTCCGCAGTTCCTAATCCCGACAACTCGTCTCTTTTTCCTGATCGAGGATTCGTCATGACCACCGTCGACACCACCATTGATGCCCCCGTTGATCCCAGCCGACTCGCAGGAACTACCCCCTCCGCTTCCGAAGCGCGCGATAGAGCTGTAGCCAATATGCCGGCCATCGCCGCCGACTACTACAACTTGACCGAAGACGACGGCTGGCCGGTCGCCGGGCTGTTGGTGATGCTGGATCGGCACCAGCAGCCGGTGCGCGCGGAAGTGCATCTGTACGACAATACGCAGGGCCGCCGGCAGGATGCCGCCTTGCACAACGCAAATCGGCTCCTGATCACCAAGTATTGGAGCCATTCCGAAGCGGAGAGCCGTCTCCCTCTGCGCGTCATGCGCACCAAACAGGATTTGGACACGTTGACGGTGCAGCTGAACGTCAACGAAACCGTGGCGTTGAACTCCCCGGCGAGGCCTTCCTGGCTGAACCGCAACAACATTGCGCTGGCCGTGGTCGGCCTTCTGCTGGCAACCGCCATCACCTACAGTCTGCTGGCTCTGCAGGGCCGTCTGGGTACGCGCGACAGCGCCGGCGCGGAGGCGCCTATCGTGGCGGCAGGCGGCAGCATGACCCGTTCCGCAACTGCCGACCCGGCTTACTTGGCTGCCATGGCCGGCGACTACGGCCTGCAGCCGGCGACTCCCAGGGACACGGCAGGGCCGGGAGAAACGGCCACAGCCGCCGAAGAGCCGGCGGCCGCCCCGACGAACTCGGCTACCGTGCCGCCGTCTACGGCCGCAGAAGATTATGTAAATCCCTTCGCCTTCGAAGCCAACGGCTTGGAACCCAGCGCGACGGCATACGAGTTCAGCCTCAGAGACCGGGCGCGGGTTACCGCGACGGCGTTGGCCGTACAACAAATTCCGGACCCGGACGACGAACACTCCATTCACTGGTTGACGCAAGGTACGGAGGTGGAGTTGTTGGGCGGCCCGGTCTGGAAGGAAGGCGTAGGGGACACCATCGTGTGGTGGTTCGCCCGGACGACCGACGGCGACAAGGAAGGCTGGATGGCAGCGAACGGCGGCAACGGTCAGCGTTTCCTGGAACCCCCTCAGTAGATCTAGATTTCGAGGTCTCCCCAGCAGGGACGTAGCCGCCGTTCGCCCGCGGCGGCTACGTCCTGAGCAATTGAATACGCGACCGCGCCAGGTGCAGGGATCGGATCGCGGTATCGGAAGCGCCGGCGGTCAGTTCCGCCAGCAGACGCGGAGAGGCCTCCGTGACCCCCAGATCAAGCACGAGCGGCCAAGTCCGCTCGCTGCCGGCGCAAGCATCCAAGGCATGTACACGCAGTTCGTAGTAACGGCCCCGAAAAGTCAGGTCGCGGACTTGGACCGGCACTGCAATGGCATCCTGTTCCGGGTCTCGGGACGGTCCCAGGAGAGCATCGGGCCGGATCAGAACATAGGCCTCCGTGCCCGTGAAGTCGAACGCCTGCCGCAGCCAACGCGGCAGGTCGTCCACGGCCGCCCCGGCACAGGCAAAAAGATTCGTCATGCGCAAAAATCGGGCTGCATAGGCGGTCCCGGGTTCCTGATACAATTCCTGCGGAGTCCCTTGCCGAACGATCTGCCCGGCGTGCAAGAGCGCGATGCGATCGGCCACGGCATAGGCCTCTTCTTGGTCGTGAGTCACGTACAGGGCGGTCATGGACAATTTCTGCAACAGCTCTTTGACTTCCCGCACCAGTTCTTCGCGCAGTTTGCGATCCAGAGACGCCAGGGGCTCATCCAGCAACAGCAGCCGCGGATTGGGGGCTAAGCTGCGCGCCAACGCCACGCGTTGACTCTCGCCGCCGCTCAATTCCCGAATGTCTCGCTCGGCATAGCCGGGCATGCGGACCAACTCCAGCAGTTCCGTCACCCGCTCCCGGATCGAAACTCGGTTCCAGCCTTGCATCCGCAGACCATAGGCGATGTTGTCTCCCACGTTCATGTGGGGAAACAGCACATGGTCCTGAAACATGAAGCCGATCCTGCGCCGATGGGGGGGCAGCTTCTGGATGTCCTCGCCCGCCAACCGCATGTGCCCGGCATCCGCCCTTTCCAGGCCGACCAACAAACGCAGCAACGTCGTCTTGCCGCAGCCGCTGGCGCCTAAGAGACACACGATTTCGCCGGCGTCGACGTCCAGGGCGAAGTCTCGCAGGACCGGCGCCTCCGCGGTAAACGCTTTGGCGAGGTCCCACAGGCGCAAGAACGTCATGCCTAGAAATGGCGGGTCACGCCGGGGATCCGATCGAAGAGGAGCATGGATCCGGCGGACATGAGCATGAGTATCGTACTCAAGGCCAAGGCTTGGCCTAGGTTAGCCAAGCCCGGCTGACCGAGAGCCCTGAAGATCATCAAGGGAATGGTGGGATGCTGCGGCCGCGCGACCAGCAGCGTAGCCCCGAATTCTCCCAGACTGGCCAAGAAGGCGAATACCAAGGCGACCGTCACCGCCGGTACGAGCAACGGCAGTTCCACGCGCCGCCAGGTATTTAGGGGATCGGCTCCCAATACGGCGCTGGCTTCCCGGAGAGCCGGCGAAAGGCCTCGCAACGTAGGCAGGATGATCCGCAGCACAAAGGGCAAGGCAATCAGGGAATGCGCCATGGGGACCAGCCACGGCGAAGTACGCAGGGGCCCCATAGCCAGAATGTACCCGAGGCCCAAAGTCACGGTCGAAGTCCCCAAGGGCAGCACGAAAACCGGATCCAACCATCGGCTCAGGCGCTTGGGAGCTCGGTCGACGGCATAGGTCATGCAGAGGCCCAGAGGTACGCTGACGGCGGCCGTCACCAAGCCGTACTGGAAGGAATTGCCCACGGCGGCCAAAGGCGAGGCCAGAAAAGCGTGGCCCACGTCTTGGCGGAAGAGCCCGACAAAGTGCCGCCCCGTCAGCAGAGACGTACCCAACGTGACGCTGCGCAGGGCCAAGGCAATCAAGGGCAGCAGCAGTATCAGGACCACGCTCCAAACCAGGCCGTTGAGGCACAGAGTCGCGACCCGGGGCAAGCCGACGGCGCGATCCGGGGCCGGCGCCGGCGTCCCCAGAATCCGAGGCCGGCTGCTGTGGCTTTGCAGACGCGTATGCAGGTACATGACCAGCAACGTGACTGCCATCTGGAGCAGGGAAAGAGTAGTGGCGGCGCGCAGATTGAAGAAACTGACCGTCTGGCGGTAGATTTCCACTTCCAAAGTCGTAAACTCCAAGCCTCCCAGGATCAGCGCCACGCCGAAACTGGAAAAGCAGAACAGGAACACCAACAGGGCTGCCGACAACAACCCCGGGAGCAACAGCGGCAGGTCGATGGTGCGCAGACGGGCCCAGGGACCAGCCCCCAATGCGCCGGCCGCGGCCGCCCAACGGCGGTCCAACAGATCCCAAAAGCCGGCGACGATCCGCACCACCACCGACACGTTGTAGAAAAGGTGTGCCGCTATGACCAGCGAGAAGGAATGCAACCAATCGAGGGGCGGCTGATCCAAAGACAGCCAGGCCATCAACAACCGATTGAGAACGCCGTTGGGGCCGACCAAAGCCGTGAACGCCGCGCCGACCACGACGGCGGGCATCACAAAAGACACGGTCAGCAAGCTCAACAACCACCGTTTGCCGGCGCCACGGGCCTGATGGACCCACCAAGCCAGCGGGAAGCCCACCGCAACGGTCACGGCGGTGGACAACGCCGCTTGGCGGAAGGTAAAGCCCAAAATGCGCCCCCAAGAGCCGAAAATCGGCTCCAGACTCGCGTCGCCCGCACTCTCGGGGACGAAGCTGACCCAAAGAATGCGGCCGAGCGGCAGAAAATAAAAGACGGCGAGAAACGCCGCGGGGGCTGCCGCCCACCACAGAGCCGCTCGGATCGACGGTCCTCCGGGCATGGAGCGGGGCTCGGGAGAACCTCAGCGGAGCATGATCTCGGTCCACTGCGAGATCCAACGCTCTCGGTTTTGTTCAATGTCCGCGGATTCCACATGGACGGGATCCGACGGGATTTCGGCAAACCGTACAAACAAATCGGGCAGCGCGGCAGAGGTCAAGGCAGGATAGACGAACATGTTGAGGGGAATGTCCTCTTGGAAGGAGGTACCGAGCATGAAGTCCACGAAGGTCTGCGCCAAGGCAAGCTGCTCCGTGCCCTTGACGATGCCCACGAATTCGATCTGACGGAACGCGCCCCCGGGCAGATTCACGTTGACGCTGGCGGGTACTTCACGGCCGTCCTCCGCAAACAACACGTCGGCCGGCGGACTCGTGGAGTAACTGACCACCAGGGGACGGTCGCCCACGCCGCCGGACCCCACAGTGAAATGGGTGAAGTACGCTTCGCTCCAGCCGCTGGTGACCAACACGTCGTTGGCGCGTAGAGCCGCCCAGAAATCGGGCCAGTCGTCCCCGAAGTAGCCGATGGTGGCCAACAGGAAGGACAGTCCGGGGGAAGACGTGGCCGGATTCTGCACTACCAGTAGTCCTCGGTATGTCGGTTGGACGAGTTCCTCCAGGCTCGTGGGCAGCGGAATGCCCCGCTCTGCGAACCACTGCCGGTCGGCATTCAGATTGACGAAGCCGAAGTCCACGGGCAACAGCCTGTGGCTGCCGTCCAGCTTCAGTTCGTCGGCAATGCCTTCCAGGCGGGGCGACGCGTACTCCAGGAAGAGATCGCCCTCCAGAGCCCGGCTGAGGAAGGAGTTGTCTACTCCGAACATGACGTCGGCGAGCGGGTCGTCTTTGCTCAGCAGCATTTTGTTCAACGCCTCGCCGGCATCGCCCAGAGCCAGATATTGCACCTCCGCGTTATGGGCAGTCTCGAATTCGGCCAGGACCTGTGCGGAGATGTTGAACGAGTCGTGGCTGGCCAGGATCAAGACGTCCGGTTCCACGGGGGCCGGCACCACCATGGCGCCTCCCCCGGAGGCACAGGCCGCCAACAGCACGGCGAAGAGCGCGCTGGCCCAAAAGCCTGTCCTACGCATCAAGGAAATGTTCACGTCGGTATTCTCCCCCAAGATCAAAAAAGCCTACCTGACCGGGTAGGCTGGAGAGCGCTCGGGATTCTCCCTACGCTGGCATTACCCAGATCAGGTCAAGGGTCAGTGGCTCCGTCACCACTATCTCAGCCTGCGGCAGCAAGCTCCCCTGGCGAAACTGCGCCATCATAACACACCGCCCTTGGCCGTGCGGACCGGAGCGGCGGCAGTCAGTTCGGCCCTTCTTCAGGCTCCTGGGCCGTCCCGGAACGGCTTTGCATGCAAGCAGGACACCGGTCTGGACGGGCCAGCTCCTCGAGGCTGTCGCCGCACAAGGCAAAGGTGACTTGGACCTGTCTTCGGAAGAAGTGCCGCCCTACTTTGCCTTCCAGCACCAGATGCCGGCAATTGGTGTGCTCCAGCAGTCCCGGCACCGGACAATGGGTGCACAGAGCACGTTGCCAGGAGGGCCCGGGATGCGGGCTGGCTTCGAGCAGGCGGCAACTCTCGTTTTCCCGGCCGCGGTGGAAATCGTAGTAGTAGTAGACGCAATCGACTGCCGACATATGCTCCATTGTAAAGGGAGACAGGCGCCGCCCGAGGCTCAGGACAGAACCTCACGGCCATACCGGTCGAAACTTATATCCGTAGACTACCGGTCCGTCGTCTCCTTCGGTGCGCAGTTTGCGGGTCACCATCTCTACCCGCATGCCCATAGTCACCTCCTCGGCTTCCACATCGGTCAGCTGCGCCGTCAACATAGGACCTTCATCCAATTCGACCAAGGCGATGGTGTACGGCGCGTTGTCTTCAAAGCCGGCCGGCGGATGGTACAAAGTCGTATGGCTATAGACTTTGCCGGTACCGGACATGTGCTGCGGGGGACCGGCCTTCTCTTGACAGTGCGGACACACGTCCCGCGGCGGAAAAATGGATTTGGCGCAGGACGGACAGATTTCTCCCGCGAGGCTGTACCGCTGCCGCTGCGTTCTCCAATTGCGTATAGATTGCATCGATGTCGTTCCACAAGACATAGCGAATAGCACAGGCATCTCCGACTCTAGCGGGTGGATCCCTCCAATTTCTACCGCCGTGGAATCCTGATAGGTTTTGAGAGGCATGCACGCCCCCCAACCGGACGATGCGGGTACGGCGCCGATGCCGAAGCGGGACTCAACCCGCCAGAATATGGGAGATCACGGCAGCTCCGCTGCCGCCGATATTTTGAATCAGGCCCACGCTGGCATTGGGCACCTGGTTGCGGCCCCCGAGGCCTTGCAGTTGATTGACGGCTTCGACAGCCTGGTAGACGCCGGTCGCGCCGGTAGGATGTCCCCGACTCTTCAGGCCCCCCTGGGTGGAAATGGGCACGTCGCCGTCAAGGCCGATCCGGCCCGCCTGCGCCAACCGCCAGCCCGTGCCCCGCGAAGCGTATCCCATGGCCTCGAGGCTCAATGCGCTCAGGATGGAAAATGCATCGTGCAGTTCGCAGAAATCCAGGCGTTCCCGCTCCATCCCTGCCTGCTCCAGCGCTTTGCGCGTACCCGTCGCGACGGCCGCCAGGTACATCGGATCTTTGCGATCGTGTACCGCCAACGTATCGGTACTGACGGAACTGCCTACGATCCGTACAGGCTCCGCGCGGTGGCTGCCCCCGAACTTCGACGCCATCTTCGCGGACGTCAACACCAACGCCGCAGCCCCGTCGCAGACGGGACTGCTGTCGAACATGGTCAGCGGCGACGAAATCGGGCGCGCATTGGCATATTCGGCCAGCGAAATTTCATGCTGAAACATCGCAAACGGATTGCCGGCGCCGCGGGCATGGGCATTGAGGCTGAAGCCGGCCAGCCCGTAGTCGGGCACGTCGTATTCATACATGTAGCGCTGCATGAGCAAGGCGTTGAGAGCCGTGAAACTAACCCCTTGGACCGCCTCGAATTCCGCATCGGCGGCCATGCCGAGGGCTGCCGTCACGTCCGACCCCATGGCGTCCATCATCTTTTCTACTCCGGCGACCAGGACCACGTCGTGGATGCCGCTGGCGACCGCCATAAACCCCATGCGCAGCGCGGCCGCGCCCGAGGCGCAGGCCGCTTCCGTCTTGACGGCCTCTATCCCCTGCAAGCCGCAGAAATCCGCGATCGCGGCGGCCAAGTTCTCTTGTTGGGACAAGGGACCGCTCGACATGTTGCCGACGTAAAGGGCATCGGCGCTCTCGATTTGAGCGTCTGCCATAGCGGAGGAAATCGCGTCGTAGGCCAGGTGCCGGAGGGAAAGTTCCCAGTGTTCCCCTACCGGGACCTGGCCTTTGCCTACGATGCAAACGTCACGCATAACACTCGTTCCTCGGCCATTCCCGGCTTTCAAGGAGGGCAGGCGCCCTCGGCCCGGGAGACCTGCAAAATTGCGGGCGATCCATTATAGTGAAGGATCTTCCCGGCGAACATCCAGCCGGACCGGACGAATTCCCAACCGTGACCAGCGCAAATGTCTGCAAAGCCTGAGGGGGACATCCGCGTCGTGGCGATCGGCGGCGGAACGGGCCTGCCGGTCCTCCTGCGCGGTCTCAAGCGCTTCACCTCCCAAATTACCGCCATCGTCACGGTAGCGGACGACGGCGGCAGCTCCGGACGGCTGCAGAAATCCATCGGCATCCTGCCGCCCGGGGATTTTCGCAACAACATTGCGGCCCTGAGCGAGTCCGAAGAGATCTTCCAACTATTGCTGCAATATCGCTTTGGCCAGAAGGAAGGCCTGGAAGGTCACGCGTTGGGCAACTTGCTGATTACCGCGATGGCCGCCATTTTCGGTAATTTCGAATCCGGCATCGCCAATACCGGCCGGGTCTTGGCCGTAAAGGGTCAGGTACTGCCCAGCACGTTGGAATCCGTCACGCTCTGTGCAGAAGCCGTGGGATACGACGCCGCGAACGTCCCTTTCTACACCTTGCTGCAGGGGGAAAGCACAATCGGCATAGCGCCGGAACGCATTCTGCGCGTAATGCTCGATCCTCCCGACGTAAAAGCATTCCCGGGGGCGATACAGGCCATCCTCCAAGCGGACCTGATCGTGGCCGGTCCCGGCAGCTTCTATACCAGCACCCTGCCCAGCTTGCTGATTCACGATATCCGACAGGCCATCGGCGCGACACATGCTCCGAAGTTCTTCATAGCGAACGTCTTGAATCAAACGGGGGAAACCAGCGGCTTCACCTTGCAAGACTACCTCCAGGTCTTACGGCAGCATCAGCTGCAGGATTTTCGGCATGTACTGGTCAACAACCGGATCCTGTCCACGGGCCAGTGGAGCCACTTGGAATGGATTCAAGCGGACCCGACGACCCTCGCTGCGCCGTTCCACCTGCATACGGCAGACCTCATCGACGACGCGGTCCCGTGGCGCCACGACTCCCAAAAACTGGCCCGTCTGCTCTGGAAAATATGGGAGCAAGTTGCCGTCGCCGGCCGCGACCCTGCAGACTGTCGGGGACGAAATTCCCAGATCCTGTGATTTTTCCGAGTCTGCGTTTCTTTAATCTATAATTCGGGCCGCTCGCTCCGATTCGGTCTGTGCATGGGGCGTGGAGATATGGGCTTGTCGGAGGATAACAATGCCAGTCAACGTTGCCATCAATGGATTCGGCCGTATCGGGCGCCAGGTTGCCAAGGCCATTCTGGATTACTATCCAGACGATCTGAACTTGGTCGCGGTAAACGATCTTGATGACGCCGCCACGTTTGCCCACCTCTTCAAATACGACACGAACTATGGAAAGTACGAGGGCGAAGTGGCCGCCGTCGACGGCAATCTGGTAATCGACGGCCACTTGATCGAACTCCTGCAGGAAAGAAATCCGGCCGACCTGCCTTGGCAGGAGCTCGACGTCGACGTAGTGGTGGAAAGTACCGGCCTTTTCACCGCCCGCGAGAAAGCCGCCCTGCATTTGCAGGCGGGGGCCAAGAAAGTGATCATCAGTGCGCCCGCCCAGGGGGAAGACGTGACCATCTGCCTCGGCGTGAACGAGGGCGTATACGATCCGGCGCGTCACCATGTGCTGAGCAATGCCAGCTGCACCACCAATTGCTTGGCGCCGGCCGCCAAAGTCGTAAACGACACCTTCGGCATCAAGACGGGTCTGATGACTACGGTCCATGCATACACCAGCGACCAGAGCATTCTGGATCTGGTGCATTCGGATTTGCGGCGCGCGCGGGCCGCCGCCATGAGCATCATTCCCACTTCCACCGGCGCCGCCAAGGCCGTGGCCTTGGTCATTCCGGCGCTGCAAGGCAAGTTCGACGGCATGGCGATGCGGGTACCGACCTCCACGGTCAGCGTCGTGGACTTTGTAGCGGAAGTGGAGAGGCCCGGCACTACCGAGGAACTGTTGGCGGCTTTCACGGAAGCCGCGGCCGGCCCGATGAAAGGCATCTTGGCCGTCACCCATGAACCTTTGGTCAGCACGGACTTCAAAGGGGACAAACACAGCAGCACCGTGGATGCCGGTTTCACCTCCTTCTACGGCAATCTGGTCAAGGTAGTCGCCTGGTACGACAACGAATGGGCGTACAGCACCCGGGTCGCCGACTTGGTCCACTACCTCGGTCAGCGGGAACTGTAGCCTGATCCTGACCGCAGGGGACTTGCCCTCGCTCCACCGCACATAGGACGAGGTCTGTCGTGCCATACAAATCGGTCCGGGACGTAGCCTGGGCCGGACGGCGGGCCTTGGTACGCGTAGACTTCAACGTGCCGCAGGATGCTGCCGGCCATGTAACCGACGATACGCGTTTGCGGGCGGTCCTCCCGACCTTGCAGTATCTGTTGGCGGAAGGAGCCTCGTTGGTACTGATGAGCCATCTCGGTCGTCCCGAGCCGGACGATCAGGCTCGGTTTACCCTGCGGCCGGTAGCCGCCCGGCTGGCTCAACTGCTGCATCGCACAGTACACCTGATCACGGCTCTCGATCCTGCCCGCGACGCCCTCCGGCCCCACGATCAAGCCGTGCTGATGTTGGAAAACACCCGGTTCCACGCGGGCGAGACCCGAAATGATCCGGACTTGGCGCAGTGTTTCAGCCGGTGGGGAGACGTGTACGTCAACGACGCCTTCGGCAGTATGCACAGAGCCCACGCCAGTACGGTAGGAGTGGCCCAGTTTCTGCCTGCGGTAGCCGGCCTGCTGGTGATGCGGGAAATCAAGTTTCTGCAGCCCTTGATTTCGGCGCCGGCCCGACCGATGGTAGCCTTGATGGGCGGAGCCAAAATCAGCGACAAGATCGAAGTGATCCGCAACTTGCTGGCGCGGGTCGACGTCTTGCTGCTGGGCGGCGGCATGGCCAATACCTTCCTGCTGGCTCAGGGACACGACATGGCGGCCAGTCTCGTCGAACGCGACGTCCTGCATCGGGCCCGGAACATGCTGGAAGCGGGCGCGTCGAAGATGCACCTGCCGGTCGACTTGCACGTGGGCGCCGCCCCCGAAGCCGGTACGGCACACCGGACGGTCGACGTGGACGCAGTCCCTGCCGGCTGGCTGGCTTTGGACATCGGCGAGGCCACCATCGCCCACTACGCCAACCGGTTGGCGGGAGCGGCTACGATATTTTGGAACGGTCCCATGGGGCTCGCCGAAGTGCCGCCTTTCGATCAGGGAACGAATCGGTTGGCCCAGCGCCTGGCGGAATTGACGGAGGCAACCACTATCGTAGGCGGCGGAGACAGCGCCGCGGCCGTACACCGGGCCAGTCTAACCGACGCGTTCAGTCATATATCTACGGGCGGCGGCGCTACGCTGGAGTTTGTGGGCGGCAAGGCCTTGCCGGGACTGCAGGTCCTGAATTCGACTTGAGATTTGTCATGGGTGTGCTGGACACGATCAAGAACTTTTTTCAGTCGGGCTCCTCCAATGCGAGCCGGCGGTATCTGACCGTTTATTTGCTCAACTTCCGTTGCAACGAGCCCATTTCGGCCCAGATCGATCTCTACAACGATCTCAGCCCGGACGAAACGGGACGGCAGAACGTCGCCTTCTACGTGCGCAAGATCCTGTCCACCTCCGGAACCCGGCGTTGCTACGACACCAACGAAGTGCAGATCTGGTTGGACAGCCGGCGGCGCGTAGTCGAATACGAAGTGGCCGGGGGCAAGTGGCTGGATGCCGAGGCCTTCGCAGAGGAGACGGCCAAGTTTCGGGCAAGAACCGCCGAGTCCACGGTCCAAAGTTCCACAGGAGCAAATTGAAAGATGACGAGAAGGCCCTTGATGGTGGGCAACTGGAAAATGAACCTGGGACCCGCCGCGGCCAAGGTTCTGGCGACCGAGATTCGACAGACCGTGGCGAACACCAGCAGTGTCGATCGCATCGTGTGTCCCGCCTTTCCGGCCTTGACGACGGTCCGAGAGGCTCTGGCCGGCTCGGACATTCAAGTGGGGGCCCAGAACTGCCATGCGGCAGACCAGGGAGCCTATACCGGCGAAGTCTCTTGCGCCATCCTGAAAGAGTTGGTGTCGCACGTCATCGTGGGACACAGCGAACGGCGCACTCTCTTCCGCGAGACGGATCAGGACGTGAATCAGAAGACCGCGGCGGCATTGCACCTCGGCTTGATTCCCATCGTGTGCGTGGGGGAAGACGCAGCGCAGCACGCCGCCGGCGAAACGCGCAGCGTGGTAACCCGCCAGGTCACGGCCGCCCTCCGGCAAATTGCCCGGCAGGACGCCTTGAAGGTCGTCTTGGCCTACGAACCCGTCTGGGCGATTGGAACCGGCAAGGCCGCCACGCATCGCTATGCCGCGGAAGTCTGCGGCGATATGATTCGCCTGCTGTTGGCGGATCTCTATGATGCGGAAGTGGCCGAAACGGTATCCATCCTGTATGGCGGCAGCACAAATCCCGGCAACATCCAAGGCTTCCTGGCGCAGCCCGACGTGGACGGAGCCCTGATTGGCGGGGCCTCGCTGTCCAGCCGAGACTACGGGGCCATGGTGTCGCTCGTCGCCTAAACTCGAGGGCAGCCTACAATGGGAGTATGCCCAACGTCCTCACCACGGAACAAGTCTTCTTTTTCTTTGGCCTGCTGGCCCTTTTTCTGTTCCTGCTGATCTGGCTCAATTACCGGCTCAATCAACGCCTCTACCAATTCCTGTACTTGTGCACCGGCTCGGACCAAGTGGCCGTGTTGGGGCTGTATTTCCTGTTTTTGCCGGGCATCGTCTTGCATGAAGGCGCCCATTGGATAACGGCTTTTCTGTTGCGGATGCAGCCCACTTCGCTGACGCTGTGGCCCGCCAAAAAGGGGTCACGCATCGAAATGGGCAGCGTGTCCATGAAACGGGCCAGTATTTGGCGCGAGACGCTGGTCGGACTGGCTCCGCTCCTGGTCGGGACTGCCTGCATCACCCTGATCGTCGACAGAGTCTTGGGCCTGCAGGGGTTGATTATCCTGGTCTTGGAGCTGCGCTGGGGAGCCGCATGGTCCCTGTTTCAGGCCAGCCTGGCAGCCCCCGACAGTATTCCCTGGCTGTACCTCGTATTTGCGATCAGCAACGGCATGCTACCCAGTACCAGCGACAGACAGTCGCTGTCCTTGGTGCTCTATTACCTGGGAATCGGCGTGTTGCTCTACGTCCTCGCAGAGCGATTGAGCGTCGAAATCACGTACGACTGGTGGGCGGCGCTGCAAGAGCGACTGGCGTTGCCGCTGACGGCGCTCAACAGCCTGTTGCTGTTGGCGGCGGTACTGGACGCCTTGCTGCTGGGCCTCTTGGGCTTCTACATCTATCTGATCCGCACCCGACGCTCCCGTACCGGGAACACGGGCCGAAGGTAAAGCACTGCGGCCCGCTTCCCGGGTGAAGCTAGTTCAAGTGCGGAGAAATCTGGCTCAGCAACGCTTCTTTCGGCTTGAACCCTACGATCCGGTCCACCGGCTGCCCGTTCTTGAACAGGATCAGCGTCGGGATACTGAGTACTCCGTATTCCTGCGCCGTAGCCTGATTGCTGTCCACATCCAATTTGCCGACCGTCAACTGCCCGTCCAAATCCGCGGCCAATTCTTCCAGCACGGGGGCAATCATCTTGCAGGGACCGCACCAAGTGGCCCAAAAATCTACCAGCACAGGCTCAGCGGCATTCAAAACCTGGGTCTTGAATCCGCCGTCGCTCAACGTTACAGGACTGCTCATTCTTTCATCCTCACGCAGTTACACCGAAACGGCATTATACACCGCGGCGGCCCAATTTCCCTGTTCGCGCCGCAGGACCCGTACTGGGGGCGCACACCCTCGAATGATATAATCTCCGCGGCGGCCCGACCCGGCGCCGACCCTGCGGACGGGTTCCCGTGTTTCCCGTCCCGCGCTCCTCGTTCCCTTGCTTTGCGATGCCATGAATCAGGTTGATCGTCTGACTCAGCTGGGTCAGCGCTATTGGCTGGAGGCCGCGGCCACGGCTTCGGATCTGACCGAGCAAACGGTACGGCAAGCGATGCGCCGCGGCTTTTCCGGAGTAGCCGGCTGCAGCTTGCTGACGCCGGAAACCTTGCATACGGGCGAACGCTACGACGAGGCCATGCTGAAACTCGTCGAAGACCGGCGCGGCATTGACGCCAGCGGCATTTGCGAGCGGCTGATGCTACAGGATTGCAGCCTGTTGGCCGATCGGTGGTTTGACCAATACACTGCGTCCGAGCATGCCCGGGGCTTGGTGGCCGTACCGCTGCCGCCCCAGGGATTGGACGATCCCGCGCAGATCCGAGCCGCGGCGCGGCGCATCGCCAGGCACATGAAGCGCCGCAATTTCGTGGTCAAGATTCCGGCGTGCCCCGCTATGCTCACGGCCGTTCCCGACCTGATCACCGACAATATCAGCGTGTACGTTTCCAACCTGTGGGAGCGAGAACGCATTTCCCAGGTCCTGGACGCTTATCGTGCGGGGTTGGAACGCCGGGCGGTCAACGGATTGTCGCTCGAGGACGTCCGGTGTCTGGCCGGGGTCGACATTGCCGGGCTCGACGACGCCGTGGATACCTTGTTGGACGAGGCCATCGCGTGCGAACCCAATCTGGAGCAGCAACTCGAATTGGAACAGAAGAAGGGCCGAGCCGCGATCGCCACCGCGCGCCTGGCAGCCGCCATCGTGGCCCAGCGCTCCCGAGGCGCCCAGTGGAACGCGCTCCAGCGTCAGGCGGCCCATCCCCTCCAATTGGTCTGGGAGAACTTGCGAGACACCCAAGTCTGCACCACCGCTTCCTACTTCAGCAACCTCATCGGTCCCAACACCATTTGCTGCCTGCCTGCAGAGGCGTTGCCGGAACTGGCCGCCGATGCCGAGGCTACGGTCTCTCTCTACCAAGGTTATTCACAGGCCCAGCTGCTCTTCGCCGAACTGGCCCGTTTGGGACTCGATATTCAACAGAAGATGGAAATCGAAAATGCGCGCCGCGCGGAAGACGAACTGGAACGTTTTTTAATTGTCTTGGAAATTATTGCCGAACGCCGCGCCTCCCCTTCGTTCAGTCTCTAGGGCGGGAGCGCGCGCCTGCCGCGCGCGGCCGATGCCGACTCTGCAGACCGTTTCCGGTTCAGAAAGGAAGCAAATTCCTGTTCTCGCAGCGCCGCAGACCGTGGGGCAGGTTCCGCAGCCGGTCGTCCCGCGCCCTCTGCGGTCTCTGCGCCCCGCAGCAACTGCAACAACTCGGCCGCTACAGGACTCAGAGTCTGCAGGTAGATCGCAATCAGGTCCGGGTCCGCGGGCAGGTTCAGCAGAAACGTAGCCCCGCGTATGCCGGCCACCCCGCAGTCCAGCATGGCCCGCGGCTGCAACTGGACGGCTTGGGCGCGCAAGGTTTCGATCACCCCGGGCAAGGGTCGCTCCAAGACGCTGGCGGTAGCGAGAGGCACAATGTCCTCCGGACTGGGACCCCGGGCCGGCCAGGTGCCGCCCACGGTCAGGAGCCAATCCGTTTCCCCGAAATCGCAGGCCCGCCGCAGTTTTTCCTCGATCACGTAGCGACAGCCGGTGCATGGCCCGTCTTCCAAGTACACGAGCGGCGGCTCCTGCGTCGCCAACAGGCTCCGCACCAGCCGACTGTACGTCGAGACGTACCGTGGATAATGCAACAGAGTCGCCCGCACCGGCGACCCGCCCGCCTCCGAAGGCTCGATCGGGGACGACACCACGGAGAGTACGCGTGCAGACCGGAGCCTAGGCTGCCGGCAAGCCCCGCTACCGCTTGGTGTATTGCGGAGCTTTGCGCGCGCGCTTGAGGCCGGGTTTCTTCCGTTCCTTCTTACGCGGATCCCGGGTCAGCAGCCCGGCGTCTTTCAACAGGGCCTGCAGGGCCCTCTGACTTTCCGACCCCGTCTCTTCGCGCTTCACCAACGTGCGGGCGATACCATGACTTGCCGCTACGGCCTGTCCCGACTCGCCGCCGCCGGCTACCTGGATGCTGATGTTGGAGGTCTCCCGCTGCCCTGTCAAATGCAGGGGAGCCAACACGCGCGCGCGGCTGGCTTCACGTCCGAAATATACGTCGAAAGGCTTCTCGTTGACCAATATTTCGCCGGTACCCGGATACAGCCTGACCCGGGCCGAGGCCGTCTTGCGCCGGCCGTTGGCTTCCACATATGCATCCATATTCCACCTATACCTCTACCGTACGGGGCTTCTGCGCTTCATGGGGATGTTTGTCCCCGGTATATACCTTCAACTTCCGCAACTGGGTCCGGCCCAAGCGCGTCTTGGGGACCATGCCCTTGACTGCGCCGGCAATGACGCGTTCCGGGAATTTCGCGAGCTGTTCCTGCAGCACGATGCTGGTCAAACCGCTCGGATACCCCGAATGTCTATGATAATACTTGCTCTGCAGTTTGTTGCCGGTGACATGAATTTTCTCGCAGTTGACCACGACTACGAAGTCGCCATTGTCGACATGGGGCGAATAGGTAGCCTTGTGCTTGCCCTGCAGCAAAACTGCGATCTTCGAGGCCAACCGTCCCAAGGTCTGTCCTTGGGCATCGATCAGAAGCCATTCTCTTTGCGCGTGCGCCTTTTCGGCGCTCAAACTGAACGTCTGCACTTCCTCAGTTGCTCCTCAATTCTGCTAGCGGCCTTGCATACACGACGCGGCCCAAGATTAGACCCTGCGCGGGAGCCGGGGGCGGACCGACACGGGCGTCCCGGGCTGCCAAGACGGCCCGCACATGGGACAATCCCCATTCCCCTGTGCCCACCTTCACCAGCGTGGCCACCAGTCTCCGTACCATACGATACAGGAAGGCGTTGGCCGTTACGGTAAACACGGTGCGGCCGACCGTTTCGCCCAGCAAGGCTTCCGGCAGCTCCCCGTCGAGCCGCCAACGGGCCTGCAGCAGAGTACGGATCGTATGACCGCCGTTCGGGGCCGGCCCAAAGCCCGCGAAATCGCGGGTCCCCAGCAACACCCCGGCCGCCTCGTTCATGGCCGCGACGTCCAAGTACTGGGGGATATACCAGCTGCGGCCTCCGGCCAGCGGCCAGCGGTCCCCGGGCCGGCCTGCAGCATGTTGCAAAACCTGATAGACATAGGTGCGGGCGAGAGCGTCATGACGCGGATGGAAGTCGGAAGGAGCCTCGTACAGCTGAAATACGGCAATGTCCGGGGGCAAATTGGCATTCCAAGCCCGCCGTAGGGCCGACACCGCATGCCGCCAAGTCACGTCGGCGGCGACTACCTGTCCGGTGGCATGCACTCCGCTGTCCGTCCGTCCGGCCCCCATCACGGCCGGCGTATGGCCGGTGCAGGCCGCCAAACTCCGTTCCAACGCCCCTTGGACCGTGGGGACCCCGGGTTGGCGCTGAAAGCCCTGGTAACGGGTACCGTCGTAGCCCACCACCCCGACCACGCGCATGAGCGAGTTCCTCGCATGTCCGTACGCGCTCTTTCACTCGGTAGGAATGTCCACCAGCTCGACCACGGCCATGCGGGCCGAATCAATCTTGCGCGGCCCCAGTTTGATCATGCGGGTATAACCGCCGTTCCGCGAGCCGTAGCGCGGCGCCAAGTCGGAGAACAACCGCTCCACGATGGGCCGGTTGTGCGACAACCGCGCCATCAACAGCCGGTAGGCGTGCACGCGGGCGCCCTGCTTCCCGCCGGCTTCGCGCGCAATGCCCCGTTTGGCCTGCGTAATCAGGCGTTCGGCGGCAGGCCGCAGCACGCGGGCCTTCGCCTCCGTGGTGACGATGCGTTCGTGTTCGAACAAACTGCAGACCAGATTGCACAGCACGGATTTGCTGTGACCCGGATTTCGGCCCAACCGCGTATGCTTGACTCTATGTCGCGTGCTCATGAATCTTCGTTCCCAGTAGCTTCCGACCCGAAATTCAGCCGGACACGGCCGTAGGCGCGTCCGACTTGACCGGATCCAGTTCTTCGCCTTCCAGTTCCTCGGTCGCCAGCGCCACGCCTTCCGGTTCCTCTTCCGGTTCCAGATACTCTTCGAGGTGGGTACCGGGAATATGCAGCAGATCCTTCTTCTTCAGCTGCGCCAGCAATTCGTCCAGGGATTTCTGACCGAAGTTGCGGATGGCCAGCATCTCGTCCCGCCCTTTCTCCATCAGCAGAAACAATTCTCCCAACGTGGCGATGCCGACGCGCTTCAGACAATTGTAGGTGCGGACGTTCAAGTCCAGATCTTCGATGGAATTCTGCAATTTGGCGTCCGGGGCGTCCTCTATGACTTCGACCGGGACCACTTCCTCTTCGCCGCTGTCCAACATCACGACCCGCAAATGGTTCACCAGAATGCGGGACGCCTCCTGTACGGCGCTCAACGGACTCACGGATCCGTCGGTCCACACTTCCAGAGTCACCTGATCCAAGTCCGTCTGCTGCCCCACGCGGTGATCTTCGACCCGATAGGCCGCCCGCACGATGGGGCTGAATACTGCGTCGATGGGCAGGCTGCCGGCCAGCGGATTGGTGCGCTCTTCCTGTGCCGAGTACCCATACCCGCGCTCCACCACCAAGTCGATCTCCAAATCCGTGTCCTGGTCCGCCGTCAACAAGTACAACTCCGGATTCAAGATTTCCACGTCGGCGTTTTCGCCGATATCCCCGGCCGTATATACGCCGGCCCCCTGTATATGCAGGGTCAAGGTCACCGGCAGATGGGCTTGCGAGCGCAGCGCAATCTCGCGGACGTTCAGGATCAACTGGGTAGTGTCTTCCCGTACCTGCGGAATGGCCGCGAACTCGTGGTAGATGTCCTGGATCCGAATCGAGGTCACGGCGGTGCCGCGCAAACTGGACAACAACACGCGGCGCAGCGAAACGCCCAACGTGGTACCGTAGCCGCGCATCAACGGCTTCAGCTGAAACTGACCGTATTTCTGGGTCTCGTGGACAATATGAAGCTTGGGCAGAATCTGGCTTTGCAAGAGGATTCCTCCAGTGGGCGCCGAGGCGACCGGCACAAGGTCAGCGCGCGCTGTAATATTCCACAATCAACTGCACGTTCAGTTCGGTGCCCATCTCCTCGGTCGAAGGGATACGCAAGACTTGGCCTTGCAAGTTTTCCGCGTCCAAGGCCAGCCAGGTCGGCGTGGCATTGGCCGGCTGCCACTCCGGGGTCGTGAAAAACCCGTTGCGCTTGCTGCGGGTACGCACTGCAATCAAGTCGTCGGCGGCGACGGTGTAGGACGGAATGTTGACCCGCCGGCCATTCACGGCGAAGTGTCCATGCGTCACCAGTTGGCGAGCTTGGGCCCGGCTCGAGGCAAAGCCCAGCCGGAAGACCACGTTGTCCAGCCGCGTCTCCAACAGCCGCACCAGCTCCACGCCGGTAAGTCCGGGCGCGCGCGTAGCCGCCTGAAAATACCGGCGAAACTGTCTCTCGTACACGCCATAGATGCGCCGGGCCTTTTGTTTTTCCCGTAATTGCAGGCTGTAATCGGATTGGCGGCGCCGCCGTCCCATCAGCCGAATGCCGTGTTCGCCCGGAGGATAGCCTTTGGTTTCGAACGCACATTTGGGTCCTAGACAACGAGAGCCCTTCAGAAAGAGCTTCTCGCCTTCCCGGCGACAGAGTCGGCAGACTGCATCTGTATAACGTGCCATGTACTTACCTCAAAATAGGGCCGTCCCCAAGCAGAGCGCGCAAGGCGCAAGAACCAGGCTTACACACGCCGCTTTTTGGGCGGGCGACAGCCGTTATGCGGCAGCGGCGTCACATCGGTGATGGACTTCAGTTGCAACTTTGCGGCCACCAGCGCCGAGAGGGCGTTTTCGCGGCCAGGTCCTGGACCTTTGACGAAGACCTGCACCTCACGGACCCCGTAATCGTTGTAGGCGCGGGTGCCGACGGCCAAGCCGGCCTGGCCGGCGGCATACGGAGTGCTCTTGCGACTGCCGCTAAATCCGCAGCAACCGCTGCTGCTCCAACACAAGACGGCTCCCATGGCGTCCGTGACGGTCACGATAGTGTTGTTGAAGGTGGCCCGAATATGGACCTGTCCCGAGGGCACCTGGCGCCGATCGCGCCGCGCGATTCTACTTCGCCTACGAGCCATCTATATTGCTCCTGAATCGTTCTGCTAATGACCGGCGGTACGCCGCCGACCCGCCACCGTCATGCGTCGTCCCCGCCGGGTGCGGGCATTGGTCCGCGTGCGTTGTCCGCGTGAAGGCAGGTTGCGGCGATGCCGTTGACCTCGATAGGAGCCGATTTCCGTCTGGCGTTTCAGATTCATCTGCACTTCGCGCCGCAGATCGCCCTCTACCCTCAGATTGCCGTCGATATAGTCCCGGATGCGCCCGATTTCGCTTTCGCTCAGGTCTTTCACCCGGACGGCCGGATCCACCTGGGCTTCCATACAGACCAGGCCGCTGGTGGTGCGGCCGATGCCGTAGATGTAGGTCAACGAGAACAAGACCGGCTTGTCTCGGGGAACGTCAACACCGGAAATACGCGCCATACAAACTCCCGCTCTCCTCTTCCGTCTCTCGCCCGCGGCCCGCCGCCGATTCAGCCCTGTCGTTGCTTGTGTTTGGGATTCGAGCAAATCACGAACACGATGCCCCGCCGCCGCACGATACTGCAGTTGTCACACATCTTCTTGACGGAAGGTCGAACCTTCATTGCGCACCTCGCAAAAACCACGGCATCGACAGCCGCGCAAGATTGCCATTCTACACTTCCGCTACAAAGCTGTCAATATGCGAGGGCCGTCCGAAAGCACCGCCACGGTGTGTTCGAAGTGCGCCGCCAGGCTGCGGTCTTGGCTGACGACGGTCCAATTGTCGGCCAAGGTATGCGTCTTCCACGTGCCCACCTGCACCATGGGTTCCAGCGCAAAGACCAGTCCTTCCGGGATCCTCTGCTGGGCCTCGGGCCAATCCACGTCGTAATTGAGGATCTGAGGCGGCTCATGCATTTCTTTGCCTACGCCGTGACCCGTATATTTGCGCACGACATGCAGATTGTGGCCTTCCACATGCCGCTGCACGGCCCGGGACACGTCGCGTAAACGATTGCCCGGGCAGGCGGCTGCAATCCCGGCAAACAGGCTGTCCCGGGTCACTTGCATCAGATAGGTGGCCTGCTCGCTGATTTCGCCTACGGCATAGGTCCAGGCGCTGTCGCCGATATAGCCGCGGTGCCTTACGCCGACATCGATGCTCACGATGTCGCCCGCCTCGAGGCGACACCGCTTGCTGGGAATGCCGTGCACCAGTTCTTCGTTGATGCTGACGCAGGTGTGCGCCGGAAATCCCATATAACCCAGGAAGCAGCTTTCGGCGCCGAGCCGCGCCATGGTCTCGGCCGCCAGCCTGTCCAAATCCCAAGTGCTGATGCCCGGGGCGACGGCTTCTTGCAGCCTGGCGTGCACCTGAGCCACGATGCGGCCCGCTTCACGCATTATGTCTACTTCCCGTCTGCTTTTGCGGGGCAACGCGGTCCAGGAACGGCGGCGGCCCACGGCTACAGGCCTCCCAAACGAGGCGTCACGGCGGCATGCACGAGCGCTGCCGTCTCGTCCGGCGTACCGTTAGCCGGCAAGGTAATCAATGCGTCCAAGGCATGGAAATAGCCGATCAAAGGGGCGGTCTCTTTGTAATAGGCCAGCATCCGGGTGGCCAGAGCCGCTTCGGTGTCGTCCTGCCGCTGATACAATTCCCCGCGACAGACGTCGCAGATTCCGGCCTGCCGCGGAGGATTCTGGACCTGATGATACAACGTGCCGCATTCTTTGCACTGACGACGCCCTGTGATCCGGTCGCGACAGATCTCGTCGGCCAGATCCAAAAACACGGCAAAGATGCGGGCCTCCTCCCGGGCGGCCAAGTCCTGCAGGGCATCCCCTTGGACCAGGTTGCGCGGGTATCCGTCCAGCAGCGCGCCGCGGACACAGTCGGACTCCGCCAGCCTGGCGTGGGCCATCCGAATGGTCACGTCGTCCGGTACCAGTTCGCCCTTGTGCATGAAGGACTGCGCCCAGATGCCTAGTTCGGTCTTTTCCCGCAGATGTCGGCGAAACAAGTCCCCCGTGGAGATTTGGGGCAGCCGGCAGACCGCCTGTAGGCGTTTCACCTGGGTCCCTTTGCCGGCTCCGGGAACGCCCAGAAACACGACGAATTGTCGGCGTCGATCCACGAGAAGGCCAGAATACCGCGACCCGCGAGGCTAGCGAATGAAGCCTTCGTAGTTGCGCATCATCAGCTGCGATTCGATCTGGCGCATGGTGTCCAGCACCACGCCCACCACGATCAGCAGGCCGGCGCTGCTGATCAGCAGCGTACTGTAGCCGCCGCTGACTGCCCCGCCGCCGAAAACGAGCCCTACCAGAAACGGCAAGACCGCGATAAAGCCCAGGAAGATGGCCCCAAAGAAGGTGATGCGCGACAGGACGCCCTGCAGATAATCCGCGGTGCGCGCCCCGGGCCGCAGACCCATAATGTAACCGCCCTGGTTACGCAGGGTGTTCGGCAAGTCTTGCTGTCGAAACATGACGTCCGCGTAGAAATAGGTAAAGGCCACGACCAGCAGGAAATACGCCAACCAATAGACCCAGTTGGCCGGCGACATGACGGCGGCCAGCACGGTCGCGGCCCGTCCCATCCATCCGGCCGAGGAGGTGAAGAACGTAGCCAGCGTACTCGGAAAAATGAGCAGGCTCTGGGCGAAGATCAAGGGAATCATGCCGGTCGAGTTGATCTTCATGGGGATGTACGTCGAACGGCCGCCCATCATGACCTGCTGGTTGCCCCGCACGGCCCGCACCCGCTTGCCGTACTGCACCGGGATCCGGCGCTGTCCTTCGTTCACCCAGACGATCAGCGCGATGGTCAGCAGCGTGATGATGGAAAAGATGATCAGAAGATCCCAACGGCCCGTCACGATGATTTGGCGCACCTGCTGGGGCAAACTGGCGACGATGCCCGCGAAAATGATCAGGGACACGCCGTTCCCGATGCCTTGCTGGGTCAGCAGTTGCCCCAGCCACACCGCAAACATCGTACCCGCCGCCATGCCGACGACGATGGTCAGGGAAGGCAACAGACTCGAGCCCGTGAATCCCCAACTGGTGAACACCGAGATACCGCCGCCGAACGAAGAATTCAGCAGAGTCGCCTGTCCCACGGCATATATGACTGCCAAGGGCACCGTCATGTAATAGGTGTATTTGCCGATCTGGGCGCGGCCGTGTTCCCCTTCCTTGCTCAACTCCTGCAGTTGCG
The DNA here is from genome assembly GCA_034421855.1 of Anaerolineales bacterium. GTDB lineage: Bacteria > Chloroflexota > Anaerolineae > Caldilineales > Caldilineaceae > Bin34. The sequence continues at coordinate 63,188 of DAOUKB010000072.1, forward strand.
GCACCATGGGCACCAGCAACTGCATAATGATGGAAGCCGTGATGTAGGGATATACGCCCAAGGCCATCACGCCCATCTGGGACAGGGCGCCGCCGCTGAAAAAATTCAGCATGTTCAACAGAACGTTGGGATCCTGGGTGAACAAGCGGCCCAACGCGCTGGCGTCCACGCCCGGCAGGGGAATGTGGGCACACAGTCGGTAGACCACCAGAATGCCGATCGTGATCAGCAGCTTGTTACGGAGATCCGGCAGCGTGAAAGCGCTACGGACAGCTTGCAACATGGTCAGACCGTCGGCAAAGCTTCAATTTCTACGGAACCGCCGCAGGCTTCGACGGCCGTCCGGGCCGCGCGGCTGATGCGGTGGGTATGTACGGTCAGCGGCTTGGTCAATGTCCCGGACCCCAGCACGACGATCGGCTCCCGCAGGTTGCGGGCCAAGCCGCAGTCCACCAAGGCTTCCAGCGAGACCACCGCCCCCGCTTCGAATCTTTCCTGCAGGGCTTCCAAGGAGACCGCCGCGTAATGGATTTTTTGCCGTCGCCGGAAGCCGCGCAGTTTGGGCAGCCGCTTGATCAGCGGCAGCTGGCCGCCTTCGAAGGTGGGATGCACCCCGCCGCCGGAACGCGCGTTGTATCCTTTGGTGCCCCGGCCGCAGGTTTTGCCTTTGCCGGATCCTGTGCCGCGTCCCACCCGCTTGCGGGAGCGGCGGACCTGTCGGCCTTGGGGAATTTCATGCAGTTTCATGCCGTTGCTCTCTTGCGTGGACGCGAGCCGGGGGACTCGCCTGTGCCTTCCTCTACTACGACGAGATGGAAAACCTTGGCGATCATGCCGCGCGTAACGGCATCGTCCGCCCGCTCTACGGTCTTGTGGAGTTTACGCAGGCCCAGAGCCTTCAGCGTATCTTTCTGCCGCTGAGGACTTCCAATCCCGCTTTTGACCAACGTGATCTTGACGGTCTCGGCCATCACATCGTCTCCCGCATCCAGAAGGGCATCAGCTTCGCCTCGTCGACTCCCCGGGCTTGGGCCTCCGCCCGATAATCCTGCAACTGCTGCAGGGCCAGAAAGGTGGCCTGCGTCACGTTCAGGCGATTGCTGGCGCCCAGGGATTTGGTCAGGATATCCGCAATGCCCGCGACCTCCAGGACCGGTCTGACCCCGCCGCCGGCGATGACGCCGGTACCCGGACTGGCCGGGCGGAGCAACACGCGGGCGGAGCCGAAGCGGGTCTCGATCGCGTGCGGAATGGTCTTGCCCACAATCGGCACTTCCACCATGTTGCGGGTGGCCTTCTCCCGGGCTTTCCGGATCGCCTCGGGGACTTCTCGGGCCTTGCCGATGCCCACGCCGACGCGGCCGGACATGTCGCCTACCACCAAGACCGCGCGGAAGGCGAAAGAACGCCCGCCCTTCACCACTTTGGCAGTCCGCGTAATTTGCACTACCCTGTCTTCCAGGCCGTCGCTCTGGTCGTCGTTTCGATCGTTCCGTCGCGCCACTCCGCATTTCTCCTTGATAGTCGGGGGCTGAATTCTCTAGAACTGCAAGCCCTGGGCCCGACTGCCGTCGGCCAAGGCCTTGACACGTCCATGAAACTGGAAGCCGCCCCGATCGAAAACCACGCGGGTCACTCCCTGTTGCCGGGCCCGCTCCGCCAGCACTTCGCCGATCACGCGGGCCTGCACCAAGGGCTTCTGCGCTTTCACCTTGGACCGCAATGCTTTTTCGTTCGTAGCCGCAGAGACCAGGGTATGGCCTGCCTGATCGTCGATCAGCTGGGCGTAAATGTGTCCCGCGCTGCGGAACACGCTCAGCCGCGGGCGGTCGGGCGTACCCGACACTTTGTTCCTGAGCCGCCGATGTCGCTTGACGCGCGCGTGGAATCGGTTCCGGGGCTTTGCCATTGCCGTCCTCCTACACCTTGCCGACCTTGCCCGCCTTGGACCGCACCCGTTCGCCCCGATAGCGAATGCCGGAACCGCCGTACGGTTCCGGAGGGCGTTCATTGCGGATTTCGGCTGCCAGCTGGCCGATGTCGCTCTTGCAGATGCCCTGCAGAGTGATCACGCGTCCGCTCTGATCCACATCCAACGAAATCACCGGGGTCGCCGGGTATTCCACCGGATGGCTCTTGCCCACCTGGAGCATCAACGTAGAACCCTTCATGGAAGCGCGGTAAAAGTCGCCATGCACCTCCAAGACCCGCGTGTAGCCTTCCGTGACGCCTATCACCATGTTGCGAATCAGGGCCCGCGCCAAGCCGTGCAGGGCCCGGAGGTCCTGGGCATTGCCCTGGCGCTTGACTTCCAGGACGCCGTCGCGTTGCTCCACGGTCAGCCGCGGCGAGATGCGTTCTTCCAAGGCGCCTTTGGGACCGGTCACCTTGACGAACTGGCCTGGCGCAACGTCCACGGTCACGCCGGGCGGCAAGGGAATAGGTTGATTGCCGATACGAGACATGAATTTTTCCCTTTGCCTTGTCGACTACCACACTTCGCAGATGACTTCGCCGCCCAGTCGGGCCCGCCGGGCCTGCTGTCCGGTCATAATGCCGCCCGGCGTGGTCAAGATGCGAATCCCCAGACCGCTGCGCACCCAACGGATGTCACGCCAGCCGGCATACTCCCGCCGCCCCCGCTTGCTGATGCGCCGCAGATGACTGATCACCGGGGCGCCGTGGCGATCGTACTTCAGATCGACGGCCAATTCCACGCGCTGGTCGACTTCGTGTTCACGGTAGCCCGCGACAAACCCTTCTTCAAACAAAACCCGCGCCAATTCGAGCTTGATACGGGAACTGGGCATGCTGACAAACTCGTGCTGCATGGCCAGGCCATTGCGAATCCGCGTCAGAAAATCTGAAATGGGATCTATGTTCATGCCGTGGGTCTCCTCGCGTTCCCGTTTACCAGCTGGACTTGACCACACCCGGAATACGGCCTTCCAGGGCCTCGCGCCGAAAACAAATACGGCACAAACCAAAGCGGCGCATAAAGGCCCGCGGGCGCCCACACATGTGACAGCGATTGCGGACTCGATGGGGGTGGTTGCGTTTGGTTTCCCGCGCAACCATGGATTTTTTGGCCAACTCTACTCCTCGGATCTCTCAAAATGCAAAACGGGGGATTCCGGCTGAGACGCTAGGCTGCCGTGCGGACAAAAGGCATCTGCAACAGCCGCAACAAATGCCGACCTTCTTCATCGGTCCGGGCCGAGGTCACAATCGAGACTTCCAAGCCCCGGATCGCATCGATCTTCTCGTAGTCGATCTCGGGGAAAATCAGCTGCTCGGTCAGGCCCAGACTGTAATTGCCGCGGCCGTCGAACGAATCCGGAGAAACTCCGCGGAAGTCCCGCTGCCGGGGCAGGGCCAAATGGATCAGCCGGTCCAGAAAATCCCACTGCCGGCGTCCCCGCAGCGTGGTCTTCAAACCCACCGGCATGCCTTCCCGCAGCTTGAAGGTGGCGATGGATTTCCGAGCCCGCGTCACCACCGGTTTCTGGCCGGTGATCAGCTCCAGATCCCGACTGGCAGACTCGACGGCCCGGGCATTGGTGAGGGCTTCCCCCAATCCTATGTTCACGGCCACTTTCACGACGGTAGGCGCCTGCAGTCTGTTTTTGTATCCGAATTCCTCCATCAGGGCCGGCACAATTTCCTCACGATATTGCACCAACAGCCGGGGCAGGGGGGCCGGCTCTGTACCGTTGGACTGCTCGCTCATTTCTCTCTCGGGCATATGTGAATGGATGATCGGTCTAGGCGGCAGGCTGGATTATCGGTTCACCGGTGCGCCGGTCGAAGCGAATCTTGTCTTCGTTTTCGAAACGCCGCCCCACGCGGGTCGGCTTGTCGTCCGTACCCAGGACCGCGACGTTGCTGACGTGAATCGGGGCTTCCATCTCGATAATGCCCCGCTGCGTCTGCGTCCTGCCGGTAGGCCGCTGGTGTTTGGTCCGCAGATTGACGCCTTCCACGACGACATAGACCCGATTGGGGTCCAAGTCGCCGTTGCGCCTCCGACGCCGCACGATATCTCGTACCTTCCCGCGTTCGCCCTTCGCGGCCCCGGCGATCACCACCACTTGATCCCCTACCAAAATCTTGTTGCTCATGTTGCTCGATCCACTCTCCGCGACGTCCGCTACAGCACTTCAGGGGCCAACGACACGATCCGCATGAAGCCGCGTTCCCGCAACTCCCGGGCCACGGGGCCAAAGATGCGCGTGCCCCGCGGAAAACGGGTGTCGTCCACGATCACGGCGGCATTGTCGTTGAAGCGAATGAAGCTGCCGTCGCTGCGTCGAATGGGCGACTTCGTACGCACGATCACGGCCTGGACCACTTCGCCCTTCTTGACGGCGCCGGCCGGGATGGCGGATTTCACCGAAGCGGTGACGATGTCGCCCACCTTGCCGTGGCGGCGTACGCTGCCGCCGGTCACCCGGATGGTCAGCAACTCGCGCGCTCCCGAATTGTCCGCTACGCGCAGACGACTTTCCTGTTGAATCATGAACGGGTCTTTCCTTGGGCTGGTCCGGGGCTCTCGCAGTTCTACGGCGCTTCGACCGGATCCACGCCGGCAGCCCGCTCCACAATGGATTCGAGATAGAAACGCTTGTGCTTGGAAATCGGGCTGCACTGCCGGATACGGACCTGATCCCCGATACGGGCCTGATTGGTCTCGTCGTGCACCTGATACTTTTTGTGGGAACGCGTGATCTTGCCGTAGAGCGGATGCCGCGTGGCGCGTTCCACGCGCACCGCCACCGTCTTGTCGTTCACGTCCTGCACCACCGTGCCGGTCAGTACTTTGCGACTGGATACACTCATACCCTTATTCCTGGCTGGTCAACTCACGGTGCCGCTGCACCGTCTTGATACGGGCCATCTCTTTGCGGACCTCGCGCGACCGGGCGGTGTTCTGTTGCTTGCCGGTCGTCAGTTGGTACCGCAGATTGAACAGTTCCTGGTGACATGCACGCACCATCTCGTCCAATTCCGCGTCGGTTTTGTCCAACAAGGTGTGTGCCTTCAATACGGCCATCTCTGCTTCCGCTCCCTGCTACAGCACTTGACGCACAACGAACTGAGTCCGCATCGGCAGCTTGTGCTGGGCCAGCCGGAACGCCTCTCGGGCCTGCTCCTCCGAAACTCCAGTCATTTCGAAAATGATGCGGCCCGGTTTGACCACTGCCACGTAGTACTCGACATTGCCTTTACCGGAACCCATACGGGTTTCCGCGCCCCGCTGCGTGACGGGCTTGTCCGGAAAGACCCGGATCCAGAGCTTGCCGCCGCGGCGCACGTAACGCACGATGGCCCGGCGGGCGGCCTCGATCTGCCGGCTGGTAATCCAGTGGGGTTCCACGGCTTGCAAGGCATAGGTGCCGAAATCAATCGAATTGCCCCGATGGGCCAAGCCGCGGATGCGCCCCCTATGGGTCTTGTGGTGCTTGAAACGTTTGGGCATCAACATTGCTCTGTTTCTCCCCCGCTGTCCCCGGCAGGCGGCCTAGGAAACCTCTTGGTACTTGGTGTGGTATTCCTGGCCCGGCAACACTTCGCCTTGGTAGATCCACACCTTGACGCCGATCACGCCGTAGGTAGTATGGCTTTCCTCCGTGCCGTAGTCGATATTGGCCCGTAGGGTGTGGCGGGGCACTTGCCCTTCGCGAAAACTGTCCACGCGGCCCATGTCGCTGCCGCCCAAGCGGCCGGCTACCGTGATCATGAAGCCCTTGGCGCCTTGGCGCATGGCCCGCTGACCGGCGGAACGCATGGCTCGGCGCCAGCTCACCCGCCGGGCCAGCTGCTCGCTGACGCTGTGCGCCACCAGTTTGGCGCTGAGTTCCGGCCGATTCAGCTCTTGGACATCGATCCGGATACTGCGGCCGGTGATCCTGAGCAACCTTTCGCGCAACTCGTTCACCGTGGCTCCCTTGCGGCCGATAATCACGCCGGGGCGTGCGGTTTCGACGATCACTTCGACCTGATTGGACTGCCTTTCGATGTCGATCCGGCTGATGTTGGCATCCGGGAGGCGGGACAGAATCGCGTTGCGAATTGCGCGATCTTCGTCGAGCATGGCCACGTACTCTTTGCCGCGGGCAAACCAGCGACTGTGATGCTCTTTGACCAGACCCAACCGAAATCCGGTGGGATGAACTTTCCGTCCCATGGAAATGTCGCTCCGCTGCTGTTCCTATTCGTCCAAGACCCAATCTCGTTCGTCCAAGACGATGGTGATGTTGGACGAACTCCGAATCCACGGCTTGAATCGACCCCGGCCCCCAAACCGCCGCCATCTACGCGGGGGGGCTTCGTCGGCAAAAGCTCGCTTGATGTACATGTCTTCGCGATCCAAGTCGAAGTTTTCCGAGGCGTTGGCCAAAGCGCTGGCGATGGTGGTCGCCAGCACCGCCGCCGCAGACTGCGGCCTCAGACGCAACATCCGCACGGCGGCCTGCGCCTGCATGCCCCGCACCTCGTTGAGTACCAAGCGCACCTTGCGGGCGCTGATACCGGTATACCGACTCTTGGCCGAAACTTCCATACTCTCCGCATCCGCGTCTTGACTTACCTGACCGACGTACTCCGTTCCGACCGCATATGTCCTCGGAAATAGCGCGTGGGCGCAAACTCGCCCAGCTTGTGCCCCACCATGTTCTCCGTAATCAGGACCGGTACGTGCCGCCGCCCGTCATGCACGGCGATGGTATGGCCCACGAATTGCGGGAAGATGGTGCTGGCGCGTGCATAGGTACGGACCACCCGGCGTTCGCCGGTTTGATTCATCATCTCAATGCGCTTAAGCAATTTGAGGTCGACGTAGGGACCTTTCTTCAGAGAACGCGACACGGGCTTGTTTCCTTGCTCTTTTCGACTCTACCGGCGTTTCGCGCGCCGCCGCACGATGTTCTTGTCGGTCGACGGATTGCGCCGGGTGCGGTAGCCCAAGGCCGGCTTGCCCCAGGGCGTCTTGGGCGAGGGCATGCCGATCGGAGAACGCCCCTCGCCGCCGCCATGGGGATGGGAAGCCGGGTCCTGCGCCACACCGCGTACGGTCGGACGACGCCCGCGCCAACGATTGCGGCCCGCCTTCCCTTGGGACATGCCTGCGTGTTCGAAATTGGAAACTTGGCCGACCGTGGCCATGCAGTCCATTTGCACGAAACGCACTTCGCCGCTGGGCATGCGGACCTGTACCATGCGGCCCTCCTTGGCCACCAGGCGGGCCGCCGTGCCGGCGCTGCGGGCCAGCTGGCCCCCCTTGCCGGGGATCAACTCGATGTTGTGCAGTTGGGTACCCAACGGAATGTCGCGTAAGGGCAGGGCGTTGCCCGGCGCAATGTCCACATCGGAACCGGACGTCACTTCCTGACCGACTTGCAGCCCTTCCGGAGCCAGGATGTAGCGCTTTTCGCCGTCGCTGTACTGCAGCAAGGCGATGCGAGCCGTACGGTTGGGATCGTATTCCAAGGAGAGGACGCGGGCCGCTATCCCATGCTTGTCCCGCTTGAAATCGATGTGGCGGTACCGTCGTTTGTGCCCTCCGCCGCGGTGCCGCACGGTGATCACCCCGCGGTTGTTGCGGCCGCCCCGGCGAGGCAACGGCGACACCAACGACTTCTCCGGCCGGGTACGCGTAAGCTCTTCGAATGTGGCGCCGCTCATGTTGCGGCGGCCCGGAGATGTCGGTTGATACGTCTTCAACGGCATGGCCCGTCAGCCTCGATCAGTTGCTTTCATACAGATTGATGGAATCGCCTTCGGCCACGGTGACGATCGCTTTCTTCCACTTCGCCTGACGGATGAAAACCCGATTGCCCCGGCGTCGTGTCTTGGCCGGCATGATCATGGTCCGCACTTGGTCCACGGTCACACCGTAAATGGCGCGCACGGCAGCGCGGACTTGATGCTTGTTGGCTTGCGGATGGATCCGAAAAACGTACTGCCGCTCGCCTTCGGCCTGCATGGTCTTCTCGGAGAGTAC
>DAOUKB010000073.1:0-36840 GCA_034421855.1 Anaerolineales bacterium
ACCAGCAGAGTCATGTCGGAACGGGCCAGGTCCAGCATCACGTCGAGGACCTCCTTGATCATCTCCGGATCCAGAGCGGAAGTCGGTTCGTCGAAGAGCATGATCTTGGGACTCATGGCCAAAGCTCTGGCTATGGCGACACGCTGTTGCTGACCGCCCGAAAGCTGCAGGGGATATTTGTCCGCCTGCTCGGGAATGCCTACCCGCTCCAGGAGCTGCATGGCGGTGGCCTCGGCCTCTTCCTTCTTGAGTTTGCGCACCTGCATGGGGGCCAGGGTGATGTTCCGCATTACGGTCAGGTGCGGGAACAGATTGAATTGCTGGAACACCATGCCGATCTCTTTGCGGACTTCGTGAATATTTTTCAGGTCATGGGTCAACTCGATGCCGTCTACTACGATGTGCCCCGCCTGATGTTCCTCCAGCCGGTTGATGGAGCGGATCAAGGTGGACTTGCCGGAGCCGGACGGCCCCAGGATCACGATGACCTCCCCCATCCGCACATTCAGGTTGATGTTCTTCAGGACTTGAAAATCACCGAACCACTTGCTGACGTTGGTGCATTCGATGATGAATTCGGAATTGACAGGGGCATGCATGGCGTTTCTTCTCGTAGAGGTCCGATAGAGCAAGACGCGCGCCTACGCTCGGCTTTCTATCCCCGTGTGGAGGCGTTGTTCCAATTTGCGGCTGCCGTAGGACATGCTGTAGTTCAGGAGCCAGAACAGGGCGCCGATGAAGAAGTAGATCTCCTTGTGGGTACCGAGCCAGGCAGGATTGCTCAGCACCGCCCGTCCCATGCCGACCAGATCCAGCATGCCCACCAAGGCGACCAGAGTCGTGTCCTTGAACAGCGAAATGAATTGGTTGACCGTAACGGGAATGATGGCCTTGAGAGCCTGCGGCAACACCACGAACACCATGGTCTGCACGCTGTTGAGACCCAAGGCCCAGGTGGCTTCCACCTGACCTGCCGGTACCGTGGCCAGACCGGCCCGCACGTTCTCCGCCATGTACGCGGCCGAGAAGAGCGTAATCGCCACGGCCACCCGCACAATGCCTTCTATCGTCGGAAAGCGATTCGGTACGAACAATTCGAGCATGACTACGGCCATGAAGAGCAGCGCAATCAGCGGCACCCCGCGCACGAACTCGATGTAGACGACACTCAACGTCTTGACGACCGGCAGCTTGGACCGGCGGCCCAAGGCCAGAATCACGCCCAAGGGGTAGGAAAAGACGATGCCGGTCGACGCTAGGATCAAGGACAACAGCAATCCCCCCCATACTTTGGGCGGCGTCACCTGCAGCGGCCCCGTCTGTCCGAAGCCGTAGAGCAGCGCCAGACCCAGGGGCATCACCACTACCAGCAGGGCGACGGTAATGTTTCCCATATAGGCTTGAGGGCCCAACGTACCGATCGCAAAACCGCACCCGATCAGGACCGACATGGCTACCAGACCCAGGCGGATATTGGTATCGAAGACGGGGATCAGGGTCATAAGCAGAGGCAAGGCCAGAATCGTCCCGAAACCCGTCGTGAATTTTCCGCTCCAGGCGCCGGCGGCCATGCCGGCGACCCCGGCGAGCAGTCCCAGACATACCCAGATCCGCCAGGCCGCCTCGGCCTCGTAGCGGCCCCGCAGCAGGATGGCCAGATTGGGCGCCAGCACGTCCCAGCGCGCTGTGGTCGCCATCCAGCGCAGCACAGGCAGCAGCAGCAACACGACGAAAGCCACGGAGGCCAACGTCATCAAGGTGTCCGTCCAGTTCCGGAAAAACAGCGTGCGGATTCGGGTCAGCCAGCCGCGTTTGAACGCCGGCGGGGAGAGTTCTTGGGCAGCGATAGCCATAGGGATGGGCCTGCGGGTCAGCGTTCCTTGATCTGGAAGTAACTGTTGTACCAATTCAATACGACTGAAGTCACCAGACTGAGGGAGAGGTACACCAGCATGACCAGGAGAAAGACCTCGACCTCCCGGCCGGTCTGATTCAAGGTGGTCTTGGCGGTGGTATGGAAGAAGTCCGGATAGCCGATCGCTACGGCCAGCGAGGTGCTTTTGGTGAGACTCAGATATTCGCTGATCAACGGCGGCACGATGACCCGCATGGCCTGCGGCAGGATGACCAGGCGCAACGACTGCAGACGGGTCAGGCCCAACGCCGAAGAGGCTTCCTGTTGGCCATGGTGAATGGCCAGAATGCCGCCCCGGACGATTTCGGCCACGTAAGCGGAGGCATAGACGCTGAGGGCCGTGACCACGGAAATAAATTCCGGACTGTAGGAATTGCCGCCCACGATCCGCAGGCCTTCCTTGACCGGCTGTGACAGGGTCAAAGGCGCAGGCAATCCGATCCAGCCGAGGATTGCGATCAGCAGGAAAGCGGCTAGCCCCCACAAGGTCTTGAAGTATGTCTGCCCCGTGCGGCTCTCCCGGTGGCGCAGATAGATCACGGCGCCGACCCAGCAAACGAGACCCAGCAGCAGGACCAGGAGATACGTATTCCACGAATCGGTGGGAATGCCCCAGGGTATGTACAAGCCCCGTATGCTGAGGAACGTGGGACCGGGCAGTTCGATCGCGTCGGCCAGACGGGGCAATTGCAAGAACAGGCCCGAGTACCAGAAGTAGAGCAGGACCAGCAGCGGTACGTTACGGAACACTTCCACGTAAATGACGGCGATGCGCTTGGCCAGATAGTTGGGGGAGATGCTGACGATGCCCCAAAACAGGCCCATCCCGGTGGAAAACACGATCGCGGCGAGCGCGACCTGCAACGTGTTGAGAATACCGACCACGATGGCACGGCCGTACGTGGCGCTGCTGTCGTAGGGAATCAGGCTTTCACTGATGTCGAAGCCCGCCACCTGGCCGATCCAACGGTAGGAGAAGACGACGTTGCGCTGGGTCTGCAGCTCCGTGACCATATTGCTGAAGAGCAAGGCGGCCAATCCCAAGACGACCAGCAGCACTAGGGCCTGCCATATCCAGGCCATCACGCGCTCGTCCCGCCAGAACGGGGGTCGCTCTTGGGCGGGTATTGCGGACATCATGAACACCCAGTATAAAAAAAGGGTACGGCCCGAGCGAGCCGTACCCTCCGACGTTGCTACATCTATGTGCTAACGGATGGGCGGAGCGTACAGCAGACCGCCGTCGACCCAGGATTTGTTCAGACCTCTGGGAATGTAGAAGTCCGTGTCCGGCCCCAGGTTGCGATCGTAGATTTCGGCATAGTTGCCGACCATCTTGATTACATTGTAAGACCAGTCGTTGTCTAGGCCAATCTTGGCCCCGAATTCGCCGTCCACGCCCAACAGCCGGCGGATGTTCGGGTCGGTGCTCTCCATCATGCTGTCCACGTTGGCGGAGGACACGCCCATCTCTTCGGCCAGGAAGGTCGCGTAGACGACCCAACGCACGATGTCTTCCCATTGGTTGTCGCCATGGCGGACCATGGGAGCCAACGGCTCCTTCGAGAGCGTCTCGTCCAGAATGACATGGGCCATGGGATCGGCCAACACCGCGCGGCGGCCCGTCAGACCGGACTTGTCCGTCGTGAAGGCGTCGCAACGCCCCGTTTCATAGGCCGCGACGGATTCGTCGTTGCCTTCGAAGACTACGGGTTCGTATTCAATGCCCCGAGCGGCCATCACGTCGGCCAGATTCAATTCCGTGGTCGTACCGGTAGCCACACAGACACTGCCGCCCGCCAGGTCTTCCAGCGAGGTGATGCCGTCCGCCACGCGGACCATGATGCCCTGCCCGTCGTAGAAAGTGGTAGGCGCAAAATCGCCGCCCAAGTCCGTGTCACGGGTCATGGTGTCGGTAGTGTTGCGAATGAGCACATCGCCTTCGCCGGCAGTCAACACCGAGAACCGCTCCGAGGCGGTGGCCGGGCGGATTTCGTAGGCCTCCGGATCGCCGAATACGGCGGCAGCCAAGGCCTTGCAGAAATCAATGTCGAAACCGGAGAAAGAACCGTCTTCCCCTACGTATCCGAAACCCGGCGCCGCGGCGTTGCCGATGCAAATGACGTTGCCGCGTTCCATGACCTGTTCCAGCGTAGAAGGTCCGCTGCTCGGCATGGCCGCGGTCTCTGCGGCGTCTTCCGATACGGCAGGGACGGGAGTGATAGTCGTACAGGCCGCCCCCGCTATTGCCAGCAAGGCAACGACGGCAACGATACCCAACTTTCTCAAATTCATTTTGTCCAACTTCCTTGAGTCGATGGTGAGTTTACAATCGACCGAATTATATAACTCCAGGCGCAAAGAACTCCTTACGGCCAGTGCCGGATATGAATTTTCTGGGTCTCGCCGGACCACATGGGCAAAGCGGTACGGATGGCCGTGCGGTACGCGCTCGGTAGTCTCGAGCCTGGGCGAGGCCACCGCAGGGTCCTGCGATTTTGCGGCCCGGCCCGGCGGTAGAGACGCCTGGGGGAACGTTCCGGGGCCCTCGGTACCACTTCCGCGGCATCGGGAAACAGCCGCCGGAAAACGGGACGCGCGGATACGCGGCAGCCCGCCTCCGTGACTCCCGAATCTCCACCGGCCAGGCAACGGGTCGCGGATCGCCTTCCCGTTCCCTTCGGTATCGCCGCTTTTCCTCTATACTGGACAGGTGCAAGCTCTGCCCCGTCTGGTCTTCCCGAGAACATGTCGCCTGAAGTAATCGATGCCATCGGCCGATGGCTGGAACTGGCGGTCACGGTGCTGGGAGCCATGCTGTTTGCGCTTTGGGCCGGCACTATCGTTTGGACCATCAACGACATGCGGGCCCGCTCCTTTGACCTGGGAGCCATGCTGTTGGCCGCGTTTCTGGTGGCCTTGGTGCCCTTCGTGGGGCCGGTGGTCTATCTGCTGGTGCGGCCCAAGGAAACGCTGGCCGATATTTACGACCGGGCTCTGGAAGAAGATGCCTTGTTGAACGAGCGTCGTGTGCGTTGCATTTGCCCGCAATGCGACGTCCCCGTCCGAGAGGAGTGGATCTTCTGTCCCGCATGTCGGCATCAGCTCCTGCTCCGATGCAGCCATTGCGGTCGGAGCCGCCGCGCCGATTGGCAATACTGTGCCTTTTGCCGTGCTCCGCAAAACTCTCCGACCGAGGAGCCGGGTACGAACTCGCTCCCGCAGACGGGATCCAATACCGAATTGTCCCACCCCATCCAAGCGGAATTCGCACGGCCGACCGTACCCACTCCGCATTCCTGACTCTGCCCTGCCATATCGCCCGCACCGCGCCGGTTCGCCGTAGGGCGGGGATAGGCATGCCGATCGTCGACTCCGTCCGCGCTGCCTGCATGAAGGGGACTGTCGCGTCCCGGACGCGTGGGCGTGTCCGCCGGCGTCGTTGCGGCATGGCCTGAGTGGGCCGTGCCGCTGGACTCGCGCAGCCCCTACGTGGGTCTGTGGGCCGTCCCTCGGATGCCGGCCGAGACCCGGAAGCCGCCGTACGCGGACGTCAGACCCACGCGTGGGGGATCATTTGGCCATTCTGCCCAATCAGACTCGCTGCATATTGTGAACTGTGACTAAACAACGCGGGGTCTTTCCCTTTTATGATCGCTTTCTGCATGAAACGCAACGCAACGGCTCGTCATAGTTCAAGAAGGAGTTTCCCATGGCGCTGAATTGCTCGTCTGCCTCGGATGTGTCTGCAGCCATCCGAGAGCATGACATCAAGATCGTGGATATCCGGTTTACGGATCTGTTCGGACAATGGCATCACTTTTCCTTGCCCACCGAGGCTTTCGATCCGGAAGAGACGTTCGAAGAAGGGCTCGGTTTCGACGGTTCTTCCATACGTGGTTTCCAGACCATCGATATCAGCGACATGATCCTGATCGGGGATCCCGCCACGGCTTTCGTGGACCCCATCTGCGAGCTCCCGACCTTGAGCCTCATAGGCAACGTATACGACCCGATTACGCGCGAGAAGTATTCCCGCGGTTCCCGCAACGTAGCCCAAAAGGCCGAGGCCTATCTCCAGAGCGAGGGCATTGCGGATACCGTGTATGTGGGCCCGGAAGCCGAATTCTTCGTCTTCGACCAAGTTTCCTACGAAACGGGCCGCAACTTCCAAGCGTATTATCTGGACAGCAGCGAGGCTCCGTGGACCGGCGGCGAAATGGGCGGCGGCCACAAACTCGGCTACAAGGGAGGCTACTTTCCGGTGCCGCCCGCGGACAGCCAACAGGATTTGCGTTCCACCATGGTACGCACCATGATCGACGCCGGACTGGACGTCGAGGTGCATCACCATGAGGTGGGCACGGCCGGCCAAGCCGAAATCGACCTGCGCTATCAGACGTTGACCAAGATGGCCGACAGCGTGCAGCTGTACAAGTACATCGTCAAGAACGTGGCCAAAAAACACGGCAAGACGGCTACCTTCATGCCCAAGCCCTTGTTCGAAGACAACGGGTCCGGAATGCATGTGCATCTCAGCTTCTGGAAGGACGCCACGAATCTGTTTGCCGGCGACCAGTACGCGGGACTGAGCCAGACCGGCCTGCACTACATCGGCGGCATTCTCAAGCACATCAACGCGTTGCTGGCCTTCACTTCGCCGCTGACGAACTCCTATCGGCGCCTGGTGCCCGGCTATGAGGCGCCGGTGGTCGTAGCCTACTCGGCCCGGAACCGCTCGGCGGCCTGTCGCATTCCCGTATACTCTGCTTCGCCCAAGGCCAAGCGGGTGGAATTCCGTTGCCCGGATCCCGGCGCCAATCCGTATTTGGCCTTTGCGGCTATGGTGATGGCCGGCGTCGACGGCATCAAGAACCAGATCGACCCCGGGGACCCCGTGGACATGGATCTGTACGAAGCGGAAACCATGGCCCAAATCGAGTTGGTCAAGGGCTCGCTGGAGGACGTCCTGGAAGCCCTGGAAGCGGACAACGCCTTCCTGCAGGAGGGCGGCGTATTCACGCCCGACCTGATCGAGTCCTATATAGCATGGAAGCGGGAGAACGAGGTGGACGCGATTCGCCTGCGGCCCCATCCGGAAGAATTCAATCTGTACTACGGCATTTGATGCCCTGCACTGCCCAACGGACGCAGAGCCCGATCCAAAAGGATCGGGCTTTGTGTATTGCGGTCTGGGGTAATATTTACGCATTCGACGGCAGGCGGTCGAGAAATGCAGAGCGAGAAATGCATGGTACGCAAGGATCGAGTGGAAGCCCGGCGGGCTCTGGGGGCGCAAATGCAGGCGGAGGGCGTGCAATTCGTACTGCTGCAATTCAGCGACATCGCCGGCCATGTCAAACAGGTCACGATCCCCAGCGCGCTCTGGACCAAAGTCTCGGATCACGGCCATTGGTTCGACGGCAGCTCCATCTACGGCTTCGCCCGGACCCTGGAAAGCGACATGTATCTGGTGCCGGACCCCGACACCTATGCCCTGGTGCCCTGGGAACTGGAAGACGGTCCGCGGACCGCGCGGGTCATCTGCGACATCTACCTGCCCAATGGCGAGCCCTTTGCCGGCGACCCGCGCAATGTGCTGCGGCGCCAAATGGACCGGGCCCGGCGCATGGGCTTCGAATACAACGTGGCGCCGGAACTGGAATTCTACTTTTTTCAGCCCCATGCCGACGGCAGCATTCAGCCGCTGCAAACTCTGGACCAAGCAGGCTACTTCGACGTCAGCCTCGACGTGAAGCAGCACGTTCGCCGGGAAGTGGTCGAAACCCTGGCTCCGCTGGGCGTGACGGTGGGTTCTTTCCACCACGAACTGGGCGCGGGGCAGAACGAATTGGACCTGAAATACGGCCCCGGACTGACCATGGCGGACGGGACCGCGACGTTGCGTATCGTGGCCAAGACCATCGCTCACCAGCACGGTCTCTTCTGCTCCTTTATGCCCAAGCCGATTACGGGCATGGCGGGTTCCGGCATGCACGTGCATCAGAGTCTGCTGGATCCGCAGACGGGCGAGAATCTGATGTACGACCCGAACCACGGCTATAAACTGAGTCAGACGGCCCTGCAGTTCATCGCGGGCCAGCTGGAGCATGCCAAAGGCATGTCCGTCGTAGTGGCTCCGCTAGTCAACAGCTACAAACGCCTGGTATCGGGCTTCGAAGCTCCGGTCAACATCTGCTGGGGCCGTACCACCCGCAGCGCCCTCATACGGGTGCCGCATCTGACCCAGGACCGCAAGGCCAGTACGCGCATCGAACTGCGCTGCCCCGATCCCAGCGCCAACCCGTACCTGGCGTTTGCCGTGATGCTGGCGGCCGGGCTGGACGGCATCGAAAGAAAATTGGAGCCTCCGGCCCCGTTGGAAGAAGATCTCTTCAGTCTTTCCACGCGCCGCATGAACTACGATACGTTGCCGGACAGCATGGGACAGGCGATAGCCGCCCTCCGCGACAGCGCCGTCATCGCCGACGCGCTGGGTCAACATCTCTTCGAAACCTACGTCGAGGCCAAGACGCAGGAGTGGCGCGACTATCGTTCTCATGTCACTGCTTGGGAACTGAATCATTACCTGGCCACCCACTGAAGCCTTCCCGACGCCCGGCGGCTCCGTCGTGGTCGTCGATTTCGGAAGTCAATACAGCCAGCTGATCTGCCGTCGCATCCGGGAGATGCAGGTCTGGGCGGAGCTCGTGCCTTGGGACAAAGCCCAAGTGCGTTTGGCCCGGCCCGACGTAGCCGGCGTAATACTCTCGGGAGGCCCGGCCAGCGTCTACGAGACGGATGCGCCGGTCTTGCCCGAAGGCCTCCTCGACCACCCTGTGCCCGTGCTGGGCATATGCTACGGCATGCAGTTGTTGGTGCAGGCGCTGGGGGGGCGCGTGGAAGGCGGCGAGCATCGGGAGTATGGCTCCGCTACCCTGATCCACGACGCAACCTCGCGGCTTCTCCAAGGCGTTCCGGTCCGCAGTCAGGTGTGGATGAGTCACGGCGACCGCGTAACGGCTCTGCCGGTGGACGGCAGCGACATCGCCGTCAGCCAGGACTGTCCCCATGTCGCTTTCGCCGTGGAGCACGCGCGGCTGTACGGTCTGCAGTTTCATCCTGAGGTGAAGCACACGGTAGCCGGCGGCCGGATATTACGGAATTTCGTGCTGGAAATCTGTGGCTGCAGTCCCGATTGGACCTCCGCTCAAGTCGTCCAAGACAGCATCGCCCACATTCGGGCTGCCGTACCGGAGCACAGCCGAGTCGTCTGCGCTTTGAGCGGCGGCGTGGACAGCTGCGTGGCCGCGGCGCTGATGCACGAAGCCGTAGGGGACCGATTGGTCTGCTTCTTCGTCGACAACGGCCTGCTACGCCACCAGGAAGGCGTAGCCGTCCTGCAGGCGCTCGAAGCGTGGCACCCCGGCTTGCACGTAGTGGCCGTGGAGGCCGGCGAGGAATTCCTGGCGGATCTGGCAGGCGTCACCGATCCCGAGGAAAAGCGCAAGCGGATCGGCCACCGCTTTATCCGGGTGTTCGAACGGGAGGTGGCCTTGCGGGCGGCGGCAGACGACGACGTCGAAGCCCGCTTTCTGGTGCAGGGCACAATCTATCCCGACGTGATCGAGTCCGCCTCCGGCGCCGCGGAGCAACATGCACATACCATCAAGACGCATCACAACGTAGGCGGTCTGCCGGCAGACTTGCGATTCCGAGTCGTCGAACCCCTCCGCATGCTTTTCAAGGACGAGGTCCGCCAGGTAGGCCGGAAATTGGGGTTGCCGGCCTCGATCCTGCAGCGGCATCCCTTCCCGGGGCCGGGCTTGGCCGTGCGGATTCTCGGGGAGGTGACTGAGAAGCGGCTGGAAATCCTGCGCGCCGCCGACCACATCTTCATGTCCGAATTGATGAAGACGGAACTGTACGCCGCCACCGATCAGGCTTTTGCCGTATTGTTGCCGGTGCAGACGGTGGGCGTGATGGGCGACGGACGCACGTACCAACATGTGGTCGGTCTGCGGGCGGTCAGTACGTCGGACTTCATGACGGCAGAGTGGACCCGCTTGCCCTGGGACCTGGTGGCGGAAGTCAGCCGCCGCATCGTCAATGAAGTGCCGGGCGTCAACCGGGTCGTGTACGACGTGAGCAGCAAGCCTCCCGCTACCATAGAATGGGAGTAAAGCGACACTCCGGTAGACGCCACCGATGCACGGCTTCCTTAAAATCGCCGCGGCCCTGATCCTCTGTTTCGGGTTGCTGCGGTTTTACAGCGTGTACAAAGCGCAAGCCGCGCCCATCCTGCCCGGCGTAATGATCGGGGACTTGGATTTCCGCGAAGCCGGATCGCCCGAAGAAATCGCGCAGACGTTGCGGGAACGCTTCGAACGCCCGGTGCTGGTCACTTTCAACCAGGCCCGCGAAGCCTTGTCGGCCGAAGAGGTGGGCCTGCGCGTGGACGTAGACCGTATTCTGGCGGAGGCGGATACCTATTTGGAGGGAGACTTCTTTCTGCGCACATCCCTCCGCACCCTGTTGGGTCTGCCGGCGGAAGAGCACGTCGTCCCGCTCTATTTCTGGTTCGACCGCGCCCGCGCCCGCGCCCGCTTGGCACAATTCAACGCGGAGTTTCAAAGCCAGCCGCAGAACTACTATCTGCGGCCTCTGGATCAGGGCTGGGTCATGGAGCAGGTGGACGACGACTTGGATGCCACCGCGCTGGGTTTCATGTACTATCCCTATCCCGATTGGGCATGGCAGCCGGGAGCCCCGGGACTGCAGGTGGATGTCGAGCAAAGTCTGGACGGTGTCGCCGCAGCCTTCATGGGGACCGGCGAGCGTGAATGGGCTCTCGTCGTCAAGGAAGTGCCGGGGCCGGAGCCGCAATTGGAGCTGCTGGCGAAGACCTTGGACGCCTACACGGCAGACTTTCTAGGCTTCGCTTCCTTCTATCTGCAGGATCTGACGACCGGGGAAGTGGCGGAGTTCGACAGTCACGTGGCCTTTTCCGGCATGTCCACCGTCAAGCTGCTGATCGTCATGGCCGTGATGCGCGACATAGAAGGCATCGTTTCCGCTCCGGACCTGGGCCAGTGGATCGATCTGGCGTTGGGCGACAGCAACAACGCCGCCGCCAATCTGCTGCTGTCGGCGCTGGGGGACGGCGACGTCACGCGCGGGGCTGCCGCAGTGACCGCCTTCGCCCGGCAGTTGGGGTTGGAGAACACTTTCATGTTGACCGGTTACGACGACCCGTCGTCCGTAACGCCGCCCACGACCCCGGCCAATTCGCAAGCGTGGAACACCCGCCCCGATTCCCATTTGCAGACTACCGCTGCAGACATGGGGCGCGTACTGGCCGGCATATACGAATGCGCGCAAGCAGGCCACGGGATTTTCGTCGAGACCTTTCCCGGCGAGATTACGCCTGCGGAATGCCGGTCGATCCTGTTCTACCTGACCCACAACGACTTCCCGCAGCTGATCTGGGGCGGCCTGCCCGAGCCGACGGAGCGTACGGTCCTGCACAAGCACGGCTTTTCCTTCGAGCAGCATAGCAACGTGGCTCTGGTGTGGGGACCCGCGGGCCCCTATGTGCTCAGTTTTTTTCTGTATCGGCCGGAATGGCTGGACTGGGCCATCAGCAACGGTACCATGTACAACGTGAGTCGCATCACGTGGCGCTATTTCGAGGAGGTGGCCCAGCGCACGCACCGTACTCCCTATCCGCCGCCCGACTTTACCGCGCCGGACGGATACGTTCCCCAACCCTAGGTCCCATGACATCCAAGACGACGCCCGTTCCCAATGTAGTCACGCTCGAGTCCGTGGTGATTGCCCACGGTTTGCCGTATCCTCAGAACCTCGACACGGCCCTCGGCCTGGAAGAGGTAGTCAAGAAGGCCGGATCCAATCCCCGCACTCTGGGCATTCTGGGCGGCCGCCTCATAGACGGGTTGGACAGGAAGCAGATCGTACACATGGCTACGGCGGAGGGTATCCATAAAATTTCGCGCCGCAACCTGAGCCTGGCCCGAGCGAGACGGTGGGACGGGGCGACTACCGTCGCCTCCAGTCTCTGGATGTCCCGTTTTTGGGGTTACGAAGTCTTTGCCACGGGCGGTATCGGCGGAGTCCACCGCGGGAGCGAGGGAGACGTCAGTGCGGATCTGCCGGAACTGGCCCGTACGCCGGTGCTGACTTTCTGTGCCGGCGCCAAATCCATTCTGAATCTGGCCGCCACGCTGGAATTCTTGGAGACTTGGGGGGTACCCGTGATCGGCTTGGGCACGGACGAATTTCCTGGGTTCTTCTACCGCAATACAGGCCTCGCCGTAGACGTCGCCTGCGACACCGTCGAGGAAGTCGCGGATCTGTGGCGTATGCAGCGGGAAATGCCCGATCCCTCCGGCATGCTGGTGGCCGTACCGGTGCCCGAGGCTGCAGAATTGCCGAAAGAGGAAGTCGAGGAGGCCATACAGGCTGCACTGCGGGCAGCCCAGAGCGCAGGTCTGCGTTCCGCCGCGGTCACGCCTTTCGTGATGGAAAGAGTCCTGCAGGAGACGGCAGGCCGGAGTTTGCAAACCAATCTGGCCTTGCTGCGCAACAACGCACAGGCCGCCGCTCTGTGCGCCGTGGCGCTGTCCGAGCCGTAGCTCCCCTGGGAAGAGGCCGCGGCGAAGCGGTCCGGCCCCGCTGCTCCCGGGTCGCTGCAGACCGCCTGCGGAGTTCCCGGAAGCCGTACACACGGCGACTGCAGAATGGACCTACAGGACGAAAGCGAATACGCCCGCCGGGGGGATACGCAAACGAGCTCGGTCGGGAGACTGTGCTGTTCACGGGGCAAGAGCCGGGAAAGCGCCTCGCCCATGCGGTTCAGTTCCGCCTGCACTGCCCACGTGACCCGTTGCCGAACCTCCCCGGTCGTAGTCTGACCGGCCGGTACACCGGATTCGGCTTCGCGCCGACGCGAGTTCGGAAAATCGTCGACCGGAATCCCGTCCGGCCCGAAAGCATTTGCACTGTTCGGCAATTCCACTGCCGGCGCGCGGCAGGGCTCTGCCCTGAAGTGCGCCTGTTGCGCGGCGGCTCCCTGCAGGGAACGTTGAAGATGTCGAAACCACAATTCGCCAGTGCTGCTTCCTGCCTCAGGGCATCGAGCAGGGACCAGGATGCGCCGGCATGGCATCATGCCTGTAGAGAGGGTAAACACGCTGCCGCCGAAGTGGGTGCAGTGGGGTCGTCTCCTCCAGGGGGAGACGGCGCATCCCGCGGATTTCCCGATCCGGGACAAAACGGTTGTTGCCGTGGACGAACCTTACTCGCCTCTCTGCTTCATGGCCTCCTGGCCGGCCAAGGGCGGATTCCGGGTACTCATGTAGTCGCCCCCACCGCTCCGTAGGCGACTTCGTCTGCTCCCAGGCGCCCGCTCTAGGAAGCCGTCTACGACAGGGCGGCTGCGACAGGAGCGGAAGCGGCGGTAATGGGGCCGCTGTGCTGTCCGCCCAATACGCGGCCCCACTCGGATAGGCCGGAAGGTGTCAGGCCTACCCGCTGGACGGCGCGTTGGCGTTTGCTGTTTCGAGAGTCATGCACAGATCAGGCCGATAGGTCACGACATTGGCATGGGAGGTGCTTCAGCCCCATGGCTCCGGAATACTCTTGACCCGTGACGCCGCTTTCCGCGGCATGTTCGGTAACGGGTTGCAAGCCGTTCCGCGCAGCCATGGAAAGCAACTGACGCAACCGGACTGCGCAGACACTACATCGGGCGGATTGCCGCCGGCAATGGGGTTTCAGGACCTGGTCGTGCGGACTACACCGGTCGATAGGTCGGGGCATAGATAAGATCGTGCATGCACGATGTTGCTGCTGTGCATTGGGAAAACTCGAAGTTGGCGCAGCGGCGTCGTACGCGCAAGCAAACAGGCATAATCCCCGTCGGAATTCCCGGCCTCTCCGAAGCCAAGGGGCACCATGCTGTTGCAACGGCGCGATCGGAGGAGAAGAGCGCCGATCGCCGTCGTACCTCATGCCCCGAGTGTGGCGATCGATGCTGCAGCATCCTCCTGCGGGGCGCGCCAGGTCTTGCGCATGTTCCTGCCTTGGCTCTGCATCCCCCGAGGTCCGGGCCTTTATGATGCATGGGTCCGGCTTGGGCGACTGTAGCCCGGGAGCGAGCCGCCCTATACCGCGGCGGGCAACAGGCAGCCAGGGCTGGCTTGACGGTTACGGTCCTGCGAGACTGCGGGCGTCTGCAGTACTCGATCCATATACGGGCGACGTCGCAGCGATGCTGGGTTGCCGGTATCCCGTCGGCGCCCGGCATGCCTTCCACGATACGGCCGAGACTGCCCGCCCGGCGATCTGTCCATGCCGCCGCCCTCTTTACCGTATCAGGGGTATCAGGTAGGCGCCAAGCCGAGCAGGGTTTCGAATTCGTCCCGTTCGAGCGTTTCCTCTTCCAGCAGAGTTTCGGCCAACAACTTGAGCTTGTCGCGATGTTCCTGCAATAGGCTGACGGTGCGCTGATAAGCCCGGTCTACCAAGCTGCGCACTTCCTTGTCTATCTGCTGGGCGACTTCCTCGCTGTAGTGCCGCTGTTCCCCGATCTCCATGCCCATGAAGGGACTGTGTTCGCCCTGGTTGAGCTGAATGGGCCCCAGACTTTCGTTCATCCCGTAGCGCGTCACCATGTCGATGGCGATATTGGTGACGCGTTCCAGGTCGTTTTCGGCTCCTGTGGTCACGTCCTGAAATATGATCTCTTCGGCGGCGCGTCCGCCCAGCAAGGCCGAGAGCTGGGTCTCCAAGTCGGAGACGCTCATCAGGTGTCTGTCTTCGTCCGGCAGCGGCATCACATAACCCAGAGCCTGCCCGCGGCTGACGACGCTGATTTTGCCCACATTGTCCGCTCGGTCCAAGAAATGCATGACGATGGCATGGCCGGCTTCATGGTAGGCCACATAACGGCGTTCCTTCTCGGTGATGACGCGGCTGGAGCGGGCCGGGCCGGCCATGACGCGTTCGATGGCTTCCACCAGATTGGCCATGGTGATGGATTTCTGGTTGTGTCGGGCCGCCAGGATCGCGGCCTCGTTCATCAGGTTTTCCAAGTCTGCTCCCACCATGCCGGGCGTCTGACCGGCGATGACATCCAAGTCCGTATCCTGAGCCAGGGGCTTTCCTTTGGCGTGTACTTCGAGGATCGCCTTGCGCTCGCTGCGTTCCGGCAGATCCACGATGACCTTGCGGTCGAAGCGGCCGGGCCGCAACAGGGCCGGATCCAGAATGTCCGGACGGTTCGTAGCTGCAATCACGATGACGTTGGTGCCGGATTCGAAACCGTCCATCTCCACCAGAATCTGGTTGAGGGTCTGCTCTCGCTCGTCGTTGCCGCCGCCGATGCCTGCGCCGCGATGGCGCCCTACGGCATCGATCTCGTCCACGAAGATAATGCAGGGCGACGCGGCTTTGGCCTGCGTGAAGAGATCCCGGACGCGGCTGGCTCCTACGCCTACGAACATTTCCACGAACTCGGAGCCGGAACTGGAAAAGAAAGGGACTCCGGCTTCGCCGGCCACGGCTTTGGCCAAGAGCGTCTTGCCCGTGCCCGGGGAGCCGACCAACAGCACGCCTTTGGGAATGCGCGCCCCGAGGGCTTCGAATTTGTCCGGTTCGTTGAGGAAGTCTACGACTTCCTGCAATTCCAGTTTGGCCTCGACCAATCCGGCGACGTCCTCAAAGGTGATGTCCGAGTGCTCCACGGCTTCTACCTTCTTGGCCCGGCTGCGTCCGAACTGCAGGGCGCGGTTCTGTCCCCCCATGCCGCTCTGGCGCATGATGAAGACAAAGAACGCGATCACTACCACCATGGGCAGAATGATGAGTATGCCGGAGATGACGGCCACGACCCGCGGCGGATTGCGAAAGGTGATGGGCAGGCTGTTGAGCCGTTCCAGTTCCGCGCCCATGTTGGTCAGGCTGACGTAGATGCTGGACTCCAGCTCTTTGCGCGAGC
The DNA here is from genome assembly GCA_034421855.1 of Anaerolineales bacterium. Lineage (GTDB taxonomy): Bacteria > Chloroflexota > Anaerolineae > Caldilineales > Caldilineaceae > Bin34. The sequence goes on from DAOUKB010000073.1 coordinate 15,936, forward strand.
GCAACAGGTTGCCGCTGTTGAGATGGACGGAAACGACTTCGCCCACGACTTCGATGCCTTCGATGCGGTTGTCGTTGGCCAGGACTGCGACCTCGTTGAGCCCAATCGTTTCGCTGCGGGCATTGTTGGTGACCATGGAACGCACAGCGACCACGCCCACGATGACCAGCAAAATCCAAATCCAGCCCTGATTCAGGAGGCTGGACCATTGGCCTGGCACACGGGGGGGTTTGTCGCCGCCAGGCGGCGAGTTCTGCGGGTCCGGAGTGTTGTTGTCTGCCGACATAGCTGTACGTGGGGTGGTTGTTACGGATAGCTTAAGGGATCTGTCCCGGCGGGTCCGTACCGGAGCGCCGGCGGCTCAGGCGCCGATGGCCTCCAAGGCCGGTTGAATACTGGTGCCTACCGCGTGGGTGGAGACCCGATGGATGGGCTGCATGCCCTTGTGCCAGCGCGGATGGGGCATGGTCGCTTCTTGGGGCTTGTCGCTGAAGCTGACCAGCAGACCGCCGCGCTCCCGCATGAAAAGGCTGAGTTCCCGTACTTCCTGAGTAATGCACAGTTCTTTCGCCAAACGTTGCGCGGGGCTGGTGTCCGCCGGCAAATGCCCCATGTGTTGCACCGTGTTCAGAAACTCCTGCCGCCGGAACTGTTTGAACGGCGTACAGTCTCCGTTACGGGCGCACATTTGATATTGCTCGTGCAGCTGACGCATCTGCATCGAGAATTTGTTTTCGGCCTGTGTGGTAATCCAACGCACCAAGTGGTCGAAGGACATTTTTTGGGCTAGGAGACCGCTGACCTCTTTGATGGTCATGATGCCGGTGGTCACCATCAGACAGATGTACACGATGTAGTCTTGGTTGTCTCCCGTCAGAGGCAAGAACTCCGGTCGGGAAATGGCGTCGTATACGAGTCTGAATTCCGCAAAGCTGAATTTGCCGGTACTGATCAGCTGACTTTCCAGGGCCCGATGCAAGCTCTCCAGCCGCGTTTCGTTGATGACCTGGCTGTTGCGGCCGCGTGCGCCCAAGGCGGTCTTGTCGATGTCGATGATGACCGCCGTACGGTCGTCCAGAGCGAAGCGGGCGCTCAATTCCTGCAGCCATGGCCCCAGCAGGTGCCAGCGGTTGGCCGTAGCCACCTGTTGCTTCCTGTCCCAGGTCATGTCGGCGTCTACCGTCAGATCTTCGGCACAGATGAAGCAGGCCCCGCGCCAACGGGCGAAGTCGATCATGTCTTCGAAAGCCGCCCCGTCCGTGCCGTGGGTGTCGCCGACGAAGAGCAGCTCCTCGATTTCGGTGTCCGAGCGTCGTTCCTGCATGTGCTCCGTAATCCAGACCGCGACCTTAGCGTAGGCGGAGTCGGTTTTGCGCGGCAGAGCCGCCGGATCCAGGCCGAAGGTCCGGGCGCACTGGTTGTATCCCTGATACTGCGGATCGATGGGCTGCAAATCTCGGTACACAATGCGATCGTCGAGGAATTCGGACAGCGTCACGATGCCGAATTCACGAAATACCGGTGGGGGGCTGGAGGCAGCAGACAAGAGGGATCCTTAGGCTACGGAAGGCAAGGGAAGGCTCCGGCTACAATGCAGCCAAGGCGTCTTGGATCGGCGCGGAAAGTCGGCCGTCGACCGAATGCCCGCGTAATACATGGAACAGTTCGGCATTCAGCAGACTGCCGCCGGCGGCCCCGCGGATGGTGTTGTGGCCCAAGGCGAGAAACTTGAAGTCGAAGAGCGGGTCCGGACGCAACCGCCCCACGACGGTGGCCATGCCCGGGACGGAGCCCGCGAGGCGGTCCAGCCGCGGCTGGGGCCGGTCCGCAGCCTCCCGATAGACAATAGGGGGCCGGGGGGCCGAAGGCAGCCCCAGGCGCTGCGGCAGCGGGTCGTAGTCCGCCCAGACCTGCAGGACGTCTTCGCGGGTGGGCGTTTCCTCGAATTCCAGACTGACGGCTTCCAGGTGGCCGTCGTGGACGGGCACTCGGTTGCAGTGGGCGCTGATGCGGAAATCCGGCGGTACGATGCCCTGCCCGTCGAAGCGGCCCAGCAGCTTGTGGGGTTCCCGTTCCTCCACCTTCTGTTCTTCCCCGCCGATATGGGGAATGATGTTGTCCAGGATGTCCAGACTGCTGACGCCGGGGTATCCGGCTCCACTGACGGCCTGCATGGTACAGACAAAGAGGCGCGCGAGCCGAAAGGCCTCATGCAGGGGATGCAGGGCGCACACCAGATGCGTAGTGGTGCAGTTGGCGTTGGTCACGATGTAGCCGGACCACCGGCGTTGCCGTTGCTGGACATCGATGAGACCCAGATGCTCCGGATTGACTTCCGGAATCATGAGGGGTACATCGTCGGCATACCGGTAGGCGCTCGCATTGCTGTATACGCCGTAGCCGGCCCGGGCAAATTCGCGTTCGGTCACGCGGGCGGCCTCCGTAGGCAAGCCGCTGAAGACGATTTCGCAATCCAGCCCTGGTTCCGTCGGCGCCAGCACCGCGTCCCGCAAGGCCGCCGGCATCGGTGTGCTCAGGGTCCAGTTGCAGGCGTCCGCGTACGTCTTGCCGGTGCTGCGTTCCGAGGCGCACAGCGCAGCCACCTCGAACCAGGGATGGTCTTCCAACAGGGCCGCGAAGCGCTGCCCCACGGGGCCGTTCGCCCCCAGAATCCCTACTTTGACTTTGTCGGACATGTTTCCTCGTTTACGGCCCGTCGAGTCTCACGTCGAACGACGGAGAGGCGTCTTTCCCCGCCACTCGCAACTCCGCAGGGCCGCAACGGCTTCTCCCCCAAGGTACCGAGTACGGCCTCAACCGTACTGAGCGCAGTTGGCCACGGCCAATTCAACTATATCACTGAGCATCCCGGCGGCTGTAGCCTCTACCCCCGCTCCCCGGCCTTGAATCACCAGGGGCAACGGGGCATACCATTGCGAGGTGAATTGCACCAGGTTGTCGGTGCCCGCCAAGCGGCCCAGCGGACTGTCGAGCGGCACAATCCGGGGTCCTACGGCAAGCGTCCCCTCGGATATCGAAGCCACGTAGCGCAGGCAGCCGTCTTGGGCGCGGGCCTGCGCGCATTGCCGCGTCATCTCCGCATCCAGCTGCGGGAGGGCGTCCAGGAAGTCGGCCACCGAGAGTTCGGCAAAGTCGTCCGGATACAGACTTGTGATCGCAACATCCGCCAGTTCCAGGCGATAGCCTGCTCCGCGCGCCAGAATGAGAGCCTTGCGGGCTACGTCCGAGCCGCTCAGATCGTCGCGGGGATCGGGTTCCGTATAGCCCCTGGCATGGGCCTCCCTGACCACCGCGCTGAACGGCTGACCGGCTTGCAGACCGGTCATGACGTACCCCAGGGTGCCGCTGAAGGATCCGGCAATCGACTTCACGGGATCTCCGCTGCTACAGAGCCTTTGCAAGGTAGCAATGATAGGCAGCCCAGCCCCCACCGTAGCCTCCCAGCGGGTGCAGGACATGCGGCGGGTTCCCTCTGGAGTGTGCGTCAGGCGATCGTAGATGGCCTGGCTCTGCGTCAAAGGCTTCTTGTTGGCCAGCGCGATACAGGACCCCCTCTCTACGGCGCGCATCAAGGCGTCCGAGGTCTCGTCTGCTGCGCTGCAATCCGCGAATACGGTGCAACGGTCCCCTTGGGCCTCTATCACGGCGCCGGCGTCGACGTCCGCGTGGCCCCTGTCCTGTACGGCCAGGGCCGCGCCGGCCTCCTTGGCGGCCACGACGGCAGCCAGTTCCGAATCCGGCAGGGCGTCGCCGGCAGCGGCGACGTAGCCGCTGGAATCGCTGACGGCCTGGATGTCCAGATGCAGTCCATAGGCAGACGCGTGCAGCGGCCGATTCCGGATGATCTGGCGCACCAGCGAGCGTCCTACATTACCCAATCCCAGGACCACTACCGGCAGTCGATTCATGACACGACGTCATCCCGATGAAACGTCCATTGTAGCATAGCGTGCTCTCGCCCTAGCCGGGCTTGCCGTACCCGCAGCGGCCGCTGCGGGGCAGATCCGAACGACCCTAAAGCCGACGGCTCCGGTCGGCGGGAGCTACGGCGAGCCCTCCAGATGCAGCTCGAAGGCATCGTGCAAAGCCCGCACTCCGGCATCCGCTTCGGCCGCCGAGACCACCATGCTGATCATGGCGTCGCTGGCCCCTTGGGCAATCGAGACGATGTTGATGCCCGCCTCCGCCAAGGCCGTAAAGACTTTGCCGGCGATGCCCAAGGTATAGTGAATGGCGTGACCCACCGCGGCGATGATCACGATGTCGGACTGCCCCTGGATCCGGTCGATGTACCCTCGGTCCAGTTCCGCGGCGAATTCTTGGTGCAAGGCCGAAATCACGGTGTCGGCCGACGGCTCGGGGATGACGAAGCAGATACTTTGTTCGCTGCTGCTCTGGGAAATCATGAGTACGTTGGCCTTGACCTCCGAAACGGTGCCGAAGGCGCGGGCGGCCATGCCCGGGACCCCGAGCATGCCCCGGCCCTCGATGCGGACCAGCGTCATGTCCCGTATGGCCGTGACTGCGCGTATGGTGCCCCGTTCCGGCAAGCTGCGATCCGGCATCACGATGGTGCCCGGATGATCCGCGGCGAAGGTGTTGAGGACGCGGAGGGCGATGTCTTTGTGCATGGCGGGCCGCACGGCTTTGGGATGCAGCACCTTGGCTCCGTAATAGGAGAGTTCCGCCATCTCCCCATAGCCGATGCGCCGCAGGCTGCGGGCTTGGGGCACCACCCGTGGATCGGCAGTCTTGACCCCGCTCACGTCGGTATAGATGCGGATCTCGGAGGCGTGCAGGACGGCTCCGATGATGGCGGCGGTGTAATCGGAGCCGCCACGCCCCAGAGTGGTGGGTATCCCTGCCTCCGTGGCCCCGATAAAGCCTCCGGTGACCACTGTCCGGCCCGCCTCCAGGTGAGGCCGGACGAGCTTCCGGCACCGGGCGCCGGTCAAATCGAAACACGGTTCCGCACCGCCGAAGACCGCATCCGTGACGATGATCTCCCGGGCATCCACATGTACCGCGGGAACGCCGGCCGCGCAGAGCACCTGTTGCAGGACAGGCGCCATGATGGATTCGCCGGTGCCGGCAATCCAGTCGCGGCCCTTGGGCGTGAGCTCTCCGATGACCGCGATGCTTTCCAGCAGGCGGCGCAGATGTCGAATGTCGCGCGTGATGTCGTGTCGCAGCTGCGCGCGGGTCTCCGGGTCGGCGATCAAGGCGTCTAGGACTGCGTCGTGTTGGTTCTGTAGCCGGGCGTAGGCGGACGCGGGCAACTCCGCGCTGCCCCGTGCCGCCGCCTGCGCCGCTGCCAACAGGAAGTTGGTGACGCCCTTCATGGCGCTGGTGACCACCACCAGGCCGCGCCCCGCCGCCGCGGCCTGTCCGGCGCGCACGATCGCGCAGACGTGGCGCAAGGCGGCCACGTCGCCGACGGACGTGCCGCCGAACTTCATGACGATCATACGGCCCGTTCCTGGCGGGAGGAGGCAGAAGACTGCAGTACGAAGATGCCTGTGGTGGCCAGCAAATTGGCGGCCGCCTTGGACGGACTGGTGCCCTTGGGCCCCAGGTAGATGTCCTCCACGATCTCGATGCCGCGATCGCGGCAGAAGTGCCGAAAACCCGCGATGGTCATGGCCTGCCAACGCTTTGTCGAAGTCCATTTGTCCGGCAGCGCCGGCGCTTCGGGCATCTGCCCCTTGAGGAGCAGTTCCAGCCGGGATTTCCAATAGCCCCAATTGGGAATGCTGATGATGGTCCGCTTGCCTACCCGCATCATTTCCTGAATGACTTGACTGGGATCGTTGAGGTAGTGGAGAGTCTGGCTCAGCACTACATAGTCCATGCTCTGATTCGGGTAGTCGTCCAAGCCTTCGTGCAGATTGCCTTGGCGTACGCTGAGACCCCGCTGAATGCAGGCCCTCACATTTTCCTCGTGGAGTTCGATACCGCGGCCCCGGACCTGTTTGACTTTAGACAGATACTCCAGCAATATGCAATCGCCGCAGCCCAGATCCAGGACGCTGCTGTCCGGTTTCACCAAAGTGGCCAGCGCGCGCAGGTCGGGACGGATCGGAGGGGTGTCGGTTTGGGGGAAGGCGGATACGGCAGTCATGGATGGGCCGCTACGCCGCCAACGCCCGGTCCGCGCGCGGAGGGGCAATGGCCAGCTCTCTATGCAACCGGCCCAGGAAGTTGGCGATCAGTTCCGTCATGGTGGCGGTTTCCAACAGGAAAGCATCATGCCCCCAGACGCTCTTCACGTCCACGTAGGTGGCGTTGATGCCCAACGTGCTCAGCGCCCTTACCAATTCTTTGCTCTGATAGCTGGGATACAACCAGTCGCTGGTAAAACTTACGATCAGGAAGCTCACATCTGCAGCCACCTCTGCGGCGTGGCGGAAGGCATCCGCCAACCGCCCGGTTTCGTGACTCAAGTCGAAGTAATCCATGGCCTTGGTCACATACAGGTAGCTGTTGGCGTCGAAGCGGGCTGGAAACTTGTTGCCGTTGTACCGCAGATAGCTCTCCACCTCAAAGTCCGTGTTGAAGACTTCGTATCCAAATATTTCCCTATCCTGCAGCCTGCGGCCGAACTTGCTGTGCATCGAACTGTCGGACAGGTAGGTGATATGGCCGATCATGCGGGCCACGGCCAGTCCTGCATCCGGGTGGTCGGAACTGTTGTAGTAGTCTCCCTCCCGCCAATGGGGATCGCGGAGAATGGCTTCGCGCCCTACGGCGTTGAAAGCGATCTGCAAGGGACTATGCCGGGCCGTCGTGGCTATGGGGATCGCGGCGCGTAGCCGTTGCGGATATTTCGCGACCCACTGCAGCGCCTGCATACCCCCCATGGATCCGCCGCTGACACACAACAACTGGTCGATGCCCAAGTGATCGACGAGCCGGATTTGGGCGTCGACCATATCCTCGATGGTGACGATAGGAAAGGAAAGACCGTAGGGCTGTCCCGTCTTCGGGTTGATAGAAGTCGGACCGGAAGAACCGAAGCAACCGCCGATCACGTTGCTGCAAACGACAAAATATTTCTCGGTATCGAACGCCTTGCCCGGCCCGATGCAGTCGTACCACCAACCTATTTCCTTCGGATCCGCGGCGGAAGTGCCGGCTGCCTGCTGGCTGCCGCTCAAGGCGTGGCAGACCAATATGGCATTGCTGTGGTCTGGGTTTAGTTCTCCGTATGTCTGATACGCCAGGGTGACGGGGGACAATGTGGCCCCGCTGGACATTTGAAAAGGTACATCCTCGGCGAAGGTGAAATATTGGGTGCAAACCTGTTCGACCGAGGCGTACGTAGACATGACTAATCGCTCCAATCAAGTCCTGTAGTTCCCAGAAAAGCGGTGAAGATCGAAGCATCCCCGGTCCGGGGATGCAGATAGACGCGACATTGCTGTCCTGTCTCTCATCTCCCAGACTCGTGTCTGCCGGACTTGGCACCCAAGGCTGCGCAAGCGAGCCTGCCGGGTTGCCGAAGCTTCGAAGGGCCGGTCCCTCCACTTCTCTGGATAAGAGAATTGTCAGGCTATTCTACATCTTGCTTTGCTTATTCATTCATTTATTTATGTTCCAATCCGCGTCCCCTGGTAATCAAGGGGAGAGTCGTAATATCCCGGGTACTCTATCGCGAGTGGCTCGTATGTCCCCTGATTTTAGATTATGACGGTGCTTCCGACTCGGAGGAGCCCGGGGAAACCGACTGCCCACGCACGCACTGCGTTGCGATGCCGAGCGCCGAGACCTACCGTGTGCCATGGATGTACCTACTATCGTCACGGCACTCGGTCACAGTATGCCGCTTTCCATACCCCAACCGGCGCAGTATGGGGTGGGGAGCTGGCCGCCGGACCCCGCAATCCCTTGCGTAGCCAACCACCTGTCTACCCACAACATTCTCTGCCGGTGCAGAGTGTCGATCCACACCCCGCGGTGTCACATCGCCCGCGTCTACGTTGCCGCCGATCCAATCTTCAAGCCTCTCGACTGTAGTGGCAATATGACCTCCGTCGCCTTGGTCTACAATCAGGGACGATAGGCCATGGTTGTGTTCCGGCTTGCGGTGAACGAGACCATTATTCAATATGCAATCGACATCGCACATCGTGCCGGCTGAGGGGGGCCTCCGAGATGGGTGATGCGCCCGCACAGGCCATCCGCTACGTCAACAGCGGAGTGATTGGATTCAGGCGGCGACGCGGTGAACTATCGCAGGCGTCACATGCATCAGGCCCCCGCAGCCGTCAAGTCCGCTTGATGCTTGGAGCGCGCACGTGTGCGCCTTTACCGTTTCTCCAGCGCCATATGTCAGGAATGTTGCAGGGAAGTTGTGTGCCTGGAGACGGAATATCCTGAGCGAAGAGACAGAATAGATTAGGTGCGCCTCGAATCCCCTGTTCAGCCAGTTGCAACTCAATGTCGTGGCAGCATTGGGTGGGTTGTGAACGGTAATACGGGCGACATGCAACTTCGGCGCCTAGTTACAGGGCTATGGAATGCTGTAGTGCATAGAGGCGCTGGCGGGCCGGGATCAGCTCTTTGGGGATGGGGCAGCGGCTCTCGATCCTGTCTCTCTGCCCCACGCTAGGAAGGTAAAATCGAGACCCAATATGCAGAATCCGCTGAAGCAACGTCTTTTTCCCGCGGGCCTGTTGCAGGCTGACTGGCAACAGTTTCAGGCCCAGGGTTATCGGGAACCGGTGACCGGCGTCGTGTACCGTGGGGAACCGCGCCCTACCTGCGGCATGCCCCTGGGGGGTGTCGATACGGGATGCCTCGACCTGGAAGCCAACGGCATGCTGGGATACTGCACCGTATTCAACGACCTGATCGGTCCCCGCCGGTTGTTGAACATGCCCTGCATGGGCTATCACGTGGAAGGTCGGACGCGTATCCTGATTTCCGATTGCAAGATCAAGGCAGATACACCGACTCCAGCCGCTTCGCCCCACCAGTTTCCCCCTACGGACTACACGCCGCGCTACCGCAAACTATCACTGGCGCCGGCGCATATCTGCCGCGGGCTGGAGTACTGGGGCCATTTTCCGATCGCGGATCTGGAATTCGATACGGGAGACGACATCAGCGCGGGCGTGAGAGCCTACAGTCCCTTTGTGCCGGGAGACCTCCGGCTTTCTCTCCTGCCCGGAGCCGTCTTCCGAGTCCGCTTGCACAATCGGGGCGCTCGGACTCGGACAGGCAGTTTCCTCTTTTCGTTTCCGGGGTTTGAGGGAAACGCCCCATCCAGCGACGGCGCGATCACTCGCGCGCCCATTGCCGTTCCCACCCCGTTTGCGGCGCGTCAGGTGGTACGCCGGAGCCGGGATCCCGCCTTGACCATGGCCTATGCGGTGGCCGTGTCTTCCGCTACGGGGCAAATTGATTGGGGAGCTGGACTGGACGACGACGGACAAAGATGGAGTCAGGCGGGGAGCGCGCTGCCGCCGCCCCGAGACGGCGAAACGGGATTGTCCGTCAGTCTGCCTTTTGTGCTCGCTGCGGATCAGACGGCGGAATTCACGATCATTCTGGCCTGGCATGCGCCCACTTGGCGGGCTGGCGGATCCTCCCGACAGGCCGACACCAGAGCGTTCAAACACAAATATGCACAGGCGTATCCGAGCCTGACTACGGCCCTGGGGCAACTGTGCCACCAGCACGAGGCCGTGCTGGACCGGATTGTCGCTTGGCAAGAAACGCTTTATGCAGCGCCGGATCTGCCTGGCTGGCTGGCAGATTCCCTGATCAACGTCCTGCATCTGATCCCGGAGTGCAGCATCTGGTCCCAGGCGGGAGGCGAGTTGGGTTCTTGGGTAGATCCGGAGCTGGGACTTTTTGCGCTGAACGAATGTCCGCGGGGGTGCCCGCAGTTGGAATGTCTCCCCTGCAGCTTCTACGGCAATATCCCGCTCCTGTACTTCTTCCCGGAGACGGCCCTTTCCACCCTCCATGGCTATCGAGCCTATCAGATGCCGGACGGCCGCCCGCCGTGGATCTTCGGCGGAGTGACGGCTTCCGATCCGGCCAATCGCCAGCCCTACGACCTGGCCGCTCCGGACAAGGGCTACCAGACCGTCCTGAACGGAGCCTGTTACATCGTCATGGCGGATCGGTACTGGCGCACCTCGAACGACGATCGGTTTCTGGAGGCTTTCTGGGATTCTCTGAAACGGTGCAACGACTTCGCTCTGTCCCTGCGTCCTGAATACGGCTTGGCACAGGTCGTAGCCATGCCGACCCCGGGTACGGACGGTCATGCCTTGGGCGACACCGAATGGTTCGAGGCGCCGGAACCGGGTTGGAAAGGCTATGTTACCCATGCGGGCGGCATCCGTTTGGCACAGGTGTCCATCATGCGGCGGATGGCCGCCGCGCTGGGAGACGCAGAATATGTCGCCCGGTGTGACGCCTGGCTGGCGGCCGGCCAGACCGCGCTGGAAGACATGTTGTGGAACGAAACCTGCTACTTGAATTTCCGGGATCCGGATACCGACAGCACTTCGGAACTCGTATTTGGATATCAACTGGATGGACAGTGGATTACCCGTTGGCATGGCGTGGACGCGGTGTTTCCCCCGGAACGGGTGGCAACCACCTTGGACACCATTCGCCGCGTCAACTGCGCGCTCTCCCAATCCGGAGCCGTGAATTACGCCCACTTGGACGGCAGCGTGGCTCCGGTGGGCGGATACGGCCCCTACAGTTACTTCCCGCCGGAACTGTTCATGCTGGCCATGACCTACATGTACGAGGGGCGCCGGAGCTTCGGCCTCGAGCTGCTCGAGAGTTGTTTGGCCAACATAGTGCGCTGGGGCTATGTATGGGATTTTCCCAACACGACGCGGGGCGACAGCGATACGGGACAGCGCACGTTCGGCGCCGATTACTATCAGAACATGATGCTGTGGGCCGTGCCCGCGGCGCTGCAGCAGGCCGATTTGACCGCGCCGTGCCGGGATCAGGGACTGGTGCAGCGCATATTGGCCGCGGCGCAACCTACTCGGAACGGGGCCTCATGATGCGATTTGCTCCTACTGCCCTACAGGACTACGTACAACGCCTGCTGGCGGCCGCCGCAACACCGGAAGAGATTGCCGCCACGGTCGCCGCTTCCCTCGTCGACGCCGACCTCAAGGGGGTCGAGTCGCACGGCATTCTGCGGGTCCCGCACTACCTGGAATTGATCCGACAGGGATATCTCAAGGCCGGCAGTCGGCCTACCGTCGTGCGGGAAACTGCTACGGTGGCCATGGTCGATGCGCATCAGGGCTTCGGGCACTTTGCGCTCCGAAAGCTCTGCGAGCTGGTGGCCGCCAAAGCCGCAGGTACGGGAATCGCCTTCGGCGGCCTGATCAATACTACGCATACAGGCCGGATCGGATGGTTTGCGGAACGCATCGTGGCACAGGGTCAAGCGATTCAGATTCTCGGCGGAGGCGCACATCGCAGCCCGGAACACACGTCGGTGGCCCCCTTTGGCGGACGCGAGCGGATCCTCAGCACCAATCCGATTACCGTGGGTTGGCCAGGCGGCAGGTTCGGACCCGTCGTGGCGGACTTTTCGACCAGTACGACGGCGGAAGGAAAGGTACGATTTTACCGGGAGCGCGGCCAGCGGCTGCCCCCAGGCTGGATCCTGAACAAGGAGGGACTTCCTTCCCGAGATCCCGACGATCTGTATGCCGGCGGCGCGATTCTGACCATGGGCGACCATAAAGGCTACGGTTTGTCTTTGTTCAACGAATTCCTCGGCGGAATCCTGTTGGGGACGCCGTACGAAGCGAATTGGGCGGTGGTCGTGATCGACGTGGACACCTTTGCCGATCCCGAAACCACGAGAGAGGCGGCGGAGAGTCTGCTCGCCCGAATCAAGGCTTCCCTACCTGCCCAGGGACATGCGGAGGTTTTGCTGCCGGGCGAACGCGAAACGACGACGGCCCAAGAGCGCATGCGGGACGGCATTCCGGTAGCCGGCGTCATATGGGATCAGATAGCAGCGGCGGGGTCTGCATTGGGGGTGGAGCCGCCGCCGCCCTGTCGAGGAGCGTCTCCCCCGTGATGTCGTAGAAGAGACTCCCCTCGGAAGATATGGCGGGCGACGTCGAGCGCATCCTGCAGTTTTGCCTCTCCAGTAGGACCGGGGGCGCGGTGTCGACCCCAATTGCCCGCGTTGCCGCCCGCCGATACAGGGCAAATCCATCCCGTACCGCTTGGGAGACCCAGCAGAACTTCCGGGCCTGACCCACTGTCCGGCGGGCTCGCAGAGCGCCTGCGCTTGCATGTCCATGCCGCACTCGGCACTCTGATGGGGACTTAATCGGAGCTGTTCCCCAGGACGACTCCCAGTCGTTTTTCGGTGATCCAGGTGCTGGAATCCATATCGACGAGACCGTAGCTCCACTGCCTCCTCGACGGCGCTCTGCAACCGTCTCCGCCCGAGCGGCGCCGTACGGCGTTTCGGCGTAGTATCCGCTGAGTTTCCGAACGTACCTGAAGCGCGTATGCCGTCGAGAGCAGCCAGAGTTCTGCGCGCCAGCGGTTTTTTGGATCATGTATCGTTAGAGACTTGAATTCCAATTTCGACAGGACAGGTGAATGAAATGAGTATGGGGAAACAATGGTTGGACGGGTGCAGGATGGGGGTGACTGCCTTGTTGTTGGCAGTCCTGTGCGCCGCCTGTGCGTCCCCGGCTCCGGCGGCTGAAGAAGCGCCCATGCCGGAACCGGACATGGAAGCCGACGCCATGGCAGCAGACAGCAAGTTCCGCGGGTCGCCTATGCTGGACGCCATGGTGGCGGCCGGCGAACTGCCTCCGGTGGACGATCGCCTACCGCTTAACCCGCGGGTCGGCATTCCGCAGATTCCGGCAGAGTGGGGATCGCAGAATGTGGGCAAGCATGGCGGCACCTTGCGTCTGATCGACTACGATCAGGGCTCGGTGGGCCACGATGCGGGTTGGCTCCGGAACGAGTTTTGGCTCGCGACGGCCGGACTGGCGCATGATCCCGACGCTTTGAGCGGCAATGTGATGGCGGGCGTGGAGGTCGAAGACAACGGCGCCACCTTCGTCTTCCATATGCGGGAAGGCATGAAGTTCTCGGACGGCTCCGCTTTTACGACGGAGGACGTGGCTTTCTGGTACAACGACCTGTGGCGCAACCCGGAATATACACCGATCATCGGTGCCGACTGGCGTTCCGGTCGTTCGCTGGACGGTGAACCCATGGCGCTGGAAGTCATCGACGACTACACGTTTTCCGTCGGCTTCACCGAACCGTACGGCAGTTTCCTCAGTCTCCTGACCTACGGTACGTCGCCGTTCCTCACGGACAGCGCTTATCTCAAGCAGTTCCATGGCGATTATACGAACCTGGACACCTTGAATCCCATGATTGTGGAGGCGGGTTTCGAGGAAGGCGAATGGTGGCGCCTGCTGGGCTCCAAGATGAACCAGAATCGGCAGCACGAAACCGGGTTGCCCACTTGGGCGCCCTACATCCTGACCAGCATGGAACCCACCCGGGCGAAGATGACCCGCAATCCCTATTACTGGAAGGTCGACACGGCCGGCAACCAGCTCCCGTATATGGACGAAGTCGACATCTCGATCGTGGCCGACGTGGAAGCAGCTACGATCAAGATCATTGCCGGCGAAGTGGATTTGGCGCGGCGGCCCGTGAATCCGCAAAGCATCCCGTTGTACAAGGAAAACGAGGGCAACGGCTACCAGACCCGCTTGCAGGCGCAACATGCGTCGCTGGGCGAGGTGTTCATCAACTTGACCAGCGAAATCGATCCGGTATGGACCGAAACTCTGCAAGACCTGCGGGTGCGGCAGGCGTTGAGTCTGGCCGTCGACCGGGACCACATTATCGATGCCGTCTACCTGGGTCTGGCCTCCCTGCCGCGGGTGATTGCGCTGAATCAGTACGATCCGGACCAGGCCAACGCCCTCTTGGACGAGGCGGGTCTGAACCAGCGGAACGACGACGGCGTACGGCTCATGTCCAACGGCGAGCCGTTCTGCATTCCCTTCGTCATGGCCACCTTTACGGGAGAGGAGATTCCGGTAGGGGAACAGGTGTCCCGCATGTGGCAGGACGTAGGCGTCTGTTCTTCCGTCAAGATTGTGGAATCCGGTCTGTTCCTGGAAATTGCCGGGGCCAATGAACACCAGGCCATAACTTGGTGGGCCCACTATCCGCGTTGGCCCTATCACGAGTACGGCGACTATGTCGGACGAGCATGGCAGTTCACGTACGCTCCCCTCTGGTATCAGTGGTACAACAGCGGCGGAGAACAGGGAGTGGAACCCCCTGCCGCCTACATCGAACTGCGCCAGATGCAGGACGAGATGTTCGCGACGGCCGACAATGTCCGGGGCAAGGAGTTGTGGGAGGCCATGAAGCAGAACATCGCCGACAACGTATGGTGGATTCCGATTGTGGACGACGTCCTCGGGCCGCTGATCGTCAGCGACCGTCTCCAGAATGTCCCCGCGGGCGGGATCGCCATCGAGAATGCGACCGCGGCGGAGATGTTCTATATCGAAGAGTAGGCGGACGCCCCGTCCGACCCTCGTAAGCCTGCGCCTGCCTTGGTCCCTCTGGCGGGATTAGGGCAGGCGTATCGATTGGGTTCCCTTCTTCCCCTGACATCCGCGGTGCAGTGCGTTGCTTGTCTACATCGTGCGGCGCGTCCTGATTTTGATTCCGCTGCTGTGTGTCGTTTCGGTCATTACCTTTGCCATCATCCAGCTGCCGCCCGGCGATTATTTGACTCTGTACATCATGCAGCTGGAATCGGCGGGTACGGTCGTGGCGGAAGAGGAAATCGAGATGCTGAAACGTCTCTTCGGGCTCGACAAGCCGATGTACGTGCAATACCTGATCTGGATACGGCGCATCCTGATTCATCGTGACTTCGGCGTGTCTTTCCAATTTCAGGTGCCGGTGTCCGAACTCTTGGTGGAACGGGTGCCGCTGACCGTCGCCGTGTCGCTGGCCACTACCGTGTTCATTTTTGCCGTGGCGGTCCCCATCGGCATTTTGTCCGCCACGTACCAATATTCGCTGCTGGATTACGTGTCGACCCTGATCGGCTTTCTGGGGTTGTCCATGCCCCCCTTCCTGTTGGCGCTGATAGCCATCTGGTTCGCGTTCGACCGCTTCAACATGAGTGCGATCGGGCTGTTTTCCCCTGACTATATAGATGCCGCGTGGAGCGTGGGCAAGGTCGTCGATCTGTTGAAACATCTGTGGGTCCCCGTGATCATCATCGGCATGACGGGCACCGCGTCCATTATCCGCGTGATGCGCGGGACGCTGCTGGACGAACTGCAGCGGCAATACGTCGTGACTGCCCGTTCCAAGGGTCTGCCGGAAGTCCGGCTCTTGCTCAAATACCCCGTGCGCACCGCCATCAATCCCATCGTCAGTACGATCGGCTGGTTGCTGCCCGGCATCATTTCCGGGGAGGTGCTCGTTTCCATGGTGATGAACATCCCCACCACGGGGCCCTTGTTGCTTACGGCGCTCCTCAACCAGGACATGTATCTGGCCGGCAGCGTGGTGCTGATCCTGAGCAGCCTGACCGTCGTAGGCACCCTGATCTCGGACATTCTGCTGGTCTGGCTGGATCCCCGCATCCGCTTCGAGAGCATTGCGCCATGACGGCGGCGTCGGATACGGCCCAAACGCGTTCGGAGGAACGATATTATTTTGCCTCCCAACTGACCCTCATGTGGTGGCGCTTTCGCCGCCACCGCCTGGCGATCGCCGCCAGTCCGATCCTGCTGTTGCTGTACCTGATTGCCGGCTTTTGCGAATTCGTGGCTCCCTACGGTCCCATGGAAGAATTCCCGACCCTGCTGCATGCGTCTCCCACCCGCATACACGTCCGGGATCCGGACGGAAATTGGCGGCGGCCGTTCGTCTATGCCCGGGAAGGCGGTCTCAATCGCGAGACTTTCCTCCGCGAGTTCACGGAGGTGCAGGAGACGCGATTTCCGATCCTCCTGTTTCCCCGCGGTTCCGCCTACGAGCTGTGGGACCTGATACCCATGGAGCGGCGCCTCTTCGGGACCGGCGTGGACAACCCGCCCGTCTTGTTGTTCGGGACCGATCGGTTTGGACAGGACCTGTTCTCGCGGGTCGTGTACGGCTCCCGCATCTCGTTGACCATCGGCTTGCTGGGGGTGATCCTGAGTTTTGTGCTCGGGTTGCTCATCGGCGGCGTTTCGGGCTATGTCGGCGGCCTAGTGGACGAGGCCATTCAGCGCGGCATCGACCTGCTCATCTCCATTCCCCACATTCCTTTGTGGATGGCTCTGGCCGCCGCGGTGCCGCGTGATTGGACCACGGTCCAGACCTATTTCGCGATCACCCTGGTGTTGTCGATCGTGGGTTGGGCAGGGCTGGCCCGCGTGGTCCGCAGCAAACTGCTGGCGCTCCGGGAGGAGGATTTCGCGGTGGCCGCCCTGATTGCCGGGGCCAGCCAATGGCGTATCGTGACGCGCCACCTGTTGCCCCTGTTTCTCTCGTATATCGTGGTGTCGGTGACGCTGGCCGTGCCCAACATGATCCTGGGGGAAACCGCGCTGAGTTTCATCGGCCTGGGTCTGCAGCCCCCGGCGGTCAGCTGGGGGGTGCTTTTGCAGGATGCCCAACAGATCGTGTCGGTGGCCCATTATCCCTGGCTCCTCTATCCCAGCCTCTTCGTGGTCCTGACGGTCCTGATGTTCAATTTTCTGGGCGACGGATTGCGCGACGCGGCGGACCCCTACGCTCAATAGCCCGGGCCCCGCCATGCACGACTCCCCGTCTCCGCTGTTGACCATTCGCAATCTGCAGGTGCACTTCTTTTTGCAGGAAGGTATCGTCCGGGCGGTGGAAGACGTACACTTGGAAGTGCACAAGGGACGGACCCTGGGCGTGATCGGGGAGTCGGGGTGCGGCAAATCCGTCACGGCACAGACCATATTGCGCATTCTGCCTTCCCCGCCCGGGCGGATCGTAGCCGGCGAAATCCTCCTCCGGCAACGCAAGCGCGACCGCGGAGCACGCACCGCGGGCGCCCCGCTCGATCTGGTCTCTTTGCCCCCCAGCGGTCCGGAAATCCGACACGTACGCGGCAACGAAATATCGATGATATTTCAGGAACCCATGACTTCGTTCGGCCCCATGCACACGATCGGGAATCAGATCGAGGAAACCATGTTGTTGCATATGCCGCAGGAGTCGCGGGCAGACGTACGCGCCCGCACGATTTCCCTGCTCGGGCGCATGGGCATCGCGCGCGCAGACGCCATCGCGAACGCATATCCGCATCAGCTGTCCGGCGGCATGCGTCAGCGGGCCATGATCGCGCTGGCGCTTTCATGTACGCCGCTGTTGTTGATTGCCGACGAACCCACCACCGCGCTGGACGTCACCGTGCAGGCGCAGATTCTGGCTCTGCTTACGCAACAGCAGAACGATTTCGGGATGGCGATTCTGTTCATCACGCATGATTTGGGGGTCATTGCCGAAATCGCGGACGAGGTCGCCGTCATGTATCTGGGCCGGGTGGTGGAGCAGGCGGCGGTGCAGGACCTGTTCGACAACCCCGCGCACCCCTATACGCGGGCCTTGCTGCGTTCGATTCCCCGCATCGACGCCGAGACGACCCAGCGTCTGGCGGCCATCGAGGGATCCGTGCCGGATCCGTTTCATGTGCCCCCAGGCTGTGCCTATGCCGACCGCTGCATGGACTTTATGCCCGGTCTCTGCGACCAGGCCATGCCGTCCATGGCGGAGTTTGCACCGCAGCATCTCGTGCGCTGCTTTCTGTACGATTCCGCGGCGGAGGCCACCGATGACGCCTGACGTCTCCAGCGCCGCCGCCCTGCTCGAGGTGCGTGCGGTCCGCAAACATTTCCCCGTGCAAGAAGGCCTGTTGCGCCGCACTGTGCGGCATGTCAAAGCCGTGGACGGCGTCGATCTCGCCATTCGCGCCGGGGAAACCCTGGGCTTGGTGGGGGAATCGGGCTGCGGCAAAACCACCTTGGGCCGCATGATCGTACGGGTGTTTCGACCTACTTCCGGGGCCATCTGGTTCCACGACGGCACGCGCCGCCACAACCTCACCGTGTTGCAGGGCCGCGAATTGAAAAACCAACGGCGGCACCTGCAAATGATTTTTCAGGATCCCTTTTCGGCGTTGAACCCGCGCATGACCGCGTTGGAAATCATCGGTGAACCCCTGCTGATCCACGGCTTGGCCAAGGGCCGGGAACAGGAAGACCGCGTGGCGGCCATGATGGAAAACGTGGGCCTCAAGGTGGAACACTTGCGGCGCTATCCCCACAGTTTCTCCGGCGGCCAACGCCAGCGCCTGGGCATTGCGCGGGCCTTGATCTTGCATCCTCGTCTCGTGGTCTGCGACGAACCGGTGTCCGCGCTGGACGTGTCCGTACAGGCCCAGGTAATCAACTTGCTGCAGGATCTGCAACGTTCCATGGGGCTCACCTACCTGTTCGTGGCCCACGATCTCAGCGTGGTACGGCACATCAGCGATCGCGTGGCAGTCATGTACGTGGGCAAGGTGGTGGAAACGGCCCCTACGGAAGAAATCATGCGACGTCCCCGTCATCCGTATACGGAAGCGTTGCTGTCGGCGGTACCGCGCCCCGATCCGCACTATCGGGCGCAACGCATCGTCATGGAAGGCGAGGTGCCGGATCCCTCCCAACCGCCGGCCGGCTGTATCTTTCACACACGCTGCCGGTATCGGGAACCGCGCTGCGAAGCGGAGGAACCGGAACTGCTGGAATATGCGCCGGGTCATCACGTGCGCTGTCATTTTGCCCATGCTCTGTCGCTGCAGAGCATTCACCATTCGTCCCCCACAGAGGTTCAGCCATGAAGATCACAGAGGTCCGGCATCGTCTGCAGGATTGCCTTGCGCTGCACGCGCGCGGAGCCCTGACCGCCGTCCACTTGCAGGAGCTCCTGGATCGGTTGGCGGAGCCCGGGCCTGAACTGCAGGATCTGCTTTATCTGCAATGCTCCAGTACCGCGCTCACGTCCCCGGTGCTGGGGATGCAATTGGTGACCGCGGGCCGCGTACAACCCGAGCCGGAATCGGCCGCCGATTTTCCGTATGCCACGGTCTTGGCGGCCATTCGGGATGGATGGCGCGTAGTGCAGTTCCCCAATCTGGCCCTGCTGCTGGACGAACGGCGCACGTACGGACTGGGATGTGAATTCATACTGGAACGCTAGAGTTCGCACAGGAGGAGAGGAGAAATCATGCTTACCCGAGATTGCCCGGCCACCTTGACCGATACGGAAGTCCTGGAGTTCTGCAAACAGGGCTACATGATGTTTCCGGGCGTGATCGACGCGGAGACCAATCGGCGCACTCTGGAGTATCTCCAAGACCATGCCAGCCATGAGCCGACCGAATTGATCGAAATCGACTGGTTTCAGCGCCAAGTGCTGTTGAATCCCACCGTGGCCGGCGCCGTACGCTCCCTGCTCGGCGCCGACTTCGCGCTGCCCAATCTGATGAGCAGCCATCGCATGGAGACCCCGGCTCCGGCGCAGGGCTGGCACCGCGACGGCGGCTCGCGGTATACCCACGCCCTGCACTACCTGCAAGTCTTCTATCTGCCGCAGGCCTGCACGGACGCCATGGGGCCCACCGAAGTGCTGCCCGGTTCCCACTTTCTCTTTTCCACCTCCCCGTCGATGGGCCATTACGGAGCTATTCAGGGGGCCGTCAAGACGTCGGCTCCGGCGGGCTCGGTGTTCCTGACCGTATACGCTATTTGGCACCGGCGCGGCAACTCCCGCGTGAAATCCGTGCGCCATCTACTCAAATACAACTACTGGCGGACCGTCCCGCCGGTGCGGGATTGGAAAATCGAGCCGGATTTCGACTTGGCCAATGCCCCCTACCATCTGGAAGGGCCCACGTTTCGGCCGCAGTTCCGGGACAGCCGGGACGCGGCCCAGATGTTTTTCTGGCTTAGCGGTATGGACGACCGCTTCGAGACGATGGGAGGACAGGGTTGGCCCATGCCGGCCAACTTTATGGAGCGCCCCTACGGTTATCCGCTGGCGTCGGAAAGCATATGAAGCAGAATCCCGCCCAGACGCTGCTGACGCAAGGATATTGCATTCTCGAATCCATCGTGCCTACCGCCCAGGCGGAGGAGCTGGCCCAGCGTTGCTACCAGTGGCATCGGGATCCTGCCTTGCGCGATCTGTTGCAGGACCCCGACGACGACCTGTATCAGACTCTGTTCGGCCTGGCCAATCTCGACGCAGCCTGTTGGGCCTTCGCGGCGCACCCCGAGGTGCTGTCGACAGTACGCCAGGTGCTGGGTCCCAACGTGCGGATCGGCGCCATCTGCTCCAAGTGGGTCAAGCCCGGAGCTCCCGCCGGGGGCGTACACGTCGATTCGACGCGAGATTTGCCCGCACGTTTGCCGGAGGATCCGTGGCTGGTCAACTCCATGTGGATGCTTTCGGACTTCACCGCACGCAACGGCGCTACCTTGATAGCGCCAGGCAGCCACGCCCAGCGGGCCCGGCCTCCCCGCAGCTTTTCTCCCGACGATCCGACACTCAGGAAGATCACGGGGCCGCAGGGCTCGGTGGTGTTGTGGCATGCCGGCGTTTGGCATGCCAACGGAGCCAACACGAGCCGCTCCGAACATCGTATGGGGTTGAATATTTCCTATTATCCGGTTTGGTGGAACATGTACCGCGAAGGGGGACATCAGCCCGTCCATCCGGACGTCTACGCGCGCATGCCCGCAGAAATGAAGGCTCTGAATGTACATCGCGTGGGGCGCCGGCGGGAAGACCTGTA